>DASYGT010000044.1:0-171148 GCA_035999365.1 Jatrophihabitantaceae bacterium
CCATGACCCCAGGCTGGCAAACGAGGACCGCCGATTCGTCCAGACACGCCGAAGGGCCGGGACGTTCCGTGTCCCGGCCCTTCGGTTAGCGCTAGTGGGTCAGCGGCCGATCTTCGGCAGGCTGCCCATCGGACCGGGAAGGTTCGTGCCGGTCTGCTGGGCTCGCATCAGCGCAAGGACAGTTCCAGCGGCGGTCAGGATCAGCAGGACCCAGAAACTGAAGCCGTGCCCGAAGCTCGCGTGATACCTCTGGCCCAAGATGCTGGTGGACTGACTCGCGAACTTCGGATGGATGAAGATCGCCAGAAGCTCGCACAGGAACCCCAGGGCGAAGCCGAGGAATGCCAGTGCGCGCGCCGGCATCGGCAGCGCGACCCGCGGCGCGAAGAGTAAAACGGCGAGGGCGGCGGTGCCAAGAACGGCGAAGACCATGCCTATCCAGGCGAGGAACCCGCCACCGAAAACGTCATGCCAGGCGCTGTAACTCTGCGACGCCAAGACGTTGCTGCTGAACTTGTAAACGCCGAACCACGAGAAGATCAGCGTGAGCAGGCCGACGCCGAGGATCGCCCAGTCGAGCGGATTGACGCTCTTGGGATCGAAGGCGCCGCCTCCGCCACCGGAGGGCGGACCGTATCCGCCACCGGGCGGCGGGTTGTATCCCCCACCAGGGGGCGGCGGCGGCGGTGCGCCGGGCGGAGGAGGCGGTGGGGCGGGTGGGCCACCCGGCGGGGGCGGCGGTGGGGGCGGCGGCTGGAACGTCATCAGCGTGCTCCTCGTCGTTCTTGGGGACCTCTCAGGGAGAAGCTAGCGCTCCTGGCCCGGTCTGCCCACCATGAACACGCAATATCCGGGTATCCGCTTGACGTGTGGCCCCGCCTGATACTCGGTGATCGTCGGTGCCCGAAGGCTAACCGCCGAGGACCTCGCGCATCAGCTGGGCGGTCGCGCTGGGTGTCTTGCCAACCCGCACGCCCGCCGCTTCGAGCGCTTCCTTCTTGGCTTGAGCGGTGCCCGAGGACCCGGACACGATGGCCCCCGCGTGCCCCATCGTCTTGCCCTCCGGCGCGGTGAATCCCGCGACGTAGCCGACGACGGGCTTGGTGACGTGCTCCTGGATGTACGCAGCTGCCCGCTCCTCGGCGTCGCCGCCGATTTCGCCGATCATCACGATCGCATCCGTATCGGGGTCGTTCTGGAACGCTTCCAGGCAGTCGATGTGCGTCGTCCCGATGATGGGATCGCCGCCGATGCCCACGGCCGTCGAGAAGCCGAAGTCACGAAGCTCGAACATCATCTGGTAGGTCAGCGTTCCCGACTTCGACACCAGGCCGATGCGGCCCGGGCCGGTGATGTCGGCCGGAATGATGCCGGCGTTGGACTTGCCGGGGCTGATGAGGCCTGGGCAGTTCGGGCCGATGATTCGGGTGATCCCGGCCTTGGCACTGCTGTTGGCGTACGCCCAGAAGCTCGCGCTGTCGTGCACCGCTACCCCTTCGGTGATGACGACAGCCAGCGGGATCTCGGCATCGATCGCTTCGATCACAGAGTCCTTCGTGAACGCGGGCGGCACGAAACCGACCGTGACGTTCGCACCCGTCTCACCCATCGCTTCGGCAACGGAACCGAAGACGGGAAGCACGGTGCCGTCGAAGTCGACCTTCGTACCGGCCTTGCGGGCGTTGACGCCGCCGACGACCTGCGCACCCGATGCGAGCATCCGTTTGGTGTGCTTGGTGCCCTCACCGCCGGTGATGCCCTGGACGATGATCTTCGAGTTCTCGTCGATGAAGATAGCCATGATCAGACTCCACTGTTCGCGAGGTCGGCGGCCTTGTCGGCTGCGGCGTCCATCGTGTCGACGAGGGTCACGAGCGGGTGCGCCCGCTCCGTGAGGATGCGGCGCCCCTCGACGACGTTGTTCCCGTCCAGGCGGACGACGAGCGGCTTGCTGGCCTCGTCACCGAGCAGATCGAGCGCGCCGACGATGCCGTTGGCCACGGCGTCGCACGCCGTGATCCCGCCGAAGACATTCACGAACACCGAACGCACCGACGGGTCGTTCAGGATGATGTCGAGTCCGTCGGCCATCACCTGCGCCGACGCGCCGCCGCCGATGTCGAGGAAGTTGGCCGGCTTGACACCACCATGCCGCTCACCGGCATAGGCGACCACGTCCAGCGTGGACATCACGAGTCCCGCTCCGTTGCCGATGATGCCTACCTCCCCGTCGAGCTTGACGTAGTTGAGGTGTTTCTCCTTCGCCTTCTGCTCCAGCGGATCCGCAGCCGCCACGTCGACCAGCTCGGCGTTGCCCGGCTGACGGAAGTTCGCGTTGTCGTCGAGGGTGACCTTGCCGTCGAGCGCGGCGACGTCGCCGGAGGCGACCCTGGCGAGCGGGTTGACCTCGACCAGGGTGGCGTCGGATCCGACGAACGCCTCCCACAACTTCACGAGAACATGCACGACCTTGTCCGCGACCTCGGCGGGGAAGCGTGCAGCAGCCACGATCTCGCGTGCCTTCGCCTCGTCGACGCCGGCGATCGCGTCGACCGGGATCTTGGCGAGCGCATCGGGCCGTTCGACCGCGAGCTGCTCGATCTCCATGCCCCCCTCGTACGACGCCATCGCCAGGAAGGTGCGGTTGGCGCGATCGAGGAGGTAGGAGACGTAGTACTCCTCCTCGATCTGGGCTCCCGGATCGACGAGCACGCGGTGCACCGTGTGGCCCTTGATGTCCATGCCGAGGATCTGCTCGGCGGCCGACGCGGCGTCATCGGGTGTCTTCGCCACCTTGACGCCGCCTGCCTTGCCGCGGCCCCCGATCTTCACCTGCGCCTTGACGACAGTGACACCGCCGAGCCGCTCCGCGATGGCCCTCGCTTGCTCAGGAGTGGTCGCGACCTCGCCGAGACTCACCGGCACGTCGTACTTCTGGAACAGCTGCTTTGCCTGGTACTCGAACAGGTCCACGGGTATTCGTCCGTTTCTCGAGGGTGGGACGCCGAAGCGAGCCTAGGTCAGCGACGGCGGCCGGACCCCGGCTCTGAGACCGGTTTCACGGAGCGCCGACGTGATCGCGAACCCAGCTGACGATGTCTTCGAGTCCGGCCCCCGGCGTGAATATCTTGGCGACGCCGAGCTCCTCGAGAGCGGGGATGTCCGGCTCGGGGATGATCCCCCCACCGAACACGACGACGTCCGAGACGCCGTTGCCCTCCAGCAACTGCATCACCTTGGTGAACAGCGTCATATGGGCGCCTGAGAGGACGGAGAGGCCGACCGCATCGGCGTCCTCCTGGATGACCGTCTGAACGATCTGCTCGGGCGTTTGGTGCAGGCCGGTGTAGACGACCTCCATGCCGGCGTCGCGCAGCGCCCGGGCGATGATCTTCGCGCCCCGGTCGTGCCCGTCCAGCCCGGGCTTGGCGATGACGATGCGGATGCGGTCGGGCACGCAGGAAAGCGTAGGACGCCGGGCCTTCTGGGCCCAATTCGCGGCAGGTGGGAGTTGGCGCGAGCGGCCGGATCACCACTGATCGCGTGGGAGAATCAGCCGGTGAAGGACGCCGGCCTGGTCGCCGCCACGACGACGGCCAACCCCGGCGCGGCCCCGCCGACGAGTTCGGCCGTGCGGCAGTACACGGGAATCGCGGTCATCACGGTCGGCGCTCTCGCCTTCTACCTCTACCACGCATTTGCCGACCAGGCCCGATACCTCACCACGGGCTACGACCTCGGCATCTTCGACCAGGCCGTCCGGGCCTACGCGCATTTCAAGGCGCCGATGGTTCCGCTCAAAGGCGCTGGCTACAACATCTTCGGCGACCATTTCCACCCGATCATCGCCATCCTGGCTCCCCTGTACTGGCTCTGGGACAACGTCGGGATGCTGCTCATCGCGCAGGCGGTGCTGACTGCGGCGTCGATCCCGGTGGTGTACCGATTCACCCGGCGGCGGGCCGGTCAGGGGTTGTCACTGCTGATCGCCGCGGCCTACGGCTTCGGGTGGCCATTGCAGGGACTGATCGACTTCGACTTCCACGAGGTGGCATTCGCGACGCCGCTCGCAGCACTCGCCATCGATGCACTCGATCGGCGCGACGACCGCCGGCTGCTCCTCTGGTGCGGGTTGCTGTTACTGGTTCGGGAAGACATGGGAATGCTTGTCGCGATCGTCGGCGCGCTGATCATCGCGCAACGTCGAGGCAAAGCTCGTATCGGCATCGCGATGGTCGCGACAGGCGTCGCCATGTATGTCGTGACGACGTCCGTGGTCATCCCACACTTCGCGGCCGGACATGATTTCAGCTACGGCAACCAGTTCGGCTCACTCGGCCCGAGTGTGCCTTCCGCCATCGGCAACATCCTCACGCGCCCCTGGCATGCCATCGACGTGTTCTTCACACCGTCGATCAAGGCGCGGACTCTCGGCTGGCTCCTCGTGCCGTTCGCGCTGCTGCCGCTTCGCTCGCCCTATGCGCTGCTCACCCTGCCGTTGTTCGCCGAGCGATTCTTCAACTCCCGGCCCAACCTCTGGACGCCGACCTTTCACTACAACGCGCTGCCCTGGCTGGTGTTGACGCTGGCGATGGTCGATGGCGCTGCCCGCTTCGGCATGTTCGACCGCACGCGGCGCGACATCATGGCCCGGCGGGCACTCGCCGCGGTGCTCGTCCTCACGCCGGTGCTGCTCATCGTGATCGGCGACAACGTGAAGGTCGTGCCGCTGACCTCGCTGCGCAAGGCCTACGCCCATCAACCCCAGGACTGGGTGCGGTCGGCCGAGCGGGTGGTCTCGTGGCTGCCTGCGAACGTGTGCATCGCGGCCGACAACCACCTGGTGCCGCACCTGACAGGCCGCGACTGGACGACGGTTCCCCAGGCGAAGACACCCGACCCGGACTTCATTGCCATCGATTTCTTCGCACCCGATACAGGCGGCAACCCGCCCGCGCCCAAACCGTCCGCGGTGTACGGACAGGCGCTGTTCAACGGTTATCAGGAAGTGCTGCGCGCCGGGTCGTTCGTCGTTCTGCGCTCGCCGAACTACGCCGGCCCGTCGGCAGCGTGCAAGCCGCTCGGCCCCGGCAAGTCACGGTAGGGAGTCAGAGCTTGTGTACCGGCGCGTAGCGCAGCATCAGCCACTTCAGCCCTGCGGTGCCGAAATCGATCTGCGCCTGCGATCCGTCGCCGGCACCCCGTGTCGCGACGACTGTCCCCAGCCCCCACGCGTCGTGGGTCACGCGGTCTCCCGGATCGAGTGAAGGAATTGCCCTGTTGCCGGCACCGCCGCGCAGACCCCGGCCTGATGCGAGGCGGGACGAGGCCAACTCCTCCTGCGCGCTGCGCCGTGAGCCCACGGCCGCTCGGTAGCCGTGATCGGCGTACCGATTCGGCCCGTCATCGCCGTAACCGCCGACGAACGGCTGACGGTCGACGGCGCCGGTCCAGACGGCCAGCTCCCCCGGGATCTCGTCCAGGAACCGCGATGGCGGATTCCAGGACGGCGCTCCCCATGCAGAGCGGGCGAGGGCGCGGGACAGGTAGAGGCGTTCGCGGGCGCGCGTGATTCCGACGTAGGCGAGACGGCGCTCCTCGGCCATCTCGGCGGGGTCACCCAGGGAGCGCATGTGCGGGAAGATCCCGTCCTCCATCCCGGTGAGGAACACGACGGGGAACTCCAGACCCTTGGCGGTGTGCAGGGTCATCAGCGTGACCACTCCACCGCTGGCATCGGGCACCGTGTCGGCGTCAGCAACGAGGGACACCTGCTCAAGGAACGAATCCAGCGACGTCGCCTCGTCGGTTCCCGCTCGCTGCTCCTCGAATTCCCGAGCGACGCTCACCAGCTCTCGAAGGTTGTCGACACGGCCCTCGTCCTGAGGGTCGCGGCTGGCTTCGAGCTCGCGCAGGTATCCGGTGCGATCGAGCACGGCCTCGAGGATCGAGCTGGGCGTGCCGTCCGGTCCGGCAGCCACGGCACGCAATGCGGTGAGCATGGCGACGAAATCACGCACCGCGTTCAGTGACCGGGGAGCCAGGTACGCCTCATCGGCCCGTTCGAGCGCGGCGCCGAAGGAGACGCGCTCGCGTTCGGCAAGCGTCTCGATACACGCCTCTGCGCGATCACCGATGCCGCGCCGGGGTGTGTTGAGGATGCGGCGCAGGCTGACAACGTCGTCGGCATTCGCGATCACGCGCAGGTAGGCCAGGGCATCGCGGATCTCACGCCGCTCGTAGAACCGGACGCCACCGACGACCTTATACGGCATGCCGACCCTGATGAATACCTCTTCGAACACCCGTGACTGCGCATTGGTCCGGTAGAACACTGCGACGTCGGAGGCCTTGACGCCGTGCTCGTCGGAGAGTTCGTCGATGCGCTGCGCCACCCACGCACCCTCGTCGTGCTCGTTCTCCGCGACGTACCCGACGATCGGCTCACCCGCCCCGGCCTCGGACCACAGATTCTTCGGCTTGCGATCGGGATTGCGGGCGATCACCGAGTTCGCGGCGTTGAGGATCGTCTGTGTGGACCGATAGTTCTGCTCCAGGAGGATCGTCGTCGCGTTGGGGTAGTCCCGCTCGAACTCGAGGATGTTGCGGATCGTCGCGCCGCGGAAGGCATAGATCGACTGGTCGGCGTCGCCCACGACGGCCAACTCTGCCTGCCCCACGCTCTCGACAGGCTGCGTCAGCTCCCTGACGAGGGCGTACTGGGCATGGTTGGTGTCCTGGTACTCGTCGACGAGGACGTGGCGAAACCGGCGCAGGTAGTGCTCGGCGACGTCGGCGTGGTCCTGCAACAACCGAACCGTCGTCATGATGAGATCGTCGAAATCCAGGGCGTGCGCCTCGGCGAGGCGTCGCTGGTACCGGGTGTAGGCGTCGGCGAGCACCTTCTCGTGGGCATTGCTCGCCTTGTCGGCCCACGCCTGCGGTGTGACCAGCTCGTTCTTCATGTTGCTGACCTGTGCCGACAGGCTGCGAGCGGGGTAGCGCTTCGGGTCGAGATCAAGATCCCGGCCGACCATCGTCATCAGCCGTTTGGAGTCGTCGGCGTCATAGATGGAGAACGATGGCTTCAGCCCGATCGTCTTCGCTTCGGCACGAAGGATGCGCACGCACATCGAGTGGAACGTGCTCACCCACATCGCCTTCGCTCGCGGTCCGACGAGCGCCGCGACGCGTTCCTTCATCTCGCCCGCAGCCTTGTTCGTGAAGGTGATGGCGAGGATCTGCCCCGGTTGCGCACCCCGCTCGGCCAGCAGGTAGGCGATGCGGTTGGTGAGCACCCGCGTCTTGCCCGAGCCTGCGCCGGCGACGATCAGCAGCGGGCCGCCCTCGTGCACGACGGCCGCGCGTTGCTGAGTGTTGAGGCCATCGAGGAGGCCGGTGATGTCGGTCGTCATCTCCTCATCAGGGTACGTGCGGGCACTGTCAGGGAAGGGGCCGACGCCCGCGAACGGGAGCCCGCTCAATGCCGCCCGGGTTGCCGTTTCTCGGGTTTGTCTGTCACCATCGACTCGTGCTCCACTCCGCCTACGAGTTTTTCTACGGGTACCGCAGCTCGGTGCCCGTCGTTACTGGCTGATCACTCACCAATCCGACGCCCCGGGCCACGAGCCTCCGGGGCGTTTGTCGTTCTGGTGGCCGCGGGCGAGGCGCCCCACTCAAAGGAATCCGACATGACCGCCGCTATCGAGAACGCCGAGAAGTCCGCCGCCGAGGCCGGCGCGCTCATTCCCACGCTGCGTAATCAGATCGACGCGATCGACGCGGCGATCGTGCAGCTCATCGCCGAGCGCGCGCGACTGTCCCACCGAATCCAGACGGCTCGGATGAATTCCGGTGGCGCCCGTGTCGAACTCGGCCGTGAACGGGTGATCCGCGAGGCCTACCGAGATGCGCTCGGCGCGCAGGGACCGCACCTGGCCGACGCCGTGTTGCAGGTCTGCCGCGGGATTCGCTGAGGCTCAGATCATCCGACGATCCGCTGCCCAGCGGGTCAGCTGATGCCGGCTCGACAGCTGCAGCTTGCGCAGCACGTTCGATGCGTGCGTCTCGACGGTCTTGACCGAGATGAACAGCTCGGCGGCGATCTCCTTGTAGGCGTAACCGCGCGCGAGCAGCCGTAGCACCTCGCGCTCTCGCGGTGTCAACTGGTCGAAGTCGGGGTCGACGGACGGTACGACGGGCGCGTCCCTGAACGCGTCGAGGACGAATCCGGCCAACCGCGGGCTGAACACGACATCGCCGTCCGCCACTCGGCGGATCGCGTCGGCGAGATCGTCGGCCGAGATCGTCTTCGTCACGTAACCCCGCGCGCCGGCCCGGATCAAGGCGATGACGTCCTCGGCGGCATCGGAGACCGACAGTGCCAGGAATCGGGTTTCCGGCATCGCCGGACCGATGGCTTCGAGGACAGCCAATCCGCCGCCGTCAGGCATGTGCACGTCCAGCAGCACCACGTCCGGTGCGGTCTCGCGGATGATACGAATCGCGTCGGCGGGCGAACCGGCCTCGCCTACCACGCTCACCCGTGCGCCGAGTTCGGCCCGCACGCCGGAGCGGAACATCGCGTGATCGTCGACGAGCACCGTACGAACCGTCACCGCGGCATCCTGATCTCGACCTCTGTTCCGTATCCTGCTTCGCTGCGCAGCTTCACCGCGCCGCCGTGCCGTTCGACACGGCCGATGATCGACCCACGCACACCCTGACGGTCGTCGGCAACCGTACCGAGTTCGAAGCCGCGACCGCGGTCCTTCACGAAGATGCTGACCGCTTCGGTCTCGACCTCTCCGTACAGCGACACCGTGGTGACACCGGCATGCTTGGCCGCATTGACGAGCGCTTCGCGTGCCGCCGCAGTCGCCGCTGAGAGCGTGTCGGCCATGGGCGCGTCCCCGACCACCACGACTTCGACGCTGATCGCGTAGGCGTCCTCGACCTCGGCAGCGACCCGGCGTAGCTCGTCGGCGAGCTGGCCGGTCGCGGCGCGGTCTCCGTACAACAGGTTGCGCAGCTCGCGTTCCTGCCCGCGGGCCAGCCGTGCCACCTCCCGGGGTGACGCTGCGTTGCGCTGGATCAACGCGAGTGTCTGCAGGACCGAGTCGTGCAGGTGCGCGGCGATGTCTGCCCGTTCCTGCGAACGGATGCGCTCATTACGTTCGGCGCCGAGCTGGGTCACCATTCGCATCCACCACGGCCCGGTGAGCAACGCGATGCCGATGACGGTGACCACGATGAGCAACACACCGTCGCGCACCGCGGGAAAGCTCGTCCTCGCCAGGACTATGACCGCTCCGATCACGACGAGGGCGGCGCCGATCACGATCCGCAGCCGACCTGCACGATGGCTCGGATGGGCCTCGAGCGACGATCGCGACATCGACCGCAGCCGCCCCCGGTCGGCGTCGGTGGCCTGCCGCCAGATGAGGGCGCCACCCAGGCAGGCGAGCAGGGTCGGGATGAACAGGCCACCGATCGGGGTCGCGGTGGCCACGCCGATGATGGCCAGCAGCGCAGCGAGCGCGGCGAAGATGTACTCCAACCAGCTCGGGATCCGGCTTCGGGGAGCTCCCGGGGCAGTGGGCAGCACGATCCAGTACGCGCCGTAGAGAGCGACACCGAGGCCGCCCGCGATCGCCGTCAGGATGAAGAGCAGCCGCACCAGGCGAACCCTGACGCCGATGTGCTCGGCGATACCTGCGGCGACCCCGCCGACGATGCCGCGATCGGGCCGCCGGTACAGGCGGCGCGCGGCTGCGGCGGTGGTCACCTGGTCAATGATCCCGGCTGCGGTGCCTGCCCGCATCGGGGCAACCCCTGAGGGTGACGTTCAGGGTGCATTTCAGGGGCGATCCCGATGCGGCTGAGGCAGCCGCCGCGGCACCCTTGCGGCATGACGACCTCGACCGACCCGTTCGGACCCGCCGCACCCCCGCCACCGCCACCACCCCCGCCCTTCGCGCGCCGCCTGCTGCGCCGCAGCCGCACCGACCGCGTCGGAGCGGGTGTCGCGGGCGGCCTCGGCGAGTACTTCGGAGTGGACCCCGTCCTGTTCCGCGTCCTGTTCGCCACAGCCGCGTTCTTCGGCGGCGCCGGCGTGCTGGCCTATCTGCTCGCGTGGGTCGCCATCCCTGAGCAGGGCACCCGCAATGCGCCGATCGATCGGTTCGTGGGCGAGCTGCGCCGCCGGCGAGTGCCGGTCTGGATCGTCGCCGCCGCGGCCGCCCTGTTGCTGTGGGCCGTCGCCTTCAGCTGGTGGGCGCCCGGGCCGTTCTTCCCCGTGATGGTCGTCGTGATCGTGCTCGTCGCCATCTTCGGCAGGCGTGGACGCCGCACGGCGCCCGGCGATCTCACGGCATCGTTCCCAGCCGACGAGGGCGTCAGCCTGTCGAAGGACCAGGCAACGCCCGACGATCCGAACCGGCAGAAGTGGATGGGCGAGACCCGCCAGTGGGTGTCGGAGGCGCGCGAGGCGAGCCGACAGCGACGTCGGCGTGCCTTCCCCGTGCGCATCACCGGGCTGTCGGTGCTCGTGGTGACACTTGCGGTCTTGGCGGCCATCGACGCCGGCACCGGGATCGCGCTGCCCGTGTACTTCTGGGTGATGCTCGGCATCGTCGTCGCGACCCTGCTCGTCGGAATGGCGCTGCGCCGCACGCCGTGGTCCCTGGCATCGTTGATCGTCGCGTCGATCCTCGGACTGATCGCCTTCGGTGGTTCGAGTGCGCGATTGCACGACGGCTTCGGCCAGCGCGACTGGACGCCGACCACCGTGACCGATCTCGACGCCAACTATCGGCTCGCATTCGGCCAGGGCATCCTCGATCTGCGCAACGTCACGATCGACTCGTCCCGCACGCTGAACGTGACCGTCGCTGCGGGACAGGTGCGGATCATCCTGCCGTCGACGATGAACGCAACGGTGAACGCCAACGTCCACTTCGGTGTCGTCACCGTCGACGGGCATGACTATCACGTCGACGGCGGCTGGCATTCACGCGGCGCGAACATCAACCGGACGATCCTGCCGCCCGCAACCGCCACGGGGGCACCGATCACGATCGACGTCCATCTCGCCGACGGCGACATCGCGGTCGAACACCGCTGAGGGATCAGGGCTCGATGCGGGACACCTGCCGGCGTGCGGACCGGCAGGTGGCCCGCATCGTCATGTTGACCGCTATTCCCACTCGATGGTGCCGGGTGGCTTGGACGTCACGTCCAGCACGACACGGTTGACCTCACGCACCTCGTTGGTGATGCGGGTCGAGATCCGCTCGAGCACGTCGTAGGGCACCCGCGTCCAGTCGGCAGTCATCGCATCCTCGGACGAGACGGGACGCAGCACGACCGGGTGTCCGTACGTGCGACCGTCGCCCTGAACACCGACGGAGCGCACGTCTGCGAGTAACACCACCGGACATTGCCAGATGTCGCGATCCAGGCCTGCCGCGGACAACTCAGCGCGCGCTATGGCATCGGCGCGGCGCAGAATCTCCAGCCGCTCGCCGGTGACGGAACCGACGATCCGGATGCCGAGTCCGGGACCAGGGAAGGGCTGGCGCCAGACGATCTCGGCAGGCAGTCCGAGTTGCTCACCGACGCGCCGCACCTCGTCCTTGAACAGGGACCGCAGCGGCTCGACCAAGGCGAACTGCAGATCGTCGGGGAGCCCTCCCACGTTGTGGTGGCTCTTGATGTTCGCGGCGCCGGTGCCGCCACCCGATTCGACGACGTCCGGGTACAGCGTGCCCTGTACGAGGAACTCGACGCTCTCGCCGTGAGCACCCGCGTCGGCGACGACATCGCGAGCAGCCGCTTCGAACACTCGGATGAACTCGCGACCGATGATCTTGCGCTTCTCCTCCGGGTCGGCAACCCCGGCCAGGGCGTCGAGGAACCGGCCGGCAGCGTCGACCACCTTCAACCGAACCCCGGTAGCCGCAACGAAATCGCGCTCGACCTGCTCGGCCTCACCGGCTCGCAACAGGCCGTGATCGACAAACACACAGGTCAGCTGATCGCCGATCGCACGCTGCACGAGCGCTGCGGCGACCGCCGAGTCGACGCCACCGGACAGACCACAGATCGCTCGCTTTCCCCCGACCTGCGAACGGATCGAGGCGACCTGCTCATCGATGATGTTCGCCTCGGTCCATGTCGGGCGTGCGCCGGCAATGTCATACAGGAAGTGCCGCAACACGGCCTGCCCGTGCTCGGTGTGCATGACCTCGGGGTGGAACTGCACGCCGGCCAGGCCGCGGTCGACGTCCTCGAAGGCAGCGACCGGCGCGCCGGCCGAGGACGCGATGACCGTGAAGCCCTCGGGCGGCCGCGTCACCTCGTTGCCGTGGCTCATCCACACCTGCTGGGCGGACGGAAGTCCACGCAGCAGCGTGCCGGGCTGCACAACCGACAGCGTCGTGCGGCCGAACTCGGATCCCCCCGTGTTCGCCACCTCGCCGCCGAGCGCCTGCGCCATCGCTTGGAAGCCGTAACAGATGCCGAACACCGGAACGCCCATACCGAACAGGGCCGGATCGGTGACCGGCGCTCCGGGCTCGAACACGCTCGCCGGACCGCCGGACAGGATGATCGCCTTCGGCCGCCGCGCCAGGATGTCATCGACCGAGGCGGTGTGCGGGACGATCTCGGAGTACACGTGCGCCTCGCGAACCCGCCGGGCGATCAACTGCGCGTACTGCGCTCCGTAGTCCACGACCAGAACGAGATCGGCCTGCATATCCGAAGTCTACGGGCGGCGCATGGCCGCACACGGGCACTCACCACGGATAGTGGAAGCCCGTCATGTCCTCGCTCACCTGCCATAGCCGGTGCTGCAGCTTCTCGTCCTCGGCGAAGCTCGACCGCTTCGCCGGCCCGATCCGTCCACGAGTCTCGCCGAAGCGCTGCGGTCCGGTGTAGGAACCCGGCTCGGCCACGGTTGCGGCGTACAGAGTCGCCCGCGCGCCCGCCACTGCCGACTGGGTGAACACCTTGAGGAACAGCGGCGCGACCGTGCGCATGAACGCGCTGGCGCCCATGCCCTGCGAGTCTCCGACGAGACCGGTCGCCGATACTCCGGGATGTGCGGCTGTCGAGACCAGCGGCACGCCGCGCGCCTCGGCCTGGCGCTGCAGTTCCTGGGCGAACAGCAAGTTGGCGAGTTTGGAGTTCGAGTAGGTCTGCTGCGGGTGATAGGTCGGTCCGGCGTTGCCCTCGAGGACGGCGTCGGTGCCGCCGAAGTGCGCCACGGACGACACCGTGACCACCCGCGGGCTGTGCGACTCGAGCAAGGCCGGAAGCAGTAGCCCGGTGAGCACAAAATGCCCGAGGTGATTCGTCCCGAACTGAAGTTCGTACCCGTCCTCCGTGGTGGCTCGCCGGGGCGGCGCCATCACGCCGGCGTTGTTGACGAGCAGGTCGAGTGCTCCCGCCCACTGGTCGGCCAGCGAACGGATCGACGTCATCGACGACAGGTCCAGGTGCACGACATCCAGCTCGGCCGACGGCACCGAAGCATGGATCCGGTCGACCGCTAGCTTTCCCTGCTCGACATCGCGGCAGGCGAGGACCACGCGTGCCCCGTGCGCCGCGAGCTCACGGGCCGTGACCCAACCGATGCCGGAGTTGGCGCCGGTGACCACGGCGGCATGTCCCGTCAGGTCGGGCATCGACTCTGCGGTCCACGTCACGATTGGCAACTTACGCGCGTAGCCGTGTGTTCACCGTCGAGGACTCGCTGTAGGTCAGCTCGCCAGGCTGGGCAGCGTCCCGGTGAAGGTGCCGGCCGCGGCGAGACGCTCATCGCTCACCGCGCCGTAGAGGGTCGCGCGCTGTCGCGTGACGCGTCCGGGCAGGCCCGACACGACCTCCTGCAGCTGGGCGACCGTCTTGGCAGAACCGTGCTGGCTGCCCGCCATGCGGCTGATCGTCTCCTCCATCAACGTGCCACCGAGATCGTTCACCCCACCCCGCAGCACCTCACGGCATCCATCGACTCCGAGCTTCACCCATGACGCCTGGATGTTGTCGATCCTTCCGTGCAGCAGGATCCGGGCCATCGCATGCACGATGCGGTTCTCCCGCTGCGTCGGACCGGGCCGCGCGACTCCGGCCAGGTAGATCGGGGCGTTCGTGTGGATGAACGGCAATGCGACGAATTCGGTGAACCCACCAGTGCGGTCCTGCACGCGGGCCAGGGTGCGCAGATGCCCGAGCCAATGCGCGGGCGAGTCGACGTGGCCGTACATCATCGTCGACGACGACCGAATGCCCAGCTCGTGCGCAGTCGTCACGACCTCGATCCACGTCGCGGTGGGCAGTTTTCCCTTCGTCAGCAGCCACCGCACCTCGTCGTCGAGGATCTCCGCCGCGGTCCCGGGGATGCTGCCGAGTCCCGCCTCTCGCGCCTCGATGAGCCAGTCGCGGATCGACAGACCTGTGCGGGACGCGCCGTTCACCACCTCCATCGGGCTGAACGCATGCACGTGCATGTCGGGCACCCGCCGCTTCACCTCGCGGACGATCTCGAAGTACGCGGTGCCGGGCAGGTCAGGATGGATACCGCCCTGCATGCATACCTCGGTGGCGCCCAGGGCCCACGCTTCCGCGGCACGGTCGCCCACCTGTTCGAGCGAGAGGGTGTAGGCGTCGGCATCGGTCCGGCGCTGGGCGAATGCGCAGAACCGGCAGCCCGTGTAGCAGACATTGGTGAAGTTGATGTTGCGATTGACGACGTAGGTGACCTCGTCCCCCACGGCGTCCTGGCGCAAATGATCTGCAAGTGCGGCGACAGCGTCGAGCTCTGCGCCATCTGTGTGCAGGAGAGTGAGGGCATCGCCGTCCGACAGCGCCGCCGGATCGCGCTCGGCCGAACGCAAGGCAGCCAGCACGTCGGCATCCAGCCGTTGCGGTATGCGGGCCCTTACCGCGGCATCCGCGGCATCGCGCACGGCCGACCAGTCGCCGTAGACGCTGTCGAAGTCGTCGCGACGATCGCGCGTGCGGCCCGTCGCATCGATCGCGGTGTGCAGGTCGACGCGGCCGATAGAGCGCCACGCGTCGTCGGGTTCCTGCCAGGCGATGCCCTCGGGTCGCGCCCCCGCGACAGCCAGGCCGGTGTGCGGATCGGCCAGCGCCGACACGTGGGGCATGATCCGCGGGTCGAGCCACGGTTCGCCGTCCTGGATGTAGGCCGGATACACCGTGAGCCGCTCGACGAGGCGGAACCCTGCCTCGGCAGAACGCGCGGCCAGCTCATCGATCTGCGGCCACGGCCGCTCCGGATTGACGTGATCGGGCGTGAGAGGCGAAACACCGCCCCAGTCGTCGATGCCGGCCCGGAGCAGGCGCCCGTACTCCTCGCCGATCAGGTTCGGCGGAGCCTGGATCCGCATCGACGAACCGAGGAGGATCCGCGTCACGGCGACAGTCGCGACCAGGTCGTCGATCTCGGCATCCGGCATGCGGGCCATCGCAGTGTCGGGCTTGGCGCGGAAGTTCTGCACGATGACTTCCTGGACACCGTTGTAGGCACGGGCCACCTTGCGTATCGCGAAGATCGACTCAATGCGCTCAGCCGGCGTCTCCCCGATCCCGATCAGGATTCCGGTGGTGAACGGGATGTTGGAACGCCCGGCGTCCTCGAGCACGCGCAGCCGCACATCCGGGTCCTTGTCGGGCGAACCGTAGTGGGCACCGTGCGGGTCCTCGAACAACCGCCGCGACGTCGTTTCGAGCATCATCCCCATCGATGGCGCCACTGGCTTGAGCCGCTGCAACTCGCTCCATGACATGACGCCCGGATTCAGGTGGGGCAGCAGGCCGGTGCGTTCGAGAACCAGGATCGCCATGGCCCTGACGTAGGCGAGGGTCGAGTCGTAGCCGTGTGCGTCGAGCCATTCGCGTGCCGCGGGCCAGCGCTCTTCGGGACGGTCGCCGAGGGTGAACAGCGCCTCCTTGCAGCCGAGGGCGGCACCCTGCTGGGCGATCGCGAGCACCTCGTCCGGTGACAGGAAGGCCGCGGGCAGTCGGTTCGGTGTCGTCGCGAAGGTGCAGTAGTGGCAGCGGTCGCGGCACAACCGCGTGAGCGGAATGAAGACCTTGCGCGAGTAGGTGACGACCCCGGAGCGCCCTGCCGCGGCCAGACCCGAGTCACGCACCCGTGATGCTGAGGCGCACAGGTCGTCGAGCTCGGCGCCGCGAGCCCTGAGCAGGATTTCGGCCTCGACCGCATCCAGCGTCACGCCGTCGCGAGCGCGCCGCAGCGCTCGGCGCAGTGCGGAGTCGGTCACAACGGTCACAAGCTCCGAAGCCGTGGAAGTATTTCCTCGCCGTACACCCGAAGGAACTTCTCCTGGTCCGGTCCCGGTGCGTGGAACACCAGATGGTTGAAGCCGAGGTCGATGTAGCGCTGGATCTTCTCGACGTGCTCGTCGGGATCGGTGGACACGATGAAGCGCTTCGCGGTCTGGTCGACGCTGAGTTCGTCGGCAAGGCGTTGCATCTCCACGGGATCCTCGACGCCGGACTTCTGCTCGGCACTCAGGCCGAGAGCCCCCCAGAACTGTGTCGCCCGCATCGCTTCGTCGCGGTCGTGGTCGAACGAGACCTTGACCTCGATCATCATCTCGATGTCCTCGGCTGCGCGGCCGGCCTTCTCCGCACCCGCGCGCACCGCCGGAAGCAACGTCTCGGTGTACAACTCCTCGCCCTTGCCCGAGGTCGTGATGTAGCCGTCGCCGACGCGACCGGCGTAGCGCGTCGCGGCGGGGCCGGACCCGGCGAGAAACAGCGGAACCGGGTGCTCGGGGATGTCGTAGATCGTCGCGTTGACGGTGCGGTAGTACTCACCGTCGAAGTTCACCCGCTGCTCGGTCCACATCTGCTTGATGAGCGACACAGCCTCGCGAAAGCGTGCAAAGCGTTCCTTCCCGTCCGGCCACTCGAGGCCGAGCGGAACCTCGTTCATCGATTCGCCGGTGCCGAGGCCGAGGACGACCCGCCCCTCGTACAGGCAACCGAGCGTCGCAAAGGCCTGAGCCACGACCGCTGGGTGATACCGGAATGTCGGTGTGAGCACGCTCGTGCCGATGGTGATGTGGTCTGTGCTCGCGCCGAGCGCCGCGAGCCAGCTCATCGCGAACGGCGCGTGACCACCGTCGTGCCGCCAGGGCTGCAGGTGGTCGCTGACGAACACCGAGTCGAAGCCGACCTCCTCCGCGATCACCCCGTAGCGCAACAACTCCCGAGGCGCGAACTGCTCGTTGGACGCCTTGTAGCCAAGCTTGAGCAACGCGAACTACCTTCCGTCGGTGACGATGAGTTCGGTCTTCTGGAACTCCTTGACCGAGGAGTAGCCACACTTGCCCATGACCCGGCGCACTGCCCCGAAGAGGTTGCGTTCGCCAGACGGGTCAGCAGTCGGGCCGGAGATCAACTCCTCGAACGTCGGCCGGTCGCGATCCGGCAGCCGGTGGTCGACAACGGCGGCACGAGGCACGCGCGGATGCGCCGCCGTTGCATCCCAGTAGCGGCCGTCGCCGGGAGCCTCCTGCGCGAGCGCGAGCGCCTCGCCGAGCATCACGGCGTCGGCTCCGCAGGCAAGGGCCTTCGCAATGTCGCCGGCGTTCGCGAGATCGCCGTACGCGATCAGGTGCACGTATCGGCCACCGGTCTCGTCGAGGTAGTCGCGCCGGGCGGCGGCGGCATCGATGAGCGCGGTGGCCATGGGGACGTCAATGCCCAGTGCGCTGTGCGTGGTGGATCCCAGGTGCGCGCCGTAACCGATGATGACTCCGGCCGCTCCGGTGCGCATCAAGTGCAGCGCCGTCTGGTAGTTCGTGACGCCGCCGACGAGCACGGGCACGTCGAGGTCGGCGATGAACGTCTTCAGATTGAGCCCCAGCACTGCTCGGTCGGCGTCACGGCCGAGCGCCTCCGTGGCCACATGCTCGGCGGAGATCACGGTGCCTTGGATGACGAGCAGGTCAACACCCTCGGCGAGCACGTGGGGTGCGAGCTCGGGCGTGTGCTGCGGTGAGAGGCGCACCGCGACGCGCACCCCGGAGCCGCGAAGTTCGGCGACTCGCCTGCGCAACAGTTCCGGCGACACGGGGGCCGCGAAGACGCGCTGCAGCGTCGCGTTGTCCGCGTCGAGCTTGGCGAGCTCGGCGGCCGGGTCTTCGTAACGCGTCCAGATGCCTTCACCGTCGAGGACGGCCAGGCCGCCGAGGCGTTCGATCTCCACGGCGGTGGTGGGCGAGACGATGGCGTCGGACGGCGCCGCGACGAGCGGCAGGCTGAACGTGTGGGCGTCGATCTGCCACGTCATCGACACCTGCGCCGAGCCGCGGGTGCGTCGCGTCGGCACGAGGGCGATCTCGTCGAGGTGATACGCCCGGCGCGCGTGGCGTCCGAGACCGATCTCCACGGTTTGTGGCATGCGAGGAGTCTGCCCCACCGGCGCGCCGGGACTGCCACCCGGGCACCCGCTGGGTCAGCCGGTGGAGTAGTTCGGCGCCTCGACGGTCATCTGGATGTCGTGCGGGTGCGACTCCTTCAGCCCCGCAGCCGTAATACGGATGAACCGGCCGCGTTCCTTCAACTCGGGAATGCTGTGCGCGCCGACGTAGAACATCGACTGGTGCAGGCCGCCAACGAGCTGGTGCGCGACCGCTGACAGCGGACCCCGGTAGGGCACCTGCCCTTCGATACCTTCGGGGACGATCTTGTCGTCGGTAGGCACGTCGGCCTGGAAGTAGCGGTCCTTCGAGTACGACACCCTCCCCCGCGAGGCCATCGCGCCGAGCGAGCCCATGCCCCGGTAGCGCTTGAACTGCTTGCCGTTGACGAAGACCAGATCGCCGGGCGATTCGTCGCATCCGGCGAGTAGCGAGCCGAGCATCACTGCGTCGGCGCCGGCGACGATCGCCTTGGCGATGTCGCCCGAGTACTGCAGCCCGCCGTCACCCACGACGGGAACACCGGCAGGGCCGCACGCGAGCGAGGCGTCGTAGATCGCGGTTATTTGCGGAACGCCGACTCCGGCCACGACCCGCGTGGTGCAGATGGACCCGGGCCCGACGCCGACCTTGACCCCGTCGGCACCTGCATCCACGAGCGCCTGGGCGCCGGCCCGCGTGGCGACATTGCCCGCGAGTACCTGGACATGGCGGGTGGCGCTGTCGCTCTTGAGCCGGCGGATCATGTCCAGCAGTAGTTGCGCCTGGCCGTTCGCGGTGTCGGGGACAACGACGTCGACGCCGGCGTCGACGAGTGCGGTCACCCGCTCCCATGCGTCGCCGTAGAAACCCACCGCCGCAGCGACGCGCAGGCGCCCCTCGCTGTCCTTCGTCGCGTGCGGGAACTGCTCGGACTTCACAAAATCCTTGACGGTGATCAGGCCGCGCAACCTGCCCGAGGAATCGACGAGCGGCAATTTCTCGACCTTGTGCTTGGCCAGCAGTGCCGCCGCGTCATCACGGCTGATGCCGACCGGCGCGGTGACCAGCGGCATCGCCGTCATGACCTCACGCACGATCCGCCTGGGGAATTCGCCCGGAGGGACGAACCGCAGGTCCCGATTGGTGATGATGCCGACCAGCACGCGATCGGCGTCGACGACCGGCAGCCCGGAGATGCGGTACTTGCCGCACAAAGCGTCGACGTCGGCGAGCGTCGCCTCGGGTCGAACGGTGACCGGATCGCTCACCATCCCCGACTCGGACCGCTTGACCAGATCGACCTGACCGGCCTGCTCGTCGATCGACAGGTTGCGATGCAGCACCCCGATGCCACCGTTGCGGGCCATCGCGATCGCCATGCGTGCCTCGGTGACCGTGTCCATCGCGGCCGACACGAGTGGCACCCGGACCGAAACCTCGCGAGTCAGCCGCGAAGTGGTGTCGACCTCGGACGGAATCACGTCCGTTTCGCCCGGGAGCAGCAGAACGTCGTCGAAGGTCAGGCCGAGGGCAGCGAACTTGTCAGGAAGGCCGTCGGGAGTGAGCTGTTCGGTCAACGGAGAACTCCTCAGGGCGCCGAGACCTCATCCTACCGATGCCCTGGCGGAGGCAGAGCCACCGCTGAGGCGCCCCTAGGACAAATGTCAGGGTCGTTTGGGGGGTTAACCCAATGGCGGCGTGCACCCGCGCCCGACACGCTGTAGCCATGACCGAGGTACACACCCTTCCCCCAGACGTCACATCGATCGTCGCCGCGCGTGCCGCGGCCGTGACGAAGCTCTATGGTTCCGGCGACACGGCCGTCCGAGCCCTCGACCAGGTCAGCGTCGAACTGGTCAGGGGTGAGTTCACCGCGATCATGGGTCCGTCGGGTTCGGGCAAATCGACCTTGATGCACTGTCTGGCCGGACTCGACACCGTCACGTCCGGCAACGTCTACATCGGCGATGTCGATCTCTCTGGCCTCTCGGACAAGAAGATGACGGCGTTGCGCCGCGACCGGATCGGTTTCGTCTTCCAGTCCTTCAACCTCGTGCCGACGCTGACTGCCCTCGAGAACATCACCCTGCCGATCGCGATCGCCGGCCGCGCACCCCAACAGCCATGGCTCGACATCGTCATCGACACGCTCGGCCTGCGCGATCGCCTTGGCCACCGCCCGTCTGAACTCTCCGGTGGCCAACAGCAGCGCGTGGCTGTCGGCAGGGCGCTCGCCAGCCGTCCAGAGATCATTTTCGGCGACGAGCCGACGGGGAATCTCGACTCGCGCTCGAGCGGCGAGGTGATGGGGATCCTTCGCCGGTCTGTCGACGATCTCGGTCAGACTGTCGTGATCGTCACGCACGACGCCCGTGCGGCCAGCTACTCCGACCGGGTGCTCTTCCTCGCGGACGGACGCATCGTCGACGAACTGCGCGGACCCACCGCCGACGCGGTTCTCGACCGCATGAAGAACCTCGAAGGCTGATCGACGATGACCCGCAACCCGATGCGCACGGTCTCGGTGCGCAATCTCCAGGCGCACAAGGTGCGATTGCTGCTCACCGTCGTATCGGTGCTCCTCGGCACCGCGTTCGTGGCCGGATCGTTCATCTTCACCGACACGCTCTCGCACTCGTTCACGAAGATCTTCGACAACGCCGACAAGGGCATCGACGCTCGCGTTCAGGCGCAGAAGAGCTACCAACCCGGCGTCGCGTTGAGTGTCGTCGACAGGATCAAGACAGTTCCGGGCGTGCGCGTCGTCCAGCCCGTCGCCGACCAACCGATCGTGTTGATCGACAAGTTCGGCAAGAAGGTCCAGACCGGTGGTGCACCGAGCCAGGCGGGCATCTGGACCTCGCCGCGAGACTCGGTTCGCCCCGCTGACGGATTCGTCTCGGGGCACGCGCCGGTGGCGCCGGGCGACGTCGTGATCAACAACGCAGCCGCCGAGAAGGCGCATCTGACGACCGGCGATCACACCAAGGTCATCCTGCCGAACGCAGGCGCGCTGAACGTGACGATCTCGGGCGTCTACCGCATCAGCACCGAGACGGGCGGCTACATCGGGGTCCTGTTCAGCGAACCGCGAGCCTTGCAGCTACTCACCGACGGCACTCACCTCTCCGCCGTCGACATCGCCGGTGACGGCACCGTGTCGGAGAAAGCCCTCGCGGCCCGCATCGCCGCGGTAGTGCCTTCGGATCTCAAGGTTCAGACGGGAGATCAGGTACGCAAGGACGACCAGAGCAGCATCCGCACCGCCCTGTCGTTCGTGACGATCTTCCTGCTCGCATTCGGCGTCATCGCGCTCATCGTCGGCACCTTCATCATCTACAACACGTTCTCGATGATCGTCGCTCAGCGGCTTCGAGAACTAGCGCTTCTGCGCGCTATCGGCGCCGATCGCAAGCAGGTGCGCCGGTCGGTCGTGCTTGAAGCAGGGATCATCGGCGCGATCGGCAGCGTGCTCGGCCTGGCGGGCGGAGTCGGCCTGGCCTACGGCCTGCACGCCCTTCTCGATGCCCTGAAGCTCGGGTTGCCTTCGGGTGGGCTGATCCTCTCCGTGCGCACGGTTGTCGTCGCGATCCTGCTGGGCACGGGCGTGACTCTGCTGTCGGCCTACGCACCTGCCCGCCGGGCCGCGAAGATCCCGCCCGTCGCGGCCATGCGCGAGGAGTTCTCGTCGCCTGGGGTGGCGACGCTGCGGCGCCGTACGGCCCTCGGCCTCGTCGTTACGGCGCTCGGCGCACTCGCCACGCTCGCCGGCGCGCTGTCCTCGTCCGGGGGAGGCGGCGCCACCCTGATCGGGCTCGGCCTCTTAGGTGTCGCGGCGGGAGTCATGCTGCTGTCGCCGTTGCTGGCGCAGTGGGTGATCACGCCGCTCGGCAAGCTCATCGGCCGGCCCTTCGGCACGGTCGGTGAGCTCGCCCGCACCAACGCAGTCCGCAATCCGCGGCGCACTGCGGCGACCTCCTTCGCCCTGACACTCGGATTGCTGCTCGTCAGCGGTGTCGCGGTGATCGGCGCCTCGATGAAGTCCAGTATCGGCGCGCTCTTCGACAACAACGTGACGGCCGACTACATCTTGACGACGTCGGTCGATGTCGGAGTCCCGATCGGTGCCGGAGCCGCGGCCGCCCGGTCACCCGGAGTCGCCACGCTTACCCAGCTGCACGACCTTCCCGTGCAGCTCGACGGCACGCGCACTCAGCACGGCACGGCGGTCGACGGCCCCCTCAAGCCGGTCTTCCGGGTCAGGGTCGTGCGCGGCACCGGGCAACCTGCCATCGGAGCGATGATCGTTTCCGTCAAGACGAGTGAGCGCCCCGGGTGGGGAATGGGGACAACGCACGCGTTGTCGACGCACAACGGCGTCACCGTCTCGGAGAAGGTCGCGGGGGTCTACGAGAACAACAACCTGCTCGGCCCGTGGCTGGTGACCGGCGACGTGTACCGCACACTCGTGCCGAGGAATGAGTGGTCCGACATCGTGGGGTTGGTCAAGGCGTCACCCGGGATGAGCCTGCCGACGTTGCGGCACAACCTCGAGAAAGCAACGGATCCGTACTACATCGTCAACGTGCAGAACCGTGACGAATTCAAGGGATCACTCGCATCGCAGGTCAATGGACTGCTCGGACTGCTGTACGGCCTGCTCGGGCTCGCGATCGTGATCGCGATTCTCGGCATCGTGAATACGTTGGCGCTGTCTGTGGTCGAGCGTCGCCGCGAGATCGGCATGCTGCGCGCGGTCGGTATGCAGCGCAAGCAGGTGCGCCGCACGATCTACGTCGAGTCGCTGCTCATCGCTGTGTTCGGTGCAGTTCTCGGTCTGATCCTGGGCCTGAGCTACGGCTCGCTGTTCACGCGCACGTTGCATGGTCAGGGGCTCGACAAGCTCAGCGTCCCGTTCGGTCAAGCGGCCGCATTCCTCGTCGTGGCCGGAGTCGTCGGGGTCCTCGCCGCCCTGTGGCCGGGCGTCCGTGCGGCGCGAACGCCGCCTCTGGAGGCCATCAGCTCAAGTTGATCATGGTTTCAGTTGGCGGTGCGGTGGGAATCCGCCTTACCGTGGAGCCGTGACGACAAGCGTGGTGCTGCGGTGAACCTCGAGGACGGCCCGCTCGATCCGTTTCTGGACGATCCGAGCGACCCGGCCGCGCTGCTGGACGACGCCGAGCCCGCCACCCCCTTGAGCGACGACGAACGGGCCGACGTCATGGCTGACCTCGCCGAACTGCGGGAGTTCCGTCGTGCACTGGCCCCGCAGGGGGTCGCCGGAATCAACGTCGAGTGTGCCGATTGCGGCGAACAGCACTTCTTCGGCTGGGACCTGATGGCCGCCAATCTGAAGGCGTTGCTCGGCGAAGGGCGCACCCACGTGCACGAGCCCGCCTACTCCCCCGATCAGGACGCCTACGTCAGCTGGGACTACGCGCGCGGCTACACAGACGCAATGAACGCCGTCACCAAACGGCACTGAGACGGGCAACAGCACACCCGGACCTCACATGCGCTGGTTCAGATTGCCCGGAATCGGCCCGATTTTTCGACCTGAGACCGCGCGCGGCGTCACCTTTGTGCGTGTCGCTCTTTGGAATAGCAAAGGCCGCTTCGGGGTGAGCGGTCCTGCATGATTCCGGAGGGCAGAGGAATGGCCGAGGTCCGACGGCTACCCGTCCCGCGACAGGGCGACTGGGACTGGCAGATGAGCGCCGCGTGCCGCGGCGTGGATACCGCGACCTTCTATCACCCGGAAAACGAGCGCGGCCCGTCGCGGGTCCGGCGCGAGATGGCCGCCAAGGCCGTCTGCAAGGGCTGCCCAGTGATCGAGAACTGCCTGCGGTGGGCGATCACCGCCCGCGAGCCTTACGGCGTGTGGGGTGGGCTGTCGGCCGAAGAGCGCGAGGGCCTGACTGTCCGACGACCCGCCTGAACCGCATAGACCCTGAACCGCACAACCCCTGAACCGCATAGCCACAGACGCGCAACGCCCCGTGACATCGACGTCACGGGGCGTTGCTGCGTTCTGACGCGTTGCCTCAGTACCCCGGACCGTGCGAGTGGCCGTGGCCGTGGCCGTGCCCGTGGCCGTCGTGGGAGTGGTCCTCGGTCTCTTCGGGCTTCTCGACGATCGCGCTCTGCGTCGACAGGATGACCGATGCGACAGAGGCGGCGTTGGCGAGTGCGGCCTTGGTGACCTTGACCGGGTCGACGACTCCGGCTGCCAGCAGGTCGACGAACTCGCCCGTGGCCGCGTTCAGGCCGTGCGTGGGGGGCAGGTCGCGAACCTTGGCCACGACCACGTAGCCCTCTTCGCCGGCGTTCGCGGCGATCCAACGCAGGGGCTCGTCCAGTGCGATCCGGACGATCCCGACACCCGTCGCCTCGTCGCCGGAACGTCCCAGGTCACCGTCGAGAGCGGCGGCGGCGTGCACGAGTGCCGTGCCCCCACCGGCGATGATGCCCTCCTCGACCGCAGCGCGGGTAGCAGCGATCGCGTCTTCGATCCGGTGCTTGCGCTCTTTCAACTCGACCTCGGTCGCCGCTCCCACCTTGATCACGCCGACGCCACCGGCCAGCTTGGCCAGCCGCTCCTGCAGCTTCTCGCGATCCCAATCGGAGTCGCTGTCCTCGATCTCGCGGCGGATCTGGGCGATACGCCCGTCCACCTCGGACTGCGAGGCGGCACCGTGAGTGATCGTCGTCAGATCCTTCGTCACAACGATGCGACCTGCGCTGCCGAGTACGTCGAGTCCGGCCTGGTCGAGCTTGAGCCCGACCTCCGGTGCGACGACCTGGGCGCCGGTGATGACGGCGAGATCCTGCAGGAATGCCTTGCGCCGGTCGCCGAAGAACGGCGCCTTGACCGCGACCGTGCTGAAGGTCTTGCGGATCGCGTTGACGACCAGCGTCGAGAGCGCTTCACCGTCGACATCTTCGGCGACGATGACGAGTGACTTGCCCGTCTCGACGATCTTCTCGAGCAGCGGCAGGATGTCGGAGACGCTGGAGATCTTCTGCGTGGTGATCAGAAGGTACGGGTCGTCGAGGATTGCCTCGGCGGTCTCGAGGTCGGTGGCGAAGTACGGGCTGATGTAGCCCTTGTCGAACTGCATGCCCTCGGTGAACTCGAGTTCGGTCGTCATCGTCTGGCTCTCTTCGACGGTGATCACACCGTCCTTGCCGACCTTGGTGAAGGCCTCGCCGATGAGGGCGCCGATTGTCGCGTCCTGCGCCGAGATGGTCGCGACGTGCGCGATTTCCTTCTCACCGGTGACAGGAGTCGCGGCCTTGTCGAGCCAGCCTGCGACGGCCTCGACGGCTGCATCGATGCCGCGCTTGAGCGCGCCCGGGTTGGCGCCGGCCGCGACGTTACGCAGGCCGGCGTTGACCAGGGCCTGGGCCAGCACCGTCGCGGTGGTGGTGCCGTCACCGGCGACGTCGTTGGTCTTCGTGGCAACCGACTTGGCCAGCTGCGCGCCCATGTTCTCGAAGGGGTCGGAGAGCTCGATCTCGCGGGCGATCGTCACCCCGTCGTTGGTGATGACGGGCGCGCCGTACGGCTTGGCAAGAACCACATTGCGGCCCTTCGGGCCCAGTGTCACCTTGACGGTGTCGGCCAGCTTGTCGACGCCACGCTCGAGAGCGCGGCGGGCGTCCTCGTCGAAACTGAGGATCTTGGCCATGGTGTTTCCTTCCTGGAAGCTGCGTGCATACAACGACGAACGCCCCGGCTGCGAGCAGCTCGGGGCGTCGTCGGCGGTGCTACTTCTCGATAACGGCGAGGACGTCGCGCGCCGAAAGGACGAGGTATTCCTCGCCGGCGTACTTGACCTCGGTGCCGCCGTACTTGCTGTAGAGGACGACGTCGCCGACAGCGACATCGATCGGGACGCGGTTGCCGTTGTCGTCGACCCGGCCCGGCCCCACAGCGAGGACAGTGCCCTCCTGTGGCTTCTCCTTGGCGGTGTCGGGAATGACGATTCCGGACGCGGTCGTGGTCTCGGCTTCGTTCGCCTGCACCACTATGCGGTCCTCGAGTGGCTTGATGCTGACCTTGGTGGCGGTCACGGTGGATCTCCCCTTCTCGGGTGTGTCAGGTTGCTGTGCGAGTCACTGTGAGACTCTGCGAGTCTCTGCGGGCCTCAGTTGCCGTCGCGGGTGTCAACCGGGGACCTGATTGGCACTCTAACGCGGCGAGTGCCAACTCTCAAACACCGGGGTCCCCGTCGAATCGCGCCAGCGATTCGGTGGGGTGGAAATACCGGGGTCCCCGACTGAGGGATCACTGGAAGATGTGGGCGCTCCACGTCCGGCCCGCGTCGCGGGTCGTCCAGATCACGTGTGGCCGGCCGTTGGTGTCACCGGCGATCACCCGACCGACGCTTGCTGTCTCGAAGCCGATCCACGTCGCATTAGGCGGCCCGACCCCGTTGACCTGGACGCGGTGCCACGTCGCGCCCCCGTCAGTGCTCCGGTACAGGACGTCCGAGGAGACGAACAGCGTCGACGCGGAAGCCGCCCCGAGCACGGCGCCGCCATGCGCCCCGATTCCCCCGGCGCCGCGGACGAAAGTCTGGCCGCCATCCGTCGAGGTGATCGTGAAGGAATCGGCGAGCACCCGCGGCGTGCACAGCAGGGTCACCGAACCGTCCGCCGCAGACGCGAGCTCAGTGCTGTCGACCTCGGTGTCGGCGCCTGACGGCGTCGTCTGTGGGCAGGGCTCGCCGCGCCTGGACCAGCTGGCCCCGTCGTCGATCGAGGAGTACATCACCGACCGGGCATCGGAGGCGCCACCCGACACGTGGCCGAAGACGTCGATGAACGCGCGTTGACCCGTGCGCACGAGCGCAACACCGGAGTTCATGCCCGCCTGGGTTCCGGGCAGCGGCACGGTGGTCCAGGTCGAGGTACCGATCGGGGCGGTCTGCACCGTGTAGGGGCATCCCGGCGAGCAGGTGGTGCTGACCCGGATCACATTGCCGTCGAGCGTCTCCAGCGCGGCCGCGCCGCCGGGCTGTTGCACCCAGTGCGCCCCGCCGTCGGTGGTCATGAAGAACACGTTCTGGCCGAAGGCGTAGCCGATCTGGTCCGTGGCGAAGCGAATGCCCTGAGCGCAGCGACTCGTGCACCCGTTGACCTGGGTGATGTTCACCGGCGGGTTCGTCAGCACGTGCCAGCTGGCGCCGTCGGTCGTCCGCAACAACTCGGTGCAGACGCCCAGACCGGTGAAGCAGTTCGCGGTGCCGAGCGCCCACCCGTGGGTGTCTCCGACGAAGGACACGTCGGTCACCATGAAGTTCTTCCCGCCGTTCGGCGACGGCGGGCCCGCATTGGTCGTGGCGACGCTCGTCGGCGAAGGCCCGGTTGTCACGGGATTCGGCGGCAGGACCGAATGAGTTACACCGGCCGGCGGGCCGGGCTTGTTCGCGCTGTGGTGGAGCTGCGTCACCCCGACGAGCGCCACCGCGACAGCTGCAACGGCGCCTGCAGCGATGAGCGGCAGCGTCCAGGTACCCCATTGGCGCGCGCGCCGGATGTCGGTCGGGCGCGGGCGGGCGGCAGCGGCGACGATGTCGTCGACCAGCCCCGCGCCGGTGGGCGCCTGGCGCGCGTGCTCGGCGAGGCTGGCGCGCAGCGCCTCCTCGATATCGCGGTGTTCGCTCATGCCAACCTCCTCTGATCGTCTGGTCCTTCTCGTGTCTGGTGCTCGCGCAGGGTGGCCAACCCGCGGCTGATCAAGCTGCGCACTGTGCCGACGCGGCACTCCAACGCTTCGGCGATCTCCGCGTCGGGCAGGTCGTGGAAGTAGCGCATCACCAGGGCCGCGCGCTGCCTGTCGGGCAATTCCCCCAGCAGGCTCCATACCTCGTCCCGGTCGGCCACCTGTTGCATCACATCGCGCTGGTCGACGAACTCGGGCATGACGTCGACAACCAACTCACGGCTCGAGGGTCGACGCCGCTCGTTGAGGAATGTGTTCGTCAGGGCCCGTCGGACATAGGCGATCTGCACATCGGCTGCCTCGACCCGGTGCCATTTGGGGTAGAGGCGGACGAGGGTGTCCTGCACGAGCTCCTCCGCCGCCGAGGAATTCCCGGTCAAGAGGTACGCGGTGCGCAACAAGGCTGCCGTGTTCGTCCGGACGAACCCGGCGAAGCCCTGATCAGCCTGCACCAGCACCTCCACATCCCTTTAGACACCCGCTGGACGCACAACGTTGCACTCGTCGGCGACCAAATCGCCGCGAAGTTCAGAGCACTTCGTAGTGGGCCCGATCGGGGCCCAACCGGAACACCTGCCGGTTGCGCGACGACCTGGGGATCCCGGCCCGCTGCAGCGGCCGCCACATGGGTCGGTGCCAGGTGGTCACCGGAATCGCCCGGACGACCTGCACGTAGACGGGGCGGTGCGATGCCGGCAGCCGGTCGACGGCACTGTCGAGTTCGGCGGCCGTGAGGGCGGTGTCCGGTCGCAGCGTCACTGCCGCCACCAGTTGGTTTCCGGCCCGGGTGTGCACCCCGTAGGCGACCATCAGGTCGACGGCTGGGATCGAACCCAACGCCATCCGGGCTCCGGCAGGCAGCACCGGACCGCGTTCGGTGTCGATGATCGCACTCACCGGGTCGACCAGCCACAGATCGCCGTGCTCATCCCGCAAGAACAGATCGCCCGTCGAACGCCAGGCGTCGCCGTGTTCGAACACGCCACGCAGCACCGTGTCGGAACCGGCCTCGGCAGGATCGACACGGACGAGCAGCAACCCCACCTCGTCGACATCGCACTCGCGTCCCAAGCCGTTGGAGCCGATCTCGATCGCCCGTGCCGCGCGAACGTATCCGGCAACCCGCACCTCCGGCGTCCCGGGCAACGGCCGGCCGAGCGAACCGATTGGTGTGCCCTTCACGTTCGCCAGGATCGCTTCGCCCTCAGCCGACGCGTAGAACTCGAGCACCCGGGTGGTCGGGAACCGTTCGGCCACGCGGCGCCACAGGTTGCGCGGCATGCCCGAGCCGATGAACATCTTGATCGGATGGTGCTGCTCGTTGCGGTTCGGTGGGGCGATCGTCACGTCGTGCAACGACGTCCAGGTGTAGGAGACATGGGTCGCTCCGTATCGACGCACCTCCTCCCAGAACGTCTGCGGGTCGGGCGCGCTCGCGATCGCGAATCGCGCACCACCGGCGACTGCGCCCGCCACGCTCATCAGCAGCGACGACGAGTGGTGGATCGGCGTCGTGCAATACACCGTGTCACCAGGCTTGAGGGCCGCGGCCGTGGCAGTGCCGAGGGCCGACATCGCCCATCGCCTGTTCGGAATCTGCACCGGCCTGGTGCTGTCGCCCTCGCCGGTGAACAGCACGAACGCGATATCGCCGGCACGATGCGGATTGGCTCGGTACCACGCAGGTAGCTCGATCTCGTCGGGGTCGATGCGCTCCATATCGATGACATCAGGATGCAGTTCGCGCCACTCGGGACCGCCGCCGAGCACGCACCACATGACACCGTCGATCTCCTCGACGCTCTCGACATGCTCCGGGTCGGAGATCACCCACGTCACGCGCCCGATCGACGCCTCACGGGCCGGGTCTCCGTCCGGCCGCAGCAGTACGGCGGTGGCCCCTAGGCGGCTGAGCGACGCGACGACCGAGAACGCGCTCGGCCGGCTGTCCATCAACACACCGACGCGGTCGCCGTGGCGGATGCCGACACTGATCAGGCCCTTCACGACAGCGTCGACGCGAGCCTTCACGTCACGCTGCCGATAGGCACGGTCGCCGAACAGGAACACCACGTCGTCCGGAGCCTTGCGTGCCTGTTCGTCGAGAAGCTGCCCGAGCGATATTCGGGTGCTCGGGTCGAGTTGCTCGATACGTGCCAGCCTCGGTAGCTGGGCCGGCGCCTCGGCCACGACGCCCCGCACGGCCCGCATCGCTTGGCGGGCCGTGCCCACGACGATGCGCGTCGCGCCGACACCGAACTCCGTCGCCTGGGCAAGCGCGTTGGCTCCGGCACCATGGCGGATCGCGCTCGGCTCGGCAACTCCCGCAGCGACGATGGTGTCCGGCAGCTCCGCCATGCCGCCACGCCATCGGGTCCAGGAGGCCACGGCCGGCCAGGTGATCTCAGTGGCCTTGGACCCCACGACCAGCCCGAAATGCCCGGCGCGCAGCGTGAGCTCGTAGATGTCGGCGCGCGGCGCAGCACGGCGGATCGCACGCACGGCGTCCGGGTGGCCGATCGTGTCAGTGGTGCCGACGACGGTCATGACGGGGACGTCGATGTCGGCCAATGTCACCAGGCGGTCCTCGATGACGAAGCCGCCCTCGAGCATCCGGTTGTGCGTCACGAACTGCTCGAGCAACTCGGCGATCGCCGGGCCGCTGTAGGCCGTCCACCCCTCCGAGTCCAGGAAGCGCCGCTGCCGCTCGCGGGGCAACAGGGCGTCGCGGTCATGCAGCGCGAGCAGGAACTGCACCCGCCCCTGCACCGTCTTGGCCGGCGAGAGCATCTTGAAGCCGAGCCGGGTGGCCCAGCTGGGTAGCGCCAGCTTGCGCAGTACACCGCTTTCGAGCAGCCCGGCGGCCAACTTCGCGGCGACGTCCGGTGAGATCGGGATCGGGAGCGGCGCCGTCGTGTCGGCGGGCGAGCCGAAGGTCACGAGCGAGTCGATGTCCTTGCAGCGGCGGAATGCCGCGGTCTGATACGCGAACATTCCCCCTTGCGAATACCCGCCGAGTACAACGGCACGGCCCGTTGCGGCAGCCACCCGATCGACGGCGTCGCTGACCGCGAGCACGTGGTCGGTCAGGTTGCGTTCCAGTCCGCCGGGCTCGTGCCCCGGATCGCCGAAGTCGACCACCCAGGTGTCGATGCCCTCGCCGTGCAGGCTCACGACGGCGGAGGTGCTCGGCGACACGTCCCAGACTTCGGTCGCCATCATCAGAGGCGGGATGAGCAGGATCGGCGTGGCCCCGGCCGGGACGTCGTCGGCAAAGTAGTGGCGCAGGCGGTAGTTGCGCTGCTCGGCCGCAACCACGTACGGCGAGGGCTCCTCGCCGGTTTCCAGACCGCCGAAGCGGACGACCTCGGCGGCATTTCGGACAGTCGCCGTCACCCGCCGCCCGTACTTCAGCACAGTCCTGTTCGTCGCCACGCGCAAACTGTGCTGCGCCCGGCGGGGCATTGCAAACTCAGTCCGTCCGGCCAAGCCGTTCGACCGGCTGGAAGTCCCAGGCGTGCGGTGCCCGGGCGATGAGATCAACCGGCACGTCCGGCACCCCACGGCCGCTGGGGTCGATCACCACGACGCGGGCGTCCGTCCCGCCTGACCGGAATACCAGTGCCGACGGATCGGCAGTCGCGTTGACGAAGTCGACGAGCTCGTCGAGGCGGCCGGGCGCCGCCCGTACTTCCCACATGCGTGTCATGAGGGCTCCTGGATGAGCACTTCAGTGATGGGCAGGGCCGAGTCCGCCGGAATGTGAAGCGACGATGGCGGGGCGCCAGCCGCCACGAGCTGGGCTCCGAGCGCTGCGACCATCGCCCCGTTGTCGGTGCACAAACCCGGCCGAGGAATCCGCAGTCGCAGCCCTGCGGTCGCGCATCGCTGCTCGGCAAGAGCGCGCAATCGCGAGTTCGCGGCCACACCGCCGCCGATCACCAGGTGCTCGACGCCGTGTTCAGTCGCGGCGCGAACAGCCTTCGCGGTGAGGACGTCGACCACGGCCTCCTGGAACGACGCGGCCACATCTGCCGTAGGCACCGATTCGCCTGCACGTTGGCGCGCCTCGACCCACCGCGCCACCGCGGTCTTGAGGCCGGAGAATGAAAAGGAGAACCCGTCATCGCGCATGGCACGCGGAAAATCGATTGCAGCCGGGTCGCCGTCGCGAGCGATGCGGTCGATCGGCGGTCCGCCGGGAAACGGCAGCCCGAGCAGCCGGGCGACCTTGTCGTACGCCTCGCCCGCCGCATCGTCGACCGTCGCACCGAGTTCGGTCAGCTCCTGGCCGCCGATCCGGGGCACCAACAGCAACGACGAGTGACCCCCCGACACCAGAAGGGCGATGCAGGGCTCGTCCAGGGGCCCGTGTTCGAGCAGGTCGACGGCGACGTGTGCGGACAGATGGTTGACGCCGTACAGCGGCTTGCCCAACGCCAGGGAAAACGCCTTGGCCGCAGCGACGCCGACCAGCAGCGCGCCGGCCAGTCCCGGACCGGCGGTCACCGCTACAGCGTCGATGTCAGCAGCCCGCACGCCGGCGGCGGCAAGAGCGCGTTCGATCGTCGGCACCATGGCTTGCAGGTGTGCACGGCTCGCGACTTCGGGAACGACACCACCGAACCTCGCGTGCTCGTCGACACTGCTCGCCACTGCATCGGCGAGCAGTGTCGTGCCACGCACGATGCCTACCCCGGTTTCATCGCATGACGTCTCGATGCCGAGGACGAGCGGCTGATCAGAGTTCACGGCGCATCACCACCGCGTCGATCCGGCCGCCGTCGTAGTACCCGCGGCGTACACCGATCTGGGCGAAGCCCTTGCGCTCGTACAACGCGCGGGCGGCGTGGTTGTCGACCCGTACCTCGAGAAACGCTTCGGTGGCGGAGCGCTGCGCGGCCGCAGCGATCAGCTCGTCGACGAGAGCAAGAGCGATTCCGCTGCGCCGCATCGACGGCACCACGCCGACGGTGAGGATCTGTGCTTCCTCGCCGATGACCATCACACCGGCCCAACCGGCCAGTTCTCCGCCGACCTCGGCGGCGACGTAGTGGCGATGCCGGGTGTCCGCAAGCTCGGTGCGGTAGCTGCTGGCGCTCCATGCCTCCGTGCCGAACATCTCCCGCTCGTACTGCATGAGTGCCGTGACGTGGTCTCCACGCATCGGCACGATGTGCAGGTCGATCCCCGCCGGTCGCGACGTCATTGGGTGACCCGTTTCACGCTCGGGTTGGCGACGGCATCCGGGCGTCGGAGGTACATCGGGGTCAACGGTTGCGATGGCGCGCCTGCCCGAACACGGTCGGCCGCCACGGCGACCAACGACGCGGGATCGGGGTAGTCGCCTCCGACGAGCGGCAGTCCGAGCACGTCGGCATACAGCTTGGCACCGGCACCGGCCATCGCGAGTGCCTGGCCGACCGGGACGTCGGCCGGTCGGGCAACGTGTGGTCCCTCGATGCGTCGGCCCGTGACGTCGTATCGGGCCCAGTACACCTCCTTGCGACGCGCGTCGGTGGCGACGAGCATCTCGCCCGGAGGCGCGGGCGGGACGATTGCGTCGAGTGAGCAGACGCCGAAGGCCGGGATGCCGAGCAGGTCTGAGAACACCGCGGCGGAAACGAGCCCCACCCGCAGCCCGGTGAACGGTCCCGGGCCCACGCCGGCGACGATCGCGTCCAGCTCTGACGGGCCGCATTGCGCTTCCCGCAGGCACGCGGCTATCGACGGTGCGAGCAGCTCTCCGTGCCCGCGCGCGTTCACAGTCACGCGCTCTGCAATCGGCTGCACCCCGTCGGAGACCTCGAACAGCGCAGCCGTGACCGCAGCGGACGAGGTGTCGATGGCGAGGACGAGCACGGTCGTCGACTCTATGCGCTGAGGCCGGCGACGCGTGCCGCCCAGTCGCCGCCGAACGGCAGGACGCGCACCGTGCGCACCTCCGAGTCCGCGGCCCGGCTGATCGCGATCTCGAGCCGAGCGTCCGCCAACTGTTCAACGAGGCCCTGTCCCCATTCGACCACCGTGACTGCGTCAGCGGTGTCGACGTCGAGGTCGAGGTCGTCCACCTCGTCGAGCGACGACAGCCGATAGGCGTCGACGTGCACGAGCGGAACGGGACCGGTGTGCACGCGGGCGATGACGAAGGTCGGTGACACGACGTTGCCGCGGACCCGCAGGCCGGCGCCGATGCCCTGGACGAGAACAGTCTTGCCTGCCCCCAGGGGCCCGGTGAGCACGATCAGGTCACCGGGCCGCAGTACCTCAGCGAGCCGTTCACCGAACCGGCGCGTGTCCGCCGCAGTCGAGAGCGTGATCGCAGGAGCGGCGGTGGACTGGGCATCGACGGGCACCCGTGGGCCTACGGGTCGCCCCGCGCCGTGCAGCGGCCCACTCATTCCTCGCCCACGTACGTTCGCTGCACCCGCGGGCCGATCCGGGTGACGATCTCGTAGTGGATCGTGCCGACGGCCTCGGCCCAGTCCTGTGCGGTCGGCTCACCATCGAGGCCGGGTCCGAACAACACTGCGGTGTCGCCGGCGCGCACCGAATGATCACCGACGTCCACCACGAACTGATCCATACAGACGCGCCCGCTGATGGTGAACCGGCCGCCGGCGATTGCCACCGGACCGATATTGCCCGCCGCTCGCGGCACTCCATCTGCGTATCCGAGAGGGACGAGAGCCACCGTCGTGTCACGGCCGGTTGTGTAGACGTGGCCGTAGGACACGCCCTCGCCGGCGCGCACGCGCTTGGCCAACGCGACCGTTGCGCGAAGCGTCATCGCCGGGACTAGCCCGAAGGCACCGCGCGCCGGGACCGGTGACAGGCCGTAGATCGCGATGCCGGGTCGCACCAGATCGAAATGCGCCCCCGGCAGCGTGAGCGTCGCTGCCGAGTTCGCCAGGTGCCGTACCTGTGGTTCGATCCCGGCCCGCCGTGCCATGTCGAGTGCGTCGGTGTAGGCCGTGATCTGCCGGGCGATGGTCGGATGACCCGGTTCGTCGGCATAGGCGAAATGACTCCAGACGCCCACCACCTCGATCTCGGCGGCCGCCTGTGCTTTCGCCGCGAGCCCGAGCAGTTCGGGCCAGTCGTCGACGTAGCAGCCGTTACGCGTCAAACCGGTGTCGATCTTGAGGTGGATCCGGGCGGTGCGGCCGGTGGCTGCCGCCGCGGACCGGACCTCGTCGAGCTGGAGCACGCTGCTCACCGACAGATCGACGTCGGCGGCAACGGCGGCGCGCACGGCCTCACTCTCGGCAGGCGTCCACAGCCAGGCCAGCAGCGGCGCCGCGATGCCGTCGGCGCGCAGCTGCAAGGCCTCCGCGATGACTGCCGTGCCGAGCCAACGGGCCCCACCCTGAAGCGCCGCACGGGCGACAGGCAGCAGGCCGTGGCCATATCCATCGGCCTTGACGACGGCAAGCACGTCGGCGACGGTTGCCTGCTTCAGCGTGGCGACATTGCCTCGGATGGCGCCCAGGTCGACGACTGCTTCGGTGCGCGACACCCGATCAGTCTGTCAAAGACGGCCTCACACCACGCCGAACGGCAGTACGAGCCGGCACGGCACAGGCCGGGGGTGGGCCGGATCGAGCGCGTTCAGCACGTCCGCGGCGGCGACCGGATCGGCCACCAGCTCCAGGTGATCGGACAGGTCGAGCCCACACTGGTGCTGGACGACGATGTTCGTCATCCCGCTCTCGATGCCACTCGTATAGGGCACGACCAGCTCATCGTGCGCGGTGACGATGTTGGTGTACGTGATGCCCGCAACGGCCGGCGTACCACCGGATCGCAACTTCGCGACGAACTGCGAGCCCGCAAGCATCTGCGCGCCGGCCCCGAATGCGCGCTCGTCGACGTGGAATCCGTATGCAGCGCCGAGAGTCATCAGGGTGCCGGCCTCAAGCAGGTTCGTACCGTGCCACAGGGGCGCGAGCGACACGTACTTGTCGATCTTGTTCGCGCCACCGAGGAACTTCGCGTAGTAGTCCGGCATGAAGGTGCCCTGCGAGTGCCCGACGATGTCGACCCGTGCGGCTCCGGTCGCGGCCAGCACCTTGGTGACGAACGCCGCCATCTGCTGCGCGCTCGATTCGATGGGTGCGAGCCCACCGACCTGGTTCAACGGCAGCCCCGCTCCCGGAAGCACGCCGTAGGTGAATGCGTAGACGCAGTACCCGTTGTTCGCGAGCAGCGGCGCGAAGGTCTGCCAGTTGTCGTTCTTGTTCCCGCCGGTGCCGTGCACGAGGACCACCGGTTCGGGATGCGCTGTCGAGGGGCGGCAGCCCCAGATGTTCGCGCCCGGCGGGTCGGCGTCCACCCGCAAGCCGGCGAGCACGGCAGACGTGAGGAAGTCGTACGGCACGGGGTACGGCGCGGCCGCCCCTGCAGCACTGGAAGCGCCCGTCGCTGCGACGACCACACCGAGGATCGACGCGACCACCACACGGGATACCACGGACAGCAAGCGCGCCATGCAGTCTCCTTCAGCTCTGCAGCCGACGCTAGGCATAGGCGCCGTCATCGGCAACTCGGGCATAGTTGGGCGCGTGACGGCAGCAGCACCCGCCGATCTGAAGGCCTCAGCCGCCGCGGATCGACGCCATCGTCGCCCTGAGTTCATTGAGGATGTCGACCGCTGTGGGTGGTCCGCCGCTCGCCGCACGCTGTCCGGCCACGCCGTGGATGAACGTCGCGACCGCCGCTGCGACACCGCATTCCAGGCCACCCGCGAGTAGTGAGCCGATCAGCCCGCTGAGGACGTCGCCGCTCCCCGCCGTTCCCAGCCACGGCGTGCCGGTGGCATTGACGAACGCACGGCCGCCCGGCTCGGCGATGATCGTCGCATTGCCCTTCAGTAGCACCGTGGCCCTCAGGTCGTCGGCCGCCCGGCGAACCGCATCCAGCCGGTCGCGGCCCGGGCCGTCGGCGATGCGCGCGAACTCGCGGTCGTGTGGGGTCAGCACTGTCGGCGCCGAACGCTCACGCACCAACTCCGGCCGGCGCCCGATCAATGTGATTGCGTCGGCATCGGCGATCACGGGTACGTCGGTGCTCAGCACGTCCGCCAGCAGCGCCGATGCGTCGTCGCCGGTACCCAGCCCCGGGCCGACGACCCATGCCTGCACCTGGACGTCGTGCGGCGCGCTGTCCGCGTGCACTACGACCTCGGGATAGCGGGTCCGCACGGCGTCCGGCGCGAGGCCCAGGTAGCGCACCATGCCGGCACCACCGACGAGGGCGGCGCCGGTGGCAAGGACACCGGCGCCGGAGTACTGGGCCGATCCCGCAGCAACTCCGGTGACCCCCCGCGTGTACTTGTCGTCGTCGCAATCGGGCTCAGGCAGCAGATCACGGATGTCCGCGGCCTCCAGGACGTGCACCGTCGGTGGCGGCAGCACGGCATCCAGCCCGATGGCGACCAGCCGCAACTGACCGCTGCACTCAGCGCCGGGTCCGACGACGAGCCCGGTCTTCAACGCACCGAAGCTCACCGTCACGTCCGCTCGCACCGACGCACCGCTCACCGCACCCGTGCTCGCATCCACCCCGGACGGAACGTCCACGGCCACCGTCAACACTCCCTCGGCCGCGGCGGCCAGGTCGACGGCAATGCCACGCAGGCCGGCGGTGCCCCCGATGCCGACGATTCCGTCGACGACCAGGTCGGCATCGCGCACCGCATCCACGTCCGGATCGACACACCGCCCGCCCGCCCGGCGCAGGGCGGCAACGCCCGCGGCGTGCGCGCGTTCGCGATCGAGCAACATCGCGGTGACGTTCGCTCCACGAGTGGCGAGTTCGGCCCCCGCGAACAGCGCATCGCCGCCGTTGTTGCCCGCGCCGACGAGCAGCACGACGCGCGCGCCGTACACCCGTCCGAGCAGTGCCGCGCAGTGCACTGCGAGACCCCGAGCAGCGCGCTGCATCAAGGCACCCTCGGCGACGGTTGCGAGCAGTGTGTCCTCGGCCGCTCGAATCTCGGCAGCGGAGTAGACCGCCTGCATCAGCCGTCACCCTCCGCGATCACGACGGCAGAAGCCACTCCGCCATCGTGCGACATCGACACGTGCCAGTGCGTCACGCCACGAGCCGTCGCTCGCTCCGCGACGCTGCCCTGCACGGCGATCGACGGCCGCCCGGCGCCGTCGGTCCGTATCTCCGCATCGGTCCAGAGCATCCCGCCGCCGGCGCCCAGCGCCTTCGCGAGCGCCTCTTTGGCGGCAAAGCGGGCAGCGAGGGACTCGTCGCTTCGCTGCCGACCGGTGGCGCTCGTCAACTCGCCCGGTGTGAACAGGCGGCCTCGCAAGGACGGTGTGCGGGCCAGGGATTCGGCGAATCGCTCGACCGGGACCACGTCGATGCCCACTCCGATGATCATGCCGAGATCATGCCCATCAGGGTCACGCAGTCGGTGAGGCCGTCGAGCCGGGCGGCGCATAGTCGGACAGGTGACCGGGAAACGCGGACACAGCGGGGTTGAGGAACGCGGCCGCGTTGTTCACAGCGGTCGCGACCTCGCCGAAGCCTGTTGCGATCAGTTTGACCTTGCCCTGGTATTCGACGATGTCGCCCGCTGCGTAGATGCCCGCGACGGTGGTGCGTCCCATCGTGTCGACGACGATCTGCCGCTTCCGGATCTCGATACCCCATTCGAGCAGTGGCCCGAGGTTCGCCGTGAACCCGAGCGCGGCGACGAGTTTGTCGCAGGCGAGGGTCTTGATCTCACCGGCGACGTCGATGTCGACCTCGCTCACACCCGGCTCCCCCCGCACCGCGGCAATTTGTGCATCGGTGAGCATCGAGATCGAAGACGCCTTCAGCAGTTCGACCGAATGGGGGTGGGCTCGGAATTCCGCTCGCCGGTGCACGATCGTCACCGACTTGCCGATCGGCTCGAGCATGAGAGCCCAGTCGAGCGCGGAATCGCCCCCGCCGACGACGATGATGTTCTGCCCTTCGTAGGACGCGGGGTCGGGTACGAAATGCACCAGCCCGCGGCCCAGGTATTCACCGCCGGCAGGGAGGGGACGTGGTGTGAACGTCCCGATGCCACCGGTGATGACGATGGCGCGGCATTCGATGCGCAGGCCTGCGGAGGTCGTCACGGCAAAGCCGCTCTCGGGTCCGCGCTCCAGCCCGGCCGCTTGATGGCCGAGCAGGTAGTCCGGTGCGAACGGGGCGGCCTGAGCCAGGAGCTGCTCCACCAGATCACGACCACGGATCGCGGGAAACCCGGCGACGTCGAAGATCGCCTTCTCCGGGTACATCGCGGTGATCTGCCCGCCCGGCTCTTCGAGCGAGTCGAGGACAGCAGTCGACAGGGTGCGGACACCTGCGTAATAAGCACCGAACAGGCCGACCGGCCCGGCACCGACGATGAGCAGGTCGACCGACTTCGTGGAGGCGTCCGTCACAGCGGCGAGCCTAAGGCATGGCCCGTCTACTCGACGGTGACCGACTTCGCCAGGTTGCGCGGCTTGTCGACGTCGAACCCTCGTGCCTGGGCGATCTCGGCCGCCAGGATCTGCAGCGGCACCGTGGTGACGAACGGCGACAGCAAGGTCGGTACGGCCGGCACCAGGATGAGGTGGTCGGCGTGCGCGCTCGCCGCCTTGTCTCCGACCTCGGCGATCACGATGGTGCGCGCTCCTCGTGCCTTGACCTCGGCGACGTTGCTGAGCATCTTCTGGTGCAGTAGGGGACGTCCACTCGCCGACGGCATGATCACCACGACCGGCAGCCCCGGCTCGATCAGCGCGATGGGCCCGTGCTTGAGCTCACCCGCGGGGAATCCCTCGGCGTGCATGTAGGCGAGTTCTTTCAACTTGAGCGCGCCTTCGAGGGCGACGGGGTATCCGACGTGACGGCCGATGAACAGCACCGCCTTCGAATCGGCTATATCGCGGGCCAGACGGCGGACGTCCTCGGCGCCGAGCAGGGTTCGCGCGATGTAATCGGGGACCTGACACATCGCTTCGTACTCGCGACCGATCTCGTCGCCGTACTTCGTGCCGCGGGCCTGTGCGAGCGCGAGCCCGACGAGTTCGACCGCGGCCACTTGCGCGAGGAACGTCTTCGTCGCCGCAACGCCGATCTCGGGGCCGGCGTGCGTGTAGAGAACGGCATCTGACTCGCGCGGGATCTGGGCGCCGTTGGTGTTGCAGATGGCAAGCACCTTGGCCTTCTGATCGCGGGCGTGCCGAACGGCTTCCAGCGTGTCCGCGGTCTCTCCAGACTGGCTGATCGCCACGACCAGCGTCTGGCGGTCGAGCACAGGATCGCGATAGCGGAACTCCGAGGCCATCTCGACCTCGACGGGAATGCGCGTCCAGTGCTCGATGGCCTGCTTGCCGATGAGCCCGGCGTGGTAAGCGGTTCCGCAGGCGACCACGAAGACCTTGTCGACGTCACGCAGGTCTTGACGGTCGAGGCGCTGCTCGTCCAGCACGATCTGGCCGTCGACCAGGTGACCGAGCAGCGTGTCGCGCACCGCGTCGGGCTGCTCCTGGATCTCCTTCAACATGAAGTAGTCGTAGCCGCCCTTTTCCGCGGCAGCGAGGTCCCAGTCGATGTGGAACGGGCGCCCCTGCTGAGGTGATCCGTCGAACCCCGTGATGACGTAACCGTCGCGACGGATCTCGACGACCTGGTCCTGGCCGAGCTCGACAGCCTCGTGGGTGTACTCGATGAATGCCGCTACGTCGCTGCCGAGGAACATCTCGTCCTCGCCGACACCGACCACGAGCGGCGAGTTCCGCCGGGCCGCCACGACGACATCCGGATCGTCGGCGTCGAGCAGGACGAGCGTGAACGCCCCCTGCAGGCGTTTCGCAACCGAACGCACGGCATCGGCGAGCGTGCTGCCGGCTCGCACGTGGGCGGCGACGAGATGCGCGACGGTCTCGGTGTCGGTGTCGCTGCGCATTTCGACGCCGGCGTGCTCGAGCTCGTCGCGCAGCTCACCAAAGTTCTCGATGATGCCGTTGTGCACCACGGCGATGCGATTGTCCGAGTCCAGGTGCGGATGCGCGTTGCGGTCGTTCGGCGCTCCGTGTGTGGCCCACCGCGTGTGGCCCATACCGGTCGTGCCGGCGATCGAGCGTTCCGACAGCTCCTTGTCGAGGTTCTCGATGCGCCCGGCCTTCTTGGCCACCTGGAGTTCGTCGACCCCGATGATCGCGACGCCGGCGGAGTCGTACCCGCGGTACTCCAAGCGGCGCAGACCTTCGACGACGACGTCCAGCGCGGGGCGGTGTCCGACGTAGCCGACTATTCCGCACATGGCTACGAGAGTACGGGAGTAGAGCGGCTGCGAATGCAGTCCGCTACGGGGTCGGCGCGCCCGGTGACCCGGTGGGAGTCGGAGTGCCGCCGGGGGTCGATGTCGCCGTGGGGGTCGGCGTCACCGTGACCGGCGGCGCTGTCTGGGTGACCGTGGGCGTCGTGGTGACCACAGACGGGACGACGATGCGAGTGACGGTGACCGGTGCAACGGCAGGGCTCTGAGCGGTCCGCGGCGCCTGCTCCGACGAGCCGAACACCGTCGTGCCGGATGCCGAGGTCCCATGCAGCAGATCACTGAGCGGACGACCGGACACGACCTCGACGGTGGTGAGCAGGGTGAGCAGCGCGGCGAACACACCGGCCGCCGCAAGCCCGGCGCGGCGCCACGCCGCACGGGTCGGAGGCGTGGTGGGAGGTAGCTGGTGCGGGCCGGGCTGATCGGCAACGCCGACGGCAACCGGCGTCGGCGTCACACGTGCCGGCATGGGCGTGATCCGGCGGACCGCGGGCACTGTCAGGACCCGCTCGCGCGTCTGGTGGATCGAGTGGCTGTACACCGCGTTGCCGACGACCGTCACGACGCTCGCCACCGCGGCGCCGATGATCGTGCCGTTCACCCCGAGGAAGGATCCGGCGACGGTCGCTGTCACCGCCGCGAGCACGCTGGCGGCGATCTGCGTGGCGGAGAGCTGGAGTCCAGATTTTCTCGGTCCCATAACGCTTCCAGTGTCCCGGTTCGCGTCCGTTCACCGCCCGGCTGCTCACGTCGCTCTAATAACCGGTTACAGAACGCCCGGACGAATGCGTCACACCCGCGGTTGTCGGAGCAGCCCGGCCGCATACGGTGCACCAGTGGATCGACACGCGTGGGAACTTCCGGGCGCATTCGAGCAGGCGCCCGGCGTGTGGCGGATCCCGCTCCCGCTGCCGGGCGATCACCTCAAGGCAGTGAACGTGTACGCGGTCGCCGATGGCGACCGGCTCGTCATGATCGACGGCGGCTGGGCACTCGACGAGGCGCGCGCGCTGCTCGATTCCGCACTGGGCGAGATCGGGCACCGCGTAGCCGACATCAGCGAGTTCCTCGTCACACACATTCATCGCGACCACTTCACGCAGGCCATCGCGCTGCGCCGCGAATTCGGTTCGACGGTGTCCCTCGGTGAGGGCGAGCAGCTAGCGCTCGAGGCCATGCGCACCGTCGACGAGCACCCTGACATCGCGACGCTCTACCAGGCCGGCGCACTCGACCTGTCGAGGCTCCTCGGCGAGTGGAAGGGCGAGCGCGACCTCACCAACTGGGAGGACCCCGATCGGTGGCTCACCGACGGGCTGGACATCCCGCTCCACACACGGACGCTGCGCGTCATCGCGACACCGGGACACACCCGCGGCCACGTCGTATTTCACGATTCGCAGGCGAACGCGCTCTTCTCCGGCGACCACGTGCTTCCCCACATCACGCCCTCGATCGGCATCGAACTCGTGCGCCCGCCCTCACCCCTGCGCGACTACATCGCCTCCTTGCGGCTGATGCAGTCGCTGCCCGACGCCACCCTGCTCCCAGCCCACGGACCCGCCGGAAGTTCGACCCATGCTCGCGTTGCGGAACTTCTCGCACATCACGAGAAACGTCTCGACGAGACGGCCGACGCCATCGACCGCGGCGCGACGAGTGGCTTCGAGGCGGCCACCGCCATGACATGGACGCGGCACCATCGTCAGCTCGGCGAGCTGGACATGTTCAACCAGATCATGGCGGTGCACGAAACGATGGCGCACCTGGAGGTCCTGGTCGAACGTGGCGTCCTGATGCGCGACATCGTCGACGGCATCGTCCGTTTCAAGCGGGCTGAGGACACGAGCGTGACCAGCGACCGCCCATAGGCCGGTCAGGCGTTGGCTACGACCTCGGCTACACGCTGCGCGATCCCGTCGGCGGCCTGCTGAGTCGCGGCTTCCACCATCACGCGGACGAGTTCCTCGGTTCCGGACGGGCGGAGCAGGATCCGGCCGTCGTCGCCCAACTCCCGCTGTGCAGCGTCCACCGCCATCGCCACCTTCTCCGAGCCGGCGACCGCCTGCTTGTCGCTCACCCGGACGTTCACCAGCGCCTGCGGCAAGCGATGCACCACGCCGGCCAGCGCGGCCAGCGGCGCCCTCGCCTCCGCCATGCATGCCATCACCTGCAGCGCGGTGAGCAGACCGTCACCGGTCGTGGCCGAGTCGGTGAATACGACGTGACCACTCTGCTCACCGCCGAGGTTGAGCCCCCGCGACCGCAACGCCTCGAGGACGTAACGGTCACCGACGGCTGTGGTGACGACCTCGATGCCGGCGTCGCGCATGGCGTGCAGGAAGCCAAGATTGCTCATCACGGTAGCCACGACGGTGTCTGCGGCGAGGCGCCCGGCAGTGCGCATCGCGATTGCGCACATAGCGAGGATCTGATCGCCGTCGACGATGTCACCGTCGGCGTCCACGGCCAGGCACCGGTCGGCGTCGCCGTCGTGGGCGATGCCCAGGTCCGCCGCTTCGGCGAGAACCGCCTTGCGCAACACGTCGAGGTGCGTCGAGCCCACGCCGTCATTGATGTTGAGGCCGTCTGGCTCGTCGGCGATGGCTGTCACCCGCGCACCGGCTCGCCGATACAGCTCCGGGGCGAGCTGCGCCGCTGCGCCGTGCGCGCAGTCGACGACGACGTGCAGGCCGTCGAGCCGCACCGGAACCGCGTGCAGCAGATGGTCGAGATAACGCCCCACTGCGTCCTCGGATGAGCGCACCCGCCCCACGGCGGCACCTACCGGCCGCCTCGGCGAGGGGTCGTCGACCTCGGCCTCGATCTCAGCCTCGATCCCGTCGTCGAGCTTGTGGCCGCCCGCGGCGAAGAGCTTCACACCGTTGTCCGGCATCGGATTGTGTGACGCGGAAAGCATCACGCCGAGGTCGGCGCCATAGCTCGCGGTGAGGAATGCGACGGCAGGAGTCGGAACGACACCGACCCGGAGGACGTCCGCTCCCGCGGAGGCGAGCCCAGCGACGACCGCAGCCTCGAGCATCTCGCCACTGGCTCGCGGGTCACGGCCGACGACCGCAACGGGTCGGTGTGAGGCGTCGTGCGCGACGAGAACCCGTGCCGCCGCACTGGCGACGGCCAGGGCGAGCTCGGGAGTCAGGTCGGCGTTGGCCAATCCACGAATGCCGTCGGTACCGAAGTAACGGCCCATCCCCGAGGGCTGCTTAACGCTTCGAGTACTGCGGAGCCTTGCGGGCCTTCTTCAGGCCGTACTTCTTACGTTCCTTGACACGCGGGTCGCGGGTGAGGAAGCCGGCCTTCTTCAGGGCCGGACGGTCGTCGGGCTCCATCCCGATCAACGCACGCGCGATAGCAAGCCGCAGGGCACCGGCCTGACCGGTGATACCGCCACCGACGAGCGAGGCGATGACGTCGTACTGACCGTCCTTCTCGAGTGTGACGAACGGCTCGCGGATCAGCTGCTGGTGCACCTTGTTCGGGAAGTAGTTCTCCATGGTGCGGCCGTTGAGCGTGAAGTTGCCGGTGCCAGGGATGACGCGGACGCGGACGACTGCTTCCTTCCGCCGGCCGACGACGATGGACTTCGGTGCTGGGTTCTGGGCGGGGCTGGTCACTGGGAAACCTGCTTGATCTCGAAGGGCTGCGGCTTCTGCGCGGCGTGCGGGTGCTCAGGCCCGGCGTACACCTTGAGCTTCTTGAGCTGGGCGCGGCCCAGCGTGTTCTTCGGGAGCATGCCGCGGACGGCAAGCTCGATGACGCGCTGCGGCTTGGTGTCGAGCAGCTCTCCGACGGTGCGCTGCGACAGGCCGCCCGGATACCCGGAGTGGCGGTAGCGGAACTCGTCGCGCTTCTGCCCCGTGACCGCCACCTTCGCGGCGTTGATGATGATCACGAAATCGCCGGTGTCGACGTGCTGCGCGAACTGCGGCTTGTGCTTGCCGCGCAACAGCGTCGCGGCCTGGCTGGCGAGGCGTCCCAGCACGACGTCATTGGCGTCGATGACGCGCCAGCGGCGCTCGATCTCGCCGGGCTTGGGGGTATAGGTACCCACGACAACTCTCTTTCCGGTCTTCACGCCGTCCGAGACGGCGCCCTCGCGGTCACGTGGCCGGACTTCCGGCTGTGGACCCCGAGGCATGGCCTGCGCGCGCAAGGATGCCTGCGCACCAACGGGCAACTGTACCGGGGCCGCTCACCGGTCTCCAAATCGCCGCTGCCGTCCCGCCGACCTCGCGAATCGGAGGCTGCTCCGTGTCGTTTACCGTGGTAGGTAGCCGGAACCGAACACTTGCGCCTATTGCGCACCTTCCGAACGGGGCACAGCGACATGAGCGGCTGGGCGGTTGATCTGCGCCTGACGACGCGACGCTCGCTGCACCGCGTGATCCGACGGGCGCAGCGGTGGAAGGAGCACTCGCGCGCGAAGCACGTCGGCTGGGTGCCGTTCCTCCTGGTGATCGCCTCCATCATCGTCTTCGCCGGTGCGGGAATTACCTGGGTCACGTCGCCGTATTGGCACAAGACCGTCACCGCCGCTCCCTCGCGCAACGTCGGCATCGTCCCGGTCAAGGCGACGGCAGTGTCGCCAGTCTTCGTTTCGCCTATCCGCATCGAGATCCCCGCGTTGCAGGTCGCGGCCCCGATCGTCGATGTCGTCACCGTCAACGGCGCGCTCGACGTGCCGCTGAACCCGAAGATCGTCGGCTGGTGGAAGTACGGCGCCGCCCCCGGCGCCACGAAGGGCACGGCGATCCTCGACGGGCACATCAACTATGCAGGCGTCGAGGGCGTCCTGTCCCGCATCGGCACACTGAACCCGGGCGACGCGGTCTACATCTGGGGATTCAGCCACGGCAAGAAGACGCGGCTCGCCTTCACGATCACCGGCGTCCGCACGTACAGCAAGGAGCGACTGCCGTACCAGCAGATCTTCGATCAGCAGAGCATCGGCCGGCTGGCGATCGTCACGTGCGGCGGGCCCTTCGACGCGAGCACCGGCAACTACCGCGACAACATCGTCGCTTTCGCCGTTCCGGCCGCCACGCCTGCGCCTGCTGCGTCACGGACGGGGACGTAGTACCCGCGTCTCGTCGAAGACCGGATCGTCCGACGGGTAGACGGTGCCCTCCGCACCGAAGATCAGGAAGCGATCGAAGGAGCGCGCGAACCACCGGTCGTGCGTCACCGCGAGCACCGTGCCCTCGAAGGCGGTCAGCGCCTCCTCGAGCGCCTCGGCACTGAGGACGTCGAGGTTGTCGGTCGGCTCGTCGAGCAGCAGCAACGTCGCCCCGGACAGTTCGAGCAGCAGGATCTGGAAGCGGGCCTGCTGGCCGCCCGACAGCGAACCGAAGCTCTGATCGCCCTGCTGGTCGAGCCCGTATCTGCGCAACGCCCCCATCGCCCGTCCCCGGTCGAGCCCGGCTCGGCCGTCGTCGCCGCGCCACAGCAGTTCGACCAGCACCGAGCCGTGCCAATCGGGATGCGCATGTGTCTGCGCGAACAGACCCGGCACGACCCGGGCACCCAACCGCCACTCGCCGGTGTGCGCGACCGCGTCGCCACCCAACAGCCTCAGGAAATGGGACTTGCCCGCGCCATTGGCCCCGAGCACGCCGACGCGCTCGCCGTAGAAGATCTCGGCGTCGAAGGGCTGCATCAGGCCGGTCAGTTCGAGTTCGGCGCATGTCACCGCGCGAACGCCAGTGCGGCCACCGCGCAATCGCATGGCCACGCTCTGATCGCGCGGCCGGTCCGGCGGTGGCCCCGCCGCCTCGAACCTCTCGAGGCGGGTGCACATGGCCCGGTAGCGCGAGGCCATGTCGGGGCTGTTCTTGGCCTGTTGCTGCAGCGTGCGGACGAGCTCCCTGAGACGTTCGTGTTCCTCGTCCCATCGTCGGCGAACCTCCGCCATTCGCTCGTGCTTGTGTGCGCGCGCGTCGTGATAGGACGCGAAACCGCCACCGTGCACCCAGACGGTGCCCCCCTCGACCGTCACGATGCGGTCGGCGACATTGGCGAGCAGTTCGCGGTCGTGGCTCACGAACAGGAGCGATTTCGCCGTGTCGTTGAGTCTGTCCTCGAGCCAACGCTTGCCGGGCACATCCAGGTAGTTGTCCGGCTCGTCGAGCAGCAGCACGTCATCAGGACCGCGCAAGAGGAACTCCAGAGCGAGGCGCTTCTGCTCGCCGCCGGACAGCGTCTCGAGTTCGCGGTACTTGCACGACTCGTACGGGATCCCCAGCGACGAGACGGCGACCGTGTCCCACAGCACCTCGGCCTCGTACCCACCGCAGTCACCCCAATGGGCCAGAGCGTGTGCGTAGTCCAGCTGGGTGCGTTCGTCGTCACGGTCCATGAGGGCGAGTTCCGTGGCAGCCAGGGCATCCCACGCTTCGCGGATGGGATCGGGAGACAGGCCGACGAGGAACTCCTGCACGGTCGTCGAATCTCGGACCGATCCGATGAACTGGCGCATGACGCCGAGCCCGCCGCTACGCGAGATCGCTCCTTCCTGAATGGGGAGATCGCCCGCGATGAGACGGAGCAATGTCGTCTTCCCCGTGCCGTTGGCACCGACGAGCGCCGAACGGGTGCCCTCCCCTACACGGAAATCGACGTCGTGCAGCAGCAGCCGACCGTCGGGCAGCGCGTAGCGCAAACCGCTGATGTCGACGTATCCCACTGCACCATCTCACCGCACTGCGGCAGCGATATACGCCGCCGGGCACAATCACGGTCATGACGGCCCCTGTGTCCGAGCTGCAGTCCGTGCTCCCAGCGGGCTGTGTGGTCACCGACCGTGACGTCATGGCCGTATACCGCCAGGACTGGGCGCGTGATCCGGACGCCGGCTGGCCGATCGCGGTCGTCCGCCCCACGACGACCGACGACGTCCAGGCGACGCTGCGGTGGGCGACGCGGCACGGTGTTCCGGTCGTCCCGCGGGGCGCCGGGTCGGGGCTGTCGGGCGGGGCGACCGCGGTCGACGATGGAATCGTCTTGTCACTCGAGCAGATGCGCCACATCGTCGTCGACCCGGTTTCACGCGTCGCCGTCGCGCAGCCCGGGCTGCTCAACGTCGAGGTCAAGAGTGCTGCCGCCGAACACGGCCTGTGGTACCCGCCCGACCCTTCGTCGTTCGAGATGTGCTCGATCGGCGGCAACGCGGCTACCAACGCCGGCGGGTTGTGTTGTGTGAAATACGGCGTGACCACCGACTACGTCCTCGGCATGCAGGTAGTGCTCGCCGACGGCACGGCGCTGCGGTTGGGGGGCCCTCGATTGAAGGACGTCGCAGGCTTCTCGTTGACCAAGCTGTTCGTCGGATCCGAGGGCACCCTCGGCGTGATCACCGAACTCACTCTGCGACTGCTACCCGCACCGCCACCGGCATCGACGATGGTGGCTACCTTCGCGTCGATCGAGGCGGCCGCCGACGCCGTCCTGGCGATCACATCGACCCTGCGTCCGTCGATGCTCGAACTGATGGACCGCACGTCGATCAACGCTGTCGAGGATTACGCGAGCATGGGGCTTGACCGTTCTGCCGATGCCCTGTTGATCGGTCGTTCGGATGCCCCAGGTGTCGCGGCCTCGAGCGAGATTTCCCTTATGGAAGCGGCATGTTTGCGGTATGGCGCGAGCGAGGTCTTCTGCACTGACGACGTGCAGGAAGGCGACGCGTTCGCCACGGCCCGACGTGCCGCCTTCCCGGCACTGGAGCGTTTGGGCGACCTCCTGTTGGAGGACGTCGGCGTCGCGTTGCCTGCCCTGCCTGCCCTGGTTCGCGGCGTCCAGAAGATCGCTGCGGACAACGGCGTCACCATCGCCTTGGTCGCCCATGCCGGTGACGGCAACACCCATCCACTCGTCGTGTACAACGCGGCGGATCCACTTGCCACCGCTCGCGCATACCGTGCGTTCGGTGCAGTGATGGACCTCGCGATCGACCTCGGTGGCACGATCACGGGTGAACACGGGGTCGGTCGCCTCAAGAAGGCGTGGCTGCCCGCATACCTCGGCGAGGACGTGATGGCACTCACGCGACGGATCAAGGACGCGCTGGATCCGGCCGGCATCCTCAATCCCGGTGCCGTGCTGTGACCACCACCGTCCTGCTGATCGTCACCGTCGTGATTGCCGCCGCGGACTGGGTGGCGGTCGCACGCAAGCAGCATCGCGTCGAACTTGTCGCGAAACCACTCACGCTGATCGTCCTCATCGCAGCGACCGGCTTCGCCGACACGGGCCACGCCAAGCCCTGGCTGATGGCCGGCCTCGTCCTCGGCCTGCTCGGCGACGTCTTCCTCATGTTCTCGGACGAGTCCGCACGCTCAGCAGACAGTGCGTTCCTCGCGGGTCTGGGCAGCTTCCTGCTGGGGCATCTCGCCTACCTCGTTGCCTTCACCCGGCACGGTCTGCACGGCTGGCAGATGCTCGCCGGGGCGCTGGTGGTCGGGGGCGTCAGCGCGCTCACGGTTCCGCATGTACTGCAGGGCGCACGCGCGCACGGCGGCACCCCGCTCGCGGCCGCGGTGGGCGGCTACGCGGCGGCGCTCGGCGCGATGACGATCCTCGGCTTCGGCACCGCGGCAGTCGCGACGGCCGTCGGGGCGTTGCTCTTCCTGCTTTCCGATACGACGATCGCCCGGCAGCGCTTCGTCAGCCCGATGTTGCGCGGTCCGCTGATCATCATTGTGACGTACCACCTTGGGCAGATCCTGATCGTCGCCGGGCTCATCCGCTGACGCCTACGCTCTGAGCATGCCGCGCCGCCCGACCAGAACCGTGCCGACCGTCGTCCTGCATGGCTGGCAGGGATCGACGGGTGATCACTGGCAGGTGTGGCTCGCCGCGCAGCTACGAGGCACTGGCCGCGAGGTGAGGTTCCCCGACCTTCCTGATGCCGGCACACCGAACCTCGACGCCTGGCTCGTCGCCCTCGACGGCGTACTGGCCGGCCTGCCGCCCGACGGTTTTGACCTGGTCGCACACTCGTTGGGCTCGATCCTCTGGCTGCACCACGTCACGCGCGAGACGGCATCACCTCGCCCGGCTCGGGTCGCACTCGTCGCGCCGATCTCACCCCACACCGACATCGTCGAACTCGCTTCGTTCTTCCCGGTTCCTCTCGACGTCGATCAGGTCCGCCACGGCGCCGACGGCACGGTGCTCGTCGCGAGCGACAACGACCCGTACACACCGGAGGGCATCGCCGAGTCCTACGCCCGCCCGCTCAAGATTCCGACGACCGTCATCCAGGGTGGTGGCCATCTGAATGTCGAGGCGGGGTTCGGACCATGGCCGGCCATGCTCGACTGGTGCGGCCGCGACAACCTCGCGTTCTTCTGACGTCCGGCGTCGGCCCGCTCAGCCGACCGAGACGGGCTGGGGTGCCGGTTCCACGCTCATGACGGTGCGCGGTGGCTGCCATCCCGGCGGCGCGAAGAGGTAACCCCATCGCTCGCGCCAGCTGCTGCTGGCGCGGAGATCACGGATGATCGCCGCGTACTCGTGATACTGCAGCCGGAACGGGTTGTAGCTGTCGACGTTCGTCGTAAGGCCATAGGTGGGGCGATGCGTCTCGTCGACGTACGACCCGAACATGCGGTCCCAGACGATCAGCATCCCGGCGTAGTTCTTGTCGAGGTAGTCGGGATCACTCGCATGGTGCACGCGGTGGTGAGACGGCGTGTTGAAGACGTATTCGACCGGGCGCCACATCTTGTCGATCTTCTCGGTGTGGACGAAGAACTGGAAGATGAGGTTGACCGAGAATGCGGTGAAGATCATCCATGGCGGCATACCCAACAGCGGCAGCGGCACCCAGACCAGCAGCTCCCACCACGGGTTCCACTTCTGCCGGACCGCCGTGGAGAGGTTGAACCGCTGACTGTTGTGGTGCGCCTGGTGAGCCGCCCAGAGGATGCGCACGCGGTGCGCCGCGCGATGCTCGGTGTAGAAGAGGAGGTCAACGGCAATGAGGGCGTAGACCCATGACCACCATTGGTGCGGATCGAGGCGAAGCGGCGACAGCTCGTAGAGCGCGGCATAACCGAGTAGCGCGGCGACCCGGGCCCCGCCGTTGACGACGACCGATCCCAACCCCATCAGGATGCTGGTGCGCGAATCGCGCCGTTCGTAGCCGACATAGATGCGCTCGGCCGTGGGGCCATCGTCGAGAAATCGCAGCGACATCGCCTCGAGCACGATGAAGAGGATGAACACGGGGATCGCGAAGGTCACCGGATCGCGCAGCGAACCGAGCAATGACATCGGCGTCCTCCGACTGGTCCACGACGAACTTACCCTGCGGTTACTTACCGTAGGGTAAGATCTCGGGCATGTCCAGTGGTGCTCTCGTCGGGACCAAGGGTGTGCCCCGTCCCGAACGCGAGCAGCAGATCATCGCGGCCGCGGTGGACGAATTCGCCGCACGTGGCTACGCCGCCGCGTCGATGGTCGTGATCGCCCGGCGCGCGGGCATCTCCAAGCCGCTCATCTACCAATACTTCGGCTCGAAGGACGGCCTTTACCTGACCTGTCTGCACAGCGTGGCCGGTGGGCTGCTCGATCGACTCGAAGTCGCCGAGCTGAGCGTCGATGACTCCGTCGCGTCACGGATCCACGCCCTCCAGGCTGTCTTCGAGGCCCTCGAACCGCAACCGAGCGCGTGGCAGCTGCTGTACGACACCACCAAGCCGTCCGACGGTCCGATCGCGGCCGCCGCTCAGGATTATCAGCGGCGCACGGCTGCGCTCGCAGCGTCGGGGTCAGAGCGGTTCCTGCGCGCCCGCGGGCTTACCGACTCCCTCGATGCGTCCGCGCTGACGGCAGTCTGGATGGGGCTGGTGGATTCACTCGTCCTGTGGTGGCTGCATCATCCGCAGGAGACCGCCGCAGACATGGTGCAGCGCTGCTATCGGCTGATCTCGGCCGTTACGGCCGGCTGAGCGGGGCTCGCACCGCGCGGGTGCGCTGAGCGCGATCGGCCAGCTCGGAGTCGGGCGGGTAACCGACACCGACCAGCGTCAGGCCGTGTGGCGCCGCCACCGTCACGTCGTCGGCCCGGCGGTCGTGTTCGAGCAGGGCGGCGGGCCAGTTCGGCATTCGCCGCCCGTCACCGACGGCGATCAGAGCACCGACGAGTGACCGCACCATGGAATGGCAGAAGGCGTCTGCCTGCACCGTGCAGACGATCTCATCGTCGATCCGCTCCACGTCCAGACGCTGCATGGTCCGGACACTCGTGCTGCCTTTGCGGAATCGACAGAACGCGGCGAAGTCGTGCAACCCCAGCAGCTGTCGGGCCGCCTCTGCCATGGCCGCCTCGTCGAGCGGGCGAGGCCAGTTGAGAACGAGGCGCCGGCGCAACGGTGTGACGCCGGTCGGCCGGTCGCAGATCCGGTACTCGTAACGACGCCACAGCGCACTGAAGCGGGCGTCGAACCCGCTCGGAGCGACGGTGATCGCGCGGACACGCACGTCGGCAGCCAACAACCCGTTCACGCTGCGGACGAGGCGTGTGCCGGCGTCGCGCCACGCTGCTACGGGCAGATCCGCGTGCGCGACCTGTCCTGTCGCGTGCACGCCCGCGTCGGTACGCCCGGCGACGGTCAGGGCGACCTGTGCAAGCCGGAGCGCCGTCGCAAGTGCGGCCTGCACGTCTGCCTGGACGGTGCGCCGGCCGGGCTGGACGGCCCAGCCGGAGAAGTCTGTGCCGTCGTAGGAAAGATCGAGCCTGACCCGCTGCACAAACGCGTCGAGTGACGGATCGGCACCGCGGGAGACGTCGTTGTCGGCGTCACTCATGTGCACGATCCGTCACTCGACGGAGGTAGTTCTACTTCTCGGCGCCGTCGGCGTCCGGGTTCGCCGCGAGTTCTGCGCCGGCCTCGGGGGCGGCAACCGCGTCGACGGCGTCAGCTGCCTCGTCGACGTCGTCGTCGGCGAGGCCGAGCGCAGCCAGGCCGCCCTCGTCCGCACCGGCTTCGAGGGACGCTTCACCGGCGACAGCCTCAGGCAGCGCGGCGACCGAGGCGGCAGTCGGCGACTCGGCCTGGGCCTGTTCGGCGATCTCCTTCGTGCGACCCGATGGGGCCTTCTTGCCGGCCACCTTCGTGCCGCGCGCCTTCTCGGCTTCCTTGACGACCGATGCGGACGCCGTGAGCGCCTCGACGAGCTCGATCACTGCCATCGGGGCGTTGTCGCCCTTGCGCGGGTTGACCTTGACGATGCGGGTATAGCCGCCCGGACGCTCGGCGAATTTGGGACCGATCTCGGCGAACAACTTGTGCACGACGTCCTTGTCCCGAATCACCGTCATGACCTGGCGGCGGGCGTGCAGGTCGCCGCGTTTGGCGAAGGTCACCAGTCGCTCGGCGAGCGGTCGCAGCCGCTTGGCCTTCGCTTCGGTGGTGGTGATGCGGTCGTGCTCGAACAGCGAGGTCGCCAGGTTGGCGAGCATGAGCCGCTCGTGCGCGGGGCTACCGCCGAGGCGCGGGCCCTTGGTAGGCGTGGGCATGTGCGTGCTCCTAGGTGATGCGAATCAGAGTTGTTCGGTCTCGGCGTAGTCGGTGTCGTCGCCGAAGTCGTCTTCGCCGTAGGACTCCACCGAGGAGGGCAGCTCGAATCCGGGCGGGCTGTCCTTCAGCGCCAGGCCGAGGCCAGCCAGCTTGATCTTCACTTCGTCGATCGACTTCGAACCGAAGTTGCGGATGTCGAGCAGATCGGCCTCGCTACGCCCTACGAGCTCACCCACCGTGTGGATGCCCTCGCGCTTGAGGCAGTTGTACGAGCGAACCGTGAGGTCGAGTTCCTCGATCGGCATCGAGAAGGCTGCGATATCGGCAACCTCGGCCGGCGACGGGCCTACGTCGATGCCCTCGGCCTCGTCGTTCAACTCACGGAACAGACCGAACAGCTCGACGAGCGTGTGACCTGCGCTCGCCACCGCGTCGCGGGGAGTGATCGAGTTCTTCGTCTCGACGTCGACCACGAGGCGGTCGAAGTCGGTGCGCTGCTCGACACGTGTTGCCTCGACCGCGTACGTCACCTTGAGCACCGGCGAGTAGATCGAGTCGACCGGAATGCGGCCGATCTCCTGACCGGGCTGCTTGTTCTGAACGGCGGTGACGTAGCCACGGCCACGCTCGACCACGAGCTCGATTTCGAGACGACCCTTCTTGTTGATCGTCGCGATCTTGAGGTCAGGGTTGTGCACCGTGACGCCGGCCGGCGGCGCGATGTCGGCCGCCGTGACCTCGCCCGGGCCCTGCTTGCGCAGGTACATCACGACCGGCTCGTCGCTCTCGGAGCTGACGACCAGTTCCTTGAGGTTCAGGATGATGTCGGTGACGTCTTCCTTCACACCTTCGACGGTCGTGAACTCGTGGAGCACTCCGTCGATGCGGATGCTGGTGACCGCTGCCCCCGGGATGGACGACAGCAGCGTGCGCCGCAGGGAGTTGCCGAGCGTGTAGCCGAAGCCGGGCTCGAGGGGTTCGATGACGAAGCGCGAGCGGTTGTCGGCAATCGTCTCTTCGCTGAGCATGGGGCGCTGAGAGATCAGCACAGTGGGGTACTCCTTGTAATCGTGGACGACCGCTATATGACGTCCGCGGGTGGGCTTATTCAGTTGTGTAGGACGAGCGCCTACTTGGAGTAGAGCTCGACGATCAGTTGCTCCTGGACCGGGATGTCGATCTGTGCGCGCTCAGGCAGTTGGTGCACAAGCACGCGCATTCGCGACGGGACCATCTGCAGCCACGCGGGAACCGGGCGGTCGCCGAGGGTCTCGCGGGCGATCAGGAACGGGGTCGTCTCGAGCGACTTCGGCTTGACGTCGACGATGTCGTGCTGCGAGACGCGGAAGCTCGGGATATCGACCTTCTGGCCGTTGACCAGGAAGTGTCCGTGGCTGACCAGCTGGCGGGCGTGCCGACGGGTACGGGCCAGGCCGGACCGGTAGACGACGTTGTCCAAGCGGGACTCGAGGATCTGCAGCAGGTTGTCACCCGTCTTGCCCTGGCGGGCGACGGCTTCCTCGTAGTAGCGACGGAACTGCTTCTCGAGCACGCCGTAGCTGTACTTGGCCTTCTGCTTCTCCTGCATCTGCAGCAGGTATTCACTCTGCTTGATGCGCGAGCGGCCGTGCTGGCCGGGAGGATACGGACGGCGCTCGAACGAGCTGTCGCCGCCGACCAGGTCGACGTTGAGGCGACGCGAGATTCGCGTGGCGGGACCGGTGTAACGAGCCATGATCAAACCCTCCGGCGCTTGGACGGACGGCAGCCGTTGTGGGGCTGGGGGGTCACGTCGGAGATCGTGCCGACCTCGAGCCCGGTCGCCTGAAGCGAGCGGATCGCGGTCTCACGCCCCGAGCCGGGACCCTTCACGAAGACGTCGACCTTCTTCAGGCCGTGCTCCTGCGCCTTACGCGCCGCGTTCTCGGCGGCCATCTGAGCCGCGAACGGAGTGGACTTGCGCGAGCCCTTGAAGCCGACGTGTCCGGCCGATGCCCAGCTGATCACGTTGCCCTGCGGGTCGGTGATCGAGACGATGGTGTTGTTGAACGTGCTCTTGATGTGCGCGTGGCCGTGAGCGACGTTCTTCTTTTCCTTGCGGCGGACCTTCTTGGCGCCCGCCTTACGAGCCTGGGGAGGCATTACTTCTTCCCTGCCTTCTTCTTGCCGGCGATGGTCTTCTTCGGCCCCTTGCGCGTGCGGGCGTTGGTCTTGGTGCGCTGGCCGTGGACGGGCAGGCCGCGACGGTGCCGGATGCCCTCGTAGCAGCCGATCTCGATCTTTCGCCGGATATCTGCGGCGACCTCACGGCGCAGGTCACCCTCGACCTTGAAGTTCGCGTCGATGTAATCGCGCAACTTGACGATGTCATCGTCGGTGAGGTCGCGGGCCCGCAGGTCCGGGCTGACGCCGGTTGCTGCGAGCGTTTCCTTGGCTCGGGTACGGCCCAGGCCGTAGACGTACGTAAGCGCGATCTCCATCCGCTTTTCGCGGGGCAGATCGACGCCGGCAAGACGTGCCATGCGGTGTCTCTCCAGACTGTTGTGCTCGAAGGTGTGGCAGCGCGTCCGTCCCTGCCCGTGTGGGAGGGCCTCGGCCTTCGCCCGAGGGTGCTTAGCCGTCGAGGACGGCGTCAGGCACGCGCATATGTGGTGTTGCCGGTGCTACGCCCGAAGGCGCGATGGGCGAATCAGCCCTGCCTTTGCTTGTGTCGCAGGTTCTCGCAGATGACCATGACCCGACCGTGGCGACGAATGACCTTGCACTTGTCGCAGATCGGCTTGACGCTCGGCTTGACCTTCACGGCCCGTGCCCTCTCGTTCTGTTCGGTAGTCGGTGTCGTCCGGTGGTGCAGCGGCTTACTTGTAGCGGTAAACGATCCGGCCACGAGTCAGGTCGTACGGCGATAGCTCGACCACTACCCGGTCCTCCGGGAGGATCCGGATGTAGTGCTGGCGCATCTTGCCGCTGATGTGCGCAAGCACCTTGTGGCCGTTGCTCAGCTCCACCCGGAACATCGCGTTCGGCAACGGCTCGACCACCCGGCCTTCGACCTCGATGGCACCGTCCTTCTTGGGCATGTCCTCCGCTTTTCGTCGCGTCGCTGCTGCACTGTGTCACCGCCGCTCGTCACAGCTGCGCTGACGTGATTGTGGTTCGGACTTACAACGCTGCCCTGAGGGTCCCTACCCCCGATCCGCGGCCAAAGCGGCTGCTGGGATGACGTGTTCTCACAGGTCGTCGCAGCACAGAGGAGGGCGGCATGCGCCAGGGATCTACTGTACCTGCGCCGGGGGGCTGATGCCAAAACGCCCCCAGGGGCCTCCGGACCCCGGATTACGGGCGATCTGCGCATCCCAGGCAGCGGGTTTGACGCGCCGACGGGCGCTCAAGGACGATAGCGGCGACCCACCCGCCAGCGACGGAGCCTGATGCGAGCCTCGATCCTCATTCCTTCCGTGCTGGTCGGCGCCGCCATCGTGGCCGCCGGCACCCTCTGGGCCGATGCCGCGTCGCACCGAACCGTCGCCGGGCGCCCCGCCGCGTTGGGAGCCGTGGGCGCGGTGACCGATCCGTCCAGTTCCGCGCCTTCGACGCCGGCCACGTCGCCCCGCCCGTCGCCGAAGCCGTCGAGCACCGTCAAGACCACTCACGCGGCGGGCGGCGCGGCCCAGCCGGTGCGGCGCGCCGCAGTTCCGTATCGTCCCCCAGCTAGGTCGAAGCCTGCTGCGAACGGCTCCTGTGCCGCAGCCTCGGCCAGTGGCGCGTCCTCGATCGAACTCGCGGTCTTCACGATGCTCAACCAGGAACGCGCGGCCAACGGCATGTGCCCGATGCAGTGGTCGTCACTCCTGCAGAAGTCCGCTCGCGGGCACTCGATCTTGATGGACCAGAAGTCGAGCGCCGCAGACTGCAGCAACGGGAACTACTCGCACGACTACTCCGGCGAACCCGACATCGACGCGCGCATCTTCGCAACCGGCTACCGCCGCGGGCCGGTGGCCGAGGCGATCGGGTGCTCTCCGGACCCGACGACCCGCGGAGCCCTCACGCTCCAAGAGATGATGTACAACGAGAAGCCGCCGGCAAACCAGCACCGGGAGATGATCCTCTCGACGATCGTCACCCACGTCGGCATCGCGATCGTGATCGACCCGAGCGACAACACCCTGTGGCTCACCGAGGACTACGGCTCCTGACTCCCCACGATCTGGCTGCTGCGCGGCTGTGGCTGGCGAAGTGGCGCTGGTACCAGCGCTCGCGACTGCCATGGAACCGGCTCCGCCTCCACGTCGAGCTAGCCCGTCGTGATGCCTTCGCGCGCGGGCCGATGCACGGCAACGTGCTGGAGATGCTGCGTGAGGGGCGGCTCACGATCGGACCGCACGCCTTCTTCGAACCGGGCGTGTGGCTCACCTCCGACACGGGACGCATCACCATCGGCGGCGGCAGCATGCTCAACCTGAACGTCATGGTCGCGGCCGCGCACTACGTCGAGATCGGCGAACACTGCATGCTCGCCAACGGATGCCTGGTGACCGACGCCGATCACCGATTCGATGACCCAGACCGACCGGTGCCGTGGCAGGGTTTCACCTCCCGCGGCGCCACCGTCGTGGGTGACAACGTCTGGCTGGGAGCGAATGTTGTGGTGACGAGCGGCGTGCGGATCGGGCGCCGCAGCGTGATCGGCGCCAACTCGGTCGTCACCACAGACATTCCTGAGTTTTCGATCGCAGCGGGAGCACCGGCGCGCGTGCTGTCGGCGATCGAGCGAGCCTGATCAGTTCCATTGGAAGAAGAGCCCGGGTGGACACGACAGGGCAGATTCCAGCGCACGGGCAGTCTCGGGCGAACAGGTGTCGCGCCGTCCGGTCAGCAGGTGGTTCAGCGTGGCGTGGCCGACCCCTGCCCGGGCGGCGAGGCCGCGCTCTGACATCGCCAGCAGCCGCAGGTACGCCCGCAACGCATCTCGGTCTCGCAGCCGCATGGCCTGACGCATCTGGTGCTCCTCACGACGATCGCCGACTGGTGACCGTACCCGATTGTCTGATGACTGATCGGTCGTCATCCACAGCCTGATGGTGTCTGCGCAACGTCTGCACAATCGCTGCGCAAGGACCCACAAAATCGCCGCGAATAGCAATTCGTGAGGAGGGCGTCGGCCGCTACTGTCTACGACATGTCTGCAGAGGTCACTCGGCTGGCGGGCCGATGACGGCGCTGTCCGACCTGCTGGCCGCGGCGAACAAGGCCGGCCTGTCAGCTAGAGCCATCGCCCGCACGGCGCAGGACCGGGGCCACTCCATCAACCACGACACGGCCGCGCGCTACTTGCGCGGTGACCACGGCCGCCCCGACGAAGCAACGCTGCTCGCATTCGCCGACGTATTGCGGATCCCGCTCGCCAAGCTCCGGATCGCCGCCGACCTGCCCGCCGAGCAGACGGCTCCGTATTCACCCCCACCGGAATCGAGCCGACTCACCCGGCGCCAACGACGCGCGGTGGACGAGATCATCAGGTCGATGCTGGAGCCGAGCCGCACCGTTGTCACCGAGCTTCCGGTTACGCCGGCCACCGGCCGGAGAGCGGCGCGACACGGCGAACCGGAGTCGGCTGGGGATTGACCGGTCGTTTCGTCGGTGGCAGCACACATCATGGCTGCCATGGACGCCGAACTGCTCTGTGCCGCGGCGCCCGGGCTCTGCTCCCCCGCTCCGCACCGGTACGACCCGTGGCGCGATCTACGCGAGAACTGGCCGCATTTTCATGTGGTGGTGGAACCGATGGCCGGCCTGCTACTCGGCTGGATTCGCGCTCCCGTGATCGGGCTGCGGGCGGGGACAACCTCGGGCCAGCGCCGCAGCACGCTCGCCCACGAGATCGTGCACCTTGAGCGCGGGATCACCGACTGCGGTCTGTGGTCGGCACGGGAGGAGCGGCAAGTGCACGCCGTCGCCGCGCGCCGCCTGGTGACGATCGACGAGCTGACGCGCGTGGTCGCCGAACTCGGCGGCACGCATGACCTGGCAGCGCTGGCTGGGGCGCTGGAGGTAGACCGCGAGACGCTGCGCGTGCGGTTGCGCTTGCTCACCGCCCAGGAGCACGCAGGCATCGCCGAGCGGATGAGCCGCGTCTGGTCTGCCGCCTAGGCCGCGGCGCTGCCGCCTAGGCCGCGGCCGCGGCGCTGCCGCCTAGGCCGCGGCCGCGGAGAGCTCGACGCCACGCTCGGCGAGCGCGGCGCGGCCCCCGTCCTCCGCGGTCAGCACCCAAGGGCCGTCCTCCATGATGGCCACCGTGTGCTCCCAGTGCGCGGCCCAGGATCCGTCGGCCGTCGTCACTGTCCAGCCGTCCTCGAGCTCCTGCGTCGCCCGCGAACCGAGGGTGATCATGGGCTCGATCGCCAGCGCCATCCCGGCCACCAGCCTGGGGCCCTTCCCGGGACGCCCGTAGTTCAAGATGTGCGGCGCCATGTGCATCTCGGAACCGATGCCGTGGCCGCCGTACCCGGCGACAATGCCGTACTCACCCGCACGGCGAACGGATGTCTCGATCGAGTGGGAGATGTCGGTGAGACGGCGACCCGGTCGGGCTTCAGACAGCCCGTCCCACATCGATGCTTCACATGCCATCGACAGCGCACGGGCCTCGTCCGACACGTCGCCGATCAGCACGGTGATGGCCGAGTCGCCGTGCCAGCCGTCGACGATCGCACCGAAGTCGATCGAGATGATGTCGCCGTCGGCCAGCCGCTCTGCCGGCGACGGGATGCCGTGCACGACGCGGTCGTTCACGGATGCACAGATCACGGCCGGGTAGCCGTGGTAGCCGAGGAAGGATGACTGCGCGCCCGCGTCGCGCAGCACGTCACGGGCGACGAGGTCGAGGTCGGCAGTCGAGACTCCCGGTGCAGCCGCGTCGCGCATCTCTCGCAAGGCGCGGGCCACGACCAAGCCGGCCTGCCGCATCACGGCGATCTGATCGGGAGCCTTGAGCTGAATGCGTTCGGTGAAGCGTGACATCGGGCTAGGCGTCGGCGAAGGGAGTGAGGGCATGGATCGCGCGCTCGGTCACGTCTTCGACCGCTCCGAGCGCGCCGATGGCGACGAGCTGGCCCCGTTCGCCGTAGAACTCGATCAGCGGTGCGGTCTGCGACGCGTAAACCTCCAGCCGGTGGCGCACGGTCTCGGGATGGTCGTCATCACGGTGGTACAGCTCGCCGCCGCACTTGTCGCACACATCGGCAACAGCCGGCGGGTCGTATTCGAGATGCCAGACGTGCCCGCACTTCTTGCAGGTGCGACGACCGGACAACCGGCGCACCACCTCGTCATGCTCGACGTCGAGGTCCAGCACCACACTGAGCGCTGAACCGATCTCGTCGAGGATGCCGTCGAGTTCCTTGGCCTGCTGCACGTTGCGCGGAAAGCCGTCGAGCAGCCAGCCCAGCTCTGCGTCCGGCTGCGCGAGCCGGTCCCGGACCATCGCGTTAGTGACTTCGTCCGGCACGAGATCTCCGGCGTCCATGTACTTCTTGGCCGTCAGCCCGAGTTCGGTGCCGCCGGACACGTTGGCGCGAAAGATGTCGCCTGTCGAGATTTTCGGAATCCCGAAATGCGCGGCGATGAACTCCGCCTGGGTTCCCTTGCCCGCACCAGGCGGGCCAACGAGGACGAGTCTCACGAAGCCGGTACCCTCCGTCGCCGCGCTGCTAGCGCAGGAACCCTTCGTAATTGCGCTGCATCAACTGGCTCTCGATCTGCTTCACCGTGTCGAGACCCACGCCGACCATGATCAGGACGGCGGTGCCACCGAACGGGAAGTTCTGGTTGTTGCCGCTGGTGATCGAGAAGAAGAAGTTCGGCAGGATGGCGACGATGCCCAGGTACAGAGAACCGGGCAGAGTGATCCGCGAGAGCACGAACTGCAGGTATTCCGCCGTCGGCCGCCCGGGGCGGATGCCGGGGATGAAGCCGCCGTACTTCTTCATGTCGTCGGCCCGCTCGGCGGGGTCGAATGTAATGCCGACGTAGAAGTAGGTGAAGAAGACGATGAGGCCGAAGTACACCACGATGTACACCCACGACTGCTGGTTGAGCAGGTAGTTGGTGACCCATCGCTGGAACGAGGACGGTTTGGTGGAGTTGCCCGTGAGCTGGCTGATGAGCTGTGGGATGTAGAGCAGCGACGAGGCGAAGATGACCGGGATGACACCGGCCTGGTTCACCTTCAGCGGCAAATAGGTCGAGGTGCCGCCGTACTGCCGTCGGCCGATCATGCGCTTCGCGTACTGCACAGGGATGCGCCGCTGGGCCTGCTCGACGAAGACGACCGCGACGATGATCGCCAGGCCGAGCGCCAGGATCAGTGTGAAGACGAATCCGCCGGCGTTCTGCAGGATCGTCTGACCCTCGTTCGGGATGCGTGCCGCGATCGAGGTGAACATCAGCACGCTCATGCCGTTGCCGACGCCGCGGTCGGTGATGAGCTCGCCCAGCCACATGATGACTGCCGTTCCGGCTGTCATGCAGATGACCATCGTCGCGAGGGTGAAGATGTTCTGCTTGTACAAGATCGACGACTGGCACTGCGGGAACAACTGCCCCGACCGCGCGAGGGCGATGAAGCCCGTCGACTGCAGGATCGCCAGGCCGATGGTGAGGTAGCGGCTGTACTGCGTCAGCTTCTGCTGGCCTGACTGCCCCTCCTTCTTCAGTTGCTCGAAGCGCGGGATCACGACCACGAGCAGCTGGATGATGATGCTGGCCGTGATGTACGGCATGATGCCCAACGCGAACGCCGAGAGCCGCAGCAGCGCGCCGCCGGAGAACAGGTTGATCAGCGAGTAGACGTTTGCGCTGTTGCCGTGCGCTGCCTGGCTGATACAGGTGTTGATTGCCTTCGTGTTCGTGTTCGGCGTGGGGACCGATGCGCCGAGCCGGTACATCGCCAGGATCGCCAGCGTGAACAGCAGCTTCTTACGCAGATCGGGCGTACGAAACGCCGATGCGAATGCGCCGAACACAGATCCTCCTGCACGGATGGTCAAGGAACTTGCCGGGCCGAACCAGGCCCCGCGGCCGGGCGCTTCCCCGTCCGGGAAGAACCCCGCTCAGGCTAACAGCCGCCCGGTAATAGCGAGAATGCATCGACGGGGCCTGGGCGGCCTGGCCACCGAACCTGGGGGGTCCGGGCGTACAGGCCGTCTCGAGCCCCGTCGACGGCGGTGATGAATTTAGAGCTGGGTCACCGTGCCACCGGCGGCCACGATCTTCTCGCGCGCCGAGCCGGAGAATGCGTTGGCAGTGATGTCCAGCTTCACGCCGGCAAGTTCGCCATTGCCGAGGACCTTGACCGGCTCGCCCTTGCGGACAGCGCCAGCGGCTACCAGTTCCTCGACTCCGACGGTGCCGCCGTCCGGGAACAGCTCGGCAAGCCGGGCCAGGTTCACGACCTGGAACTCGACCCGGAAGCGATTGCGGAAACCCTTGAGCTTCGGCAGCCGCATGTGAATGGGCATCTGCCCACCCTCGAAGCCGGCCGGCACCTGATAGCGGGCCTTCGTGCCCTTCGTGCCGCGGCCGGCGGTCTTGCCCTTGGAGCCCTCGCCGCGACCGACTCGCGTCTTCTTGGTGTGCGCCCCGGGAGCCGGACGAAGGTGGTGCACCTTCAGCGGACCGTTTGCCATGACTTACTCGACCTCCTCAACCGACACCAGGTGGGTGACGGTTGCGACCATGCCGCGGATCTCCGGGCGGTCGTCCTTGACGACGACGTCGCGGATGCGCTTCAACCCCAGCGTGCGCAATGTTTCGCGCTGGTTCTGCTTGAAGCCGATTCCGGACTTGACCTGCGTGATCTTCAATCGGGACATCAGCTCGCCTTTCCGGCGGCCCGGGCACGCAGCAGCCCGGCGGGCGCGACGTCCTCGAGCGGCAGTCCCCGACGAGCAGCGACCTCCTCGGGACGGACCAGGCCCTTCAGCGCCGCGACCGTGGCGTGCACGATGTTGATCGGGTTGTCGGAGCCGAGCGACTTGGTCAGCACGTCATGAACGCCGGCGCACTCGAGCACGGCGCGCACCGGACCACCGGCGATGAGGCCGGTACCGGGGCTGGCCGGCTTGAGCAGCACGACTCCTGCTGCCTTCTCGCCCTGGATCGGGTGCGGGATCGTCTGCTGGATCCGCGGGACCTTGAAGAAGTTCTCCTTCGCCTCTTCGACACCCTTGGCGATGGCCGCGGGAACTTCCTTGGCCTTGCCGTAGCCGACGCCTACAGTGCCGTCGCCGTCGCCGACGACGACGAGAGCGGTGAAGCTGAAGCGACGACCACCCTTCACGACCTTGGCGACACGGTTGATCGTGACGACGCGCTCGAGGTACATGCTCTTTTCGGGAGCCGGACCCCGTCCGCCGTCGCGCCGGTCGCGCCGGTCACCCCGTTCGCCAGTTCGCTCGTTGCCGCCCGTTCGGGCTCCGCGCTGCGGTCCGGGCATCAGATCGTCTCCTCGTGCGTGTGCATAATCAGAATTCCAATCCGGCTTCGCGGGCCGCGTCGGCGAACGCCGCGACCCTGCCGGTGTAGGTGTTGCCCGCGCGGTCGAAGACGACACGGGTCACGCCGGCGGACTTGGCTGCCTCGGCGAGCTGGGCGCCGAGCTGCTTCGCGCGCGCCGTCTTGTCGCCGTCGGACAGCTTGAACGTCGACGCCGACGCGAGAGTGACACCCTTCGAGTCGTCGACGACCTGCGCGAACAGGTGGCGCGACGAACGGGTGAGCACCAGCCGTGGACGATCGGCGGACCCGACGACCTTCTTGCGCAGCCGGAAGTGCCGACGCGCCTTGCCCACCCGTCGTGTGGCGGAGATTCCCGCCGAACGTCGAGCCTGCTTCTTGATCGTGGACGCTCCCATTACTTCTTCCCTGCCTTGCCTGCCTTGCGGCGGATGACCTCGCCCTGGTAGCGCACGCCCTTGCCCTTGTACGGGTCGGGCTTGCGCAGCTTGCGGATGTTGGCGGCCACCTCGCCAACCTTCTGCTTGTCGATGCCCTCCACGGCGAACCGGGTGGGCGCCTCGACCCGGAAGGAGATGCCCTCCGGCGCGGGGACCGTGATCGAGTGCGAGAAGCCCAGCGCGAACTCCAGGTCGCTGCCCTTCGCAGTCACGCGGTAACCGGTGCCGACGATCTCGAGCGTCTTGGTGTAGCCGCTTGTCACGCCGGTGACCATGTTGGCGATCAGCGTGCGCGACAGCCCGTGCAGCGACTTGGACAGCCGCTCGTCATCGGGACGCGCGACATTGATGACCCCGTCGTCGCCGCGCGAGACCGTTATCGGTTCTGCGACAACGTGCGACAGCGTGCCCTTCGGGCCCTTGACGGTGACCTGCTGGCCCTCGATCTGCACGTCCACGCCGGTCGGGATGGCGACCGGCAGCTTGCCGATTCGACTCATGGTGCTTCCCCCTACCAGACGTAGGCGAGGACTTCTCCGCCTACTCCACGCTTGGCGGCCTGCCGGTCGGTGAGCAGGCCGGATGAGGTCGAGAGGATGGCAGTGCCCAGACCGCCGAGAACGCGCGGCAGGCCGGTCGACTTCGCGTACACGCGCAGACCGGGCTTGGACACCCGGCGCACGCCGGCGATGCTGCGCTCACGGTTCGGGCCGTACTTCAGATCGACGATGAGAACACGCCCGACCTGGCCCTCCGGTGCGTCCGCAGTGCGGAACCCGCCGATGTAACCCTCCTGCTTGAGGATCTCGGCGATGTGCCCCTTCAACTTGGAGTGCGGCATCACGACCTCGTCGTGATACGCGGCGTTGGCGTTGCGCAGACGCGTCAGCATGTCTGCGATCGGATCGGTCATCGTCATTGTTGCTACTTCTTTCCCGCGACGGTTCCCACGATCAGGCCTGTCACGAAGATGCAGTTGGTGTTAGGGGTGAATTACCAGGAGGACTTGGTCACGCCGGGAAGCTGACCTGCATGCGCCATTTCGCGCAGGCAGATGCGGCACAGCCCGAACTTCTTGTACACCGAGTGCGCACGCCCGCAGCGCTGGCACCGGGTGTATCCGCGCACCTTGAATTTCGGCTTCGCGGCGGCCTTGTTCCTCAGAGCGGTCTTCGCCATCTCAGCTTCTCTCTGTCTCGCGGAAGGGAAAGCCGAGCGCTCGAAGCAACGCCCGTCCCTGGTCGTCGGTGCTTGCCGTGGTGACGACGGTGATGTCCATGCCACGGGTGCGGTCGATCGAGTCGGGGTCGATCTCATGGAACATCGACTGCTCGGTCAGTCCGAACGTGTAGTTGCCGTGCCCGTCGAACTGGTTGTCGGACAGGCCGCGGAAGTCGCGGATGCGCGGCAGCGCGAGCGAGAGCAGGCGGTCGAGGAACTCCCACATGCGGTCGCCGCGCAGGGTGACCTTGGCGCCGATCGGCATACCCTCGCGGAGCTTGAACTGCGCGATCGATTTGCGTGCCTTCTGCACGAGCGGCTTCTGGCCGGTGATCAGCGTCAGGTCGCGCACGGCGCCGTCCATCAGCTTGCTGTCCTTGGCGGCCTGGCCGACGCCCATGTTGACGACGATCTTGACCAGACCGGGGACCTGCATCGGGTTGTCGAAGGAGAATTCCTTGTTCAGCGCAGGGACGATCTCCTCGCGGTAGCGCGCCTTCAGCCGCGGAATCTCGACGGTGGGGGTACTCACGACAGATCCTTTCCGGAACGCCGGGACGTCCGCACGTTCTTTCCCGTCTCGTCATCGCGCCGGTAGCCGACGCGAGTCGCCGTGCCCTCGGAGTCGATGACCATCACGTTGCTGGCGCTGATCGCGGCCTCGACATGCTCGATGCCGCCGGCCTTCGCCCCGCGCGCGCTCGTGGTGATGCGGGTGTGCTTCTTGACGCGGTTCACGCCCTCGACGATGACCTTGTTCGTCACCGGGTCGGCGGCGATGACCTTGCCCTTGACCCCGCGGTCCTTGCCTGCGATGACGACGACCTCGTCGCCTCTCTTGATCTTCATGACTAGAGCACCTCCGGTGCCAGCGAGATGATCTTCATGAACTTCTTGTCGCGCAACTCGCGTCCCACGGGGCCGAAGATGCGCGTGCCGCGGGGTTCACCATCGGCCTTGATCAGCACAGCGGCGTTCTCGTCGAAGCGGATGTAGCTGCCATCGGCGCGACGCCGCTCCTTGACCGTCCGGACGATGACGGCCTTGACCACATCGCCCTTCTTGACGCCGGCACCGGGCAGGGCGTCCTTGACGGTCGCGACGATGGTGTCGCCGATACCGGCATAGCGCCGACCCGAGCCGCCCATCACCCGGATGCACAAGATCTCCTTGGCACCGGTGTTGTCGGCGACGCGTAGTCGCGACTCCTGCTGAATCACTTCGAACTCCTGAATATCGGTGGAACGCCGGTGTTACTTGGCCTTCTCGAGAACCTCGACCACACGCCAGCGCTTGGTAGCCGACTGCGGCCGGGTCTCCATGATGAGGACGCGGTCACCGACGCCGACCTGATTGCTCTCGTCGTGTGCCTTGAGCTTGTTGGTGCGCCGGATGACCTTGCCGTAGAGCGCGTGCTTGACGCGGTCCTCGACCGCGACGACGACGGTCTTGTCCATCTTGTCGCTGACCACGAGACCCTCGCGGGTCTTGCGGAACGACGTGCGGACGGCTTCGTTGCTGCTCATGCGGTAACACCTTCACTCGGAGCGACCGAGAGCCCGAGCTCACGCTCACGCAGGATCGTGTAGATCCGCGCGATGTCGTGCTTCACGGTGCGCAGTCGCCGGTTGTTGTCCAGCTGCCCGGTAGCCATCTGGAAGCGCAGATTGAACAGCTCTTCCTTGGCCTCGCGCAGCCGGGTGTCCAGCTCGTCGTCGTGCAGCTCACGCAGCTCGGCGGTAGTGGTGCTCATGAGCCTTCACCAGCCTCTCGCGTGATGATGCGGCACTTCATCGGCAGTTTGTGGATCGCTCGCGTGAGCGCCTGCCGAGCGATGTCGTCGTTGGGATAGCTCAGCTCGAACAGCACCCGACCTGGCTTGACGTTGGCGATCCACCATTCCGGTGAACCCTTACCGGAACCCATCCGTGTCTCGGCAGGCTTCTTGGTGAGCGGACGGTCGGGGTAGACGTTGATCCACACCTTGCCGCCGCGCCGGATGTGCCTGTTGATCGCGATACGGGCCGATTCGATCTGCCTGTTGGTCAGGTACGCGGGCTCGAGCGCCTGAATTCCGTACTCGCCGAACGCAACGTGGGTTCCACCAGAAGCGGCGCCCGAACGGCTCGGGTGGTGCTGCTTACGGTGCTTGACCCTGCGTGGGATGAGCATGACTCAGCCCTCCGTGCTCTCGTCGGTGCTGCTGGCTGCGCCGTCTTCGATCTGGGTGACCTCGGCCGGCGTGTCGGCGGCGATCTCGGCGTCGGCTTCGGCGGCCGTCGTCAACGGTGACGACTGCACCTCGGCGTCTGCCACGGTGGCCTCGGCAGCGGGAGTCTCCGGCGCCGCCGCCTCGGGAGCGGTCGTCTCCGGCGGCGTAACCACTGCTTCCTCGGCGACAGCCACCGCGGTGTCGGCGGCGGTGTCGGACGCGGTGTCGGCTGCCGTCTCGTCGGTCAGCGACGGCTCACCTGACGCAGCACGCCCGGCGTCCGTGCTCACGCCGGTCGTGCCCTGCGAGCCCGAGCGGCGCGGGCGTGCTGCCCCGGCCGGCCGGTCGCGCCGCTGGCGCAACGCCTCGGCCGCCACTGCGGCTTCGCGCTCGGCGCGCGAGCCTGTCGGCACCTCACCCTTGTAGATCCACACCTTCACGCCGATTCGGCCGAAGGTGGTGCGGGCCTCGTAGAAGCCGTAGTCGATGTTCGCTCGCAGCGTGTGCAGCGGCACGCGTCCTTCACGGTAGAACTCCGACCGCGACATCTCGGCACCGCCGAGGCGACCGGAACACTGCACCCGGATGCCCTTCACGCCTGGGCTCTTCAACGTCGACTGCATGCTCTTGCGCATCGCGCGCCGGAAACTCACCCGGTTGGAGAGCTGCTCGGCGACACCCTGAGCGACCAGTTGCGCGTCGCCCTCCGGGTTCTTCACCTCGAGGATGTTGAGCTGGACCTGCTTCTGGGTGAGCTTCTCGAGCTCGCCACGGATGCGGTCGGCCTCAGCACCGCGACGCCCGATGACAATGCCCGGACGCGCCGTGTGGATGTCGACGCGCACGCGGTCACGCGTGCGCTCGATCTCGACCTTCGCGATTCCCGCGCGCTCCATGCCCTTGGACATGAGCTTGCGGATGGCGACGTCTTCCTTCACGTACTCCGCGTACTGCTTGTCGGCGAACCAACGGCTCTTGAAGTCCGTGGTGATGCCCAGACGGAAGCCGTGCGGGTTGACTTTCTGCCCCATTACTGACGACCCCTCTGGTTGCTCGCTACGTTCACGCTCTCGACCTCGATCGTGATGTGACTGGTGCGCTTGCGGATGCGGTACGCGCGCCCCTGGGCGCGCGGGCGGAACCGCTTGAGCATCGGACCCTCGTCCACGAACGCGCGGGAAATGACCAGCGTCTCGGGATCGAGTGAGAAGTTGTGCTCGGCGTTCGCGATTGCGCTCGCCACGACCTTCGCGACCGGCTCGCTCGCCGCCTGAGGCGCGAACTTCAGCACCGTCAGAGCCTGGCTGGCCGGCATGTCACGGATCAGGTCGATGACGCGTCGCGCCTTCATCGGCGTGACGCGTACATGCGTGGCCCGCGCGACCGCGGTGCGCACCTCGTTGGTCTCAGTCATCGCTTTCTCTCCGTACCTGTCAGCCGCGCCGGGCGCGACGGTCGTCCTTGACGTGGCCCTTGAAGGTCCGCGTCGGGGCGAACTCGCCCAGCTTGTGGCCCACCATGCCCTCGGTGACGAACACGGGAACGTGCTTGCGACCGTCGTGCACCGCGATCGTGTGCCCGAGCATGTCGGGGATGATCGTCGAGCGTCGCGACCAGGTCTTGATCACGTTCTTGGTGCCCTTGTCGTTCTGCGTGTCCACCTTCTTGAGGAGGTGGTCATCGACGAACGGGCCCTTCTTCAGACTGCGTGGCATCTGCGTTGCCCCTACCGCTTCTTGTTGGACTTGCGACGGCGGACGATCATGGCGTCGCTGGACTTGCGGCGACGGGTTCGGCCCTCGGGCTTGCCGCCCGGGTTGACCGGGTGACGCCCACCGGACGTCTTACCCTCGCCACCACCGTGCGGGTGGTCGACCGGGTTCATGGCCACGCCACGGACGGTCGGGCGCTTGCCCTTCCAGCGCATACGCCCGGCCTTGCCCCAGTTGATGTTCGACTGCTCGGCATTGCCGACTTCGCCGACCGTTGCCCGGCAGCGGACGTCGACGTTGCGGATTTCGCCGGAGGGCATCCGTAGCTGTGCGTAGGGACCCTCCTTCGCAACGAGCTGGACGCTCGCGCCGGCCGAACGCGCGATCTTGGCGCCGCCACCCGGACGGAGCTCGATCGCGTGGATCACCGTGCCGACCGGGATGTTGCGCAGTGGCAACGAGTTGCCCGGCTTGATGTCGGCACTCGGGCCGTTCTCGATCTGGTCACCCTGCTTCAGCAGCCGGGGGGCCAAGATGTAGCGCTTCTCGCCGTCGGCGTAGTGCAGCAGCGCGATGCGCGCGGTCCGGTTCGGGTCGTACTCGATGTGCGCGACCTTGGCCGGGACGCCGTCCTTGTCGTGACGACGGAAATCGATCACGCGGTAGGCGCGCTTGTGGCCGCCGCCCTGGTGCCGCGTCGTGATCCTGCCCTGGTTGTTGCGACCGCCCTTGCTGTGCAGCGGGCGCACCAGCGACTTCTCCGGGGTGTCCCGAGTGATCTCGGCGAAGTCCGAGACCGAGGAGCCACGTCGACCGGGCGTGGTCGGCTTGTACTTGCGGATTGCCATGGCCGTTACCCCACCTGTCCGAAAACGTCGATGCGGTCGCCGGCGCGCAGCGTGACGATGGCGCGTTTCACGCTCTTGCGGGTGCCGAAGCCACCGCGCGCGCGCTTGCGCTTGCCCTGCCGGTTCAGCGTGTTCACGTCGGTGACCTTGACGCCGAACACCTTCTCGACCGCGATCTTGATCTGCGTCTTGTTAGCCAGCGGGTGGACGTCGAACGTGTACTTGTTCTCGTCCAGCAGGCCATAGCTCTTCTCCGAGATAACCGGAGCGAGCAGCACGTCGCGAGGATCGTCAAACATCAGTCGGTCTCCTCATCGCTCTGCTCTGCGTCAGCGACCGGCTCGCTGCTCTTCTTCGCAGCACTCGCGGACTTCTTCGCCGCCGCCTTCTTCGGGGCGGCCTTCTCGGTCGCCACCTTGTCGGTCGCCACCTTGCCGGTCGCCACCTTCTTCGCCGCCTTCTTGGGGGCTGCCTCGACTGCTGTCGGCTCGTCGACCTCGGTTTCGAGGCTGCTCGCAGCACCCTTCGCCGATTTGCCGCTGGCCGGACCCGCGAGGAACGCCTCGAGCGCCCCCTGCGTGAACACGACCTCGTCGCTGATCAGCACGTCATAGGTGTTGAGTTGACCGGGCTCGAGCAGATGCACCGAATCGATGTTGCGCAGGCTCTTCCAGGTCAGGTCGTCCGACCGCTCGGCAACGACCAGGACGTGCCGCGCCGAACTGACCTTGGCCAGCGTCGCAGCGGCATCCTTCGTGGACGGGAGCTCGCCGGAAACCAGCGAGGACACCACGACGACACGATCGTTGCGCGCCCGGTCGCTCAGCGCGCCACGCAGTGCCGCGGCCTTCATCTTCTTGGGGGTGCGCTGGTCGTAGCTGCGTGGCTGCGGGCCGTGCACGACGCCACCGCCGACGAACTGCGGCGCGCGGGTCGAGCCCTGGCGGGCGCGTCCCGTGCCCTTCTGGCGGTACGGCTTCTTGCCACCACCGCGAACCTCGGCACGCGTCTTGGTGGAGTGGGTGCCTTGGCGTCCGGCCGCCTGCTGGGCGACGACGACCTGGTGGATGAGAGCAAGGTTGACCGGCACGTCGAAGACGTCGGCAGGAAGCTCGACCGTGGCGGCCTTGGCGGCGTTGCCGGCCTTGCCGGACTTCGCGGTGTCGATCGGGTTCTGGACAGTGACCGAGAGCGTCATGCCTGGCCTCCCTTCGCGGCGGTGCGGACCAGTACGAGGCCGCCCTTCGGACCCGGGATGGCGCCCTTGATGAGCAGCAGGCCACGCTCGGCATCGACCAGGTGCACGGTCAGGCTCTGTGTCGTCTGGGACTCGTGACCCATCCGGCCCGCCATCTTGAGCCCCTTGAAGACGCGTCCCGGCGTGGCACACGCGCCGATCGACCCGGGCTTGCGGTGGTTGCGGTGCGAGCCGTGCGACGACGAGACGCCGTGGAAGCCATGCCGCTTCATGACGCCCGCCGTGCCCTTGCCCTTGGTGGTGCCGGTGACATCGACACTCGCGCCGGCGGCGAAGACGTCGACGCCGACCTCCTGCCCGATCGAGTAGCCCTCGATGGAGTCGGTGCGCACCTCTACGAGGTGGCGGCGCGGCGTCACGTCGACGGCCTTGAAGTGCCCGGCCACCGGCTTGGTGACCTTGCGCGGGTCGATCTGCCCGTAGGCGAGCTGGACGGCGGTGTAGCCGTCCTTCTCCTGCGTGCGGATCTGGGTGACGACGCATGGCCCGGCCTTGACGACGGTGACCGGAACGATCCGGTTGTTCTCGTCGAAGACCTGGGTCATACCGAGCTTCTCGCCCAGAATTCCCTTAGTGTCCGTAGCCATTGGTGAGATCTCTCCGCTTACTGGATGTTCACGTCGACGCTGGCCGGCAGATCGATGCGCATCAGCGCGTCGACCGTCTTCGGCGTCGGATCGAGGATGTCGATGAGTCGCTTGTGCGTGCGCATCTCGAAGTGCTCGCGGCTGTCCTTGTACTTGTGCGGCGAGCGGATCACGCAGTAGATGTTCTTCTCCGTCGGCAGCGGCACCGGACCGACGACCCGAGCACCGGTGCGCGTCACCGTTTCGACAATCTTGCGCGCGCTGGCGTCGATGGCCTCGTGGTCGTAGGCCTTGAGCCGAATGCGGATCTTTTGTCCCGCCATCGTTGGCACTTCCCTCACTCGTGAACGCTGTGCTGCTGCCTCAGGATCAAGCTCGCGGCTGCCGGATTAAGGACGTATAGCCGGAGCAGGTACCGGGTGGGTCCGATCTCTCGAGACCCACCCGGGTCGTACTACCTACTTGACGATCTTGGTGACGCGGCCCGCACCGACCGTGCGACCACCCTCGCGAATGGCGAAGCGAAGGCCGTCCTCCATGGCGATCGGCTGGATCAGCGCGACCGTCATCTCGGTGTTGTCGCCCGGCATGACCATTTCGGTGCCCTCGGGGAGGGTCACCACGCCGGTCACGTCGGTGGTGCGGAAGTAGAACTGCGGGCGGTAGTTGTTGAAGAACGGCGTGTGGCGGCCGCCCTCGTCCTTGCTCAGGATGTAGACGTTCGCCTCGAAGTCGGTGTGCGGGGTGGTCGTGCCTGGCTTGATCACGACCTGTCCGCGCTCGACGTCCTCACGCTTGATGCCACGCAGCAGCAGACCGACGTTCTCGCCCGCCTGACCCTCGTCGAGGAGCTTGCGGAACATCTCGATGCCGGTGACGGTCGTCGTCTGCTTGTCCGGGTGGATACCGATGATGTCGACGGTCTCGTTCACCTTGAGCACGCCGCGCTCGATGCGACCGGTGACGACGGTGCCGCGACCGGTGATCGTGAAGACGTCCTCGATCGGCATGAGGAACGGCTTCTCGGTCTCGCGTACCGGCTGCGGGATCGACTCGTCGACGGCCTTCATCAGCTCGAGCACCGACTCGCCCCACTTGGCGTCGCCCTCGAGCGCCTTCAGCGCCGAGACGCGGACGATCGGAGCGTCGTCGCCGTCGAATTCGTACTGGTTGAGCAGCTCGCGGACCTCGAGCTCGACGAGCTCCATGATCTCTTCGTCGTCAACCATGTCGGCCTTGTTGAGCGCCACGACGATGTAGGGGACGCCGACCTGACGAGCGAGCAGCACGTGCTCCTTCGTCTGCGGCATAGGGCCGTCGGTGGCTGCGACGACGAGGATCGCGCCGTCCATCTGAGCCGCGCCGGTGATCATGTTCTTGATGTAGTCGGCGTGACCGGGGCAGTCGACGTGCGCGTAGTGGCGCGACTCGGTCTGGTACTCGATGTGCGCGATGGAGATCGTGATACCGCGCTGCCGCTCCTCAGGCGCCTTGTCGATCTGGTCGAACGCCTCGGTGTTCGGATTCATGTCCGGGTACTTGTCGTGCAGGACGCGCGAGATGGCCGCGGTCAGCGTCGTCTTGCCATGGTCGATGTGACCAATGGTGCCGATGTTGACGTGCGGCTTGGTCCGCTCGAACTTCGCCTTCGCCACTGTGAATCCCTTTCCTTCGGGCTGTTTGCCGGTCTTCGTCCGGCTGTTTGGACTGTGTCTTGTAAAACTCGGGTGTCCGCGCGAGCGGACGAGCTGCACTACTCGCCGGTCGCTTTCGCGACGATCTCCTTGGCGACGTTCTGTGGAACCTCTGCGTAGCTGTCGAACTGCATCGAGTAGCTCGCCCGGCCCTGCGTCTTGGACCGAAGGTCGCCGACGTAGCCGAACATCTCCGACAGCGGCACCAGCGCTTTGACGACGCGAATTCCGCTGCGCTCCTCCATGGCCTGGATCTGGCCACGACGAGAGTTGAGGTCGCCGATCACGTCGCCCATGTTCGCTTCGGGCGTGGTGACCTCGACGGCCATCATCGGCTCGAGCAGGACCGGGTTCGCCTTGCGCGCCGCAGCCTTGAAGATCATCGAGCCGGCGATCTTGAACGCCATCTCGGACGAGTCGACGTCGTGGTAGCCACCGTCGGTGAGCGTCATCTTCACGCCCACCAGCGGGTAGCCGGCCAGGATGCCGTACTGCATGGCTTCCTGCGCGCCCTGGTCGACGGACGGGATGAACTCCTTCGGGATCTTCCCGCCCGTGACGGAGTTCTCGAACTCGTAGGTCGGGCCGTCAGAGGTGAGCGCAAGCGGCTCGAGGCGGATCTGCACCTTGGCGTACTGCCCGGAACCACCGGTCTGCTTCTTGTAGGTGAGGTCCTCCCGCTCGACGACCCGCTTGATCGTCTCGCGGTAGGCCACCTGCGGCTTGCCGACGTTGGCCTCGACCTTGAACTCACGGCGCATCCGGTCGACGAGGATCTCGAGGTGAAGCTCACCCATCCCCTTGATGATCGTCTGGCCGGTCTCTTCGTCGTTCTGGACCTGGAAGGTCGGATCCTCTTCGGCGAGCTTCTGAATCGCGACGCCCAGCTTCTCCTGGTCGCTCTTCGTCTTCGGCTCGATGGCGACCTCGATCACCGGCGCCGGGAAGGTCATCGACTCGAGCACGATCGGCTTCTGCGGGTCTGACAGCGTGTCGCCGGTGGTGGTCTGCTTGAGACCGGCCACGGCGATGATGTCGCCGGCGCCGGCGCGTGGCAGTTCCTCACGCTTGTTCGCGTGCATCTGATAGATCTTGCCGATGCGCTCCTTGCGGTCCTTGGTGGAGTTCAGCACCTGAGCGCCGTTCTCGACCACGCCGGAGTAGATGCGCACGAAGGTCAGCTTGCCGAGGTGCGGGTCAGTGGCGATCTTGAACGCCAGACTCGAGAACGGCTCGGACTCGTCGGTCTTGCGCTCGACCACAGTGACGCCGTCCTGCAGCGTGCCGGTGACATGGTCGACGTCCAGCGGCGAGGGCAGGTAGTCGACGACGGCGTCGAGCATCGGCTGGACGCCCTTGTTCTTGAACGCCGAGCCGGTGAGTACCGGGTTGACCTTGTCGGCGATCGTCGCGCGGCGGATGGCCGCCTTCAACGTCTCGACTGAGATCTCCTCGCCGTCGAGGAACGCCTCGGCGATGTCGTCGTCGACGTCGGCGAGCTGTTCGAGCATCTTCTCGCGGTACTCAGCAGCCTGCTCGGCCAGGTCGGCAGGGATCTCTTCGATCTTGAACTCGGCCCCGAGCTCGGTCTCGCCGCGCCATGTCAGCGCGCGCATCTCGACGAGGTCGACGACGCCGATGAAGTCGGCCTCGTTGCCGATCGGCAGCTGCAGCACGAGCGCATTGCTGTTGAGCCGGTCGCGCATCATGTCGACGCAGCGGAAGAAGTCGGCGCCGGTGCGGTCGAGCTTGTTGACGAAACACATTCGCGGAACGCTGTACTTGTCGGCCTGCCGCCACACCGTCTCGGTCTGTGGTTCGACGCCGGCGACACCGTCGTACACCGCGACCGCACCGTCGAGGACACGCAGCGATCGCTCGACCTCGACCGTGAAGTCGACGTGGCCGGGCGTGTCGATGATGTTGATCGCGTGGCCCTTCCACGTGCACTTCGTCGCCGCGGAAGTGATCGTGATGCCGCGCTCCTGCTCCTGCTCCATCCAGTCCATCGTGGCCGCGCCGTCGTGGACCTCACCGATCTTGTAGTTGATACCGGTGTAGAAGAGGATGCGCTCGGTGGTCGTGGTCTTGCCCGCGTCGATATGCGCCATGATCCCGATGTTGCGGGTCATGGCGAGCTCGGCGTTGTTAGCCATTTCTCTCTCTCGTCTTCAGTGCGGCGGGCTGCCTTCTACCCGGGTTGCGGGCGTTCGGCGGGGTGTTGTTACCAGCGGTAGTGCGCGAAGGCCTTGTTGGACTCGGCCATCTTGTGGGTGTCCTCGCGACGCTTTACCGCGGCACCGAGGCCGTTGCTGGCGTCGAGCAGTTCGTTGGTCAGACGCTCGGTCATCGTCTTCTCGCGACGCTGCCGCGAGTAGCTGACGAGCCAGCGAAGGGCGAGCGTGGTGCTGCGGCCCGGCTTGACCTCGACCGGCACCTGGTAGGTGGCGCCACCGACTCGCCGGCTCTTGACCTCAATGGTCGGCTTGACGTTGTCGAGTGCACGCTTGAGCGTGATGACCGGGTCGTTGCCGCTCTTCTCGCGGGTGCCTTCGAGGGCGCCGTAGACGATGCTCTCGGCGACGGAGCGCTTGCCGTGCAGCAGGATCTTGTTGACCAGCTGCGTCACGAGCGGCGAGCTGTACACCGGGTCGATGACGAGGGGGCGCTTGGGCGCCGGACCCTTGCGGGGCATGCTAAATCTCCTTGTTCTTCGCGCGGGCGCTCATCAGGACTTCTCCTTCTTGGCGCCGTAGCGGCTGCGGGCCTGCTTGCGGCCGCGAACACCCTGGGTGTCGAGCGAACCGCGGATGATCTTGTAGCGGACACCCGGAAGGTCCTTCACCCGGCCGCCGCGAACGAGCACGATCGAGTGCTCCTGCAGGTTGTGGCCGACGCCCGGGATGTAGGCGGTGACCTCGATGCCGCTGGTCAGTCGGACGCGAGCCACCTTGCGCAGCGCGGAGTTCGGCTTCTTCGGCGTCGTCGTGTAGACGCGCGTGCAGACGCCGCGGCGCTGGGGCGAGCCCTTGAGCGCCGGCGTCTTGGTCTTGCTGATCTTGTCTTCGCGACCCTTGCGGACCAGCTGATTGATCGTAGGCATGCGGCCTGCAATCTCCTCGTTCGCCGATTGGTTCAGTGATGACGCTGCTGTGGTGTTGCTCGTCGTGCTGCGGAACTACATACCACCGGTCCCCGCGGTCGGGCGTGTCGCAGCCCTTGCACAGGCCAGCCCGAGGAGAATCGCTCGATCTGGACAGTGGTCCCGGCCCGCTTACGCCCCCCTACAGCCCCCGGAAAATGGGGCCTGTACGAGGCTGCGCCACGAGGCACGGATTGGGGCCCGAATCGCTCCGGGCACAAGCAAGTAGCTTACCGGGGGACCCCGGAGATAGCCAAATTCCTCACCTACCGGTCCTCCGCCGATCACAGCCCCCACCCGACCCGACATTCCGGACAGCGAGCGCGGCTCAGGTCTTGCTCCAGGAGGTGCGACACGGGGCGGGAAGGTACTTCCCGAGGGGATCAAGCCTGACCGCCCCGAGGAAGGACCTCCCCGCCCCCTGTCTTCCAGCTAGTTAGCGGTAGTCGTCGTAGCCGAACTCGTCCAACGGCACTGCCGGGCCGAGCGCGCCACCGCCACCGCCGAAGCCGTAGTAGTCGTTCTCGTCGTACCCGGCCATCGAGAATGCGGCTGCCCGAGCCTCTTCGGTCGGGTTCACCTCGACGTTGCGGTACCGGGGGATACCGGTGCCGGCCGGGATGAGCTTGCCGATGATGACGTTTTCCTTCAGGCCGAGAAGCGAGTCACTCTTGGCCGAGATCGCCGCATCGGTGAGGACACGGGTCGTCTCCTGGAAGGAGGCCGCCGACAGCCACGACTCGGTGGCCAGCGACGCCTTCGTGATGCCCATCAGCACCGGACGGCCCGAGGCAGGCTCGTTGCCTTCGGCGACCACGCGGCGGTTCTCCGCCTCGAAGTTGCTGCGTTCGACGAGCGAACCCGGCAAGAACTCCGTCGCACCCGACTCGATCACCGTGATGCGCTTGAGCATCTGCCGGATGATCACCTCGATGTGCTTGTCGTGGATGGCCACACCCTGACTGCGGTAGACCTCCTGAACCTCGCGCACGAGGTGCAGTTGCACCTCACGCGGGCCCATGATCCGGAGCACGTCGTGCGGGTTGACCGCGCCAGAGACCAGCTGCTGGCCGGCCTCGACCTGATCGGCGTCGGTGACGAGCAGGCGGGCACGCCGGGTGATCGGGTACTCGCGCTCCTCGGTTCCGTCGTCGGGCGTGATGACCACGCGGCGCGAGGAACCCTTGGTGCCGTCGGACTCCTCGATCCGCACCCGCCCGGAGGCCTCGGCGATCGGCGCAACGCCCTTGGGCACCCGCGCCTCGAAGAGTTCGGCCACACGCGGCAGACCGTGCGTGATGTCCTCACCCGCGATGCCGCCGGTGTGGAACGTCCGCATCGTCAGCTGGGTGCCCGGCTCGCCGATGGACTGCGCAGCGATGATGCCCACTGCTTCGCCGACGTCGACGAGCTTGCCGGAGGCCAGTGACCGCCCGTAGCAGGCGGCACAGGTACCGAGCGCCGACTCACAGGTCAGCACCGACCGCACCCGGACCTCGGTGATACCCGCCACGATCAGCGTGTCGATCAGGACATCGCCGAGGTCGGTGCCCGCAGCAGCGAGCACCTTGCTGCCGACCTTGACGTCCTCGGCGAGCACGCGTGCGTAGACCGAGGTCTCGACGTGGACGTCCTTGACGAGAGTTCCGTCGGCCGCCGCTGAGGCGATCGTCAGACTGACGCCACGATCGGTGCCGCAATCCTCCTCACGGATGATCACGTCCTGGCTGACGTCAACGAGTCGACGGGTCAGGTAACCGGAGTCGGCCGTCCGCAGTGCCGTGTCGGCAAGGCCCTTACGCGCACCGTGCGTGGAGATGAAGTACTCCAGCACGGATAGGCCTTCGCGGAAGTTCGACTTGATCGGGCGCGGGATGATCTCGCCCTTCGGGTTGGCGACCAGACCACGCATACCGGCGATCTGCCGCATCTGCATCATGTTTCCGCGCGCACCGGAGTTGACCATGATGTAGACCGGGTTGGTCTTCGGGAAGTTGAGTTCCATCTCCTTGGCGACCTCGCTGGTCGCCTTGGTCCAGACCTCGACGAGCTCCTGACGGCGCTCCTCCTCGGTGATCACACCCCGCAGGTACTGCTTCTCGATCTTTTCGGCGTCCTTCTCGTACCGGTCGAGGATCTCTGCCTTCTTCGGCGGCGTGACGACGTCGTCGATGGCAATGGTGATGCCTGACCGCGTGGCCCAGTGGAATCCCGCCGACTTGAGCGCGTCGAGGGTTTGCGCCACGACCACCTTCGGGTAGCGCTCGGCGAGATCGTTGACGATCTGGCCCAGCTCCTTCTTGGTGACCTCGTAGTTCACGAACCGATAGTCGGCCGGCAGCAGATCGTTGAACATGCAGCGGCCCAGCGAGGTCTGCAGGCGAACCGGGGTTCTTGGCTCCCACCCTTCGGGCGCCTCCCATGCCTGCTTGCCCGGACCGTTGTCGACGCTCGGCACCCCGTTGACCCGGATCCGAACGCGATCCTGCAGGTGCAGGTCGCCGCGGTCGAGGGACATGCGCGCCTCGGCGGGCGAGACGAAGCTCGGGATGTCGCGGGCGTTGACGCCGGTGAGGTCGTCGCGCTCGCGGGTCAGATGGAACAGCCCCAGGATCATGTCCTGTGTCGGCATCGTGACCGGGCGGCCGTCTGCCGGCTTCAGAATGTTGTTCGTCGACAACATCAGCACGCGGGCCTCGGCCTGCGCCTCGGCCGACAGCGGCAGGTGCACCGCCATCTGGTCACCGTCGAAGTCTGCGTTGAAAGCGGTGCAGACCAGCGGGTGGATCTGGATCGCCTTACCCTCGACCAGCTGCGGCTCGAAGGCCTGGATGCCGAGGCGGTGCAGCGTCGGTGCACGGTTCAGCAGCACGGGGTGCTCGCGGATGACCTCTTCGAGAACATCCCACACCACCGGGCGAGCCCGCTCGACCATGCGCTTGGCGCTCTTGATGTTCTGCGCGTGGCTGAGGTCGACGAGGCGCTTCATGACGAACGGCTTGAAGAGCTCGAGCGCCATGCCCTTGGGCAGACCGCACTGATGCAGCTTCAACTGCGGGCCGACGATGATCACCGATCGACCCGAGTAGTCGACGCGCTTGCCGAGCAGGTTCTGGCGGAACCGGCCCTGCTTGCCCTTCAGCAGATCAGAGAGTGACTTGAGCGGGCGGTTGCCCGGTCCGGTGACCGGACGGCCGCGACGGCCGTTGTCGAACAAGGCGTCGACGGACTCCTGCAACATCCGCTTCTCGTTGTTGACGATGATCTCGGGGGCACCGAGGTCGATCAGTCGCTTGAGGCGGTTGTTGCGGTTGATCACGCGGCGGTACAGGTCGTTGAGGTCGGAGGTCGCAAAGCGGCCACCGTCGAGCTGCACCATCGGGCGCAGATCCGGCGGGATGACCGGAACGCAGTCCAGCACCATGCCCAGCGGGGAGTTCGTCGTGTTGAGGAACGACGCGACAACCTTCAGCCGCTTGAGGGCGCGCAGCTTCTTCTGGCCCTTGCCGACGCGGATCGTCTCGCGCAAGTCCTCGGCCTCGGCGTCGAGGTCGAAGTTCTTGAGCAGAGTCTGCAGCGACTCGGCACCCATGCCGCCTTCGAAGTACTCGCCGAAGCGGTCACGCAGCTCGCGGTAGAGCAGTTCGTCGCTGATGAGCTGCTTGACGTCGAGCTTGCGGAAGGTGTCCATCACCTCGTCGAGGCGATCGATCTCACGCTGAGCGCGATCGCGCAGCTGGCGCATCTCGCGCTCGCCGCCCTCGCGGACCTTGCGCCGGACGTCGCTCTTGGCGCCCTCGGCCTCGAGCTCGGCGAGATCGCCCTCGAGCTTCTTGGCCCGGGCGTCGATGTCGGAGTCGCGCTTCTTCTCCAGTGTCGACTTCTCAGCGCTGATCTCGGCCTCGAGGCTCGGCAGGTCGCGGTGCCGCTCCTCGGTATTGACCTTCGTGATCAGGTACGCGGCGAAGTAGATGATCTTCTCGAGATCCTTCGGCGCCAGGTCGAGCAGGTACCCAAGGCGCGACGGGACGCCCTTGAAGTACCAGATGTGCGTGACAGGTGCGGCGAGCTCGATGTGGCCCATCCGCTCGCGGCGAACCTTGGCCCGAGTGACCTCGACACCACAGCGCTCGCAGATGATCCCCTTGAAGCGCACCCGCTTGTACTTGCCGCAGTAGCACTCCCAGTCCCGCGTGGGACCGAAGATCTTCTCGCAGAAGAGACCGTCCTTCTCCGGCTTCAGCGTCCGGTAGTTGATGGTCTCCGGCTTCTTGACTTCGCCATGGCTCCACTGACGAATGTCGTCAGCGGTGGCCAGGCCGATACGTAGCTCGTCGAACACGTTGACGTCGAGCAAGATTTCCTTCTTTCAATTCCCTTGTCGGGGTCCCCGACACGTTTTCGAGCGAAGCGATGAAAACTTGGTGGGGTGAATCAGACTTCTTCGACGCTGCTCGGCTCGAATCGGCGGGACAGGTCGATGCCCAGCTCTTCGGCCGCGCGGTAGACGTCGTCGTCCGTGTCGCGCATCTCGACGGCAACGCCGTCGCTCGACAGCACCTCGACGTTCAGGCAGAGCGACTGAAGCTCCTTCAGCAGCACCTTGAACGACTCGGGGATACCCGGCTCCGGGATGTTCTCGCCCTTGACGATCGCCTCGTACACCTTGACGCGGCCGAGGATGTCGTCGGACTTGATCGTGAGCAGTTCCTGCAGGGCGTAGGCCGCGCCGTAGGCCTGCATCGCCCAGCACTCCATCTCACCGAAGCGCTGGCCACCGAACTGGGCCTTACCGCCCAGCGGCTGCTGCGTGATCATCGAGTACGGGCCGGTCGAGCGAGCGTGGATCTTGTCGTCAACCAGGTGCAGCAGCTTGAGGATGTAGACGTAACCGACCGAGATCGGCTCAGGGAACGGCTCGCCGGAGCGACCGTCCATCAGCCGGGCCTTGCCGGTTGCGCCGATCAGCTGCTCGCCGTCGCGCGTCTTGAGCGTCGAGGACAGCAGGCCGGTGATCTCCTCCTCGCGGGCACCGTCGAAGACCGGAGTCGCGACGTTGGTGTCCGGAGTTCCGGTGCGTGCCTCATCGGACAGGCGGGCGGCCCATGACGGCGTGCCGTCGACCTGCCAGCCAGTCTTGGCGACCCACCCCAGGTGCGTCTCCAGAACCTGACCGACGTTCATGCGGCTGGGCACGCCCAGCGGGTTGAGCACGATGTCGACCGGCGTTCCGTCGGGCAGGAACGGCATGTCCTCGGGCGGGAGGATCTTGGCGATCACGCCCTTGTTGCCGTGCCGGCCCGCCAGCTTGTCGCCATCCTGGATCTTGCGCTTCTGGGCGATGTAGACCCGGACCAGTTCGTTGACACCCGGCGGCAGCTCGTCGCCGTCCTCGCGGCTGAAGACACGGACGCCGATGACCTTGCCGGCCTCGCCGTGCGGAACCTTCAAGGACGTGTCGCGGACCTCGCGAGCCTTCTCGCCGAAGATCGCTCGCAGCAACCGCTCCTCCGGGGTCAGCTCGGTCTCACCCTTCGGCGTGACCTTGCCGACCAGCACGTCACCCGGCACCACGTCGGCACCGATGCGGACGATGCCCCGCTCGTCGAGATCTGCGAGGACCTCTTCGGAGACGTTCGGGATGTCCCGGGTGATCTCCTCGGCGCCGAGCTTCGTGTCGCGGGCGTCGACCTCGTGCTCCTCGATGTGGATCGAGGTGAGGACGTCGTCCTGGACAAGCCGCTGGTTGAGGATGATCGCGTCCTCGTAGTTGTGGCCCTCCCATGGCATGAATGCCACGAGCAGGTTCTTGCCGAGCGCCATCTCGCCGCGATCGGTGGAGGGACCGTCGGCGATCACCTGGCCGGCCTCGACGCGGTCGCCCTCGTCGATGATCGGCTTCTGGTTGAAGCTGGTGCCCTGGTTGGAGCGGGCGAACTTTGCCAGCCGGTAGGTCTGATGCGTCCCGTCGTCGGCCATGACCGTGAGGTAGTCGGCCGACAGTTCGGTGACGACGCCGGCCTTCTCGGCGACGACGACGTCAGCGGCGTCGACGGCGGCACGAAGTTCCATGCCGGTGCCGACGAGTGGCGCCTCGCTGCGCAGCAGCGGAACCGCCTGCCGCTGCATGTTCGCGCCCATCAGCGCGCGGTTGGCGTCGTCGTGCTCGAGGAACGGGATCATCGCCGACGCGACCGACACCATCTGCCGTGGCGAGACGTCCATGTAATCCACGGAGTCCGGCTCGAGCAGGTCGACCTCGCCGCCCTTCTTGCGGCAGAGGACGCGCGGCTCGGTGAAGTTGCCCTGCGCGTCGATCGTCGCGTTGGCCTGCGCGATGACGTGCCGGTCCTCCTCGTCCGCGGAGAGGTAGTCGATCTTGTCGGTGACGCGGCCGCTCTCGACCTTGCGATACGGCGTCTCGACGAAACCGAACGCGTTCACCCGGCCGTAGGAGGCGAGGGAGCCGATCAGGCCGATGTTCGGGCCTTCCGGTGTCTCGATCGGGCACATGCGGCCGTAGTGCGACGGGTGGACGTCACGGACCTCCATGCCGGCGCGGTCACGGGACAGACCACCCGGGCCGAGTGCCGACAGGCGGCGCTTGTGGGTGAGCCCGGCGAGGGGGTTCGTCTGGTCCATGAACTGCGAGAGCTGGCTGGTGCCGAAGAACTCCTTGATGGAGGCGACGACCGGCCGGATGTTGATCAGGGTCTGCGGCGTGATGGCCTCGACGTCCTGAGTGGTCATCCGCTCGCGCACGACGCGCTCCATGCGCGACAGACCGACGCGGATCTGGTTCTGGATCAGCTCGCCCACCGTGCGCAGGCGCCGGTTGCCGAAGTGGTCGATGTCGTCGGTCTCGTAGCCATCGTCGCCGGCGTGCAGCCGGATGAGGTACTCGATGGTGCGGACGATGTCGTCCTCGGTGAGGGTGCCGGTGGTGATCGGAGCGTCGACGCCCAGCTTCTTGTTCGCCTTGTAGCGGCCGACCTTGGCCAGGTCGTAGCGCTTCGGGTTGAAGAAGAGGTTCTCCAGCAGGGCCTGCGCGGACTCACGCGTCGGCGGCTCGCCCGGGCGCAGCTTGCGGTAGATGTCGAGGAGGGCTTCATCGGTGGAGCCGATGTGATCCTTCTCGAGCGTCGCGATCAGCGTCTCGGACCAGGCGAAGTGCTCGCGGATCCGGTCGGCAGACCAACCCAGCGCCTTGAGCAGGACGGTCACGGGCTGGCGGCGTTTGCGGTCGATGCGGACGCCGACCGTCGAGCGCTTGTCGACATCGAACTCGAGCCACGCGCCGCGGCCGGGAATGACCTTGACGCTGTAGACGTCGACGTCGGAGGCCTTGTCGAGGGTGCGGTCGAAGTAGACGCCCGGAGACCGGACGAGCTGGCTGACCACCACGCGCTCGGTGCCGTTGATGATGAAGGTGCCCTTGCGAGTCATCACCGGGAAGTCGCCCATGAACACCGTCTGCGACTTGATCTCGCCTGTGGTGTTGTTGGTGAACTCGGCCGTGACGAACAGCGGGGCTGCGTACGTCATGTCCTTGTCCTTGCACTCCTCGATGGAGGCCTTGACCTCTTCGAAGCGCGGGTTGGAGAAGGACAGGCTCATCGAGCCGGAGAAGTCCTCGATCGGCGAGAGCTCGTTGAGGATCTCTTCCAGACCGGACTGCGTGGTGCTCTCACTGATTCGCTGACGCCATGCGTCGTTGCCGACCAGCCAGTCGAAGGACTCGGTCTGCAACGCGAGGAGGTTCGGGACCTCCAGCGGCTCACGGATCTTGGCGAACGACGTACGGGGTGGGGAGCCGGGGATGCCGGGCAATGTGCCTGCGGAACTTGCCTTACCGGAGCGGGAGACTGCCAAGATGCGTCCTTCCAAGGACTACTGACCGGTGCCGAACTGCGCGCCTTCCCTCCGCCTGACCCGCGCGAGGAGCCACCGCGAGGCGTCGATCGCCGGAAATCCGGGGCCGGGCACCACGAAGTAGGCCCTTGACGGGCCGCAGGGAGGAAGAGGGCAGCGCAAAGTTGCAGTCTAGCCATCTTGGGCACGGCTAGCAAGGCCGGCCCGGGGCCCACGTTCGACCACCGGATGGCGTGTTCAGAAAGGGTGCCTCGCGTCCGGGCCGACGTCAAGCATTTCCAGGGCTCGGCGTGGATATCGCGCGATCCTGTGGAAAACCTGCTCGCGGGCTGCGCGCCCACCCGGTCGGCTCAGGAGGTCGGCTCAGGAGGTCGGCTCAGGAGGTCGTGGTCATGTTCGACACCAGCCATTGGCCGCCGACCTTGTTGAGCGTGACGACGGCGTTGGAGATGTCCAGCCGCGGCCCGGAGGTGATCGTCTTGCTCGACACCTGCTGCTGCCCGTACACGACGATCACCCATTGCTTGCCGTCCGGGCTCACGCTCGAGACACCGGCCTTCTCGACCTGGAAGACCTGGACGACGTTGCTCTGCGGTGCGATCTGCTTCACCGTCGTGTCCATCAGCTTCGTGTAGTCGGCCTTCAGCTGGCCGGTGGCGCACGCTTGGCCGGCCTTCTCCGAGGCGGCCAGCGTGCGGTAGTCGTAGGACAAGATGCGGGCGGTGCAGGTCTTCGCCGCGGCCAGCACCTGTTGGCGTTCGGTGTTTCGGCGGGCGTCGGTGGATGACTTCGCCCACCAGACCCCATGGCTCAGCCACAGACCGATGCCGAGCACGGCGGCGACGGCCACTGACGCGACGATGATCAACGCGAGACCGGCGGTGGCCAGCCGACGCTGATACGTCGTCGCGTCCAACGGGGCACTTCGGGCCTTTGGCTGCTTCGGGGGCTTCGCGGTCTTGGGCTTCTGGGGCGGCGCCGCCGACGTCGGTGGTGCAGTCGTTGCGGTTGATCGACGGCCCCGTGCCGCCGATGAAGACTCCGTCTTCGTGGAATCCTCGCCGGCCGGTCGCGGGCCGGGCATCGGCCGGCCGCCGATGCGGCGTGCCCGGCTGGCCGCTTGGGCGCCAGGGTTCGGCCTGCGAGGGGCGTCGCCGCCCGGCTCGTCGACTCGCTCGGCGGTCTGGTCGTCGTTCGTCGAGTCGCTCATACCAGCCCCACCGACACGAGATTGCTGGCAAGCCACTTGCCCTTGACCTGGGACATGGTGATCTCGAACCGGGCAGTCGAGGCGAGCGTCTTGGATCCGGAATCGGGAACCTTGAAACCCTGCGCCGAGATCAGCACGGCGTAGTTGCCACCGCTGGACTCCTCGAAGGCCGATGCGGTGACCTGGCCCTGGAGGTCGAACTTTCCGCTCGTCATCTGGCTCAGCAGCGTGTTCTTCTTGGCAGCGTCACTGAGATCCTGTGCCAGCGCACCAGTGGCTCCCGATCGCGCTCTGGCGTAGTCGGCATCGAAGCTCTTGCGCGAGTAGCTCAGCAGGTTGATGACCTGCTTGGAGGCTGCGTCCACTGCGGCGCTCTCGGTCGCCGTGAGCCCGACCTGCGCCGCGGCGTGCTGGTGCCGGTGCCGGGCAGGCAACAACAGCGTCACGAGGAGAACCACGAGCACGACGGCGATCGTCGCGAGGATCGACGCGACGATCCAACGCAGCCGCGCACGAGGTGTCGGCGTTTCGGTCATGGTTCCCTTCGTGGCATCGGCAGGCGCGGCGCATCACCTGCCGCACCCTTGCGGCAAGGCGGGAGCGCAAGCTTCAGCGCAGTCCGTCGGTCATCAGTGCAGGCCGTCGGTCAGCAGTGCTATCCAGGACCGGTCGCCCAGTAGCGCGGCACTGCCGTCCGTACTTCCCACTCTGACAGTGTTTCCTGTGGTTCCGGCAGGATAGGCCCTGTCTCCCCCAGCGGTGCTGATCGGATCGCCACCGGGCGCGTTCTGGACGCCGCGGACGTTGACGCCCGAACTGACCGGCGCGTCACAGTGCGCCGCGGTGTTGGGCGCCTTCGGGGTCGTGTACGCGGACGGAGGACGAACCTCGGTTCCGCCGTACCCCTGCCGCGGATCAGTCGAGTATGGGCTGCCGCAATCGGCCGGCCCAGAGGGCGGATTCTCGTTGATGACGAAGCCGAGCTGCCCGACACCGTCACTCGGACGCAGCACCGTGTAGGTCCCGGCCGCGAGGGCCGGGTAGAGCTCGAAGAGCTCCTCGATGCCGGCGCGGTTGCGGACGAGCAGCTGGCCTGTCGTCGCCAGGTTGGCGAAAAGGACGCCGAGATCGGTGCGGTTGTTGTTGACGAAGGTGCCGACCACGTTCAGATCGGCCGGCGACTGGTCCAGCAGGTTGGTGATATCGCCGTTGCTCGCCTTGAGCTGCTGGCTGAGCAGGTTCAGGCTGTGTGCCCACGACGCAATCGCCGGCTGCTCGTCCAGTTGGGTCTGCAGCACACTGTCCGAACCCTTGATGAGAGCGAGAGTGTCCGGAAGATTCTGCGTCGCCTCCGCGAGCAGGTTGTTGCTCGCGTCCAACAGGGTGCTCAGCGCGGGTCCCTCGTTGTTGAACGCGGTTCCCAGTTCCGAGACCGCCACCTGCAGGTTGGTCGTGTCCACCGAGCGGACGAGCGTGTCCAGGTTGGTCAACAGCACCTGAGTCGCCACCGGCAACTTGTTGCGGTTCATCGGGATGACCTGTCCGCCGCTGAGGTACGGACCGTCACCGTTCGGCGGAATCAAGTTGACGTACTGCTCACCGATCACCGATCGGTTGCTGACCTCGGCAATCGCACTGGTCGGGATCTTGTGCTTCTTGCAGTCCGCGATCTTCAGATCGACGCGGATGCCGTTGTTGATCAGGTGCAGCTGCCCGACCTTGCCGACCGTCACGCCGCGATAGGTGACTTCGGCGCTGGTGAAGATGCCGCCCGAGTCGGGGAAGTCCGCGGCGACGGTGCAGCCCCCGTTGCCGAACAATCCGTTGGTCAGCCCGACATATTCGGCACTGACATAAGAGACACCGATCAGCGTGATGATCACGAAGAGGGCCAGCTGGATCTTGGTCGAGCGACGCAGCATCGATCAGCCCCCCAGACCCGGCAATGCCGAGATGTCAAGGGGCGTGGCCGAGTTGTTCTGCGGCGCAACCGAAGAGGACGACGGCTTGGTGGTCGACGAGTTGTTCAACGGTTTCGTGACCTTTCCGCCGCCGAGCACTGTGATCAGATCGCACAGCGGAGAGACACCGAGGCCACACACGTTGTCCGGGATGCTCAAGTCCAAGTGCAGCGCCAGGTTCGCGTAGTCGCCCCTGACAAATTCGGTCGTCTTGCCGATGGGGAACGGGAAGGTCAACAGGAACTTCAACGCCTTGGGCAAGTCGGAGCCGGCCGCGGTCAGCTGCTCGAGCACCGGCTCAAGCGACTGCAGCCCGGAGGTGAGTGCCGTCTGTGTCGCATTGATCAGCCGTGTCGCGACGGTGCCGAGATTCGCCAGGCTTTGCAGCAGCGTGGTGAACTTCGAACGGTCGTCGGCCAGGATCTTCAACGCCTGGGGGAAGGTGTCGAGCGCATTGGTCAAGGACTGCTTCTGCCGGTTGAGCGTGACAGCCAGTTGATTGATGTTCACCAACGCGTTGGTGATCTTGTCCTTTTGCGTGTCGAGGCTGCCCACGAAGCTGTTCATCTGAACGAGCAGATCTCGCACGGCCGACTCGTTGCCGTGCAGGGCCTTGTTCAGCTCGGACGTGATCACCTGTATCTGCTGCAGGCCGCCGCCGTTCAGCAGCAGCGCCAGCGATCCGAGGACCTCTTCGACCTCGGGCGCAGTACCAGTAGCGGAGAGCGGGATGGTGTCGCCGCTCTTGAGTTGGCCCTCCGGCTGGCTCAGCGGCTGCGACAGCTCGACGAACTTCTCGCCGAGCAGGGAGGTTTGGGTAATCGCGGCCCGGGCGTTGGCCGGCAGCTTGACATCGCCGTTGACCTTGACCTTGACCTTCGCAGTCCAGCCCTGCAGCGACACCGCAACGACCTTGCCGACCGCGACGTCATTCACCTTGACGTTGGACTGCGGGACGAGGTCGAGCACGTCGGTGAACATGATCGTGACTGTGTACGGGTGGCTTCCGACGTTCGGACCGCCGGGCAGGCTCGCGCTGTAGAGGCCGTGGAACCCGCACCCGGACAGCGCCAACGCGGCCGCGGACACGACAGCGGCAATCCGCGTCGTTCGCTTCAGGCGCCTGGTCACTGTCCACCGCCCGTCAGCGCGTTGGTGAGGCCAGACAGGTTGTTCGACGACGCGGCACCCTTGGGGAGCGCATTACAGACTGTGGCGATCTGACCCAGCAGCGGCCCGAGCAGGCCCTGCGCAAGAGAGTTCTGCGTGATCAGGTCACAGAACTGCGCGGTGAGTCCGGTCAGCGATGTCAGACCGATCAGATTGCTGCGCGTGCCCAGCGTCCCGGTGTTCTCCTGGTACCCATGCGTCAGGTTCGAGAGGGCTACCGGTCCGGCCACCAACGCCTCGTTGAGTGCAGCCTTGTCCTTGACCAGCACGCCGGTGATCTTCTCCAGCCCCACGATGTCGGTGTGCGTCTTCGACGCGTTCGCCTGGACGAAGTTCGCCACCGAATGCAACGCGATCGACAGGTTGTGCAGGGCGGCGCCAAGATCGGCGCGCTCGCTGGCCAGATCACTGGCTACCTGCGCCAACTGATCGTTGAAATGCCGCACCTGACCGTCGCTCTGGTTCAAGGCATCGGTGAATTTGCGCAGGTTCGTCACCGTGCTGAACAGATCGGTGGCACTCTGCTTGTTGCCCAGCGTATTGATCGCCGCGGACAGGTTCTTGATGCTGTCGCCGAGCGCAGCGCCGTTGCCCTTCAGGTTCGCGGCCGCGACGTTGATCAGTGCCGAGAATGCACCCGTTTTGTTGACACCGTTCGGGCCGAGCGCGACGGACAGTTGGTTGATCGCGCTGTAGATGTCGTCAAGTTCGGCTGGCGACGCCGTGCGGGTGAGTGGGATCGTCGCGTCGTTCGGCATGACCGGCCCGCTCGTGTAGGCGGGGGCGAGCTGCACGTACCTGTCGCTCACGAGCGAGTTCGCGACGAGGTAGGCGCCGGCGCCGGCCGGCAGCTTGTACTTCGAGCCGTAGCTCATCTCGACCCGAACGGAACCGCCGTTCGGCGTCACCTTGGTGACCGAGCCGATCTGGATGCCGAGCATCTTCACCGGCGTTCCCGGATACACGCCCACGCCGGAGGCGAAGTTGGCCGTGATCTTCTTGTTCGAGCTACCGGTGAGCAGGTAGACGGCAGACACGAGAACGACCGCTGCGATCAGGGTGCCGATGAGTACTCGGATCATGGTCTTCGACAGATGCATCATCGCGGCACGCACCCCGCATCGGCGTTTTCGAGCGTGCCGCCCGAAAGCAGGTTGAGGATGCCGCCCGGCCCGAGGTTGCAGATGTAGTTGTCGAACCATCGGCCGTTGCCGAGCGCGTTGGCGAAAACGCGATAGAACGGCGCGAGCAGTTGCAGTCCCCGGTCGAGGCTGTCTTGGTTGTTATGTAGCAGGGCCAGCACCTGCCGCAGGTTCTCGAGCATTGGCCCGATCGTCTTCTGGTTGTCGCTGACGAGCCCCTCCAACTGCTGAGACAAGGTCGTCGTGTTCACCAGCAGCGAGTGGATCGCATCGCGGCGCGCGTTCAGCTCGTCAAGCAGCAGGCCGCCGTCGGACAGTAGCTGCTGCAGCTGCTGGTCGCGGTCGGCAAGTACCGTCGTCACGGCGTTCGCCTTCGACAGCAGGGTTCGCAGCTGGGTGTCTCGCGACGCGATCGTGATCGACAGTCGCGACAGGCCGGTGAGCACCGGCTTGACCGACGCCGGCGTGCCTGCGAAGTCGGTCGACAGCACGCCGAACGCCTTGGCCAGTTGATTGGTGTCGATCGAGTCCACGGTCTGCGTGAGCTCGGTGAACGCCGGATAGATGTCGAACGGCGACGACGTGCGGCTGCGCGGAATGACTGCGTGCGGATTCTGCTTCTTCGTCCCGATCGAATCAATCGAGAGATACTTGGCGCCGAGCAGCGTCTTGAGTTTGATCGCCACGATGCTCTGGTCGCCGACGAAGGCGTTCTTGACCTTGAACTTCACCTTCACCTGGTCGCCGTCGAGACTCGCCGAAGACACCTTGCCGACCTTGACTCCGGCGATACGGACGTCGTCGTTCGGACGCAGGCCGGAGTCCTCGCTGAACATCGCCGTGTAACTGGTTCCTCCGCCGATGATCGGCAGCTTCGAGGCGTTGAACGCCGCGTAGAGGACGACCAGGATGAAGACCAGGCCGATCGCACCGATCGTCGTCGGGTTGCGGGCGCTGAATGGCTTGCCGCCCACGTTGGTGCGACGGGTCTTCACCGGGCCGGACGGCGCGGCGTCGGGGCGTGGCGGTTCGGCGCTCTGCTCGCGCATGGGCACCGGCGAGTCGTCGTCGAAGCCGTCGCTGAAGAATCTCGTGTCGTCGCTCATGCCCCACACCTCGCAGCGTTGGGCGGGGCGAGATTGTTCAACGGAATGATGCCGCCATTCGGAAGCTTGAGATCGCCGCTGACCGAGCACAGGAAGAAGTTGAACCACGAGCCGTAGCTACCGGTGCGGATCAGTGCCCCCACGGTGTTCGGCAGCAACTGCAGGAACGAGGCCACCTCGCCGCTGTTCTTGTTCAGGTTTGCCGTGAGCGCAGTCAGGTCTGTGATGTCCTTGGCGAGCGGCGCGCGGATCTGCGTCAGCAGGTTCGAGGTGTTCGTGGCCAGCGCGTTGATCCCGTCGATGGAATTGCCGATCGTCGTGCGGTCCTGCGCAAGGCCCGAGATGAACCGTTGCAGCTGAAGGATCAAGTTGGACAGCTCGGTGTCGCGATCGCCGACGGCGGTGAGCGCCGAGGAGAGGTTGTCGACGACGGAGCCGATCACGGCGTCCTTGTCGGCGATGGCGTTCGTGAGATCAGCAAGATTCGTGAACAGCAGTTCGAGACTGCCGCCTTCACCCTGCAGCGCCTGGATCACCTCGGTCGACAGCTCGTTGATCTGCGTCGAGTCGAGTCCCTGGAACAGCGGCTGGAAACCGTTGAACAGGAAAGTGAGGTCGAGCGCTGGAGTGGTTTGACTGGCGGGGATGGTGCCGCCGTTCCTGAGCAGGTCGTTCGGATCGCCGGGGCCCTGCTCGATGTCGAGGTAGCGCTGACCGACGAGGTTGCGGTAGCGCAGCTTGGCCAGTGAGGACTTCGGCAGCGGCCTGCTGGAGAGCACGGAGAAGGTGATGCGACCCTTGAAGTGACCGTCCGAGTCTTTGATGATCTTGATGCCGCTGACAGTTCCGACACGCACTCCCGCGATGCGGACGTCGTCGCCGGACGTCAGCCCTGCGACATCGGTGAAGACCGCGTGGTAGGTCTTCGTCGACCCGTAACTCGTGTTCGCGATCGTGGCCGCGAGCACGTAGGTGGCAAACGTCGTCACAATCAGGAAGACGACCAGCTTGATGAGCGGAGACAGCAGACCTCTCACTTGATCGTCACCTCCGCACCGCGCAGGGCAGGGGCGATGAGCAGCGACGCCATCTTGGGCACGCGGTCCGGCGTGGTGCCGTAGGTCCCGGCGACGATCGTGTCGACGAGAGCGGATTCAGCCGGCGATCCGATCGCCTGCTGATCGAATCCGCTTGTCTTCGAGCCTGCGCACGGGTCGGCGGTGATACCCGCGCCGTCGTTCACGCAGCGAAAGTTCGACGGAATCTTGAACGGGACCTGCGGGTTGGGCATCCCGAAGCAGTTCGGCCCGATGCCGGTGATGAACTTCGGCTGGTTGCCCGGCTTGTACGCGCCGAACGTGGGCGGTGCGATGTAGAGCTGGGCACTGAGCTGGATCTGGTTGTGGTTGATGCCCTTCTCGGCTCGCCCCCGCAGCTGGGTGAGCGCAGACAGCATGCAGGTGTACTCCGGGGTGTACTCCGCGAGCAGGCTGTCGATGCTCTGGCTCGTGTCGACAACCGTGATCAGCCGCTGCTCGTTGTCCCCGAGGAAGCTCGAGATGATGTTCGACGTGCTGCTCGCAGTGGTCAGCAGCGTGTTGAACGCCGCCTGCTTGTTGATCAACGTCTTCGCGTTGGTCTGCAGGTTGTCGAGCGTGGCGAACAAGTCCGGCGCGTCGTTGCTCAGGTTGACCGACACCTTGCCGAGCTTGTCGAGGTCTGTGACGAGCTGCGTCGTGTACGTCGTCCCGGGCGAGGCCTGCGCGTTGAGCTGCTTGAGGTAGTTGTCGAATGCCACGAGGGTCTGGCCGAGCTCCTGACCGCGGCCGCGCAATGCGTCGGCCATCGCTGTCAACGTCGCGTTCAGCTCAGCGGGCTTGACGGCCTGGATCAGCGGCAGCAGATCGCCGATGACCTTCTCGGACTCGAGCGCCACCGTCGAGCGATCCTGCGAGATCTGGTCTCCACCCTTGATCGGCCGATCCGGGGTGCCGGGGTAGGTCAACGACACGTACTGCTCGCCGAACAGGGTCTTGGGCAGGATCTGCGCCGAGACATTGGCCGGTATCTCCTTCACCCGACCTGGATCGAGCGCGAGGGTGACCACCGCTCCATCGCCCTCCGACTTCACGCCGTGCACGGAGCCGACGATGATGCCGCGCTCCTTCACGTCGGAGTCGATCAACAGCTGGTTGCCGGTGTGGTCGGTGTGCAGCTTGACCATGACGAACGTCGAGAACTTCTTCTGGTACACGGCGATCGACAGCAGGATCAGCCCGAAGATCACGATGATGTACCCGACGCCGAGCAGGCGGCGTCGGGCAATCGTGGCGAAGCTCTCCCGTGCCATCAGATCAGCCCGCCAACCTGACGCTGACGTTCGAACCCCAGATCGCCAGCGAGAGGAAGAGGTCGAAGACATTGATCGCGACGATCGTCGTACGCACTGCCTTGCCGACGGCGATGCCCACACCGGCCGGGCCGCCCTTGGCCGTGTAGCCGTAGTAGCAGTGCACCATCACGATCACGATCGCGAACACCAGCACCTTGAAGAACGACCACACCACGTCGCCCGGCGGCAGGAACAGGTGGAAATAGTGGGAGTAGGTGCCGGGTGAGGCGTGGTTGTAGTCGACGACGATCACATACGTGGCGAGGTACGACGACAGCAGTCCGATGATGTACAGCGGAATCACCGCGACGAATCCGGCGATGATGCGCGTCGTCACCAGGAACGGCAGGCTCGGAACGGCCATGACCTCGAGGGCGTCGATCTCCTCGCTGATGCGCATTGCACCGAGCTGTGCGGTGAAGCCACAGCCCACCGTGGCCGACAACGCGAGCCCAGCCACCAGCGGAGCGATCTCGCGAGTGTTGAAGAACGCTGAGATGAACCCGCTGATGGGGCCGAGGCCGAGCTGGTCGAGCGCCGCATATCCCTGCAGACCGACCTCGGTGCCCGTGAAGAAGGACATGAACGCGATGACGCCGACGGTGCCGCCGATGACCGCGAGTGCTCCGCTGCCGAACGCAACCTCCGACAGCAGGCGCAACGTCTCCTTCTTGTAACGGCGGATCGTGCGCGGAGTCCACGCGAGGGCGCGGATGTAGAACGACAGCTGCTCGCCGAGGTCGTCGAGCATGCCGAGCGGTGCGTTGACGGCGCGACGCGCGCTGGCGATGAAATCGGTGCTCATGTCACGACCCCTTCGCCGGAACGACCTGGAAATACACGGCCGTGATGACGAAGTTGACGAAGAACAGCAGCAGGAAGGTGATGACGACGGACTGGTTCACTGCGTCGCCGACACCCTTCGGACCGCCAGCAGCGTTCAGACCCTTGTAGGACGCGACGATCGCCGCGATGATGCCGAAGATGAACGCCTTGAGCTCTCCGGCGTAGACGTCGGGAAGCTGTGCGAGGGCAGAGAACGACGCCAGATATGCGCCGGGCGTGCCGCCCTGCAGGACGACATTGAAGAAGTAGCCACCGGCGACGCCGACGACCGACACCAAGCCGTTCAGTGCCACGGCGACGAGCGTGCACGCCGCGACGCGGGGTACCACCAGCCGTTGAACGGGCGAGATACCGAGCACCTCCATGGCGTCGATCTCGTCGCGGATCTTGCGGCTGCCGAGGTCGGCGCAGATTGCCGAGCCGCCAGCCCCCGCAATGAGCAGCGCGACCACGATCGGGCTGGCCTCGCGCACGATCGCCAGCACGCTGGCGGCGCCGGTGAACGATTGCGCGCCGACCTGCCGAGACAGGCTGCCGATCTGCAGAGCGATCACTGCACCGAACGGGATCGACACGAGTGCCGTCGGGATGATCGTGACGCTGGCGACGAACCAGGCCTGCTGGATGAATTCGCGGAACTGGAACGGCCGACGGAACATCAACCGACCGACATCGAGGAACATCGCGAACAGGCGACCGGCCTGCGCGACGCCGGCAGTCGGGTTGAGACTGGCCATCAGCTACGCCCGAGCCGCAGGTTCTGCGTGTCGTCTTCGCGCAACTCGTAGGACGGGCGCTGCGCGTCTCGCGCGGCCTCTTCATCCCTGTGCTCCTGATCGAGCACCTCCATGACCGCCTTCTGCGCCTCGGGGGGCAGCGTGTGCAGCATGTCCATGACGCGGGCCTGGCGGCGAGCCACGGCCTTGCGCTCGGGAAGGCCGGGGGACGGCTGGATCTGCGGCGGAACGGAGCCACCGCCGGCGCCGCCCTTGGGTCCGGCCAGCGGGTGCGGCGCGGGCGCACCGTCCAGCGAGGCGAGCTCCGCAGCGACCTGGCTCGCGTCCTTCTCCTCCGACATGCCGATCGGGCCTTCCTTGCGCCCGTTCAGGAACTGCTTGACGACCGGCTCTTCGCTGGTCAGCAGTACCTCGCGCGGTCCGAACATCACCAGCTCGCGCCGGAAGAGCATGCCGACGTTGTCGGGAACCGTGCGGGCGAGCCCGATGTCGTGCGTGACGATGAGGAATGTCGAGTCGGTCTGAGCGTTCAGGTCGACGATGAGCTGGTTGAGGTAGGCGACGCGAACCGGGTCGAGTCCGGAGTCCGGCTCGTCGAACAGGACGATCTCGGGCTCGAGAACCAAGGCGCGGGCAAGACCGGCACGCTTGCGCATTCCGCCGGAGATCTCGCCCGGCAACTTCTTCTCCGTGCCGGAGAGGCCGACCATCTCCAGCTTCTCGGTGACGATGTCCTTGATCTCGCGCTCACTCTTCTTCGTGTGCTCACGAAGTGGGAACGCGATGTTGTCGAAGAGGTTCATCGAGCCGAACAGCGCGCCGTCCTGGAACAGCACGCCGAAGAGTTTGCGGGTCTCGTAGAGCTTTGATTCCGAGCATCGGGCGACGTCGACGTCGCGGATGATGATCGAGCCCTTGTCCGGCTTCAGCAGTCCGATCAGCGACTTGAGGAAAACCGACTTGCCGGTGCCGGACGGGCCGAGCAGCACCGAGATCTCGCCAGGAGGCAGCGTCAGGGTCACGTCGCCCCAGATCGTCTGCTTCCCGAAGGATTTCGTCAGATCGTGGACCGCGACCTCAACTCCCACGACACGACCCCTTCCGACGCGTTCGGATTCCGCCGCGCTGTGGCGGCGGTCACCCGCAATAAAGTTAACGAGGGTGCTACTCGGAAGTAACGCCCGGCCCATACAGTGGCACATCTTCCGCGCGATCGCCCACCCGCCCAGCCACCCCCGTTTGATCCCGCGATCCGGGCGCTGCAGACAGGTACCTGTGACACAGTGCCCAGACTGAGCACCGGCCATACGCCGTCCGTGGACGAGTCAGGGCATGGCAGCGTTTTCACCGCCGCGGTCGCACACGAATCGCCCCCGCCTGGTTACGCTCTGCCGACGTTCGCGAGAGTGCCCTCGACCGGCGTCGACCAGGGCGGCCGCTCGGGAGGCTGATCAAGACGAGGAGCAGCAATGAGCGATGCGCGACTGCGCACCCTGCTCGGCACCGATCCCCCCGCATCCGTGCTTGCGCTCGATGAATCGGCGCGGGCTGAGCTCGCTGACGTGATCACTGACGCGCTACGGCAGCAGGCGCGGGACATGAAGGCCGCATACGACGCCTCGATGCGTCACGTGCCGTTCCCCGTGCGGGGCATAGTCAAGAAGGTTCTGGGCGGATGAGCGGCACCTCCGCCGCCACGACGAGCGAGCTGCGCAAGCTCGCCCACGTCCTCGGAGTCGATGTCGGCCGGCTGTCATCACTTTCTGGCGTGCCCGCCGCCGACCTGCGCACGCTTCGCGGCCAGATCTCCGATGCCCTTTTCGAGGCAGACCGGCCGAGGTTCGCCAAGGTCGCGGCCCTGTCGAAGGCGATCCCCGTGCCCATTGCGGCCAAGGTGACCGAACACGCGTTTCCACCGTTGCTCGCCGCACGCACTGCTGAACTCGTCGATCCGCACAAGGCGAGCGAACTGGTCGCCCGGTTGTCCGACACCTATCTCGCCGACGTCTCTGCGGCGATGGATCCGGCTCGCGCTCCGGCAGTGGTCGCAAGCATCCCGGCCGAACGAATCGCGCGCGTCGGTGCCGAATTGGCCCGCCGTGGTGAATGGATCGTCATCGCCGGCTTCATCGATCACGTATCGGGGCCGGCGCTCGCGGCGACGGTCGCGACGTTCACCGGCGAACAGCTGTTGCGGGTCGGCTTCGTGCTCGACGACAAGACCCGCCTGGATGACGTGGCCGGCCTGGTGTCGGACGAGCAGCTCGATGCGATGTGCACCGCCGCCCTCGAATGCGACCTCTGGCCCGAGCTCGACGACCTCGTCGCGAATCTCAGCGTGCCCCGTATCGCCCGCATCTCGACGCGTTATGCGGCAGCCCACCCGTCGCTGCACGCCGCGGCGGCCCAGGCTGCCGCCAACGGCACGTTCAGCGCCGAGAGTCTGGGGCTTCTCGCTGGTAGTGGCTGACCGGCGCGGGACATGCCGAAGGCCGGCCCACCAGAGTGGACCGGCCTCGACGCGAGCGGAACTTACTTGACGCTGACCGTGGCGCCGGCGGCCTCGAGGGCCTCCTTCGCCTTCTCGGCAGCCTCCTTGTTGACCTTCTCGAGCAGTGGCTTAGGCGCGCCGTCGACGAGGTCCTTGGCCTCCTTCAGGCCGAGGCTCGTCAGCGTGCGCACCTCCTTGATGACCTGGATCTTCTTCTCACCAGCGGCCTCGAGGATGACGTCGAACTCGTCCTTCTCCTCGACGGCCTCGGCGCCGCCACCGGCACCGGGACCTGCCGGAGCGGCAACCGCGGCGACTGCGGCCGTGGCCTTGACGTCGAACGTCTCTTCGAACTGCTTCACGAAGTCGCTGAGCTCAAGAAGGGTCATCTCCTTGAAGCCGTCGAGCAGCTCTTCGGTGCTGAGCTTCGCCATGACAGGCGTCCTTTCTTAGGTGCCGGATGAGCCGGCGATCGGTGGGTTTTGCTATTCCGCCGGCTCGGCGGAAGCTTCGGTCGGCGCATCCGTGGATGGTTCGGTGGATGCGTCGGCGGCCGGTGCGTCCTCGGTGGACGCCTCGGCCTCTGGTGCCTCGGCAGCGGTTGCCTCGGCTGCTGCGGGTGCCTCGGCTGCTGCGGGTGCCTCGGCTGCTGCGGCCGCAGGCTTCTTCTCCTCCAGTGCCTTGGCGAGCAAGGCCATCTGGGTGAGCGGAGCCTGGAACAGGCCTGCTGCACGTGTCGGCAGCGCCTTCAGGGCACCGGCCAACTTGGCGAGCAGCACCTCGCGCGACTCGAGATCGGCGATACGCCCGATCTCTGCAGCCGACAGCGACTTGCCGTCGAAGATGCCGCCCTTGATGACGAGCAGCGGGTTCGCCTTGGCGAAGTCACGCAGCCCCTTTGCCGCTTCGACGGGGTCACCGGTCACGAAAGCGATCGCGGTGGGACCGACGAGCAGACTCTCGTCGATAGTGACTCCGGCTTCCGCCGCGGCACGTCGGGTGAGCGTGTTCTTCACGACCGCGTAGGTGGTCTCGCGGCCCAGCGCGCGACGCAGTTGCGTCACTTGCTTGACCGAGAGGCCGCGGTATTCGGTGATCACGGCTGCGGAGGAGTTCGTGAAGTGCTCGGTGATCTCTGCGACCGCTCCGACCTTTTCGGCGTTCGGCATGTGCTACCTCCTCTCCTGCATATCGGGCTGGTCGCTCGACAGCCCGGACAGGAGAAACGCCCCGGCGCAGGGCGCACGGGGCGGCATGATCGCCGTACCGTCCATCCTGCGCGGGCCGCTCCGGCGCTCCGGAGTCATTCGGTCGCGTGTGCGCACGCGACAACCAGCGGTCTTCGGTTGGATCGCGTCCTACGGTACGCGACGGCGTCCACCGCCTCCAAATCCGCTCGGCTGCCAGGCGGTCCCGAAGCAGACGAATGGCGCGACCCCGTCGGCCGCGTCGATCGCATCGGCCAACGCCCTGGCCGAGTCCGACCCGCCTGCTAGCCGATGGTGATAGTCGATCATGGTCTCGGCCGCCAGGTCGTCGCTGATCCGGGCGGTACCGGCGACGACGCTGCGGGTCCCGAGACGCAGCAACACGCTGGTCAATCCGAGCGCCTCGTCGCCCGGACGCACCGTTGCCAACCCCAGCTCGCAAGCCGACAGCACGACGTGATCTGGCGTTCGAGTGGACTGGTCCAGTTCGTGCGCGAACAGCAGCCCGTCTGTCAGGCGAAGTGAGGAGAACATCGGGTTCTCGGTCTGGTGCGTTCCGTGCGCCGCGATGTGTACGACCGAACCTCCCGCGAACGCCGCACGCACCGACGTGCGTGTCGCGACGGCGTCGACGCTGCCTGAGGCCCCCCAGCCCGCGGCGATCGTCGCGGTCTCGGCAGAGCCGCGCAGCAGGTCGGGTCCGCTCAACGCAAACCGCCGCCGCCGACCGGACCCGGTGCGCCGGCTGGCCTGGAGCCAGGCAGTCGCAGAGGGGGCGACGACAACAGGCGTGGCCCGAAGCGACGGCAGCACACCCCAGGGGACCTGTCCCAACAAACCCGTCGACACGACGACGAGCGGCTGGTGGCTGACCACCAGCGGCGCGATCACGGCGTCGTCGAGGCGCGCCAGCCCGCGGCGCAGCGACTGCATGACCGATACCCGCAGGGCAGCCGGCAACAGTGGTTGGGCCGCGACGTCGAGATCGGCCCGGATACGTCTGACCAGCTCGACGACTGGCGCATTGGCGCCGAGTGGATGCCTGCGAACGCCGTCGCCGACCACGACGGCGTGTAGCTCCCCGGCCGACTCGACGAAGTACGCCATGGCCGCACCGTTGACCGCCAGCTCGGTGCGGACTTCGGCCACAGTGGCGACGGATCCTGCCTCGCCACCGCCGGCGGTCATCCAACCGCGGGCCAGGATCCGGCGCTCCAGGTCGCGGCGCAATCTCAACAGCGGCGCCGAGGCGCTCGCGTCCTGGCCGACGGCATGAAGGGATTCGACAACCTGGCGCAGCTCCGCGAGCAAATCGGCCGTGACCCGGTCGGCCGGCGGGCTGACGACCGGCAATCGGTTCGACACCGCACGCGCACGTTCAGCCGCGGCGAGCACGGCCGCGGGACGACCGCTGTCCAACGCCATCAAGATCCCGGTGTCGGCCAGCCGGCGACCGTGTATCGCGGCGGCGGTCTGCAGATCGATGCTGCCAAAACTCGCCTGGTGCCGCGCGAGGTCGGTGAGTCCGGATCGGATGTGGGCGGCAGCGGAGCCGCGGCGCTCGCGGGCCAGCTCGAGGTCAGCGCGAACCTGCCGGTCGTGCAGTCGCGCAGTAATGGGGTCGCGCCGGCTCGGCCTGGGGATCGAGTCGGCAAGGCGGCCAGCGGCGGCAACGTCTGCGCTGCTCAGGTACGCCTCGACGGCCACGAGTGCCGCCGAGCGTGCGGCGAGGTGCAGCCCGTCGACGCTGAATTCACGGTGCAGGCGCAGAGCCGGCGGCACCAGCCGCCGCCCGGGGCGCCTCGCGGCGAGATCTCCCTGCAACAGGACCATTTCAGCGCTGCGCAGCCATGCCGGATTGCCGCGGCGCCGAAAGCGATCCCGCGCACGCCCGGCCAGCCGCCGAGCCCCGGACACGTCGTCCAGAATCAGCGCGCATCGCGCGCGCTCGAGCTCGGTCTCGGCAAGGTCCTGCGCCAGCCGGTCTCGACGGAAGATCTCGCCTGCCTCGGCCAGCGCGAGATCGGCTTCGCGAATCAGACCTGCCTCCATCAGGACGCGTGCCCGGTCGAGCAACGGGATACCTCGCGGAAGGTCGGCGCCGAGACTCAACGCGTAGTCCATGTCTCGCAACGCGCGCGGTAGATCGCCGGCCAGGAAGTCGAGGTACGCGAGGTTGTGGACGGACTTGAATTCCCATTCGCGCTCGCCCACCGAGCGAGCGAATTGTGCCGCTGCCGTCAACGCCCGTCGGGCAGTAGGCGCATCGTTGCGCAAGAGAGCCAACAGGCCGGTGTTGATGAGAATCGCGAATGAGTCGTTCTCGTTCGCGTACTCGATCATCGCCTCGGCAGCACTCAGTTCCTCGGCCGCGACGTCGTAGCGTCCTGCCCGCATGGCGATGAGCGCGTGCTGACTGTGCACCCGAACGACGAGCTTCGGATCGCCGGATCGCTCCGCACGCCGACGCGCTTCCTCGAGCGCAGCCAGACCCCGATCGGCGCCGTGCACCTCGGCATAGGTGAGCGCTAACGAGATCCAGATCGCCGTTGCGAGCGCTTGCGTCCCATCGGTCTCGGCGATTGCATCGAGCATCGTCCGGGCACGGTCGAGCAGTTGCAGTGCCCGCCCGGATCGGTTGCGATTCTGCTCGGCGACGCCTCGCGCATGCAGGTGCGCGATGCGGTCGACGGCGCCGGAGTTCACAATCGGCGCGGTTTCAGATCTCGATCGCCGGGGTGATCACCGGTGGCTGGCCGCCGACGGACGCCGGGCGCAACACGAACTGCGCAAGCCCCCTCGGCACGTCCTCGAACACGAATCGGCCGTCCTCATCTGCTGTCGTCTGCATGCTTTGATCGCCGACGCGAAGCTCAACCGACAGCCCCCGCCCTGGCGCTGCCCAGCCGTCGATGCGGACACGGTCCGCGGACACGACGCTGATCGTCACCATCGTCGTGAGGTTCGAACTGGTGAACGTCACGGACTGCGCCTCAACCGAATCGCTGCTGCGCACCCCGACCAGCTCACCTGAGCGCTGCAATTCGGCGATCTCGGCGTGCAGAGCGTCCAGGGTCATACCGAAGGCGATCCGGTCGACGAGCCCGGACGGAACCGGGTCGACCGCGGCGTACACGGCCGCAACGCGCTGCAGCACCCGCACATCCTCGTCGTCGACGCTCGCCGCAGCGAGTTCGGCGAGTCCAGGCCGCGGCGACTTCGCGCTCATGCGTTCTCCCATTCAGGGTCATTGGCCAGTAGGTGCCGCAGCTTGGCCAGGCACCGGCCTCGGGTCGGGCCGATGCTGCCGACCGGCATGCCGAGTGCGTCGGCAACGGCTGCGTAATCCGGACGGTCAGCGAACGCGATGACACGCAGCAGCGCCCGGCAGCGGTCGGACAACTGCAGGATGTGCTGCCATAGGCGGCTGTCGCTGTCGTTGCGCAGAACGAGATCCTCCGGAGTTTCACGCACGGGTGTGAGCAGGTCGTCCCCGTCAAAATCCGTCGGATCGACGCGATCCTGCTTCTTCACGACGCGCCAGGACTCACGGCGTGCGCTCACGATCAACCACTGCACGACCGCCTGCGGCTCGGTGATCGAATCGGCAGACTTCACCAGCGCGAGCCAAGCCGTCTGGATGACGTCCTCGGCAGACTGCCGATCGAGGCGCTGTCCGCGGACCGTGTGCCATAGGATCGGCGTCACGAGGCTCACCAACTCGGCCATCGCGGAGTCGTCACCTGCGCGAAACGCCGTGAACAGCGTTGCTGCTCGTGACGTCAGCGTGACCGGGGCGGACTCGGCGTCGATCACGGCTGCATACCCGCCAGCGCAGTCACGGCCGCCCACGCACGCTCGCGCGTAGACATCGGGTCGATGTCGTTCAGCGTGCCGCTGGCAATCAGGCTCTGAGCGATTTCACCAGCGAGGATAGGCGCGGAGAACGATGTACCGCTCCAGGTGCCGAAGCCACCGCGGAAGTCATCCGGATCGATCGTCTCGCGGCGGCCGTCGGCGGTGCGGTCCGTTCGGAAACTCGGCTGCTGTGAGGCGTTGAAGGTGATCGGGAACGTGCTGATCACAGCGGCGCCGAGCCGGTGACACCTCACCCACGGCCCCGCGTTGCTGAACAAGGCGACGGTGCCGTTGGGGTTCTTCGCGCCGACGCTGACGACGGGGACGCAGCCCGCGATCGGGGCCTTGACGATTCCCGCGGGGTACGGCGTGAAGGCTGCGGGAAACATCGGCCGGGTTGTCGCATCGTTTCCGGCTGAAACGACGACTGCCGTGCCGAGTTCGCCCAGCCGACGGATCGGGTCGAGCAGCTGCGGATCCCAGGCGACATCCTCGGGCGTCTCGTCGTAGTAGCCCATCGAGAGGCTGACGACGTCGAGCAGCGCGGCGTCGTCGCCGGTGTCCTGGGCGTGCTGTTGCCTCCACGCCAACAGCGTGAGGGAATCGAGCATCGCGTCCTCGGTGACGATCCCGTCTGCGTCCATGATCCGCACGGCGAGGATGTCGGCGTCGGGGCACTTCTGCCGGACGAGACCGGCGATGAAGGTCCCGTGGCCCGAGTCGGGATCCAGCACACCCTCTTCAGGGTCGTTGACGACTCCGGTGTCCTCTGGGTCGGTCGGCGGATCGTAGATGCCCAGTCGTTCGCCGTGCACCCACTCGTTCTTGCGGACAATCGTCGGTGGCAGCCAGGGGTGCTTGCCCACGCCGGTGTCGAGGATCGCGACGACGGGGCGTCGGCACGGCAGTTTGTCGTGCCGGTGGGGCTCGGCGCCGACCCAGGCGACCGGAGCGCGGCCGCCCGAACCCGGCCACGCGTACTCCTCGTCGGCGCCGTACGAGAACGGGGAACCGTGCCCGAACGGCGAACCGTGCCCGAACGGCGAACCATGCCCGAACGGCGAACCATGCCCGAACGGCGAACCGTGCCCGAACGGCGAACCGTGGGCCAGGGTCGTCGCAGCGAGCAGGTGATCGAGGCCGACGTGGCCACGCGCTTCATGTGTGAGGCCCGGGCGCGATCGAAACGTCTGTAGCACCGTCCACGCATCTGGCGGACTGGCCGGGCCGTCGTTGGACGGTTCCAGGAAGGCGACGTTGACCAGCGGCATGTCTTCGTATCCCGGCACCACTTCGCGGCACCGCGCCACCCGTCGATCACGTTCACCGTCGCTGAACACTCGCACGCCGTGCGCGTCCGCAGCTGCGCTCAGCTCATCGAACGTCGCCGAGTCGGCTCGGCCGCTGACCAACAGGCGGTTGGCGATGTACACCGTCGCCTGGGGCCGTGGCTGCCCCGGCAGGCGGGCGGCGGTGGTCGGGTCGAGGATTCGCGCGTCGTAACGAGCCAATACTTCCGCAGGGAACGCGAAGACCGGCTGAGTGGCCGCCTGCTGGTCTAACGGAGCAGCCACGCTCGCCTTCGGTGCTGCGCCAGCCCCTTGCGACGATTCGCTCATGTCCCTCAACTCCCACGGTCGCGATCTAGCGCGGCATTCGGGTGGAGCGTAGGGGCCGCCTGGCCCTCTCACCACCCGTGCAATTGCCGCGTGTCACTACTTCAGAGCCGCCATCGGCCCGGTTGATACCGAACCGGACGCATCTATCGGAGTGGACGTATCAGCGGGGCTGGACCGTCCTCCTAGTCCGCGACGAGGAGGTGGTCCGTGGCGGTCGGCATTCATCATGGGCAGGTCGACGCGGCGTCAGTGGCGGCGCAGTGGCCGCCATGGGCGCTGACCCAGCTGCGGCATGCGGTGCGGCTGGCCGCGCGAATCGAGGGGCGCCCGCAGCGCATCGCTCTCGCTCCCGAGCTGTATCGACTCTGGTTCACCCCGATCGTCGGGCGCCCGATCGAGCCCGGCCGTCCGTGGCGTCCGCTGCCTGGGCTCTACCGCGCCGCACACGCCGGCAGCGGGTCGCGCGTCGTCGTCGACGGCGTGGCCACTGTCGAGCGCAACGACGTCATCTGTCGCGACGGGTGGTGGCGAACGTGGGGCGATGCGTGGCGTCCGACGCACAGCCGCGCCGAGACCGTTCGGCTGATCATGAGCCCGCGCCCGGACGCGCTTGCACAGTTCGTCGCCACGATCACCGCAGCGCTGCTCGACCAGACGGCCCCGTGGCTGCTGGCCTGCGCGACCGATCCGCGGCGGCTGCGCCGTTGTGGCGCCGCCGTGCTGCACGTGACCGATCCCGAGGTGCTGAGGCCACACACGGTCGCCGCGCTGCGACCGTTGCTGCGTGCGACGGCGCCACCCCTGGCCTTGCCGCTGCACCCTGGGATAGCTGTCGCCCACAACCCGGACAACGGGATGAGTTTCGGCGAGCATCGCTGCCACCTGATCGCCTTGGCACTGCGCACCCGTCCGCAGCCGCACGCCCCGCTGCGAGCGATCGCCGACGTCTTCACTGCGCATGGCATCGACCCGGCGCGGCCGCACGAGTCGCGGCCCTAGAGCTGTCCTCGCGCGACCAGATCGCGCGACGGCACAGACGACGAACCGGCAGCGCCTGGGTGGGAGCTGCCGGTCCGTTGCCGTTACGTGTGCGGTTGGGTCAGGACGCGGACGCGGCGTCCTCGAGCAGGTTGCGGGTGCGGTTGGCGTCGACCGGCACACCGGGGCCCATCGTCGTGCTGAAGGTGACCTTCTTGAGGTACCTGCCCTTCGCCGACGACGGCTTCGCACGCAACACCTCGTCCAACGCTGCCGCGTAGTTTTCGACGAGCTGCTCGGAGCTGAAGGACGCCTTGCCGATCACCAGGTGCAGGTTGGACTGCTTGTCGACGCGGAAGCTGATCTTGCCGCCCTTGATGTCGGCCACGGCCTTCGCGACATCCGGCGTCACCGTGCCGGTCTTGGGGTTCGGCATGAGGCCACGGGGACCGAGCACACGGGCGATGCGGCCGACCTTTGCCATCTGGTCCGGCGTGGCGATGGCCGCGTCGAAGTCGAGGAAGCCGTCGTTGATCTCGGCGATCAGGTCGTCGCTGCCCACCTTGTCGGCGCCGGCCGCGCGGGCCTCTTCGGCCTTGTCGCCGGTGGCGAAGACGATCACCCGGGCGGTCTTGCCGGTGCCGTGCGGCAGGCTCACCGTGCCCCGGACCATCTGATCCGCCTTGCGCGGGTCGACGCCGAGACGCATCGCCACCTCAACCGTGGCGTCGAATTTGGTGGGCGACGCCTGCTTGGCGATGTTCGCCGCCTCAAGCGGTGTGTAGATCTTGTCCGGCTCGATGAGCTCGGCGGCCTTGCGATAGGCCTTGCTGTGCTGCGCCATGTTCTTCTTCTTTCTCTAGTGGTCAGCGAGCCAGGTATCTCCCAGCTCTCCCACGCCTGCGTGTGCGGGTTGATCAGCCCTCGACGGTGATGCCCATCGAGCGGGCCGTCCCAGCGATGATCTTGGCGGCCTGGTCGACATCGTTGGCGTTGAGGTCTTCCATCTTGGTCTGCGCGATCTCACGGACCTGGTCCATGGTCACCTTCGCGACCTTCGTCTTGTGCGGCTCGCCGCTGCCCTTGTCGACGCCCGCGGCCTTGAGCAGCAGGCGTGCGGCCGGCGGCGTCTTGGTGATGAAGGTGAACGAACGGTCTTCGTACACCGAGATCTCGACGGGGACGATCTGGCCGCGCTGCCCTTCCGTCGCGGCGTTGTACGCCTTGCAGAACTCCATGATGTTGACGCCGTGCTGGCCGAGCGCGGGGCCGACGGGCGGCGCCGGGTTGGCAGCGCCCGCCTGGATCTGCAGCTTGATGACTGCGGCGAGCTTCTTCTTGGGAGGCATGACTTCTCTTCTTCTCGGATGTGTGGGGACTTAGAGCTTGGATACCTGGCTGAATGTCAGTTCGACGGGTGTCTCGCGTCCGAAGATCGAGACCAGCACGTGCAGCTTCTGATGCATGGGGTCGATCTCGCTGATCGTCGCCGGCAGCGTGGCAAAGGGGCCGTCCATGACCGTGACGGACTCGCCCACCTCGAAGTCGACGACGTCGATCTTTGCCTTCTCCCCCGTCGCATTCGAGCCACGGCCCGCACCGACTGCCGCAGCCTTCTGCGTGGCCGGAGCAAGGATCTTGACGACCTCGTCGAGGGTCAAGGGCGATGGACGTGAGGTGGCACCGACGAAACCGGTGACTCCCGGGGTGTTGCGGACCGCTCCCCACGACTCGTCGTTGAGGTCCATCCGCACGAGGATGTAGCCGGGGAAGACCTTGCGCTGCACCTGCTGCCGCTTGCCGTTCTTGATTTCCACAACCTCTTCGGTCGGTACCTCGACCTGGAAGATGTAGTCCTCCATGTCCAGCGACTGGATGCGGCTCTCGAGGTTGGTCTTGACCTTGTTCTCATAGCCCGCGTACGAGTGGACCACGTACCAGTCGCCGAACTGCATCCGCAGGCTGGAACGCAGGGCCTCGACCGGGTCCTCCTCGATGGGCTCGTCGATGGGCTCGACGATGGGCTCGTCGACGGGCTCCGCGATGTGCTCGTCGGTGCCCTCGTCCGCGACGGTCTCGGGTTCCTCGGTTGTGGCCTCAGGCTTTGCGTCGCCGACCAGTGCCGCGACGTCGTCCTCGTCGTCAGGGGCAGCGGCAACCTGCTCGGCGTCGTCCGCACCAAGCAGGCGGGCGGCCGCGCTCAGATCAACCGGACCGTCGTCGGCCGCTTCGGCCGATTCGCTGCGCCCAGCACCGACCTCGCCGTGCGCCTCGACCCGGCTCGCGCCGAAGGGGTCGACGAGTTCCGGGTGATCACCCGTGGTGGGGACATCGTCGTGCTCGGACACAATCTCTCTCTTCTTGCTCTGTGTGCTGCGATGGATTCGCGGGCGGCGGATACGGGCTAGCCGAAGACCAGCAGCACCAGCTTGGCGAAGCCGATGTCCAGGCCGGCGACGATCGCCACCATGATCACCACAAAGATGATCACAACGACGGAGTACGTCGCCAGCTCGTGACGCGAGGGCCACAGGACCTTGCGCATCTCCGAGACGCTCTCGCGGACGAAGCGCAGCGGCCGACCGCCGCGACCACCCGGTGAACGGGGTGTCGCGGACTCGGTGCGGGTCGCGGTCACGAGCTCTCCTCTCGGAAGTCCTGTGTTCTTGCGTCTGTTCTGCGTCGGTGGTGCAGTACTGCGGTGGTGCGGCATCTGGTCGATGCAGGGGCGACAGGACTCGAACCTGCAACCGCCGGTTTTGGAGACCGGTGCTCTACCAATTGAGCCACGCCCCTACGGTGCCCGGCGCAGCTTGCGACAACTGCAGGCGAGCATGCTGGCGCAAGGCCACATGGACCCCGGGGGACAGTCTACGGGGCGTGCGCCCCCGCTTCCAAGTTGCCGGTCAGCGCCCGTCGATGTACTCCAAGTACCCGGTTCCCTCGACGGCTCGGCCCCGAAACTCCCCTTCGTAGCGGTAGCTGCCCGCGAAGCCGGCCGCCATGCCGTACGTGAAGTCGCCGCACATGCGGCCTGCGATGCGGATCAGCCTGCCACCGGCCCCATCGTCGACCTGCCACTCGAATTCGCGGGGCAGCAGCATCCAGCGGCCGTCGGGCGTGGCGCGGGCCTCGCTCTCGAATCCGTGGATGTCGAATCGGAAGCCCCGGGAGTAGCTCTGGCTGGGCTCGTCGAGCCCCCGGACGGAGACGACGCGCTGGACCGGCAGCCCGCCGGGACCGAGCACCTGGCCCATGAGCACTTGGGTGCGGTCGTCGACGTTCAGCACTGAATAGGCGAACGATCGCAGGGGCAGCCGGAGCGCGACGCCCCGGGCGTATTCGAGGGTGCACAGCCCCGCGGCCGCCACCCCGCCGATCCGTCCCGTGTACTGGCACAGCAGCGACCAATGGTCGTACAGACCCCCCGGAAGCCGCGCGAAGTGGGTGACCGAGCCGGTGGCGTGCAGGTGCAGATCGGCCGTCACCTGCGGATGGGTGATGCGGACGGAGTAGTCCGGGTAGCTCCCCTCGAACAGCAGCCGGTCGCCGAAGCGCAGGCTGCTCCCGTCAGGGCTGAGCTCGCAATCCTCGGCGACGCTGTACCCCTGCAACTGATCGGTCGTCATCGCACCCGTCGCCGTCAACAGGCTGACCGTGTCGCGGTCGGAGGTCTGTACCAAGTGGCTGTTGCGCCAGAGGGCGACGGGGGGCTGGCCGATCACGGCGATGACATCGAGGAAGCGATGAGGCTCAGGTAGCCCCGGGATCATCACGCCGTAATGCACCGTCGAGTACCGCCCGTGCGGCGGGCCGAACGGGGTCGCGGGATCGAAGCGCCGGCCGTCGAGCCGGTGCACCGGGTTGACGACGGCTCGCAGCGATCGCGCCAGCGGCGCGGGAATGGGCAGGTGCACGCAAAAAGTGTCCACCGCGGGTGGGACGATGAACGCATGGGAGCACGCGTATCCGACCGCATCGCCGCCATCGCCGAGTCCGCGACTCTGGCCGTCGACGCGAAGGCCAAGGCACTGAAAGCGGCCGGACGGCCCGTCATCGGATTCGGAGCGGGCGAACCGGATTTCGCGACGCCGGACTACATCGTCGAGGCAGCCGTGGCTGCCTGCCGTGACCCTAAGAACCACCGTTACACCCCGGTAGCCGGACTGCCCGAACTCCGTGCCGCCGTCGCCGAGAAGACCGCACGCGATTCTGGCTACGCCGTCGACGGCAGCCAGGTTCTGATCACCAACGGCGGCAAGCAGGCCGTCTACAACGCGTTCGCCACGCTCCTCGACCCGGGCGACGAAGTCATCCTCGTCGCGCCGTACTGGACGACCTACCCCGAGGCGATAAAGCTCGCCGGGGGCGTCCCCGTCGAGGTGATCACCGACGAGACGAGCGGCTACCTGGCCACCGTCGAGCAGCTTGAGGCAGCACGCACCTCTCGCACGAAGGTCCTGCTCTTCGTGTCGCCGTCCAACCCGACCGGGGCGGTGTATCCCCCGGAACAGGTGCGGGCAATCGGTGAGTGGGCCGCCGGGAAGGGCTTGTGGGTCGTCACCGACGAGATCTATGAGCACCTCGTGTACGGCGCCGCCCGCCACGTGTCGATTGCGACGCAGACACCTGAGCTCGGCGACCGCGTCGTGGTGCTCAACGGAGTCGCGAAGACCTACGCGATGACGGGATGGCGGGTCGGCTGGATGATCGGGCCGGCCGACGTCGTGAAGGCAGCCACCAACCTCCAGTCGCACGCGACCTCCAACGTGTCCAACGTGGCGCAGGTCGCCGCACTGGCCGCGGTCAGCGGCGACCTCTCTGCGGTGGCTGCGATGCGCACGGCCTTCGACCGCCGCCGCCGCACCATCGTCAGCATGCTGAGCGACATCCCTGGTGTGGTCTGCCCCGAACCGGAGGGTGCTTTCTACGTTTACCCGTCGGTGAAGGGTTTGCTCGGGCGCCCGCTGCGTGGGCGGGTGGCCAGTTCCTCCACCGAGCTGGCCGCCGTCATCCTCGATGAGGTCGAGGTCGCCGTGGTACCGGGAGAGGCGTTCGGCACGCCGGGGTATCTGCGGCTGTCCTACGCCCTGGGCGACGACGATCTCGCAGAGGGCATCAGCCGTATCGCCAAGCTCGTCGCCGACGCTTGATCCTGTCGATCACGGCAGGGCACCTGCCTTGCGCAGCACGGCGAGGGCAGCGGGCAGCGCGTGCAAGGCTGCTGCCAGATCTGCCGGGTTCGCGATCCGCCACGCGTTGCGGTTGACATAACAACGCAGCGCTGCGTCCCACGCGTTGGCGCCTGCCGCGGCACGGGCAGCTTCGAGAGCCGCCGATCCCTTGTTGTAGGTGACGAAGTAGTAGGCACCGGCATCCGCGCCGTAGGACTCGGTCGACCGGTCGACCGTCCCCGGCGCGATCAGATCGCTCGGAGTCGATGGGGGCAGCCCGTCGACCAGATGCTCGGCGTAGCTCGCGAACGCCTCGTCGAGCCAGGGGTGCAGGGCCTGCGAGTCGCCGACCATCGCGTAGAACCACTGATGCGCCGTCTCGTGCACGGCAACCGAGCGCGAGCTGCTCAGCATCAGGATCGAACTCGGGTACTCGATCCCGCCGCCGGACAGCGGGAGCGCCGCGATCGACAGCGACGGGAACGGGAACGGTCCGAAGTGCGATGCAAGCTGTGTGATCGCCCGCACGAACTCCGGCACCAGCCCGTCGCGTACCTGTGTCGAGTAACCGCCGACGCGCAGTCGCACGCCCTGGACGGTCACGTCCGACGTCACGAACGGGCCTACCGCGACGCTGATGTCACGCGCAGCCGAGATCGCCGACGTCCAGGTTCGGGTGCGGCCGGCTGTAGGCGGCGGAGCCGGATCGCCCGACATGATCACGGTGTCGGCGGCGGGTGCTGTCACCGTCAGGTTGGTCTGCATCGCCTCGCTGGTCGCACTCTCCGCGGTGAAGTCGATCATGTTCTCGGTGTGCCAGCCGTAGCCGCGTTCCCATGCGAGCAGCGGCTCTGCAGATGCGAACCAGGCGTAGCGACCGCCGCCTGCTCCGATCCTGCCGAATCGGTCGAATGCCTCGTTGCCCAGCGTGACGGTGAAGGCGATGTCGGCCGACACCGTCGTGCCGGCGGCCACGGTGGATGCGAACGGGATGTGCAGCAAGCCGCCCTGGGTCGACGCTGCCGCCCCCGCTCTGGTGTACGTCGGGGCAGCCGCGCCGTGGTCGGCGGTTGCCGAGGTGACCCGGATCGAGTTGCCCGCCGCGACGCTCGGCGCTGTGTTCGCCGTGAGCCGGAAGACCAGTTCGGTGATCGACCTGTCCGGGGTGAACGTGATGTGCTCGCGACCGCTCACCGCGGTGAGGTCGGCACTGACGTCGAAGTCGAGATCGACCCGCGGCCGGTTGGGGTCGGGCGCCGCGTAGGACGTGGGGCAGGCGTCCGGGGACGTCGTTGCGGTCGCCGAGCTCGACGGCGCCGTTGCCGTCGGATGCGCCGACCCGCGCCCGTGGGAGACCGAGGTGCAGCCGGCGAGAACGACGCTGCTGACCACGATCGCCGTGCGCAGCGCCCCACGTCGGGTCATAGCCGCGCGGCAACCCACGCCTGAGCGGTGCGCTCCTCGGAGTCGATCACGCCCACGATGATCGGCGCTGCAAACCCTTCGACGCGGGAGCCGATCAGCGGAACGTGCGCCGTGAATTCCGCGTCGACGATCACCTGCGTGAGCATCGGGTCGACCGGAACGATGCTGATCTCGCCCCGCATGGAGGCGGGCGCGCCGTGGAAGTGCACGTCGAGTTCGGCCGTGCGCGCGCCGCTCTTGTCGGGGGGTCCCCACGAGATCGTCTCGGTCGACGTGACTCCGGAGGGAACCAACTTGCGAAGCAGCTTGGGGAAGCCGACGGTCGGGAGCTTGCGCTTCGCCTTGATCACAGCAGTATCCCCCGTACGGATGATCTCCACAGCATGCGTGAGCGCGCCCGCATCGACGCACTTGCGCCGCTGGTACTCGTCCGTGCAGATCATGTCGAAGACGTCCGACGCCGAGATCGGGTTCGTCATCGTCCGTTCGATCCTCATCCGGCGGCCCCGACTGCCCCAGTGCCTCGTCCGGCCGGCGGACGGACGACGGCGCGCGCCTTCGCCAGCACAGTCTGGCCGTCGGAGGTGGCCGTCAGGTCGACCTCGATCAGACCGTCGTCGCGTATGGCGCGTACCTGGCCGCTGACCTGCAATCGCGCGCCCTCCGGATCGGAAACGACGACCGGACGGGTGAAGCGGACCGAGTACTCGACGACGGCCGCCGGATCGCCTATCCAATCGGTGACCACGCGCACCGCCGTTGCCATCGTGAACATTCCGTGCGCGATCACGTCGGGCAGCCCCACGGACTTCGCGAAACGCTCGTTCCAGTGGATCGGGTTGAAGTCGCCGGAGGCGCCGGCGTAGCGGACGAGATCGAATCTGCTGATGGGGAATTCCTGCGCCGGCAACTCCGTGCCGATCTCGATGCCGGTCATGCCGCTCATGCCGCTGTCCCGCGCGCGACGATCGTCGAGTACGCCGTCAGCACGGCCTCACCACCGACGGTCGAGACGTCGGCGCGAAGGGTCACGATGTCGTTGCCGGCCGCTACGCGGATGTCCTCCACCGAGACCACCACCTGCAGCACGTCGCCGGGTCGGACGGCGCGCTGGTGGACGAAGCGCTGCTCACCGTGCACGACGCGCGAGTAGTCCATCCCGAATTCAGGATCGCCGATCACCTGCGCACCGGCCGTCAGCGTGAGCAGGATGCCGAACGTCGGCGGCGCGATGATGTCGTCGTGCCCCGCGGCGCGCGCGGCGGCGGGGTCGCGATAGATCGGATTCGGGTCGTTGACGGCATCCGCGAATTCGCGGATCTTCTGCCGCCCCACCTCGTAGGGCGCAGTGGGGGGATAGACGCGCCCCACGAAGGATTGGTCGACACTCATACCCCAGACGCTAACGCCCGCGCGGACGAACTACCGAGTGACGTCCGGCGTGGGGTCGCTCACGTCAACGCCGATCGCCCACCACTGCCTCGACCGGCAGTGGTTCGTCGTAACCCACGTGGACGTTGTTGGCGCGCGCCGTTCCCTCGATCAGGTTCCACACCCCGTCGCAGAGGATCTCGGTCACCTTCTCGCGCGAGATCGTCCGCCGGGTGAGCCACCAGGACCCGGTCGATTCGACGAGCCCGACCAAGCCGTATGCGCCTGGTTCTGCCTTCTCGGCGTCGATACCGAAGTACATCAGGAAGATCTTCAAGAGCATGGCGACCTGATCGGCGAGCGTGTTCTCGACCGACTGAAGCGACGACCCGTTGCGGCGATTGCGCAGGAAGTAGTAGAGGTTGGGGTGCTCGTCGAGCCAGCCGATGATCACACTGATGACCGACTCGATCACCTGACGGGGCGTCGATTCCGCGGTTACGGACAATTGAGGGAGGACGCTCTCGATCACGGATGTGGCCACGTGATCGGCGATCGCCTGGCGCAGGTCCTCGCGGTCGCGGAAGTAGCGGTAGAGAACGGTACGGCTGACATCGGCCGCGTCGGCGATCTGCTCGGCGCTCGCCTCGGCGCCGAACCGGTCAATGGCTGCTGCCCCCGCCGCGACGAACGCCGCGCGTCGCTGAGCCCGGTGCTGGGTCCACCGCGAGCGCCGACCATCGGGAGGACGGTCGGCAGCAGTCATGTCCGTTGCCACCGCGTGCTCGCTCATCGGACCACCCCCACGGCCGGGAACCTGTTTCGAGGTCCCGGCTACCGGGTCAGCCTAACGGCTCCGGCGGGGTAATTGAGACGCTGCGTTACATCTTCCAGGGGAACGTCGGCTGCCTGTGCCAACGCCGGGTTAGCGGGTCTCGCGGTGCTCGGTGTGCTTGCCGCAGTTCGGGCAGAACTTCTTGAGATCCAACCGGTCGGGGTCGTTGCGGCGATTCTTCTTGGTGATGTAGTTGCGGTGCTTGCACACCTGGCATGCCAAGGTGATCTTCGGACGGACGTCGGTGGCTGCCACGGGTAGTGCCCTTCTTCGATGAACTGCGAGGTCGTTCGTCAGGTCGTGAAGTACGTGTTCGAAATATGCGTACCTCGGTGTATTCGGTGTAGCGAGGGCCGGACTTGAACCGGCGACACAGCGATTATGAGCCGCTTGCTCTACCAGACTGAGCTACCCCGCCCCCAGGCTGCCGCGAGGACGTGAGCCCCAGTGCCGCCCGAGCCCCCTTACGGAATCGAACCGTAGACCTTCTCCTTACCATGGAGACGCTCTGCCGACTGAGCTAAGGGGGCAGCCGCGAAGGTCTACGCAGCGACCCGAACGGTGGTCGCCGCGCGGTGTTCGCGCCAGCCCACGATCTTACACGACAGACGATGCCAATCTCACACGTCCATCCAGCGATGAAGTGGCCTCCACGCCTATATCTTGGCAACGTCGTGCGCACGGGACAGACTCCCTCCGGAGCTCGCCCGAGCGCCCAGTCAGCAGTTGTCGACAGGCGAGCGGAGCGATCCGGTCGCTCGAGAAGTCGGCATCGAGTCGAGAGGCACCTGACCACATGATCGACGACACTGGCCGACACCGGTGACCCGGGCACGAAGCATGCCGACCGGCGTCAGCGCGCCCGGCCGGGCACAGATCCCGTCCCGCACCCTGCGAACCGACCGCTGGTGGCAGGCGCCCGTCACGACAGTCACGCTATTGAGCATCTGGGTGCTCTACGCGGTGTTGCGCACGGCGAGCCAGCGGGCCTTCTTCGTGGCGAAGGATCACTACCTCTCGCCGTTCACCTCGCCCTGTGTCACGGCCTCGTGCCCTTCGGCGGCCCGTGACTTCGGCACCTGGTTCGGTCACTTTCCGCCTTTCATCCCGCTCGCCATCATCGTGCTGCCGTTCCTGCTCGGCTTCCGCCTGACCTGCTACTACTACCGGCGCGCGTACTACCGCTCGTTCTGGCAGTCGCCGCCCGCTTGTGGCGTCGCAGAGCCCCACGGGAAGTACACCGGCGAGACGCGCTTCCCGCTCATCGTGCAGAACCTGCATCGGTACTTCTTCTATGCGGCATTGCTGATCTCGCTGATCAACACATGGGATCTGATCCGTGCCTTCCGTGGCCACGACGACAGCTTCGGCTTCGGCGTCGGGACGTTGATCATGCTGGTGAACGTCGTGCTGCTGTGGACGTACACCCTGTCCTGCCACTCGTGCCGGCACATCGTCGGCGGCCGCCTGCGCAGCTTCTCGCGGCACCCGTTGCGCTACCGCGCGTGGGGAATCGTGTCGAAGCTGAACACGCGGCACATGCAGCTCGCCTGGGTGACCCTTGGCACGCTCATGCTGACCGACGCCTACATCGCACTCGTCGCGTCCGGCACGTTCAGCGACCCGCGCATCATCAACTGATCGACAGGAGCGAGTTCCGTCCGTGAGCGAGATCGAGAAGCACAACTACGACGTCCTGATCATCGGCGCCGGTGGCGCAGGGCTGCGCGCAGCCATTGCCGCCCGCGAATCGGGCATGCGGGTGGCGGTGATTTGCAAGTCGCTGTTCGGCAAGGCCCACACGGTCATGGCCGAGGGCGGCATCGCGGCATCGATGGGCAACGTCAACAGCAACGACAACTGGCAGGTGCACTTCCGCGACACCATGCGGGGCGGGAAGTTCCTCAACTCCTGGCGGATGGCCGAGCTGCACGCCAAGGAAGCTCCCGAGCGTGTGTGGGAGCTCGAGACCTACGGTGCGCTGTTCGACCGCACTCCAGAGGGCAAGATCAGCCAGCGCAACTTCGGTGGTCATGAATACCCGCGTCTCGCTCACGTCGGCGACCGCACCGGCCTCGAACTCATCCGCACCCTGCAGCAGAAGATCGTCTCGCTGCAGCAGGACGACGCCAAGGCGATCGGCAGCACCGGTGCGGACGACGGCAAGCTCAAGGTTTTTGCCGAGTGCACGATCACCGAACTGTTGCGGTCGCCCGACGGTGCCATCAGCGGCGCGTTCGGCTACTGGCGCGAGTCCGGGCGGTTCGTGCTCTTCAAGGCGCCCGCCGTGGTTCTCGCCACCGGCGGCATCGGCAAGTCGTTCAAGGTGACCTCGAACTCGTGGGAATACACCGGCGATGGGCACGCCCTCGCGCTGCGGGCGGGCTCGACCCTGCTGAACATGGAGTTCGTCCAGTTCCATCCCACCGGCATGGTCTGGCCGCCGTCGGTGAAGGGCATCCTGGTCACCGAGTCCGTGCGCGGCGACGGAGGCGTGCTCAAGAACTCCGAGGGCAAGCGCTTCATGTTCGACTACGTTCCGGCGGTGTTCCGCGGTCAGTACGCCGAGACCGAGGAAGAGGGCGACCGTTGGTACACCGACCCTGACAACAACAAGCGCCCCCCGGAGCTGCTGCCGCGTGACGAGGTGGCCCGGGCGATCAACTCGGAGGTCAAGGCCGGTCGCGGATCACCGCACGGAGGCGTCTTCCTCGACATCGCGAGCCGGCGCAGCGCCGATTACATCCTCAAGCGCCTGCCGTCGATGCATCATCAGTTCAAAGAACTGGCCGACGTCGACATCACCGCCGAACCGATGGAGATCGGCCCGACCTGCCACTACGTGATGGGTGGTGTCGAGGTCGAGCCTGACAGTGAAGCGGCCAAGACCCCCGGACTGTTCGCCGTCGGCGAGGTCGGCGGCGGCATGCACGGTTCGAACCGGCTCGGCGGTAACTCGCTCTCCGACCTTCTCGTATTCGGTCGCCGTGCAGGCGACGGCGCCGCCGCCTATGTCAAGAAGCTCGGCGGCCAATACCCCGCGGTGAGTGACGACGAGATCGCGGCAGCCGAGCGCACTGCGCTCGCCCCGTTCGATCCGCCGGACCCGGCCGCCGTCGAGAACCCCTACACGCTGCACCAGGAGTTGCAGCAGACGATGAACGACCTCGTCGGCATCATTCGCAACGCCGACGAGTTGACGGCCGCGCTCACTCGCCTCGAAGGCCTGAAGGCGCGAGCGCGCAACGTCGGTGTCGAGGGGCACCGCCAGTTCAACCCGGGATGGCACCTCGCGCTCGACCTTCGCAACATGCTGCAGGTGAGCGAGTGCATCGCGAAGGCAGCGCTGATCCGCGAGGAATCGCGAGGCGGCCACACCCGCGACGACTTCCCGCAAATGTCTCCCGAGTGGCGCAGCGTCAACCTCGTCTGCGCACAGGAGGGCGACTCGATTGCGGTGACGAAGCAGCCGATTCCCCCGATGCGCGGAGATCTGCTCGCGCTGTTCGATGTCGACGAATTGAAGAAGTATCTGACCGCCGAAGAACTGTCCGCCATCCCTGCGGAGGCCTGACGAATGACGTATGAAGCCAAGTTCCGTGTGTGGCGGGGAGACGCCGACGGCGGCGAACTGACCGATTACGCCGTCGAGGTGAACGATGGCGAGGTCGTCCTCGACATCATCCATCGGCTGCAGGCAACCCAGGCGGGCGACCTTGCGGTGCGCTGGAACTGCAAGGCCGGCAAGTGCGGCTCGTGCAGTGCCGAGATCAACGGTCGGCCGCGGCTCATGTGCATGACGCGGATGTCCACCTTCGGCGAGGACGAGACGATCACCGTCACGCCGTTGCGGACGTTCCCGGTGATGCGCGATCTGGTGACCGACGTGTCCTTCAACTACAAGAAGGCGCAGGAGGTCCCAGCGTTCGCGCCGCCGCCCGGTCTCAAGCCGGGCGAGTACCGCATGGCTCAGGTCGATGTCGAGCGCTCGCAGGAGTTCCGCAAGTGCATCGAGTGCTTCCTCTGCCAGGACGTGTGTCACGTGATTCGCGACCACGAGGAGAACAAGGAAGCCTTCTCCGGCCCGCGATTCCTGATGCGCATCGCCGAGCTCGACATGCACCCGCTAGACGCTCTGGACCGGCAGGTTGCGGCTCAGGAGGACCACGGTCTCGGCATGTGCAACATCACCAAGTGCTGCACCGAGGTATGCCCCGAGCACATCAAGATCACCGACAACGCGTTGATCCCGATGAAGGAACGGGTAGCAGACCGCAAGTACGACCCGCTCGTGTGGCTCGGCAACAAGATCACCCGCCGGGGCCACTAAGTCGGGTCGGCCCGGTTGGCATGGTCACCGAAACGACGCAGGGCCGGCCATGGCGACCGGCCCTCATAGGTGGCGGCTGTTGGTTCGAACCAACGTAGGCTGAGCAGACGGTTTGACAGTGAGCCGAGTCCACGCGTCACTCGCCCGTATCTACGGGCCTAAAGGGGCATGGCTGGGTCGTTCGATGCCGCTCAGCGGGATGACTACCGACACATGATCGAGGCCAACCTGCTCGGGGTGATCAACCATCCGAGGTGTTCCTCGTCCAGCTGGAGGGCGGTGTCGACCGTGGTGGGAGTGACATCGTCAACCTCTCCTCACCGCAGGCTGGCCCGGCAGGCCAGCTCTGAGCTCACCGTCGACAGGGGAGACACGTCATGAAGACACGCACGCTCGGCAATCCAGGACTCACGGTCTCACCGCTCGGCCTCGGCTGCATGGGCATGAGTCAGTCCTTCGGCCCTCGGCCGCCGCGCGAGGAGATGATCACGTTCCTCCGGGCGGCGGTCGAGCGCGGTGTCACCATGTTCGACACCGCCGAGGTCTACGGGCCGTTCCACAACGAGGAGCTGGTCGGCCAAGCGCTGCAGCCGGTCCGTGCAGACGTCGTCATCGCCACCAAGTTCGGATTCGCCTTCGACGAGAGCGGCAACCCGACCGGCGTGAGCAGCCGACCCGAGACCATCCGTGCAGCAGTGGACGGCTCATTGCGGCGCCTACAGACAGATTCCATCGACCTGCTCTACCAGCACAGGGTCGACCCGAACGTTCCGATCGAAGATGTCGCGGGCACCGTCAGGGAGCTCATCGACGCGGGCAAGGTCCACCACTTCGGAATGTCTGAGGCCGGCGTTGCGACGATTCGCCGCGCCCACGCCGTTCAACCCGTCACAGCGCTTCAGAGCGAGTACTCGCTGTTCTGGCGAGAGCCGGAAGAGGACATACTGCCTGCTCTTGAGGAGCTCGGCATCGGCTTCGTACCCTTCAGCCCACTCGGTCGCGGGTTCCTCACTGGTCAGGTCACGGCCACCACTGAGTTCGCCGAAGGCGACATCCGCGCGTCGCTTCCGCGCTTCGAGCGCGAAGCTCTCGAGGCCAACCTGGCGCTGGTTGATCTCGTTACGAAGGTCGCTGAGCGCAAGAACGCCACGGTCGGACAGGTAGCGCTTGCCTGGCTACTGGCAAAGCGGCCGTGGATCGTCCCCATCCCAGGCACCAGGCGGCTTGGACGTCTCGACGAAAACCTCGGCGCAGCGAACCTCGACCTCACTCCTGAGGACCTCGCAGAGCTCGACCACGCGTCGACCAGCGTGCAAGTCCAAGGCGACCGGTACCCCGAAGCCATGCAGAAGATGATCGACCGCTGACCGTCACGTCAACTAACGCAAGTCGATCGGAACGCGCTCACTCGATCCGCCCCCTCGCCCGACCCGTGACAAGCCGAGCAGTGCAGCGAGATGCTGCTACATGCCAGGAGCCGCGGGAATTCGCGAGAATGATCATGATGGTGGCAGCATGCCTGCATCCCGCGGGCGTCGCAGCCAAAACTGCAGGTCCCGAAATCCGGGACCTGCAGCTCTCTGTGGCGGGTGTTGGGTTTGAACCAACGTAGGCTGAGCCGGCGGTTTTACAGACCGCTCCCTTTGACCACTCGGGCAACCCGCCTTGGGTCCGGATCGCTCCGGCAACGCGCAAAATGTTACCCGACGCACCGGGCAGCTCCTCGGTCCCCACTCACGCCCTCTGCAGGCCGAGAGCCACGACGCAATCACGGTTGCCGTACCGCGGATCCGGGTAGCCCTTCGAGGCAGCATTCATCCAATCGAAGGAGCACCGATGGCCTCGGTCACCGAATCGGTCGACGTCGACGTCGACGTCTCGACCGCATACAACCAGTGGACCCAGTTCGAGTCTTTCCCGCAGTTCATGGGCGGCGTCGAGTCGATCAAGCAGGTGGACGAGACGCACACCCACTGGAAGACCTCGATCAATGGCGTGACCCGTGAGTTCGACACAGAGATCACCGAGCAGCACCCCGACGAGCGAGTGGCGTGGAAGAGCACCGACGGCACCTCTCACGCAGGAGTGGTGACGTTTCACCGACTCGACGCCAACAAGACGCGAGTGACGGCACAGATCGACTGGCAGCCCGAGGGCATCGCCGAGAAGGCCGGCGCCGCCATCGGTGTTGACGACCGTCAGGTCAAGGCAGATATGCACCGGTTCAAGGAGTTCATCGAAGGACGCGGCGACGAGACCGGAGCCTGGCGGGGCGACGTAGCGCGTCCCTGACCTCGGTCGGCGGTCCCACGGCGTGGCAAGCTAGGCACATGGACGCGGGCGTCGACCGACTGCGCAGTCAGGTCGGCGCCGCGCTGTTCGCCAAGGTCGCGGGACCGGACGGCCCGGCCGTTCGGCAACGCATTCACTTCGGCACGGGCGAGCGGTGGTTCGAGCCTGGCCGTCCCATCCGCCGGGTGCACGCGGACGCGTCGATGTTCGTGGGCGGCCTGCGCGCGCTGCTGCTGCAGTCGATGCATCCGCTGGCAATGGCGGCGGTAGCGGCGCATTCCGGCTACAAGGGCGACCCATGGGGTCGCCTGCAGCGCACGAGTGAATTCCTCGCCACGACCACCTTCGGCACCGCGAACGATGCGGACGCAATGGTCGCCCGCATCCGTGCCGTCCATGCGCGTGTCTCGGGCGTCGCGCCGGACGGACGGCCATACGCGGCGTCGGATCCGCACCTGCTGCGCTGGGTGCACATCGCCGAGATCGACAGCTTCCTGCGCGCGTACCAGCGTTACGGCCGCGGGTCGCTCACGGCCGACGAGCGGGACGAGTACGTGGCCGACACGGCGCGCGTCGCTGAGGCTCTCGGCGTCATCGACCCGCCGCGCAGCGAGCGCGAACTGGCGGACCAGATCAGCGGGTACCGTCCCGAACTCGCCGGCACGAAGGCGGCACGGGAGGCCGCGCGGTTCATCCTGCTGCAGGCCCCCGTTCCGATCGCGATGCGGCCGCCGTACGCATTGCTCACCGCCGCGGCGGTGTCGCTCCTGCCTCGGTGGGCGCGCTGGCCTTTGCGCCTTCCTTACCTGCCCCTGACCGAGGCGACGCTCGTGCGGATCGCCGGCGATGGCGTCGTCCGTGGCATCAGATGGGCAATGCCTGCTCCTGCGTAACATGACGGCATGGCTGATGCGTCCTTCGATGTCGTGAGCAAGATCGACCGTCAAGAGGTAGACAACGCGCTGAACCAAGCCGCGAAAGAGGTCGGTCAGCGCTTCGATTTCCGTGGAACGAACGCGTCGGTGGAATGGTCCGGCGAGCTCGGCGTGACGATCAAGGCCGACACGGAGGATCGCGCCAAGGCCGCACTCGAGGTCTTCAAGGACAAGCTCATCAAGCGATCCATCTCGTTGAAGGCCGTCGACGCAGAAGAACCGAAGGTGTCCGGCAAGCAGTACATGATTGCGGTCAAGCTGAAGCAGGGCATCGAGCAGGAGGATGCCAAGAAGATCTCCAAGCTGATCCGCGACGAGGGTCCGCGCGGAGTGCAGGCACAGATCCAGGGCGATCAACTGCGCGTGTCGGGCAAGAAGCGCGACGACCTGCAGGCTGTTATCGCCCTGCTCAAGAACGCCGACCTCGGAGTCGCCCTCCAGTTCGACAACTACCGGTAATCGCTACCGCAGGAACCGAGGGTCGGACTTCGCCATCTGCTGCAGTCGGGCGATGCGCTGCGCCATCGGTGGGTGGGTGGAGAACAGGTTGCCCAGCCCGCCGCCACGGAACGGGTTCGCAATCATCAGATGACTGGTGGTGACCAGCGACGGTTCCTGCGGCAGCGGCAACGCCTGGGTCCCGAGTTCCAGTTTCCGCAATGCACTGGCCAGGGCCAGCGGGTCGTTCGACAGCTCTGCGCCCGAGGCATCGGCCTGGTACTCGCGTGAACGGCTGATCGCGAGCTGGATCAGCCCGGCGGCCAAGGGGCCGAGCAGCAGCATGAGCAGGTCAGCGATCGGGTTGCGCTCACGATCGTTTCCCCCGCCGAAGAACATGGCGAAGCTGGCCAGGTAGGTGATCGCGGCCGCGATCGTTCCCGCGACCGAGGAGATCAGGATGTCGCGGTTGTAGACGTGGCTGAGTTCGTGCCCGAGTACGGCACGCAGTTCGCGCTCGTCCAGGATCTGCAGGATCCCGTCGGTGGCGCAGACCGCTGCGTGACGCGGATTGCGACCGGTGGCGAAGGCGTTGGGTTGCTGAGTCGGGGATACATACAGCCGCGGCATCGGCTGTCGCGCGTTGGTCGCCAGCTCACGGACGATGCGGTACATCCCCGGCTGTTCGGCCTCGCTGACCGGGCGGCAGCGCATCGAACGCAGCGCGATCTTGTCCGAATTGAAGTAGCTGAAGGCGTTGATCCCGACGGCCAGCACGAGACCGATGAGCAGTCCCTTGGTACCGAAGAACGCGCCGCCGACCCCGATGAGCAGCGCGGCAAGAACCCCGAAGAGGACGGCGGTCTTCAGGCCATTCGCTGCAGTGCGCACAGTTGTTCAACGCTCCTTACGGGGCCTTGGGTTCCCGCGGCCGGCGTGCTGATTGACTGGTACCCATGTCAGCCACCGATCACCTCAAGCACGCCAACGAGGCCTACGTAGCCGACTTCCCCGGGCCGCGCCCGGTGCGTCCCAAGCTCCGGGTCGCAGTCATCGCCTGTATGGACTCTCGCCTCGACCTGTTCGGGGCCTTGGGGCTCGACGTGGGCGATGCGCACCTGATCCGCAATGCGGGTGGGGTCGTCACCGACGACGTTCTGCGCTCCCTGGCCATCAGCCAGCGCCTGCTGGGTACCCGCGAGGTCGTCCTCATCCATCACACCGAATGCGGCATGCTGAATTTCGATGACGACGCGTTCCGCGCCCAGCTGGAATCGGAGTCCGGGCTGGCACCCTCGTGGCACGTTCCGGGATTCACCGACGTGTACGAGGACACGCGCAGCTCGATCGCACGAGTGCTCGAGTGCCCCTGGATCCAGCACCGCGACGACGTGCGTGGCTTTGTCTTCGACGTGGCTACGGCCAAGCTCGACGAAGTCAGCTGACGATCTCGCCGCGCGGTGTGACGCCATGCCGCGTCGGCAGGCCTGCCGCTGCCCACGCGACGTAGCCGCCGACGATGTCAGTCGCCGGCACGCCGATCGAATTCAACACATCGGCAGCCAGCGACGACGTATAGCCCTCCGAGCAGAAGACGATCCACCGACGACCCGGCTCTGCCTGCCCGGCCCGATCGGGTGACCCAGGATCGAGGCGCCATTCAAGATGATTGCGCTCGACGATCAGCGCGCCCGGAATCTCGCCCTCCTCGCGGCGCTGCCAGTCGGGCCTGATGTCGACCAATCCGGCCCCTTCCCGGACGGCGGCCTGGGCCTCGCCCGGGTGCAGGCGCGACAGTCGTGATCGAGCGGCCGACAGCAGCGACTCGACGCCGTCCCACATCTGCCCGTCGGTCATGAGGCAGCACGGATGTCGATGTTGATGTCGATCGCGGGCTCCGGGTCCTCTGTGGCCACCGTGGCCAGCGTCGTGAGTTCGCCGTCGTCGACCTCGTAGTAGGTCATCGACGTGAGCGGGGCGGAGTATGCGTGGACGCTCACCGCAGGCACATCGAAGACGTTGCGCACGTCGTGAACATAGTGCGCACCGAAGCCGACGCTGTTGCCCCGCGGATGGTTGACCTCCCGCAGGCCGCCCGCAGAATGCACCGCCTCGGTCAGCCTTCCCGCCAGCACGGTAAAGGCGCCGGCCGAGCCACCGTGGTCGTGCAGCTGCGTCCCTTGCTCGGGTAGCCAGCTGATGAGCCACACATCGACTCGCGGATCGCGATAGATCCGCTGATGCCATCGCTCGTCCGGATCGAAGTCGACGAACGGGTAGCGCCCGTCAGCGACCTCATCCGCGTAGAACCGGGTGAGATCGATCAGTTCAAGTGGGTTGAGGAACGGGCGGTGAGGACGGGGGCGAGGCGCCACGAGATGCTCCGGAGGTCGACGGTCGAGCGGGCAGGGTCAACCCCGCGGACAGCTCTCGTCGAACACCAACGCGCGCACAAGTCCAGTCTCGCGCGTCTCGCGCCCATTGTCTATCTATTCCGTAGACTTGATAGGAAGCGCGGTACCTCAGTCGGCCCAACGGAACGAGGCCATCAATCCCTCGATCCGATCCACGACGTCGTCATCGGCGCCGTCAGGGGTGGTGAATTCTGCGACGAGGGCCAATTGCCCATCGGGTGTCGGCAGGACGTACCGCCGGCTGTCGCCGGCAGCGTCGATGTCGATCAACTCGGCGGCAACCGGCGACCCGGCGACCGGGCGCATCGGCAGGTCGGAATCGAGCAGGGCCACCGTCAGCACGCCGCTGGCCGAGCGGAAGGAATCAACTCCGAGCACAACGGTGCTGAGGACGGCGAGCAGCGGTGCACCCGCAACCTCGTCGGGTAGGCCGGCCTGGGTCGGGGTGATCACGAGCCAGTCACGGCAGTCCATCGCGAATGCGGGAAGAACCAGGTCCTTCATGACCGCCCCCTGGCGTCTCGGTCGATCCGTCCGATCGGGTCGGACGGTGATCGGGTGACCCATCCGGCATGAGCCATACCCACCAAGCGGTCCCGGCTCACCGCCCGGGCACGCGAAAGCGGCACGGGGGCGGGCGGAACCAGCGCTAATCATCTCATTTGTCGCAACTCGCCGTAAAGACGTGGCAGGCGAGTTCGTACGAGGGTATCGAGCCGGTTCCGTTGAGCGGCGTGCCGCGTGACGTGAGCGATTGCACCCGCTCAGATCGCCGGATCGTACGTAGGATGTGAGGGTTGCGATCACGGCTCGTCGGAGACCGGCGGAGTGTGTCGCGCGCCTAACCGCCCCCCGGTCCTGCTCGGAGGCATTCGCCCGCATGTCCAAGATCGTCAAGCAGCTCGACCGGGTCGTCATACGCATCGCCGGAGACTCCGGCGACGGCATGCAGCTGACGGGCGACCGCTTCACCCAAGAGACCGCGATGTTCGGCAACGACCTCTCGACACTGCCCAACTTCCCCGCCGAGATCCGCGCCCCGCAGGGCACGCTGGCCGGCGTCTCCTCCTTCCAGCTGCACTTCGCCGATCACGACATCCTGACTCCGGGCGATCGACCGGATGTCCTCGTGGCGATGAACCCGGCGGCACTCAAGGCCAACCTCGGCGACGTGCCGAAGGGTGCGGCCCTGATCATCGACACGCATGACTTCACCGACCGCGCCATGGCGCGGGTGGGGTGGTCGAGCAACCCGCTCGAGGACGGGACGCTCGAGGGCTTCACCGTCTATGCCGTCGACCTCACTCAGCTGACCCTCGATGCGCTCGAAGGCAGTTCGCTCTCGCGCAAGGACGCCGGGCGCAGCAAGAACATGTTCGCGCTGGGCCTTCTCTCGTGGATGTACTCCCGTCCGACAGAGGGAACGCTCAACTTCGTTCGGCAGAAGTTCGCCTCCAAGCCGGACATCGCCGAAGCCAACATCACCGCGTTCAAGGCGGGCTGGAACTTCGGCGAGACGACCGAAGCGTTCGCCGTGCACTACGAGATCAAGCCGGCGCGGCTGCCGAGTGGGACATACCGAAACATCTCCGGAAACACCGCGCTGGCTTACGGGCTTGTCGCGGCCGCCCATCGGGCACAGTTGCCGTTGTTCCTCGGCGCGTACCCGATCACCCCCGCGTCGGACATCCTGCACGAGCTCTCCAAGCACAAGCGGTTCAACGTGCGCACCTTCCAGGCCGAGGACGAGATCGCCGGCATCGGTACGGCCCTCGGCGCAGCTTTCGGCGGAGCGCTGGCCGTCACGACGTCCTCGGGTCCCGGAATCGCACTCAAGGGTGAGGCGATCGGGCTCGCGGTCTCGCTCGAACTTCCGTTGATCATTTGCGACATCCAGCGCGGCGGCCCGTCGACCGGGCTACCGACCAAGACCGAGCAGTCGGATCTGCTGCAGGCGATGTTCGGCCGGAATGGGGAGGCCCCGGTGCCCATCGTGGCGCCGCAGTCGCCGGGTGACTGTTTCGACGCAGCGATCGAGGCTGCGCGGATTGCCCTCACGTACCGCACCCCGGTCTTCCTGCTGTCCGACGGCTACCTCGCCAACGGCTCCGAGCCGTGGCGAGTGCCCCAGGTGTCGGACCTGCCGGACCTGCACGTCGAATTCGCCACGGAACCGAACGGTGCAGACGGCGAGTTCCTGCCCTACCTCCGCGACCCCGAGACGCTCGCTCGGCCGTGGGCCGTCCCGGGGACACCGGGCCTCGAACATCGGGTCGGCGGTATCGAAAAGGCCGACAAGACCGGCAACATCAGCTACGACCCCGACAATCACGACTTCATGGTGCGCACGCGGCAAGCCAAGATCGACGGAATCGCCAGCAGTTTCGCCCCGATGGCAGTCGACGACCCCACCGGCGATGCGAGGGTGCTCGTTCTCGGCTGGGGCTCGACCTACGGTCCGATCGGCGCAGCGTGCAGGCGCGTCCGCACCGCCGGCGGCGCGATCGCCCAGGCTCATCTGCGCCACGTGAATCCGTTCCCGAACGACCTCGGCGCGATCCTCGCGCGTTACGACAAGGTCGTCATCCCAGAGATGAACCTCGGCCAGCTCGCGATGATGATCCGTGCCAAGTACCTCATCGACGCGATCAGCGTGACTCAGGTTCGCGGGCTGCCGTTCAAGGCTGAGGAACTCGCCGAAATGTTGCAGGGAGTAATCCACAATGGCTGAACTCGGGCTCAAGGCGAAGGACTTCAAGACCGACCAAGAAGTTCGGTGGTGCCCCGGATGCGGCGACTACGCGATCCTCGCCGCCGTCCAGGGGTTCATGCCCGAGCTCAACATCCCACGCGAGAACATCGTGTTCATCTCCGGCATCGGCTGTTCGAGTCGGTTCCCGTACTACATGAACACCTACGGCATGCACTCGATCCACGGACGCGCACCGGCGATCGCCACCGGTCTTTCGACGTCCCGCACGGATCTGTCGGTGTGGGTCATCACCGGCGACGGCGATGCGCTGTCCATCGGCGGCAACCACCTGATCCATGCCCTGCGCCGAAACGTCAACCTCAAGATCTTGCTGTTCAACAACCAGATCTACGGACTGACCAAGGGTCAGTACTCCCCCACGTCCGAACTCGGCAAGATCACCAAGTCGACACCGATGGGTTCGCTCGACCACCCGTTCAACCCGGTTTCGGTTGCGCTCGGCGCCGAGGCGTCCTTCGTGGCTCGCACGATCGACTCCGACCGCAAGCACCTCACGTCGGTACTTCGCGCCGCCGCAGACCACAAGGGCACCGCACTCGTCGAGATCTACCAGAACTGCAACATCTTCAACGACGGTGCCTTCGACCTGCTCAAGGACTCCGAAACCAAGGCGGACTGGATCATTCCCCTCGAGCACGGTGCGCCGATTCGCTTCGGTGTCGACGGAGCGAGGGCGGTCGTTCGCAACGACGTCGGCGGTCTCGTCATCGAGGACTCCGTGGCTGATGACGATCCGCGCATTGTCGTACACGACGCCCACAACGTCGACCCGTCATACGCGTTCGCGCTGTCTCGGCTCTCGTCGATCGACTCGCACCTCGCGCCGATGGGGGTGTTCCGAGCCGTCGAGCGGCCGGTCTACGACACGATGATGAGTCAGCAACTCGATCTCGCCGCAGCGAAGGCGCCCGGCGACGACGACGCACTGGACGCGCTGCTGCACGGCGCCGACACGTGGTCGATCGCCTGACCTTGGAGCTACGTCGCGCGGACGGCCTGACGATCACCGACGACCGGAACCGTCTGGACATCGATCGGATCTGCAACTGGCTGGCCGACTCGTACTGGGCGGGCGACCGCGAGAGACCGGTCGTGGAACGCTCGCTGGCCAACTCGATGCCGTTCGGCGTGTACGCCCCCGACGGCGAACATGTCGCGCTCGCGCGGGCGATCACCGACGAGTCGTCGTTCGCGTGGCTGGCCGACGTCGTCGTCGACCCGTCCTGGCGGGGCCGCGGCATCGGCACCTGGCTGGTTGCCTCGGTTGTCGAGCACCTCAGCGGCATGGGCGTGCCCAGATTCCTGCTCGCCACGCGCGATGCGCATGAGGTGTACGAGCGGGTCGGTTTCGGACCCTTGCGCGTTCCCGAAATCTGGATGGAGATCGACACCAGGCAGAATCGGCCCGACCCGGACGATGTCCACCCGCACCGATGAGCACAGTGGACGGCGCGAGACCGGACCGGTGGTCGCCGAACGGACCGGGTAACGGTTGGTCGGCGACCGTACGCTGAGGGCATGGCCGAGCGCGACGAATCCCGCCGCGGATTGGTGTACGGCGCCTCGGCCTATCTGCTCTGGGGCCTGTTTCCGCTGTACTGGCCGCTGCTCAAACCCGCGGGGACGATCGAGATCCTGGCGCAACGGATGGCATGGTCGCTTGTCGTCGTTCTGATCCTTCTGCGCGTGACGAGCGGGTTCGCCAGCGTGCGCCGAGTCCTCGCCAGTCGGCGTCAGCGCACGCTGCTGTTCGCCGCGGCGCTCGCGGTCACCGTCAACTGGGGCACTTACATCTGGGGCGTCAACACCCACCACGTCGTCGAGACCAGCCTCGGTTACTTCATCAATCCGCTGTTCACGATCCTGCTCGGCGTCATCGTCCTCGGCGAGCGGTTGCGGCGCGCACAGTGGATCGCAGTCGGTATCGGAGCCGTAGCGGTGGTCGTCATCGCTGTCGATTACGGACACCCGCCATGGATCGCGCTGACGCTAGCCACGTCGTTCGGGCTGTACGGCTTCTTCAAGAAGCAGGCGGCGGTTGGTGCCGTCGATTCGCTCGCCGTCGAGACCAGCGCCATGTTCGTCCCCGCGGTGATCGCGCTCACGGTTATCGCGGCGCAGGGCCACATGACGTTCGGACGGCATGGGGTCGGCAACGCGCTGCTGCTCGCCGGCACGGGGGTGGTCACCGTCATTCCGCTGCTGTTCTTCGCTGCCGGAACCCGCCGCCTGCCGCTGAGCGTGCTCGGACTGCTGCAGTATCTTGCTCCCGTGCTGCAGTTCGCGGTGGGAGTCGGTATCCGCCATGAATCGACGCCCGCCGCCGAACTCGTCGGTTTCGGCCTCGTCTGGGTGGCCCTGACGCTGCTCACGGTCGATGGACTGCGTGCACAACGCAGTGCGGTACATGCCGCCCGCGCCGCAGAATCAGCGGCCGTCTGACCTGGCGAATGAGTCTGCCCAGCGTGCGAGGCGCGTCGCGCCCCGAACCGGCCATCCTCGGTGTCGTGATGCTCGGCGGAGCCGCCGGGTCGGTTGTGCGGTATGCACTGACACGCGCCGTTCACCCGGCCTCGAACGGTTTTCCGACGGCCACGCTCATCATCAACCTGTCCGGCTCGTTCCTGCTCGGGGCACTGCTCATCGCAGTCACCGAGGTGTGGCGGCCGCATCACTTGCTCCGACCGCTCCTCGGCACCGGTGTACTCGGCGGCTACACGACGTTCTCCACATTTGCGCTCGAGGTGCGCGGTGCAAGTGGCAGCGTCGCTGTGGCATACCTGGTCGCCTCGGTAGTGGGCGGCATCGTCGCCGCGTCGTTCGGCATGTCGGTGGTGCGGCGGTTGGAGCCGCGTTTCGAGATCGCCGGCGAACACGAGGCCGTCGATGCCGTCGATCCGGACCTGCCATGACGGTGGCCCTCGTGCTGCTCGGCGGCGGGCTCGGCGCGGGAGCGCGCTACTGGCTGGACCGCTGGATCCAGGCCTCGCACCGGCTGCGCTTCCCACTCGGGACGATGACGGTCAACCTGGCGGGCTGCCTACTGCTTGGCGTGGTGGCCGGGGGTGTCGCTCACGCGGGCTGGTCGCCCGACGTCCAGTCACTGCTGGGCATCGGACTGTGCGGGGGATTGACCACGTTCTCGACCTTCTCCGTCGAACTTGCGACGCAGTTGCGCGAGGGCCTGGGTACCCGCGCGGGGCTATACCTGGTTCTCAGCGTCGCAGGGGGGATAGCCCTGGCCGAGCTCGGCTGGGTCTGTACCTGAACGTCAGCGGCCGTGCGCGCGGTGGTGAGACCGAGACCGGCGGCCGCCGCGGGTGAGGAGCAGACCGACACCGATCAGCGCGAGCGCGATGGCGATGGCCGTCAGCACGTCGACACCGGTGAACGGCAGCGGTGACTGTGGCGTGTGCGGGGTGCCGGAACTGATGCCGATCTGGATCGGACCGACCGGGCAGGCCGAGCCGGAGCCCTCGGCGTGGATGACCGCAGTGCCGGTCGCGCCTGCGGGGAGCGTCACATGGGTCGAGAACGTTCCCGCGGAGTTGGTGCTGACATGCCCGAGGACGTCGTTGCCGGGCGTCAGGACGAGGGTCAGGGCCTGCACGCCGTCAAATCCTTGGCCGGTGACCGCGATGGTCTCACCGGGGAATGCATGGGTCGTGCTGACGGCGATGGTGGGGCAGAAGACCGGCGGATACGGAGCTGCGGCACGATTCCCGGACGGAGCCGAGGCCGCTGCGCTCTGCGCTACCAGGAACAGCGAGGACAGCGCGGCGAACATCGCGACGAGGATGCCAGTCATCCATCGGCCGCGCGTTGCCTTCGATCCTGCTCCCACAAGTACCCCCTGAATTGGCGTCTCACTGAATTAACGTCTCACTTACCCAGAGGATGCGGTGTGCAACCCGCCGTCACACGATATCCGGGTCGATCGCGGCCGGAACGCCAGCGACGGAGAGGGCCGCGTCGTCGGCGGTGGAGCGCTTGAGGACGGCCAGGGCAATCGGTCCGAGCTCGTGGTGATGGACAGCGGTGCCGATGAACCCTATGGCGCGGCCGGCCAGCTCGACGGGGGTTCCTTGCGGGGGCAGCACGTCCGAGTCGCCGGACAGGTGCAGCAGGACCAGGCGCCGGGGAGGCCTGCCAAGGTTCTGCACGCGGGCCACGGTTTCCTGCCCTCGGTAGCAGCCCTTGTTCAGATGCACGGCAGAGCCGATCCACCCCACCTCGTGCGGAATCGTGCGGTGGTCCGTTTCGAAGCCGAGCCGGGGCAGCCGCGCCTGCACCCGCAGCGCGTCGTACGCCCACATTCCTGCAGGCGTGGCGCCCGACCGGCGCAGGAGATCCATCGTTGCGGCGAGGTCGCCGCGAGGCACCACGAGGTCGGCGGCCGCGATCGCAGGGTCAGGTAGGCGCCGAACGAAGCCTCCGGACTTCAGCTGCTCGGCGTGACCTGCCGCTGGTGTCGCAAGACCGGCCCTGGCGAGCACCTCATCGGCAGCCGGCCCGACGACAGACAGGAGCGCCCACTCGGGCGACGCGTCGGCTGATTCGACCCGGCGGAGGAACTGCATCTTGTGGAGGTAATCCAGGACGACCGGCGCTGCCCCGGGCTCGGTGTCTATCCATACGACGCCGCCGAGTTCCGTCACCGCCCACTGCTGTTCGACATGACCGTGGGGGGACAGCACAAGCGATTCTGTGACATCGCCCTCGCTGAGCTCGCTCACGTGCTGGGAGCAGATCGTGTGCAACCAGCTGAGGCGGTCGTCGCCACTGACCGTGAGGACGGGGCGATTGCTCCGGTCGACGACGCCTGCGGCGGTAGCGAGGATGCGCTGTTCACGAAGCGGATCGCCGTAGTGCCACGGCACGTCCGCGTCGACGCCGTCGGTGAACACGGCTTGCCCGAGGTCAGTAGTCATCACAGGCTTCATCGCTGCGCGCTCTCGATTTGTTCCGTCGAGCCGGATCGAGGGTGCTGCGCCGAAGCACAATTGCGGCACTGACCGAACACGGTGAAGTGCGACCGGTCGACGACGAAGCCGCGCTCGGAGTGCAAGCGGTTCGCGAGAGCATCGACCAGATCCGGTGGCGCGTCGACAACGTCGCCGCAGGTGTGACACACCACGTGGATGTGGTCGTCGTCGGCCGGACGATAGGCGGGCGCACCATGGCCGAGATGGGCGTGCTTGATCATGCCGATCTGTTCCAGGACGTCGAGCGTGCGATAGATCGTGGTCAGATCGACCTCGGGAACGGCGTCGTGGATCTGTTCCGGGGTCGCGTGGCCGAGGCTGCGAACGGCGTCGAGCACCTGCTCGCGCTGCGGGGTCACCCGCATCCCGCGCGCCCGCAGCGCAGCGGTGAGCTCGGCCGGCTCGGAGCCGTGATGGTGATCCGACATCGGATTCATCGTAGGTAGCCTGAGGCCGTGACGGTGCGGTTGCTCGCAATTCTTGGCATGGGCCTGGTCGATCCGTCCACTCCGGTCGCCGCTGCAGACGATGCCGGCATCACCCGTGGGGACGGATGTTTCGAGGGCTGCCGGGTCGTGACCACGGCCGACGGCGTGAGCCGGGTGGACAAGCTCGATGCCCACTTGGCCCGCATGCGACGCTCGGCGGACGCGCTCGAGATCGCGTTCGAGCCGCTCGATTGGGCTTCCCTCGTCGCGACGGTGTGCCAGGCATGGCGGGTTCCGGGCGAGGCCGCTCTGAAACTCGTGCTGACCCGTGGCCGACCGGGCGCGGGGCCGACGGGTTTTCTGACCGTCTCCGACCTCCCGTCCCACTATCCCCAGCAGCGCCGCGACGGCTTGCGCGTGGTGTCCCTGACGCATGGCACGTCCCACGACGCGTACTCCTCAGCGCAGTGGCTGCTCGGGGGCGTCAAGACGCTCTCGTATGCCGTGAACATGGCGGCAATACGCGAGGCAGCGCGTCGCGGCGCAGACGACGTGATCTTCACCAGCATCGAGGGTCAGGTTCTCGAGTCCGCGATCAGTTCGGTGGTGTGGGCGACGGGTGGGGTTCTGCGCACAACGCCCGCCGGCCCGACCGGCATCCTCGGTGGCACGACGCAGCAGCTGCTCTTCGATCGCGCCGCGGCGGCGGGCCGGCCTACCGAGATCACCGCCGCCACCCTGGCCGACCTCCACGAGGCAGACGTGCTGTGGCTCGTCGGTAGCGTGCGCGGGCCCGTCGACGTCATCGAATTGGACGGCAAGGAACGTGCCCGCCGGCCCGATCTCGATGCGGAGATCAGACGCCTGGCCGGCTTCCCCGCGCCGTGATCGAAGCGTTGTCGCTCCGGCGCGAAAGTCGTTGCAGCGCTCGGTACCTCGACGTATGTTTTCTGTACACGAGGAAGGAGGTGGTCCGGAGTTGTATACGTCTTGGACACGTGAGGTGGCTGCCAGCTAGCCGCTGTACCAATGGACCAGCAGGGCAATGCCCGCGGCGCGCGAGCGGCGGCGAGCACTACCCGGCAGCTACCCGGCCCCCGAGTCGTCGGCCCGTCCAGCCGACCCGCCACGGCGGACAGACTCGGGGGCTGTTTCATGCCCGGACACATGTTGTTCCGCGCCCGGCTCCCGTTACGCCCTTGTGAGATCCCACGACTTCGTGCATGTTGATCAAATTGTCCGGAAGGGATCTTGATGTCGAAATTTCAGGGCGCTGCCCGCCGCCGGTTGCCGGCCGGGTTGGCCTTCGCGCTGGCTGCGTCCGCTGCCGTCGCGATCACCGCCACCTCCGCCCCTGCCGGAGCGGTGATCACGCAGCACCCCGGCACCTACGTGCCGATCCCGGCCGTGAACCTGTTAGACACCGGTAGCGCCATCGGCGTGCCGACGAAGACTCCCGTCCCCGGCCACGCGACGGTCACAGTGCAGATAGCCGGACGCGGGAGCGGCGCGAGCCTCATTCCGGCGACCGGCGTCTCGGCGGTGGCGATGACGTTGGCAGTGACCTCGACCGGATCCGGCTACGCCACGGTCTACCCCACCGACATCAGCCGTCCCGGAGCAGCGAGCATCGATTTCGCCGCGGGACGCACCGCCACCAATCTCGCCTACGCCAAGCTCAGTGCCGGTGGCGCGATCAGCCTGTACACGGGAACGAGTGGCACCAGTCGCTTGTATGTGAATGTGTCGGGTTACTTCGTCGGCGGCACGGCGACCGACGCCGCGACCTACGTACCCCTTCCGCCGGCCAACGTGCTCGACACCGGAACTGGTGTCGGTACAGGGGGGCACGTCGCCCTGGTCGCTGCGCACACCACCGTCTCCGTCACCGTGGCGGGGGCGGGTGGCGTGCCCGTGACCGGTGCCGCATCGGCCGCTCTCAACGTCGCAGTGATCAGTACGTCGGCTGGCGGTTACTTGACCGCTTACGCAACCGGTCAGGCGCGGCCAGCCGCGGCGAGCGTCGACTTCGCGGCCAAATCGACGACAGCGACACTCACCACGATCGGGCTCAGCGCGAGCGGTTCGGTGACGTTCTACAACGGGTCGTCGGCCGGTGTCCGCGTCGTGGCGAACGTGTTCGGCTACTACCGCAGCGGTGCCGCCAGCATTCCCGGCAGCTTCGTCCAGGTGACGCCGACCAACCTGTACGACAGCGCAGTCGACGGCGGCAACGTGCCGGCTCACGGAACCGTCGACGCGGCGACCCAGTCGAACGCAGCCCGCGCCGCCGCATGGACCGACGGAAGGTCTGCCCTTGTCGTAGCCGTCGCCGTGGTCAATCCCTCGGTGTCGGGCTTCCTGACCGCGTACTCGGCGCAAATTCCCCGCCCAGGTGCGGCAAATCTTGATTTCTCGCCCAGCCAACTGACCCTCAACGGCGCCGTCGTACAGGTGACCGATCAGGGAGACGTCGATCTGTACAACGGCTCGTCCGGGTCGATCCGCGCAGTGGTGAACCTCTTCGGCTACTACCTCGACGGCCCGGTCTCGCCATTGCACTGGACCGGACCGACGGATCTCAACCCGCGCACGGGATTCCCGAACTCGGTGTCGTGTGCGTCGGTGACGTTCTGCGCCGCTGTTGACGGCGCCGGCGCATTCACCACCTTCAACGGCACAACGTGGACGACACCCGTGCAGCCAGTGCACGCGGGTTCCTCCCGCGAGCTGGTATCGGTGTCGTGCGCCCCGGCAACAACCTTCTGTGTCGTCATGGACCAGGACGGCGCGACCTACAAGTTCAACGGCAGCACCTGGGCCACCGCTGGTTCTATCGGGTGGAGCAACCCGGCGACATTCAGCCCGCAGACATTGTCGTGCCCGACGACGACTCGCTGCGTTGCGGTCAACGTCGACGAGACCTCCCTGTTCGACGGCACGTCCTGGTCAGCACCGACGGCATTGGGCGGACTTGGAGCCAACGGCTGGATCGGCTCGGTCTCCTGCGTGAGTGCGACGCACTGTGTCGCGGTCGGCGGCCATACGGCCAGCGACGGCAGCAATCCGCAGGGAATCAGCATCACGTTCGACGGCACGTCCTGGTCGGCCACCACCACAGTGGCGACGAGCGACTACCTCGCCGAGTTGTCGTGTATCGCGACGACGTTCTGCCTCGCCGTCAGCTTCAGCAACCAGGTCGCCGGATACACCGGCACCGCGTGGACCGCGGCACGGACGATCACCACCGAGCCGTTCCATTTCACCGACGTCTCGTGTGCGTCGTCGGCGTTCTGCATGGTCGGTTACGTGGACGCGAACAACAACGCGCGATACCAGATCTTCAACGGTGCGACCTGGACCGCAGACGCCCCGATCGGGACCGCCCAGCACGCCGGTCTCGCCTGCCCGTCCGTCGGATTCTGTGTCGAGTTCGATGCCCAAGGCTCCACGTCGATCTACAAGAACGGCGCTTGGAGTACGTCGCCGGTGCAGGTCGACCCGCTCGGGCAGAACACCGCCTCGGTGTCCTGCCGAGCCGCGCACGACTGTGTTGCGGTCGACAGTTCCGGCAATGCCTTCACCTACAACGGGACGTCGTGGAGCAAGACGATCGTCGATGTAGCCAATCCGTTGGAATGGGTGTCCTGTACTGCGACCATCTGCGTCGGTGTGGGGCGGAACGGCAGCGCGCGCGTTCTCACCGGCTCCACGTGGTCTGCGCGAGCGGTTGCCGATCCGGCCGGTGAATTCCTGTCCGGAGTCTCGTGTGCGACTGCGACGTTCTGCGTAGCCGTGGGTGTCAACGGCGATGCCATCACTTTCAACGGTTCCACCTGGGCGGCCCCCGTTCTCGTGGACGCCGGCGCCTTGCTCACCAGCGTCTCGTGCCCGACCATCACGTTCTGCGCGGCGAGCGACACGCGGGGAGGCGTGTACACGTTCAACGGCACGTCATGGTCTGCACGCATGCCGACGCAGCCTGCCGAGCAGGTCGTGATCCCGGAGATCTGGTGCACGTCGTCGACGTTCTGCGTGATGGCCGACGATGCGGGTGTAGAGATGTACGACGGCACAACATGGACGGCCGCTGACGCGCATATCGCCGACGGCCAACCGACCACGGTCATGTGCACATCGCCGACATTCTGCGTCGTCGTTGCGACTGGTGACGAGGCCGTCACCTTCGACGGCACGCAATGGTCGGTGCCCACGCGCCTGGTGAGTGGAATCCCGAGCCCGGAGAGCTTCGACCGGCCCGAAAGCGTGTTCTGCACCAGCTCAACTGCGTGCGTGCTGGTCAACGACGAGACGTCTTGGGTCTCGTCCTAGATCAGGTTGACGAGACGGTAGATCGGCCGCGACACCGGGGTCACCAGGCCTTCCTCCTGAAGGAAGGTCATGATCTTCTCGCCGAGCCAGCGTCGAGTCGCGGCGTTGTTCGGATTGTGCCGCGCCGCGCGCACGGCCTCCTTGCGGTCGAGCCCGACGGCTTCGTACACGTCCGGGTTGATCAGCGAATGCACGACGAACGCACTCACCAGCGCCGTCACGACGTTGTTGACCAGCCTCGCCACGGGACCGGACTTGGCCATCACCCGCGAAACCTCCTCACGCGCGAATCGCACGTGCCGTGCTTCCTCGACGACGTGAATCCGGTTCACCATCCGGATGAGCGGATTGATCGTTTCGTCGTGCATCGTCGAACGCTGCAGCCGATCGGTGACCTCCTCAGCAACCAGCACGGGGGCGAACAGCGCCGGGCCCCGCGCGGTTGCCTTGTAGATCCGCGCGAGGTGATGGATGTACGCGGGCGGGCGGTAGGTCGGCACACCCATCCGCGAGATCGCCTTGGCGAACATGATGATGTGCCTGGTCTCATCGCCGATCTCGGTGAGCGCGTAGTGCGTGTGCGGCGCCTGGGGATCCTGGTGGTAGGCGTAGCGCGCCAGCATCTGCACCAGGATGATCTCGAACCACAGCCCGGTGCCGGCGATGCTCGCCAGCTCGTGCTTGGACAGTTCGATGCGCTGCTGCTGGCTCATCCCGTCCCACAGCGCCGTGCCGTACAGCGAGACGCGCTCGAGCGGCATGTACGCCATGCCCTCGGTCACCGGGGCGTCCCAGTCGATGTCCAGCAGCGGGTCATAGGAGTTCTTGGCCGATGAGCTGAGTAAGCGCAGCGCGGTCTTCGTGCGCTGGTCCAGCTCAGCGGGGGAACCGGACGCTGCGTCCGTCCGCGTGGCGGGGGATGCGGTCATGGGCCGTCACCGTCCGATCTCTGAGGAGCCGCAGATCTTCACGGCACCGGGCCTGGCGCGATCTAGCTATGACAAGATGTACCAGTAATATCTGCAGGTGACAAGCCGTAACACATATCGGCACGTCCGATCGTGTCCGATCCGGACCACCTGATGGTCACGATCGGACACGATCGCTCGATACGGAGCCGGCTGTCGCGGTTACCCTTCGGCCATGACGGAGCACGCCCGCGATGGACGTTCGACGCGCTGGGATCCGCATCGGCGCGAGCGTCGGCTCGCGATCATCAACGCGGCGATTTCGGCGATCGAGGCGCACGGGGCGCAGGCGCTGACCGGGCAGATCGCCGAGATGGCAGGCGTCCCGCGCACCCACGTCTACCGGCACTTCGACGGCAAGCAGGCCCTCGATGTCGCGGTCGCCCGGCACGTCGCCGCTCAAATCGGGCAGCAGATTCGCACCGGTCTCGCGACGAAGGGTTCGGCGCGCGACATCATCAGCGCCTCGATCAGCCAGCACCTCGGCTGGATCGAGGCGCACCCCAACCTCTACCGGTTCCTCGCGCAGCACGCCTTCACGGTCAACTCGACCGGATCGCCCGTCATCGACGACGCCAAGGCTGCCTTCGCCACCGAGCTCACCTCCCTGCTCGAGCGGTACATGACCTACTTCAAGCTCGACACAGCACCCGCCGAGCGGGTCATCGTCGGCGTCGTGGGGCTCGTCGATGCCACAGCCGCCTGGTGGCTGGAGCACCGCGACATCCCGCGGGCCGAGCTGACCAGCGACCTCACCGACCAGGTGTGGCTCATCCTCGACAACACCGTCCGCTCGCTCGGATTGGTGCTCGATCCGGACACGCCGCTGCCGGGCAACGAGAGCCCGCAGCGCTGAGTCAGACGGGCTGGCGTTCGAGTCGCGCGTTGAGATGCGGCGCGTACGGCCCACTCACGGCGAGCTCGGTCGCGTAGGCGAGCGCGCCGTCGACGAGCGCGTACAGGCGCCGCTCGCCGGATACGGTCATGGCTGTCGGCGCGTGCTCGGCTGAAGTTGTGGCCAGCTCCCAGCGCTGATCGCCTGCCAGTCCGGCGAACACCAGGGCCTGCCCGGTGTTCGACGCGATCACGGCTTCGACGTTGTCGCCGGCGCCCACCCGCCAGAATCCGGATTCGCGCCACGCCTGCCGCATCACTGCGCCGTCCTCATCGAAGAGCCACGACCGCGCCTCGTAGGCGAGAAAGGGACGTCCGTCGTGCACGAAGGTCATCTGCTGCCCGTAGCTGAACTCCGTCTGGGTACCGGGGACTAGGCCGGTGCCGGCGCCACGCCACACACCGACAAGCGGCAGCAACGACAGCAACGCATCGTTGATCGGCGAACCCGAACGCAGGTCGGCGGTGTCGGGAGTCGGTTGCGTCATCGGACGTTGCGGTAGGCGCTGCTCAGCGCCGACCGGCGAACAGCTTCGCGGCGAGGACATACGACATCACGGCGAAGCCGAGGACTGCCACGACCAGCACCGCGACGGAAGCGACCTGCATACCGGCAGGATATCGGTATGGCGCCCCCGATTCTGCGATCTCTCGTCGTCAAGTGCACCGCTGGTGTCGAGGAGGCCGAGCGGTGCGCGCAGGCGTTCACGGTCGCGGCCACCGCAATCGCAGCAGGCGCCGACGTATCGATGTGGCTCACCGGAGAAGCCGTGTGGCTGGCCGTCCCCGGGCGCGCCGAGGCCTTCGAGCTGCCGCATTCGGCACCACTCGCTGAACTTCGGGACACGATCGTGGCCGGCGGCCGGCTCACCGTGTGCACGCAATGTGCGGCGCGGCGTGGTCTCGACGCTGCGGATCTGGTGGCCGGCGCCGTGATCGCGGGCAGCACCCTGTTCGTGGACGAGTGCCTGAGCACGGATGCCCAGGCACTCGTCTACTAGCAGCTAGGCAAGCGAGAGTGACGCTTCGACCAGTCCGGGTTGCGTTGCCGCGACGGCCTTACGCGCCGATCCGTCCTTGTGCATGACGGACAGAGTCCACTCGCCCGGTGCGGCGAAGAACCGGAAGTCGCCGGTCGCGGATGTGACGACCTCGGCCGTGAATTCACCCGTCGAGTCGAGCAACCGGACGTAGGCACCAGGAACGTTCGCCTCGCCCTGGCGAACGACGCCGTAGATCACCGTCTCCTTGGTGAGGTCGATGCCCGGTGGCAGGGTGGGCGTCTGAGCGGGAGCACCGCACATCGTCGGTCACACATCCTTTTCGATCGGGACGCCGACGAGCGAGCCGTACTCGGTCCACGAACCGTCGTAGTTCTTGACGTTCTCGTGGCCGAGCAGCTCGTGCAGCGCGAACCAGGTGTGGCTGGACCGCTCGCCGATGCGGCAGTAGGCGATGGTGTCGCGGCCGTCGTCGAGGCCCTCGGCTCCGTAGAGCGCACGCAGGTCGTCGTCGGACTTGAACGTGCCGTCCTCGTTTGCGGCCTTGCTCCAGGGAACATTCAGGGCGGTCGGGATGTGACCGCCCCGCTGCGACTGCTCCTGCGGCAAGTGCGCCGGCGCGAGCAGCTTGCCGGAGAATTCGTCGGGCGAGCGCACGTCGACCAGATTCTTCTTGCCGATCGCCTCGACGACCTCGTCGCGGAACGCACGGATCGACAGATCCTGATCCTGCGCGCTATAGCTGGTCTCAGCACGGCTGACGGTGTCCTTCGACAGCTCACGGCCGTCGAGCTCCCACTTCTTGCGGCCGCCGTCGAGCAGCTTCACGTTGTCGTGACCGTAGAGCTTGAAGTACCAGTAGGCGTAGGCGGCGAACCAGTTGTTGTTGCCGCCGTACAGGATCACGGTGTCGTCGTTGCCGATGCCCTTGTGCGACAGCAAGTGCTCGAACTGCTCCTTGCTGACGAAGTCACGGCGGACCTGGTCCTGGAGCTCGGTCTTCCAGTCAAGCTTCACGGCGCCGGCGATGTGCCCACCGTCGTAGGCGGAGGTGTCTTCGTCGACCTCGACGAACACGACACCCGGGGTATTCAGGTTCTCTTCGGCCCAATCGGCCGTGACGAGCACGTCTGCGCGGCTCATGTGGTCTCCTTCTTGGCTTGCGTTTGTGGTCTGGTGGACCGAACGGCGTGGAGGATGGCGCCACGCGTCGGCACGGCGACGCGAGGGCGGGGAAGCAAGGCGCGCTCGGGTGAGCGTGCAGCTACCCGGTCAGTGCATGCGACACAGGCAGCTGCCGACACGGCAGAGATCGACCGTGCGGCGGGAGGTGAGCTGAGTGCTCACAGCGCTAAGCGCGATACCCATGCGGCTCAGCCTAACGGAATACGACGTCCACGGCCGATCCGCACACCACCAGGCCCGATGCGACAGGCTTGAGCTCGTCCAGACGCAGGCCGTACGGAAGGGGCGGGAGTGGGATCGGGACGTTCAGGCTGGGCATCAGCTGCTTGACCACGAGGCTGGGCAGGCTTATTCCGGCCACTGACAGCCCACGCACCCTCAACCAGACCGACCCGTCGACCACGGAAAGCACGGCGTGCCCGCTCACTCGTGCCAGCTGGTTGATCCCGGGAACAGGAAGCGACGCCGATGCGATCAGCCGATCCCGTTCGAAGGCGAGGGTGAGGCCGGGTATTCGACTGACCCTGGCGATCTCGCCGTACGGAAGGACGATGTGTCCCTCGACCCGCTCGACCGGCAACTGCGTTGTCCGGCCACCCAGCAGCTCGCGCGGCGGCAGCAACGCGTTGTAGAGGTGCGCCTCGAGAGTCGCGCCGGCCATCTCACCGATCTGCAGGCCGCCGCCCGAGACCTCGATGTCGCTGTAACGACCACGCAGTGCCTGCGTCAGGAACGGTGTGCCGTGAACGCGAACACTCGGCTTGTGGCCGAACGGTTCGATCAGGTACTCGGAGGCCTTGTGCTCGGCCAGCGCGGCACAGCTGCGATCGGCGAGAGCGACAGACAGCGCCAGCACGACGATCACCGCCACCACGACGACTAGGACGATCACCACGGCTGACCTCGACCAGTCATCGGCACTCGGCGGCCTCAGGCACGGATCGCGAGTAGCAGGAGGAACGCGACCGGCGCGCTGAGCGTCAACGGAAGCAGGGCGGTGATCAGTGGCCTCGTGCGGCGGCCAGAGGCGCCTGCGGGTTCGGGGGTCGACGCGTCGATGAAGGCCGCGGCAACCGCGAAGAACGCAACGATGGCACCGAGAGCCGCTCCCGCGAAGGTGCCGCGGGCGCCGGCGAAGTCCGCCCCGTCGGTGATGGCCAGATGGCCGACGGACCCACCGAGTCCGGCCGCAGCGACGACGGCGAGCAGACCGCGGGGAATCCCGGCATCGAAACGAGGAGCAGGCATGATCATGTCGACCAGGTACCCGACGATCAGGGCACCGCACACGACCTCGAGGACACCGGCCACGACGTGACCGCCCGTCGATGCCGGCAGAAACTCGTGCCGGAGCTGCAGGAATGCCGTCAGCGAGCTCGTCATCGCCACGAGCAGGGCAACGGCGGACAGCGATTCGACGACTCGCACCCGTGCCGCACCGCGGGCGAGTTGGTGCACGAACATCAGCGGCACCGCCAGAGCGAAAATGATCAGTAAGGTGCCCAGCCTGCTGTGCGGCCAGAGCGACACCGTCACATCAGATCCGGCCGAAGCCGCAGCGCCGATCACCAACGCGCCGTTGCGACCCGGCAGGGCGGCACCGAACACCCACCCGACGACGACCAACGCCTGCACTGCGGCCGTGCCGACGAGCAGCGCGACAGCGCTCGTCCGACCGGCGAGGACGAGACCCGCGCCGATCACGAGGACGATGACGAGACCGCTGAGCAGGGTGTGATCCGTGGTCCGGTCGTCGGCTGCGTGCGTCCCGCGCGGCGTCCTCGCCGCCTGGTCAGTCACGGACGCCATCGTCGCAGACGGGGGACGCAACGACGACGGTGCGCACCCACTCGACGATGCGTGCGACCAGTTGCGCAGTGGTGGCCGTCTCGGCATGACCCATCCCCGGTTCGATCCACACCTCGGCCTCCGGAGCGGCAGCAGCGAGGGCCTCGACGTGGTGCATCGGGAAGTAGTGGTCGCCGTCGCCGTGCACGATGAGCAGCGGACGGGGAGCGATACTCGCCACAACCTCCGCAGGTGCCTTCGGTACGTCCTGCCAACCGTCGTGGGCCAGCCGGGTGCGCCGGGCGACGCGGCAGGCGAGCCGACCGCTGCGCGTCTCGCACAGCCAGTGCACGAGTCGCATGGAACGGGTGCCACGCTCGAACCAGGTGCCGGGTGAACTGACGCTCACCACCGCGTCGGCGTCGCCGCCGAGGCCGGCGTGGCGGAGCACGGCCGAACCACCCATCGACCAGCCCAGCACCGCTACCCGGGCGTAACCCGCACCGCGCAGCCACGCGACCGCGGCCGCAACGTCGTGGATCTCGAGGTCACCCGCAGTGCAGAATCCGCCGGACCGCCCGTGCCCCCGGAAGTCGATCGACAGGACGGACATTCCCGACGAGACGATGTTGCCGACGATGCGCCGCACAGCGGGATTGCCCGACGAGCCGGTGAAGCCGTGCGCCACGACAGCAGCCAGATCGCGGTGCCCGCTGTCGTAGTGCAGCGCCGACAGCCGAACGCCGTCGATCGTGGCGAGCGTGATGCGGTCTGCGGCGGGCACACCAGGTATTCTTCCTTGCAGGAAGTCGATCCAACGCGGGCAGCGCCGCCCCAGTTCTCTTGGAGGGGTGCGTGGAACTCGTCCTATTGACCGCGGCTAGCCAGCCGACCACCGAAGTCCTGCCGAGCCTCGGTCTGCTCGCGCATCACGTCAGCGTCCTGCCGCTTGAGGCCTCCCGTCTGGTTGATCGCCCGCTCGGCGACGTCATCCTCATCGACGCCCGCCGCGATCTGGCTGGAGCCAGGTCCTTCACGCGCGTGCTACGGGCCGTCGGCGTCCAGGTGCCGGTGATCGCGGTTCTGACCGAGGGTGGCCTCGTGGCTCTGTCTGCCGAGTGGACCGTCGACGATCTCGTGCTCGACACCGCAGGTCCGGCCGAACTGGACGCCCGCCTTCGGCTCGCTGTCGAACGCCGCGCTGCGGCATCGGACGTGTTGCCGGACCAGGTCGACATCGGTGATCTCACGATCGACGAGACGACCTACACGGCCCGGCTCTCCGGTACCGCGCTGGACCTGACCTACAAGGAGTTCGAGCTGCTGAAGTTCCTCGCCCAGCATCCTGGCCGGGTCTTTACCCGGTCCCACCTCGTACAAGAGGTCTGGGGCTACGACTACTTCGGTGGCACGCGCACGGTCGACGTGCACGTACGGCGCCTGCGCGCGAAGCTCGGCCCGGAACATGAGGCCATGATCGGCACGGTGCGCAACGTCGGCTACAAGTTCGTCCGGCCGAGCGCCGACGGGTCACGGCGGATCAGCGAACCGTCCGAGTCGTTCGACGCGCAGATCTGAGGCCACTCGATACGGTGCGCTGGTGGGCCCGACGATCTCGCAACCCGACCTCCTCGACGGCGCCGCCCGGACCGGTGTGCTGAGGCTCGCGGAGACGATCGAATCACGCGACGGCGCGCCACCGCTGTCCGACCAGGCGCTGACCCAACTCGGCTCGAGCCACGTCACGCACCTGCTCGCCGGGTCGGGGCCCGAGCTGTCGGGATACGCGCAACTGGCCGGCTCGACGCTCGAGATCGCAGGCGATCAGGCGTCCGTACACGAACTGCTCGATGCCGCGCTGGCCCTGCGGCCGGATCTGCTCGTGTGGTCGCACGGTCAGCGTTCCCCGCTTCGCGCCGTCCTTGCCGAGCGTGGCTTCAACGCGGTGCGCGTGCTTCACCAACTGCGCCGGCCGACCAGTGCCCCGGTCGCCGATTCACCCATCCCGGGAGGAGTCAGCGTTCGCGCGTTCGTCGTCGGACAGGACGAGGACGCCTGGGTGCGCGTCAATGCGGCCGCGTTCGCCACACATCCCGAGCAAGGCGGGTGGACCGTCGACGACCTGCTCGTGCGCGAACGGGAGCCGTGGTTCGATCCGGCCGGCTTCCTGGTCGCCGAACGCGACGGCGTCATGATCGGCTATCACTGGACCAAGGTGCACGGCGACGGCCTGGGCGAGGTGTACGTCCTCGGCGTCGACCCGGACGCGCAGGGTCTGAAGCTCGGTGCGGCGCTCCTCGTCGCAGGACTGCGACTGTTGGCCGGGCGCGGCTGCCCCGAAGTGCTGCTCTATGTCGACGACGACAATGCGGCTGCGATGCGCCTCTACGAACGGTTCGGCTTCGAGCATTTCGACACCGACGTCCAGTGGCAGATGGGCCAGTTCAGCTGATTGTCACTCAGATCACAACCCGATGTCACCGAAGCCCGCGTCGTCATTCACCGCGCGTTCATCTTGGCTCCCCCGCGGCGCCACCTGTCCCTCCTAGCGTCCTGCGATGACAGAGTCATTGACGAAGGGACCAACTGTGAAGCTGTACCGAATCGGTGCGGTGGCAGGACTCGCCGCGGCGGCGGTCACGCTCGCCGCCTGCTCGAGCTCCAAGACGTCGAGCGGTAGCTCGAACTCCTCGTCCTCATCGTCTTCGAGCACCAGCGCGACAGGCTGCTCGAGCGGGACGCTCAACGCACAGGGCTCCACTGCGCAGACCAACGCGATCAACCAGTGGATCAAGGATTACCAGTCGGCGTGCACCGGCTCGACGATCAACTACAACCCGACCGGTTCTGGCGCCGGCGTCACCGCGTTCAACGCCAACCAGGACGACTTCGTCGGCTCGGACTCGGCGCTCGACCCGAAGAAGGGTGAGTACGCCAAGGCGCAGACGCGCTGCGGCAGCGCGCCGATGGATCTTCCGATGGTCGTCGGCCCGATTGCCATCGCCTACAAGGTGAGCGGCGTCAAGTCGCTCGTTCTCGACGGCCCGACGATCGCCAAGATCTTCCTGGGCAAGATCACGACCTGGAACGACCCGGCGATCAAGGCGCTGAACTCGAGCGCACCGCTGCCGTCGACGAAGATCACCGTGTACTACCGTTCGGATTCCTCGGGCACGACGCAGAACTTCGAGCGTTACCTCGCGGCGATCGCACCGACGGTGTTCACCGTGGCACCGGACAAGGACTCGTCCAAGGCGCACTTCGCCGGGCAGGGCAAGGCCAAGTCGCAGGGTGTGTCGGCGGCCATCGCCAGCACCGAGGGGTCGATCGGTTATGACGAGTACTCGTTCGCCGTCAACAGTGGCCTCGACACCGCAGCCATCGACAACGGCAGTGGCACGCCGGTGCAGCTGAGCAAGGACACCGCCAGTGCCGCGGCACAAGCAGCGACGGTGGCCTCGAGCGGCCCGGGCGACCTGAGCCTGAAGATCGACTACGCGGAGAAGACCGCGGGTGCGTACCCGATCATCCTGGTGACGTACGAGATTGCCTGCACCAAGTACAGCAACGCCTCGACAGGGACGTTCGTGAAGAACTTCCTGAAGTACGCGGCCAACGGCGGCCAGGCCAAGCTCGCACAGCTCGGCTACGCCCCGCTGCCCGCGCAGTTGCAAGCGCAGGTGAACCAGTCGATCGCGACGATCAGCTGATCGTCGGCGTATCGACCATGCGATGAGCGACTCGTCGGGTCGTGAGGCAGCGAATCCTCACGGCCCGACGGGCGTGTTTACAGGGGCGGGAAAGGGCAGCGCCATGACAGACTCCGGATCGAGACAGGATGGTCCGCGAGTCACCGTGCCGCGATCGGACTCGCCGCTCCCGCCGCCTTCGATAGCAGGTGAGTACGTGACTCCACCCGAGTCCGACGGTGCCGATGTCACCAGAGATCGCGACGACGCCGCCCAGCCCCCGCCGGCGGACCAGTCGCACGGCACCGCGACGGTGCAGAGCGAGCCGGTGATCGTCGGTTCCGCCGAACCGCTGGCCATCGGTGTGGGCATCGGCGCCGGCGGGCCGCCGGTCCTTGGCGCCGGCACGCCCGGCGGACGGCTCCGGCTCGGCGACCGCATCTTCGGCGGAGTGACGGCCGGCGCCTCGGGCTTCGTGATCGTCCTGGTCGTGCTCGTGGCCATCTTCCTGCTGATCAAGTCGGTCCCGTCGATCGTGGACGACAAGGTCAACTTCCTGACCTCGACCGAGTGGTCGACCACGGTCGGCAACCTGCACTTCGGCGTGGCGTCCCTGCTCTACACGACGGTGATGATCTCGCTCGTCGCACTCGTGATCGCAGTGCCGATCTCGATCGGTATCGCGCTGTTCATCACCCAGTACGCACCGAAGCGGCTGGCGCGGCCGGTTGCCTACGTGATCGATCTGCTGGCCGCCATCCCGTCGATCATCTACGGCATCTGGGGGTTCAGCGTGCTGGCCCCGCGCCTGGAAGGCGTGCAGCGGGTGCTGTACCACCTGGGTGGTCTCCCGCTGTTCAAGGACCAAGGCGTGATCAAGGGCAGCCTCTTCGACGGCGGCATCGTCCTCGCCGTGATGATCCTGCCGATCGTCACGGCAATCAGCCGCGACGTCTTCGAGCGGACACCAAGGGCGAACAAAGAGGCGGCACTGGCCCTCGGCGCCACTCGCTGGGAGATGATCCGGATGTCGGTCCTCCCCTACGGGCGCTCGGGTGTCGTGAGCGGCGCCATGCTCGGCCTCGGGCGGGCACTCGGCGAGACGATCGCCGTTCTGCTCATCCTCTCCAAGGTCAGCAACTTCTCGGTGTCGTTCTTCAGTGGCGGTGAGACCTTCGCATCGAAGATCGCGAACAACGCCTCCGAGTTCAACAACCCGAAGTCGACCGGGGCCTACATCGCAGCAGGACTCGTGCTGTTCGTCCTGACCTTCGTGGTCAACGCCGCTGCGCGATGGGTCGTCAACCGTCGAAGGGAATTCTCGTGAGCACGATGACGGCGGCAGACACTCCGGTGTTCGCCCGGGTCTCCGGTGCGCGACGCGTGAAGAACAACGTCGCGACGGGCTTCGTCGTCGGCTCGGTTCTGGTCGCGCTCGTACCGCTGGTGTGGCTGCTCTGGACGGTGATCGGCAAGGGCGCCCACGTCGTCGCCAAGGCCAGCTGGTGGACCGGCACGCAGCGCAACAAGACGTTCACCGACTCCGGGGGCGGCGTCCTGCATGCCATCGTGGGCACGCTGGAGCAGGTCGCCATCTGCACATTGATCTCGGTGCCCGTCGCCGTGCTCGTCGGCGTCTACCTCATCGAGTACGGCCGCGGCCCGATCGCGCGAACGGCGACCTTCATGGTCGACATCCTCACCGGCATCCCGTCCATCGTCGCGGCGCTGTTCATCTACGCGGTCTTCATCGCATCGTTCGGGCTGCGCGGTTCGGGCTGGTTGGTGTCGCTCGCGCTGGTCATCCTGATGATCCCGGTGGTGGTTCGCACCACCGAGGAGATGCTGCGTCTCGTACCGAACGAATTGCGCGAGGCGTCGTACGCGCTCGGCGTGCCGAAATGGAAGACGATCGTGCGCGTCGTGCTGCCCACGGCCTTCACCGGCCTGATCACCGGCGTGATCCTCGGCATCGCGCGCGTTGCGGGTGAGACGGCCCCACTGCTGATCCTCGTCGGCTACTCGCAGGACATGAACACCGATCCCTTCAAAGGGGCGCAGGGCACCCTGCCCGGAATGATCTACGACCAGTTCAACAACCTGATCCAGGCGAAGGGCACCGGCGCGTACCACCTGGACGCGAACGGCAACCGGGTGGCGGGCGCCGTCGCGAACTTCGCACCGGAGCGCATGTGGGGAACCGCGTTGACGCTCATTCTCATCGTCCTGCTGCTGAACCTGATCGCCCGTTTCGTGGGCCGATTCAGCAAGATCGCCGAATAACGAGCGAGGAGACCGATATGGCCAAGCGCATCGACGCCAAGAACGTCAACATCTACTACGGGAAGTTCCTCGCTGTCAGCGACATCAACATCACGATCCCGGCGCGCAGCGTCACGGCGTTCATCGGCCCGTCGGGGTGTGGCAAGTCGACGGTGTTGCGCACGCTGAACCGCATGCACGAGGTGATCGCCGGCGCCCGCGTGGAGGGGCACGTGTTGTTGGACGGCGACGACATCTACGGACAGTCCGTTGATCCCGTCGACGTCCGCCGCACGATCGGCATGGTGTTCCAGCGCCCCAACCCCTTCCCGACGATGTCGATCTACGACAACGTCGCCGCGGGTCTGAAGCTGCAGAGCGGGCGTATCAAGCGAGACGACCTCGACAACGTCGTCGAGAAGTCCCTGCGCTCGGCCAATCTCTGGGACGAGGTCAAGGACCGGCTGAACAGGCCGGGTGCGGGGCTGTCCGGCGGTCAGCAACAGCGTCTGTGCATCGCACGGGCGATTGCTGTGGAGCCGCAGGTGCTGCTGATGGACGAGCCGTGCTCGGCGCTCGACCCGATCTCGACCCTGGCGATCGAGGATCTGATCCAGCAACTCAAGGACAGCTACACGATCGTGATCGTCACGCACAACATGCAACAGGCCGCCCGGGTATCGGAACGGACGGCATTCTTCAACCTCGCAGGCATCGGCAAGCCAGGGCAGATGGTCGAGATGGACGACACCCAGAAGATCTTCTCCAACCCGACCGACAAGCGAACCGAGGACTACATCTCCGGCCGATTCGGGTAAACCGACTTCATCCTTGCCTCGAGAGGGAAACGAATGCGCGACATATTTCACGACGAACTCGACGACATCGGCAAGCGCGTCCTCGAGATGACGAACCTCGCCGCGATCGCGATGCAGAAGGCGACGCAGGCACTTCTCGGCGCGAATCTCACGCTCGCCGACGAGGTCGCCCGCGACGATCGGCGCATCGAGGCGCTGAGCAACGACCTCGAAGAACGCTCCTTCCAACTGATCGCGCAGCAGCAGCCCGTCGCCACCGATCTGCGGGTGCTGATCTCGACCATCCACCTGGGCCTGGATCTCGAGCGGATGGGTGGTCTGGCCAACCATGTCGCGAAGATCGCTCGGTGGCGGCACCCTGAGCGGGCAGTCCCGCCCGAGGCACGTGACGTGATCTCGCAGATGGGCGACGTCGCGCTGTCGCTGGTCGACAAGGTCGCCGACGTCGTGGACGGCCGCGACGTCGCCCTCGCCCAGGCGATCGAGGCCGAGGACGACTCGATGGATGCGCTGCGGCGCAAGCTGCTCACGCTCGTGCTCTCGGACAACTGGACGCGCGGCACGGAGGCCGCGATCGACATGGCGCTGCTCGGCCGCTATTACGAGCGTTACGCCGACCACGCGGTCTCCGTGGCACGCCAGACGATCTTCATCGTCACCGGCGAGCATCCCCACGTCCAGCACTGACGAGCGGTCGGCCCACCGGCGCAGTGGCTTTCGCGCGCCACATCGTTGACCCGTCGGTCACACGCGGACTAAACTCCTATTGATCCTGAGTCAATAGCGTCCGCGCGAGCGGACATTCGGCGCGCCGAAACGGCTGGTGAAGAGTTGTCCGACTACGACGTCGTGGTGATCGGTTCGGGTTTCGGCGGCAGCGTGAGTGCGCTGCGCCTGACCGAGAAGGGCTACAAGGTCGGCGTGCTCGAGGCAGGGCGCCGATTTACCAATGAGACGTTGCCCAAGACGTCGTGGCGGGTGCGTGACTTCATCTGGGCGCCGCGCCTCGGGATGACCGGCATCCAGCGCATCCACGTCCTGAAGGACTGCCTGATCCTGGCCGGCGCGGGCGTGGGCGGTGGCTCCCTGAACTACGCCAACACGCTGTACGAGCCGCTGCAGCCGTTCTACGACGACCCGCAGTGGGCGCAGATCACCGATTGGCGCGACGAGCTGGCGCCGCATTACGCCCAGGCCAAGAAGATGCTCGGAGTGGTCACGAACCCCACGGTCACGCCCAGCGATCTCGAGATGCAGCGGTTGGCCGATCAGTTCGGCAAGGGCGACACCTTCCATATGACGCCTGTCGGGGTGTTCTTCGGGCGTGACGGGGAACTGGAACCGGGCAAGACGGTCCCTGACCCCTTCTTCGGCGGCGCGGGGCCCGATCGCACCGGATGCATCCAGTGCGGCGAGTGCATGACGGGGTGCCGGCACGGCGCGAAGAACACGCTGGTCACGAACTACCTGGCGCTCGCCGAGAGCAACGGCGCCGAGGTGCACCCGCTGACGACGGTGTCCGGCGTCCGCCCGCTCGCCGACGGTGGCTATGCGATCGACACCGAGCGGACCGGCAAGTGGCTACGGCGCAAGGGCCGCACCTTCACCGCCGACGAGGTGGTTTTCTCGGCCGGGACGTACAACACGCAAAAGCTGCTCCACCAACTGCAGGCGACCACGCTGCCGAACATCTCGTCGCGGCTGGGTTACCTCACCCGCACGAACTCCGAGGCCATCCTCGGTGTCCGGACGCCGCGGCCGAAGTACGACTACACATCAGGCGTCGCCATCACGTCGTCGTGGCACCCGGACGAGAACACGCATATCGAGCCGGTGCGCTACGGCAAGGGCAGCAACTCGATGGGGTTGTTGAACACGCTCCTCACCGACGGTGGCACGCGCCGGAACAGGTGGATGCAGTTCCTGCTCGCGATGGCACGTCATCCGCTTCAACTGCGCCTGCTCATCCCGCGCAAGTGGTCGGAGCGAGTAATCATCCTTCTGGTGATGCAGTCACTTAACAATTCGATCACGGTTATGCGCAAGAAGGGTCGCTTCGGCGGCACCAAACTGACCTCCACCCAGGGTGCGGGCGAACCTAATCCCACCTGGATCCCGGCCGCCAACGCGGCTGCGCGGAAACTCGCTGAAAATGTGGGCGGAATGCCCGGTGGCACATGGGGCGACCTGATGAACATTCCCATGACGGCGCATTTCATCGGTGGCTGCGCGATCGGCGAATCGCCGGAAACAGGGGTGATCGACCCCTACCAGCGTCTGTACGGCTATGCCGGCCTGCACGTGGCGGATGGCTCGACATTGACGGCCAATCTCGGCGTGAATCCGAGTCTGTCCATCACCGCACAGGCCGAGCGTGCGATGGCCCTGTGGCCCAATAAGGGCGAAGCAGACTTGCGCCCGCCCCTCGGTTCGCCCTACGAGCGGGTTCCCCTTGTATATCCGGCGCACCCCGCTGTGCCTGAGCACGCCCCGGCAGCGCTACGATTCGGCCCGGTGCAGATAGGAATGCCGGAGACCCGCACCGCCTGAAAATCTGCGTGTGACGCGCGCGTTATTCACGCATCTGCCGGGTTCCGGAATCGTTTAGTACCACGTAGGGCAGAAATCGCACGATGCGCTGATCACAAAATGAGCGCAGGATTCGACGGCGCGACCGGTGTGCCGTCGGCAGAATCGCAGAGGGGCAATCAATGCACAACAACGTGACGTCCGCGTCGGACGCGTCCGGCCCGATCGCCGGATCCCGACGCCGTCGCCTCGGTGGCCGCGTGATCGCCGCATCGGTGGTAACCACACTCACCGTTGCGGGAGTCGCCTTCGCCGGCAGCCAATCGGCCGGCGCCGCAAGCGCACCGCTGGCCCAGTCCGTCGGACGCTTCGTCGACGGGTCGTTGGGCGGCAAGCCCATCCAGACCATCGCCGACGTGCACGATGCCCGCGCGCTCGCGCCTGGCACGCAGTCGCAGCAGAACCCGCTCGACGTGACGCTGCTGAGCAAGCTCAACCTGAACCTCACCAATGACCTCAAGCTGCCGCAGCTACTGGGCATCAACCTCGGTGCCGCCAACCAGGTCGCTGTGGCGCACAACGACGGCTTCTCCTATGGCGCGTCCGGCGCGGTGTCCAACTCGGGCGGCGTGTCGGTCGGCGGCAACGACAACGCCTTCCCCGCCGATGCCACGATCAACCTGAGCGCTTCCGGTATCGCGGGTAACGGCAACGTGCCGGTGCCGGGCGGCGGCGCGGCTGACGCCCTGGGCGGCGTCCACGTCACGATCGGTGCGGTCTCCGCACTGGCACAGACGCCTGCGGGCGTCGGCCAGCCCGGCTCGACCAACTACGGCGTTGCCGGGCTGAACATCGTCGCGGCATCGCCACTGCTCGCCAAGCTGCTCACCAGCGTGGGCGGGGTGCTGGGCAAGGTGATCACGGCGCTGAACCCGCTGCTCAAGCTGGCGCCTGCGTGCCCGGTTCTGAACGGCACGCTGCCCGACCTCAGCCTGGAGAACGGCGCGATCACGCTGTCGGCCAGCACGGGCGGCCTGACGATCGACCTGGAGAAGCTGCTCCAGAACCTCAACCTCGACCTCAACCACCTTCCGGCGAACACCGATCTCATCGATCTGCTGATCAACTACCTCAGCAGCCCGTCCGGGCTCGCCGCGGGTCTGTCGAACCTGATCAACGGATTGTTCACCGGTCCGAACGGCCTGAAGGCACAGCTCGACGCCTGCGCGCCGGCCGGGGTCAAGGGCGGCATCGACACCCTGTTCAACGCACTCGGCCAGCTGCAGAGCCCGCTCAGCAAGCTTCTCGGTGGCCTCAAGCTGCCCGGCGGCGGCAGCGCTCTCGCCCCGCTCGGCACCGTCCTGAAGAAGCTCGTCGACATCGGCATCAACGTCCAGCCGAACGGTGCAGCAGGGACGTTCAAGAGCGCCCTTGCCGCCACGCCTGATCAGGCCACGCCGGTGGTGCCCGGACAGACGATCGTCCGTGCGATCGAGGTCGACCTGGTCGGCGATCCGCTGGCTGTCGTCGCACTGGCCAACGCGGCTGCCGGGCCCAGCTCGGGCACGATAGTGACGCCGCCGCCGACGACGGCGATCCCGTGCGCCACGGCCACCACGTGTGCCCCGCCGACCAAGGTTCCGGCCGGTCAGGGCTCGCCGAGCAACCCCACGCCGCTGATCCTGCTACTGGCCGGGCTCTTCCTGGCCAGCGGTGGTGCGGTGGCGTTCAAGCTGCGCGGCAGGTATTCCGCGTAGTCGCTGAACCGGTCCAAGCGTCCCGTCTCCGTATCGGAGGCGGGACGCTTGTCGTTGAACCATTGAAGGTCGACCGATACCGGCGGACAATCGACCTAGCTCGTTCGGGGGATCGAGGAGTGCCATGGCAGCACGGGCGTTTTCGTCGTCGCACGGTTTCAACGCGAGATGGGGGCATTTCGCACCGCAGCTGCTGATCATCTCGATCGGCCTGGTCATTGCCGTCGGCTTCTACCCACCCGGCCCGGCGGCGGCACTGCTGGTCGGTCTCGGGCTCGTCTTCTTCATCCTCGGCACCTGGGTGATGTTGCGCGCACACGACCGGGCGCTGTGCGAGCACTGCGTCAGGGACATGCCGCTGAACCCGTCCGAGCAGGCGCAGCGTTACCGCCGACGGTTCTGGATGTCGCACACCGGCGCTGAGCCGCGCTTCATCCTGCCGTACATCGCCGTGCTGATCGGCTCGAACTTCTTCTTCGCCGGGCCCGTCGGCCGCATCGGCTGGGCCCTGGTGCAGACGTCGATGATCTACCTGATCCTTTCCTACGCGACACATCGCAGGCTGCAGCCGTGGTGCCCGTGGTGCAGCAGCGGTGGCGGTGGCGACAAGACCATCGATGCCCCGGACCCGCTGCCCAACGATGATCGCCAGCTGGTGTGACTTAATCGGCGCTCCTTACCGCGAGCCACTAGGCTCGCGCGGTGCGAGCTCGCTGGTGGCACGGAACGATCGCGTTTCTCGTCGCGGTCGGGCTGGCGATTCAAACCGGAATCGCGGTACGCGCTCCGGGCACGCCCGAGGGAAATGACGTCGGGACGCTCGCGGGCACAGTCGCCGTCGGCCGGATCGTCAGGATGCTGAGCTTCTTCACGATCCAGAGCAACATCCTCTGTGGTTTCGTAGCACTACAACTGGCCCAGTTCTCCGACCGTGACGGACGCATGTGGCGCGTGGCCCGGCTCGACGCCCTCGTCGGGATCACGGTGACCGGGATCGTCTACTCCACGGTTCTTGCGCGGGTTCACGAGCCGAAGGGCTGGGAGCAGGTCAGCACGAATATCGTCTTCCACTACGTGGTGCCGCTCATGATGGTCGTGGGCTGGCTCGTCTTCGGGCCGCGCCCGCGCATCGACGCGCACGCGCTGCGGTGGTCACTGGCATGGCCGCTGGTGTGGCTGGCGTACACCGTGGCACACGGCGCCTCGACGCACTGGTACCCGTACCCGTTCATGGACGCCGCAGATCAGGGGTACGCGCGGGTGCTGGTGAACGCCGTGCTCGTCACCGTGGTGCTGGTCGGCGTCGCGCTCGCATTCCGCTTCGGCGATCGTCGGCTGCCGCCCGCTCCGCCGCCCGTCGAGGAGGTTCAGGAAGCGACCTAGCCTTCGTTCGACAGCGCCCGCACGACGGCGGACGAGCTCGGCCGGCCCAGCTTTCCCGCCATCCACACACTCGTCTCGACGAGCCGGTCGAGGTCGACGCCGGTGTCGATGCCCAGGCCGTGCAGCATCCACACGAGGTCTTCGGTGGCCAGGTTGCCCGTGGCGCTCTTCGCGTACGGGCAGCCACCCAGGCCGCCCGCAGACGCGTCGACCGTGGTCACACCCGCCTGCAGCGCCGCGAAGGTGTTGGCCAGCGCCTGGCCGTACGTGTCATGGAAGTGCACCGCCAGCGATCCGACGTCGGTGCCCGCCTGTGCGAAGGACGCCAGCAACGCAGTCACGTGACCTGGTGTCGCGACACCGATCGTGTCGCCGAGGCTGAGCTGCGTGCAGCCGAGGTCCAGTAACCGGCGCCCGACCTCGACCACCTGGTCGATCGCGACGTCGCCCTCCCACGGATCGCCGAAACACATGGACACGTACGCACGCACCGTCAGCCCTTCGGCGCGCGCCCGTTCGACGACGGGGGCGAACATGGCGATCGATTCATCGATGCTGCGATTGAGATTGCGCTGGGCGAACGTCTCGGTGGCGCTTCCGAAGATCGCTATTTCACGGATGCCCTTGTCCAGTGCGCGGTCGAGTCCGCGGACGTTGGGCACGAGCACGGGGTACCGCACGCCTGGACGCTGCATGAGGGAATCGAGGAGTTCCTCCGCGTCGGCCAGCTGCGGTACCCATTTCGGATGGACGAAACTGGTCGCCTCGATGATCGCCAGGCCGGCATCGGCAAGGCGGTCGATGAACTCGACCTTGACCTCGACGGGGACCGTGGCCGACTCGTTCTGCAGGCCATCGCGCGGGCCGACCTCGTAGATCGTTACCCGGCCGGGCAGGCCGGGCTGCGGGACGCTCTGGGGTGCGCGCACGGGCTCAGGCGCCGGCCGCTGTGACGATCGCGTCGGTGATGAATCCGGCGAGCAGGCCGATCAGCAGGCCGTAGGCAAGCAGGTCGGGCCGCCGGGCCTTGGCGGCTATACCCATCAGCTGCGTGATCACGTAGATGATCGAGCCCGCGGCCAGGGTCAGGAACACCACGCTCACGGCCTCGCTCGTGAAGCTGTGGCCCACCCACGTGCCGACAAAGGTGGGGCCGCCGCCAATCAGCCCCATCGTGAGCAGGAACGCCCACGTGGGGCGCCGGGCGTTGCCGGCTTCGTCGACGTCGCCGGCAAGTGGCGCAACGATGCCGAACCCCTCGGTGGCGTTGTGCAGGGCAAAACCGATGACGAGCAAGGTGGCGAGCGCGACCTCGTTTCGTGCGGCCGACTGACCGATCGCCAGCCCCTCGGCGAAGTTGTGCAGGCCGATGCCGACGGCGATCAGGAAGGCCAGTCGGCGAGCCGGCGACCACGCCGCCATTCCGCTGCCGGCCCTCGTCTCGGTGGCGGACATCGCCCCGGGGCCGAACTGGCGGGCAGCGGCACGTCCCGCGACGCGAGCCATGTAGCGCTCGTACGCGACGAGGGAGAGCAGCCCGACGGACAGTCCCGCGACGAACAGGCTGCCGTATCCGAACACCGAGCCGTAGCCGCCCGTGTGGGCGCGCGCCGCGGCCAGTCCACTGTCGATCGGCTCCCAGGCATGGGAGAGCACATCCCACACGAGGAAGAGCAGGATCCCGATGGCGATGGCGTTGAGGAACAGCCGGAGCGAGGGCATCGGCCGCTTGATGCGGCCGATCGGCAGCCCGATCACGATCGTCACGCCCGCGATCAGACCGAGCAACAGCGTCTTCGACAGGTCCACCGGTTCCTCCAACTTAGGTAAGCCTAACCATTCCTCATATTCGCGTCCGATGGCAAGTTCGGTTCCATGACCTCGCCTCAGGTCGATCTCGGGGGTGATGTCAGGGCACTCACCGAGGCGCGGGCGGCCGCCGGGGATGGACGATGTGGCCATGATCCGAGCGCGCGAACTGACGAAGCACTACGGAAAGACCAGAGCCGTCGACGGGTTGAGCTTCGATGTGCTTCCCGGCCGGGTAACCGGATTTCTCGGGCCGAACGGCGCCGGGAAGTCCACGACGATGCGAATGATCATCGGCCTGGATCGCCCCACCTCCGGTTCGATCACGGTCGACGAGCGCCCGTACGGGGCGATCCGGCGCCCGCTGCACGAGGTGGGCGCCGTGCTCGAGACCCGCGCGGTGCACGGCGGGCGCAACGCCTACAACCACCTGCTCTGCCTCGCGCAGAGCAATGGCATCGGGCGACGCCGTGTCGCCGAGGTGCTCGAACTCGTCGGGCTCGAATCGGTCGCCAAGCGGCGCGCCGGTGGCTTCTCGCTCGGCATGAGCCAGCGCCTCGGCCTGGCTGCAGCGCTGCTCGGCGACCCGCCGGTTCTCCTGTGCGACGAGCCGGTGAACGGCTTGGATCCCGAAGGCATCGTCTGGATCCGCACCCTGCTGCGCAGTCTGGCCGCCGAGGGCCGCACTGTGTTCGTGTCGAGCCACCTCATGAGCGAGATGGCACAGACGGCCGACCACGTGATCGTCGTCGGCAAGGGCAGGCTGATCGCAGACGAGAGTGTCGAGGCGATCGTCAGCCGCAGTTCGCTCAATTCCGTCCGCGTCCGCACGCCGGCGCACCGCCGACTGGCCGAACTGGTGACCACCGCCGGCGGCAGCGTCCGGCCCGAGCACGACACCCTGTACATCACCGGCATGGGGGCTGCCCAGATCGGCGACCTCGCCGCCCACCACTCGATCGCGTTGCACGAGCTGTCCCCTCAGACCGCATCGCTGGAGGCGGCGTTCATGGAACTGACCGCCGACAGCCTCGATTTCCAAGCGGAGTTGGCCTCATGACCACCGTTCTCGACAATGCCGTCGGCACAACGCCGGCGCCCGCCACCACCGTGGGATTCGGCAACGTCCTGCGATCGGAGTGGACGAAGCTCCGATCGGTGCGTTCGACCTACTGGACGGCCCTGGCTGCCGCACTGAGCACGCTCGCGATCGGCATCATCGTCTGTGCGCAATGGGTGCACGAGATCGATCGGCATCGCGAGCAGAAGGACACTCTCGACGCGGCGCTCACCAGCCTCAACGGCCTGTACCTCGCGCAGGTCGCCGTCGGCGCGCTCGGCGTGCTCGTCATCAGCTCCGAATACGGCACCGGCATGATCCGGGCGACGCTTGCCGCCGTGCCGCAACGGCGCACCTTGCTCGCCGCGAAGCTTGTCGTGTTCAGCGCGTGCACGTTCATTCTCGGCGAGATCATCTCGTTCGTGACGTTCGGCATCTGCCAGGCGATCCTGCACCGGGGCGCGTCGGGGGTGTCGATCACTGACGGTGCCGCACTGCGCGCCGTGTTCGGCGGCGGGCTCTACGTCACGGCGATCGGGCTGCTGGGTTTCGGGCTCGGTGCGCTGATCCGGCACACCGCCGGGGCTTTGTCCGCACTGTTCGGACTGCTATTCGCGACGACCGCGCTCGCCGACCTGTTGCCGACGTCGTGGCGCAACACCGTCATCGAGTACATGCCCCTCAATGCCGGCAGCCAGATCATCACGACGCAGCCGTCGCACGATTCGCTGTCGCCGTGGCAGGGCATCGGGGTGCTGTTCCTGTACGGGATCGTCGCGCTGGCGGGTGCGCTCGCCCTGATTTCGCGCCGCGACGCCTGAGGCGGTTGACGGATGTCTACCTTCATACCTAAGATCCCTAGGTATGAAGGTAGACCGCGTCAAGGGACACCTCGACCTCGTGCTGTTGAGCATCATCGACCAGGAGCCGGGCCACGGCTACGCCGTGATCACCGCTCTGCGCGAACGCACGAACGGCAACCTGGCACTCACCGAAGGTGCTGTGTATCCGGCCCTGCACCGGCTGGAAGATCTCGGCCTGCTGATCAGCGAATGGATGCCGGTGGCCGGGCGGCGCCGGCGGATCTACCGCACGACGCCCACCGGACGCAGCGCACTGCGCGCAGAGATGCGCGACTGGCAGGCGCTCGTGGCGGCCGTCGACTCCGTCGTCCGTCCGCGCACCTCGCTGGCGGCGTCCTCGTGATCCGCAACGAGGGCAATGGCGCCGAGAGCCCGGTCGAGCAGTACCTGGACGAACTGACCCGATTGCTGGCAGCCGGGCATCCCCGCCACCTGCGTTACCTGCTCAGCGAGACCGAGGCGCATCTGCACGACGACGTCGACGCCGCGATTGCTGCCGGTGCCGGCCGTGCCGATGCCGAGGCTCAGGCGGTCGCCCGCATCGGCGCCCCCGAGGCACTGGCGCACGCCGAACTCGATCGGCAGCGCCCTCCGTTGCGTGAGATCGTCCGGCGCGCCGTCGCTTCCGGGGTCCTGCTTGCAGCGATCGGCGCCGTGGCAATCGGTATCAGTGGCGTGATCGCCGGCGTCATCCGGGCGATCGGCGGTGCCGGTGCGGTGGCTGACGCCGGGCGCTCCCCGCTCTCGGCCACCGACTGCGCGCGCTGGCTCGCCATCTACCCCGGGGCAGGCTCATGCCGCGCGGCAGCGACCGCCGACTGGGCAGCAGAGGCGACCTATTACCGCATCGCTGTCGGCGTGCTCGGCGTGCTGGCGGTGGCGGTGATCGCAGGGCTGCGGAGGCGCGGGAGGCTGTCCATCGGCCTGCTTCCGCGCATCGTCGTCGACTCGATCGCCGCAGCGGCATTCACCGGAGCAGCCGCCTGGACGCTCGTGCTCGGCATCGACGCCTTAGCGGTGTCGTCGGGACGCGGGTGGGGTCAGTGGCTCAGCGCAACCCCCGTGGCACTGGCAGGCGCCGTCGTATTCGCCATGCGTGCCGTGCAGGATCTGCGTGCAGGCTCCGGGGAGCCGATCAGGGCTCGAGGCTGAATCGGTCCAGCACGCCGGTGATCTCCAGGATCTTGCGGACGCGATCCGGCGTCGATCGGAGGACCACGCTGGTGCCCTTCTCGGCCGCTGCGTTGACGATGTCGACCAGCGCGCCGACCCCCGTCGAATCGAGAAACGTGACGCCCCGGATGTCCAGCACGATCTGAGCGCCTGATTCGGCTGCCGTGACGGCCGCGCGACCGGCGCTGCGCAGCTGACCGGCCGAGGCGAGATCGACCTCGCCGACGATCGACACGACCGGGCCACCCGCCGCCTCGAGATCGCTCGTCAGTTGCACGAGGCGAGGCTATCCCGCCGGCGACCTGTCACCGCAACGGGATGGGCTCGCCCAGGCCCAGCTGCGGATCGCACACCCTGGTCGACGGAATGTCCTGAGGACGCAGATAGATCGTCGACACGGTCACGTCCTGCCCGTAGGGCTGTGGCTGCACACTCGCAGCATCAGGCTCGTTCACCTGGAAGCGCAGAATCCGGCTGAATTGGCAGGTGGCCGTCACGGATTCGATGCTGAACTCGATCGGTGGGCGGGCCACGCCGCGGACGATGTTGTCGAGGCCGCCCGCGCCGATCGAGCCCTCGACCAGATCGATGGACGAGCCGTGCTGGATGCTGCTCGCGGCATTCTGCGCGTGCAGGTGCCCGGCATTCGTCTGGCGGATCGCGCCGGGAACGGCCTTGCGCAACTCGGCCGCCGCCGCGGGCTCATGCGTGGCGAAGATGTCGTACGCGCGGGCCGGGGTACCCGCGACGGCGGCGTCGACGGCCTTGCGCTCCAACGGATCGGTGACGGGCGGATCGTTCGACCCGAATGCTCCAGCGGCTCCGTAGACGCGGGGGTCGGGCAACCCCGCGATGGTGAGGCCGAACGCCTCCACCTGCGAGGCGCTGACCGTATAACCGTCTGCACTGACTGACTTGCTCCCGAGCACCGTCACGCCCGGAATCGAGCGCATCGCCCCTTCGACCTCGGGCGAATCGTGATTGCCTGCCAGCCAGAGCATCGGCACGGTCTTCGTCAGGGCGGCGATGGAGTTCAGGTACGCGGGGACGAGCTCGGTGCGCGTGCCGAATTCCGATTCGTCACCGGTGTTCACGATCAGGTTCACGCCGTAGCTCTTCGCGTACTGCTCGACGAGCGGATAGTTCGTCTCCAGATGCATGTCGGAGATGAACATGATCTGCAGCGCCGTGTCCGGCGTCCGCTGTGCGTCGATGTCGGCCTGCAGGGCCGATTGCAGGCCGACGATCGAACCGAGCACGTCGAAGAGCTTGTTGCCGCGCTGGTAGTACGAACTGAGCTGGTCCGGCAACAGCTGCGCGGCCGCGAGAGTGCCCGTCAGCCGCGAACGGTCTATCCAGCGCGGGTTGTAGGACAGCACTCCGTATCCCGAAACGAGGGCCGCGACGGCGACGGCCGCAGCGAGCTGCCGCAGCCGGTAGCGCAGTTCGTCCGGCCGCCGCGGGCGCGAGCGCAGGTAGCCCATCGCCATGTTCACCGCGGCCGCGGCGGCAAGCCCCAGTGCGAAGCCGATTGTCGCCTCGGCGATGAGCCACAAGGCCAGGCGCGGCAGCTGCTGCGCCAGGTCGTGCTGGAGCAGCCGAGCGAACGCTGCGGTGTCGGGGTTCGCCTCGCGTGCGACGCGCACGACATCGACGTTCTGCGGTGTGACGTGCACGCCGATCGGCAGCCCGTCGACGGCGGGGAATTCCCAATTGCCGAGCGTGGTGTTCGCGCTGAACCCGGGACTGCGCAGGATGGTGCCCTGCACGATGAGGGGGATGCCCTGCACTGTGGTGCGATACGGGAAGGAGCGCAGCATGATCGCGATGCCGGCCATGGGCAGCGTGACACGCAACGCCCACCGCGCGATGACGGCGATGATCCGCCGCAGGGTGCGGCCCACCACGCGAAGGCGGTCGCGTGAGATCAGCCGCTGCCACTGCGCCCTGTCCACACGTCCATAGAACCAAGTGCCACGAAGCGGCCTAGGCTGCGGGTCATGACGCGCGACGGCTTCGGCCGGCTGTCACGGGCGCAGCTCGCTGTGCTGGTGCCTGAATTGCTGCTCGCCGGTCAGCTGATCGACCGCTCAGCGCTGGCGTACGTCCTCGCCGAATTCGGGGCGGACGGGATGCGCGACATCGCGATCGACGAATGGATGGGTGCGAGCCCGGTTTATACGAAGCGGATGCAGCGGGCCCTCGGCTTCGAAGGTGACGACGTCGTCACGATCTTCAAGGGTTTGCAACTCGACATCGGTGCCCCGCCTCAGTTCATGGACTTCAGGTTCACCGTCGACGACCGCAACCATGGCCAGTTCCATCTCGACCATTGCGGCGCGCTGATGGACGTCGAGCCGATGGGTGAGGCGTACGTGCGCCGGATGTGCCACGACATCGAAGACCCGACGTTCGATGCGACGGCGGTAGCGACGAACCCCCGCGCACAGATGCGCCCGATCCACCGGCCGCCGCGGACGCCTGCGGGACGCACCCCGCATTGCGCCTGGACGGTGACGATCGACGATGCCCACGAGCCCGTCGCCTGGCCTGCTGCCGCGTTGTTCCTGCGCGATTGCGAGGCGGGCCGGTTCGTCGGGGTCACCGCGATCGATCCGGACGAGGAGGGCGATGGCGACTACCGCGGCCCGCTCGTCGCAGACGTTCGCTTCGCGGATTTCTCGCACTCTGCCCTGGTGCGGATTGCCGAAGAGGTGTGTCTGCAGATGCACCTGCTCAACCTGTCGTTCCTGCTCGCGGTTCGCGCGCGGACCGACGCTGGCACCGCTATTCGCCTTGCCCGCAAGGGGTTCACCGGAATCGCCGGCCTCGCGGCGGCGCGCATCCGCGACGCCCTTCAACTGGGCGACGACCTCGACAGCGCCGCGACGCTCTTGTCGATCCATCCCGCGTTCAACCCCCAGAGCTACGTTGATCTGCGCATCGACCGCTCGGACGGACTGCGCCTGTCCCTCGATCGACATACCGGCGCCGAACGGGATGGCGCGTGGGCGGCCCTGCTCGATGCCGATCACCTCGAACCGCTGCAGGCGATCCTGCGCGCGGTCGACCCACACCTGCGTGCCGTGGTCGAGGCCGCGTCACCGGACGCCCTGCAGGTGACGGTGGTCCGCGACGATCACGCGCACGACGAAGCGGGCGAGGTGTCGGTGACCCGGATCAGCTCGGGTGCAAGCTTTGCCTTCGCCGACCGCGGCGACCGGCGCGAACTGCCGCTGCTCCGGTCGTGATCAGGCGGTGTTGACGACCGATCCGCAGATGTAGGGGCTCGTTCCCCGCCGCACCCAGTGACCGCCTTCGAGCTGGATCATCGCCTGGCACGGCGGGGTCTTCTTGCCACCGACGTCCTGCGTGGTGAACAGGCCGCTTCCGGTGTAGCTGTGCACGCCGCGAATCGCATTCAGCAATGACGAACGCGTCAGCTGACCGCCGAGCTGCACCGCGAGTTGCGTGAACAGCTTCATCGCACCCCAGGCGTAGATGCCGAAGAACGACGGCACGCCGCCCGGTGCGACCTGGTTCAGCCAATGCAGGTACGCCTGCATCTCCGGATTGCGCGCGGCTTCCTCGAACAGCGCCGTGTTGACGAATGAGTAGGTGCCGTCGACCGCCGAACCACCGCTGGTGATGAACGCCGGGTCGTAGGCGACGGAGTCCATCAGGAAGGTGACCTTGACGCCCTGCTGGTCCAAGGCTTGCTTGAGCCGGATGGCGAACTGGTATGCACCGGTGTACTGCAGGAACTTGACGCCCGCGTTGCTGATCTGTGCCGCGTACGGCGCGTAGTTGAAGGTCGTGACGGCGACGGCTTGATCGAATGCGAACTTGTAGCCGACCGCCTCGGCAGCCTTCTTGTCCGCGATCGCATTCGGAACTGCGGCGCCCGCGTCCAGATAGATGATTCCGGCGTGCAGGTATGCATCACCCGCGGCCGACTTCAGATACGTGTACTGGGCCGTCGTCACCTGCGGGGAGTTGATCGAGTCCGTGCCGAAGGAGACTGGCGCGGCCGTTCGCTCGGGGGTGGTCGTGATCGCCCGCAGATCGGGAATGCCGCAGTCCGTCACGGTCTTCGCGCCACCGTTGTCGAAGGCGGACATGGAGCCCACCATGGCGAATGCACCACCGCACGCAGAGGTTGCCGCATCCTGATCGCCGATGGAGTTCGTCTGGCTGTCGAGATCGGTCAGCTTGAGCTTGCGCCCGCAGATCGACGACGTTGAGTTGAAGTACGCCACATAGGCCTTGGCGGCCTGCTGAGCCGAAGTGAACAGACCCGGAATCGGTCCGCTGACATCGGACACGTTCGCCAGCGTGATCGTCGAGCTAGTGATTCCCGTGGTGTTCTGGAAGCCCGCGCAGCTGCCCGCCTTCACTCCCGACACCGCATTGCCGCCGCTGTTCGCGCCGCCGCCGCCACCCTGCTGGCTGCTTCCCGTGCCGCCGCCCGAGCCCGGATTCGCCCCCGAAGTGGCACCCGCCGTCGATCCGCCGCGCACCGAAGAACCACCGCCGAGCGGACCGGCAGCGCCGCCCTGGTTCTGGACGGCGCCGCCGCCGGTCGCCGCGCCCCGCGCGCCGTACGCGCCGATCCCCACGAACTTGCCCGGCGGCACGTCGGATGCGCAGGCGCTGAGCATGAGTGCGGCTGCCGCAAGACCGACTCCGAAACACCTCCGCGCTCGACGTCCGTTCACAGCGCCTCCGGCCTGGGGTGGACAGGTGTTGCGGGCATCGTGAGCCAGATCACTTCCGACCGCAAAGTGAAATGCTAGACGGCTGTCTGGACACATGTCCAGACAGCCGATCGGATCGGCGACTCGGGACATACGTCTACGGTCAGGCCGTGAGCTCACCAACGGACGAGCGGGCACCGACCGTCGTCCTCGTCGACGACGCGGCCGACGTCCGCCTCCTCGTCAGGATGCATCTCGCCCACGCCGGTCGTTTTGACGTGGTCGCCGAGGGATCGGACGGGCTGGAAGCGATCGACCTGGCTCGCGAGCATCAGCCGACCCTGCTCGTCCTCGACGTCTCGATGCCGCGGATGGACGGCCTCGAGGCATTGCCGCGCATCCGTGAGGTGGCACCGCAGACGAAGGTCGTCATGTACACCGGCTTCGAGGAGCAGGGGCTGGCCCGGCGTGCCCAGGAGCTCGGGGCGTCGGCTCTGATCGAAAAATCGATGGCTGTCGAGGGACTGTCCGAGCAGCTGTGGTCGGTCGCGCACTCGGACACGACCGCCGAGCCGCCCGCACCGACACCGGCGCCGCCCGACACGGCTGCGGGGAGCGCCAGAAACGTGCTCGACGAGCACCGCGAACGCTTCCGCGAGGTGTTCGACGAAGCGGCGATCGGCATGGCGACGATGACGCTCGCCGGTCATATCGTCCGCGCCAATCGCGCCCTCGCAGCCCTCGTCGGCCGCGACATGTCCGAACTGGTCGGTACTGCCTATGCGGATCTGGCGTTCGAGGCCGATGCGCCCGCGGCGGCCGAGGCCGTGCGCGCGGCGCAGCAGGGCGAGGGCGCCGTCGTCCGGTTCGAGCATCGGGTGGCGGGCGGGGACGAATCGCGCTGGCTGCTCGCCACGGCCGCTCCGGTACGGGACACCAGCCGCCGGCCGCTCTACCTCTTCCTGCAGAGCCAGGACGTCACGGCCCAGCGCCATGCCGAGGAGGAGCTGCGGCAGAGCGAGGTCCGCTTCCGGCTGCTGGTCGAGGCCGTCGAGGACTACGCGATCTTCATGCTCGACCGCACGGGTCACGTGCTCAGCTGGAACTCCGGAGCGCAACGCATCAAGGGCTACAGCGCCGACGACATCATCGGGCAGCACTTCCGCGTCTTCTATCCCGAGCACCTACAGACGTCGAAGCATCCCGAACACGAACTCGAGATCGCACTGCGCGTTGGGCACTATGAAGAGGAGGGGTGGCGTATCCGCAAGGACGGCACCCGGTTCTGGGCGAACGTCCTGATCACCACGGTGCGCGATCGGGCCGGTGAGCACATCGGATTCGCCAAGGTGACCCGCAACGTCGAAGAGCGACGCCAGATGCTGCTCGACCTCGAAGGCGCCGCGCATGCCCTCGCTGCGACGAACCGCGAGCTCGAATCGGCGAATGCGCGGCTGGCACAGGATGCGGCCGACCGCGCGCAGTTCCTGGCCGTGACCGCCCACGAACTGCGGTCACCGGTGGGCGTCCTGAGCGGTTCGGCCAACCTGCTCGTGGAGCATTGGGACGAGCTGGAATCGGCCGAGCGCACCGACCTGTTCCACTCGATCACGCTGAGCAGCCGCCGGTTGCAGCGGTTGCTGCGCGACCTGTTGACGGCCTCGCGGCTGGAGTCGAATTCGCTCGAGCTGCATGGCGAGCGCGTCGAAGTCGCGGCGCTTCTCGATCGGACGATCAGGGCTGCGCAGGCGCTGACGCCCGGCGCCGAGATCCTGCTCGACGTCCCGCCCGGCCTCGCAGTGCATGCCGAGCCAGAACGGCTCGCGCAGGTTGTCGACAACCTGCTGCTCAACGGATTGCGGCACGGCACTCCGCCGGTGCAGGTATCGGCTCGGACCGTCGGCGATCGAGTCGAGATCACTGTCGCGGACGCGGGCTCAGGCGTCCCCGAGGGCGTGCGCCCCCGGCTGTTCCAGCGCTTCGCGACGGGCAGCCCGACCGGTGGCACCGGGTTGGGGCTGTTCATCGTTCGCGAGCTTGCCCGGGCACTGGGTGGCGACGCCTTCTACTACCCCCCTGAGGGATCGGCGCCTACCCGATTCGTCCTGTCATTGCCCGTCGAGCCACCCGTGGACGGGCCGCGCGTGCAATAGCCTGGCAAGAGTGGTGGTCCGGGTGCTGCTCGTCGACGACGTGCCTGAGGTGAGGCAGCTCGTTCGCGCCTCGCTGCGCATCCGAGGCGGCTTCGCCATCGCGGGCGAAGCGGCCAGCGGAACCGAGGCGATCGCCCTCGCCGAACGCGAACAGCCTGACATCGTGGTGCTCGACATCGGGTTGCCGGATCTGGCCGGCCAGGACGTCCTCACCCAGCTGCGTCGGGTCAGCCCGGCTTCCAAGGTCGTCGTCTTCTCCGCAACCGATCCAGAGGACAGCGCCGACATCGCGGCGAGGGTCGAGGGCTACGCACGTAAGGACAATGACGTCGACTACCTGCTCGACCTGATCGAAAGGGTCGGGCGACGCGACAATGAGGTTGCGCTGCACCTGGAACCGGCGTCGCGCAGTGCCCGCGAGGCGCGGGCGTTCACACGCGAGGCGCTCGACCAGTGGCAGCTCACCTCGATCACCGACGACGCCCTGCTCGTCGTCACCGAACTCGTCACCAACGCCGTCACGCATGCCGGAAGCGACTGCGAGTTGCGGCTGTCCTTCGACGCCCATGCCCTGCGCATCGAGGTGGCCGACCGAGGCAGCGGTACGCCCGATCCCTTGCCGCCGAGCTACACCAGGAATCACGGCCGCGGCCTGCACCTGATCGACGCGGTCACCTCGGCGTGGGGTGTCGAGCCGACTCCCCCGGACGGCAAGAAGGTGTGGGCCGAAATACGGCGCCCCGCGTGACCACACTTGCTCAAAACTGGAACACGTTCTAGCGTCCGGGGATGCGCTTCGGCATCGTGTTGTTCACCAGTGACCGCGGAATCACGCCCGCCGAGACCGCCCGGCTCGCCGAGGAGCGCGGCTTCGACTCCTTTTTCGTCCCGGAGCACACGCACATCCCGGTGAAGCGCGAGGCGGCGCACCCGGGCACGGAAGACGGTTCGTTGCCCGACGATCGCTACCTGCGCGTGCTCGACCCGTGGGTGTCGCTGGCGAGTGCTGCGGCGGTGACCTCACGGATCGAGCTTGCGACTGCCGTCGCCCTTCCCGTCGAGCACGATCCGATCAGCCTCGCCAAGACGATCGCCACACTCGACCACCTGTCCGGCGGCCGCGTGACGATGGGCGCCGGGTTCGGTTGGAACACCGACGAACTAGCCGACCACGGCGTACCTCCCGGCAAACGACGCACCGTGTTGCGGGAGTACATCGAGGCGATGCGTGCGCTGTGGTCGCAGGACGAGGCCTCCTACGAAGGCGAGTTCGTCCGCTTCGGTGCCTGCTGGGCATGGCCGAAGCCGGTTCGGCGTGACATCCCGGTGCTCATCGGGGCATCGGCCACGGACAAGACCCTGGCCTGGATCGCGCGGACTGCCGACGGCTGGATCACGACGCCGCGCGACAACGAGATCGTCGCGAGCGTCGACCGCCTGCACGACGCGTGGCGCACAGCTGGTCGCGACGGACTGCCGCGAGTGGTGGCGCTCGACGGGAAACCGGACGCCGAGCGCCTGGCACAGTGGTCGGCCGGCGGCGTCACCGATGCGCTGTACGGGATACCCGACCGTGATGCGGGCGAGATCCCCGGCTACCTCGACAGGTTGCGCGCCAAGCTCGACGCCATGCAGGTGCCGGCCTGAGCCGTTAGCCGAGGTGGCGGCAACGGGTACGCCACACGGCGTGACCACTGTCGAGCGAGTGCCCCATTCCACCGGCTGCCGTTCATGAGCATCGAACCGCCGGAGCGCCGCGAACCCGAGTTGGAAGACGCGTTCGATCGCCTGGTGGAGGAGGGCGAGACGAGACTGCAGCGGCCGTTGGTCGCCCTCATGGCTACCGGCCTGCTGGGTGGAATGGACGTCGGGACCGGCGTTCTGGCCTACCTGGTCGTCGAGCAGCGCACGCACAACACGGTGCTGGCCGGGCTCGCGTTCTCGCTCGGCTTCGTGGCCCTGACGTTGGCCCGCAGTGAGCTGTTCACCGAGAACTTCCTCGTGCCGGTCGTCGCGCTGGCGTCCGGCCGGGCTCGTCCCAGAGCTCTGGCCCGGCTGTGGGTGCTGACGCTCGCCTTCAACCTGCTCGGAGGCGCTCTCATCTCCTGGCTCATCGTCACCGGGCTGCCGGATGTGCGTCCCGCGGCCCGCGAGGTCGGGGCCCACTACGCGCACCTGGGCATCGGGCTGCGATCGTTCGCGCTCGCGGTGCTCGCCGGCGCGGTGATCACGCTGATGACCCGGATGCAGCACGCGACGGAAAGTCTCGGTGTTCAGCTCGTGCCTGCAATCCTCTTCGGCGCACTGCTGGCCGGCGCGCAGCTGTTCCACTCGGTGTTGGACTCGCTGTTCATGTTCGCCGCGCTGTGGTCGCACGCTTCCTTCGGATGGGGCGACTGGGCCGGTGCGCTGGGCTGGTCGGTGTTGGGAAACATCGTCGGTGGTGTCGGCCTGGTGACCTTCATCCGCCTGCTGCGCGTACCGCATCGCGTGGCCGAAGAGCGTGATCACAATTCAGCTGACGACGAGCCGCAGCCGGCCGAATCCGCCGAGAAATCTGGCTAGTGGTTCGACCGCACCACTTGGATGCTGAGTGATGCCAGGGTTCGGTTGCCGAGGGTGGCGAGCGGGTCGGGCATGAAGACGTACGGCGTGGTCGCCGGGTCGAACGACAGCGCGGACTGATCGGTGAACGTCGTTGCCAGGTAGACGGCCTGGTTCGACGCCGGACCGTCGAACGACGTCTGGCAACCGTTGCCTTCCGAGCCGAACAGGGCGAAGCGGGGGCCGCATCGCCACTGCACCGGCCCGTCGAGATGGTTTCGGCTCACCCACGAAGGCAGGGCTCTGTCGAGACCGACGAGGGTGAGCGACCCGGCCGGCAGCGGCCAGGTGATCGAAGCGGACGCACACGGTGGGTAGGCGTCGCACGACGGATGACTGGTGACAACGTTCTGGTGGGCGGGAAGGCCGGTCACGACGGTCGACAAGGCGAGCAACGCAGCCCGCGCTCGCGCCTCACTTGTCGCGGAGGGCCGGCCGGAACCGACCACGAGAAACCCGACGACACCGAACACGGCAACGAGCACCGCGACCTGGCTTCGGCGC
>DASYGT010000002.1:0-5175 GCA_035999365.1 Jatrophihabitantaceae bacterium
CAGCTGCTCGGCTACGCAGTGGTGCGTCGCACTGACCATCGACAGCCTCGCGCTGAACTCGCTCACCAACAAGCAGTTGAACTCGACCTGCGAGAGTGTCGTCGGCGAGGAGTACGTCAACTTCGCGTACCTGACGCGCAACGGCAAGCCCCAGGGACCGCCGAACCCGGTGCAGTTCACCCCGGCAGCGTCCGGCAACCCGAATCCCGCCAAGGTGGAGTTCCTGAATCAGGGCGACGCATTCACCGTCAACCTGCATGACACGCCGCACGGACTGCAGGCGGTCGTGAAGGACACAACCAATGGCTCTTCGGGGTCGATGACCGCGAGCGCCGCCAACGGCTTCGGCCAGGTGAAGTTCGCGCCGAGCCCTTCGACGCAGTGCAAGAACATTCCGTACGACTTCCATCCGATGTACGCCACGTCCAGTCCGCAGACGACTGTGCCGTGGGCGGCTGCGACCTACAACGTCGCGATGGACACCGAGGTCGGGCACTTCGACTACTGCAGCAAGGCCGATTCCACAACGGGTACCTGCCTCGGCAAGGAGGGCGTCGGCAAGAACTCCGAGCCAACCGACGGCGATGACTTCGGCTGCTGGGCGCCTTCCGCGTCCAGCCTCATCAAGATTGGTGGGTGCGAGGGGTCGAACGTCGGCTATGACGGGACCTCGTATGTCGCGGATTGGCCGAACGGCAGCTCGAACAGGCCGACCGACTTCATCTTCACCAGTCCGCTCACGGGAGCCCACTACGACACCAACTACTCCTCGGTTGGATTCAACACGGACCTCCCGGCCATCGAGGACAACCTCGGCACCTGCAATACGAGCACGGGTGCCGGCTGCACCATCATTCCGCCGACCGACGACGGAACCCCGGCGCAGTTCTATCCCTTCTACTCCACGGGCCATGCGCTCGGCGGTTGCGCCTGGACGGTTGGACAGAATTACCCGGGATTCAGCACCAACGACTTCGGTGCACACCATCAGTACGGCCACCTGCTGAAGGTCGCGTACTCCGGCGCGGGCGGCAGCGTCTCGTACCAGTTCAACGACTACCAGAACAATCTGCCGAACAATCCCTGCCCCGCCTCCTGACCGACTCTGATTGACACACTGAGGGGCCGCCTTCGGGCGGCCCCTCACGTGTGCCTAGGAGCGTTCCTCCATCCAGGCGCCGGGTTGTCAGACGGTGTCGCTGTACCTCTCAGCGAGCTCTGAGCACTCGCAGATGAAGTTCCGACGTGCCGCTGCCAATCTCGGGGGTGTCGATATCAACCAACCCCGACGGAGGCAACGACATGACAATCGCAACCATGCTGCTGAACGCGGGCCTCGCGGCCGCCACCACTGGAGCCCTCGCAGCCGCGATGACGATTGTTCCGAATCTTGATCGCACGCGGCTCTCGCGCCGGTCCCGCGTTCAGCGTGAGCGAGGAAGGATCCGAGAGCGTTTCGAGGCCGACCTGCAAGCGGGCGTCTGACAGCCGGCTGCAAACGTCGGCCACGATACGAGCCGCCCCCGCGCCATCCCGGGGGCGGCAACGGCCACCGTGCACCGTGCGGCATCATTGCGGACGTTGTGCAGATCTCGGATGGTCGTGTGCGGCGACGGGACGGCGCCCTGTGCTCGGCGAAGACCACAAGTGCGCGCCCGTGTCTCGCTCGGGCCGGCATCGGATGACAATTGTGACGCCGTCCAGCGGCGGGGCGGCGTTCCGGCGCTCACGGTGAAGCATCTCTCGAAACGATTCGGCGATCGCCTTGCATTTGAAGATGTTTCCTTCGAGGTGGGGCGCGGGGAGGTGTTCGGATTTCTCGGCCCCAACGGTGCAGGCAAGACGACGACAGTGCGTACGCTGGGGACACTCATCGCCCCGACGTCGGGGAACGCGACGGTCGCCGGCATACCGCTGGTTCCCGAGAACGGCGTCGACATTCGCCGGAAGATCGCGATCATGCCGGAGTCGCCGGGTCTGTATCTGCGCCTGAGCGTGCGGTGTCGGCGATCACGTAATGGAGCCAGTCCCGATCACGTGATGGAGCCAGTTGCGATCACCTAATGGAGCCACTCGCGATCACCGAATGGAGCCACCCCGGCCCATCGGCTGACCGCCCGGTGCCACAGCGACCATTCCGGCCACGAGCTCACCAAGGAGGAGTGAATGGCCGGGCGGAGGTTCGACGTGGCAGACGTAGTGGAAGTCCTGCAGCACTGGCAGGCGGGACGATCTGAGCGCCAGCTGGCGCGCAGCTTCGGGATGGGACGCAACCGGGTTGCCCGGATCCTGGCTGCGGCGGAGGCGGCAGGGTTGTCCCCAGCGGATCCGGCGTTGAGCCGAGCGGAGTGGGAACTGCGGGTACCCGAGCTGTTCCCGGGTCGGGTGCAGACGCGTGCGGGCGAACAGGAACAACAGGTGGCGCGGCTGCACAATCTTGTGGTCGCAGGGTTGGCGACCAATCGGGCCAGCACGGTGTGGCAGCGATTGCGCGATGAGCATGGACTCACGGTGAGCGTTGCGACATTCCGCCGTTACGTGCGCAAACACGTGCGTGCGGTACGGCCCGAGGACGTCACCGTGCGCAAGCCGCCGACTCAGCCCGGTGAAGTGGCGGAAGTGGACTACGGGCGCTTGGGTATGTGGACCGATCCGCGCAGCGGCACGCGTCACACCGTGCAGGGATTCACGATGACCTTGAACCACAGTCGGCGTGTGTTCGTGGCGCCGGTGCTGGGCTGCGACCAGGAGTCGTGGGTGCGCTGCCACGTGGCTGCGTTCGCCTTCTTCGGCGGTGCACCCAGGCAGATCCGCCTCGACAACCTCAAGACCGGAGTGCTCAAACCGGATCTGTACGATCCGCAGCTCAATCGCGCCTACGCCGAGTTTGCGCAGCACTACGGCGTGCTCGTCGATCCATGCAGAGCAGGACGGCCGAAGGACAAGCCCCAGGTGGAGCGGGCCGTGCCCTACGTGCGCGAGAGTTTCTGGCGCGGCCGCGATTTCGACAGCGTGATCGCGATGGTTGACGGCGCGATCACATGGTCATGCAACGTCGCCGACCAGCGCGCGCATCGCACCATCGACGCCACGGTCGGCGAGGTGTTCCGGGAGCGTGAGCTGCCGGCGCTGCTGCCATTGCCCGTCGAAGCGTTCGAGGTGGCCCACTGGGCCAAGGCGACGGTGCATCCCGACTGCCACGTGCAGGTACGCCGCCATTTCTATTCGGTTCCCTGGCGGCTGGTTGGCACGCAACTCGACGTGCGCATCGGCGAACGATTGATCACGGTGTATCACGCCGGCGAGCTCGTGAAGACGCATGTGCGCGTGCGCGGTGAGCGCCGCTGCACCGACCCCGACGACTTCCCGGAGCAGAAGATTGCCTTCCTGTTGCGCACCCCGCAGTGGTGCCGGCGCCAGGCCGAGGACCTCGGGCCGTCGGTGGTGCAGCTGGTCGACGAGTTGCTCGCCGAGCCGTTCCCACTGACCCGGTTGCGTCAGGCGCAGGCGGTGATCCGGCTTGCCGAGGAGCACGGTGCAACGCGGCTCGACGCCGCGTGCCGGCGGGCGTTGCCCGCCGACGCCAGTTATCGCACCGTGCGCACGCTGCTGATCAACGAGCGCGATCGCCGCGTCGACGACAGCGACGCGCACGTGAGCGCGGCGGGCGCGTACCTGCACGGTCAGCAGGTGCTCCTCGAGGGCATCCAATGAGACCCGCGGAACTGCAGGCCAAGCTCAAGACCTTGCGCCTCGGCGGCATGCTGCACACCCTCGAGCTGCGCCGCGGCCAGGCCGAGGATCAGCGCCTCGGTCACGTCGAGTTTCTGGCCTTGCTGCTCGACGATGAGATCGACCGGCGCCAGTCCAAGATGCTCGCCCAACGTCTGCATCGGGCGCGTTTCGAGGAGGAGAAGACGCTCGAGGAATTCGACTTCTCGTTCAACCCGCAGATCCCCGCCGAGCAGCTGCGCAACCTGGCCACCTGCGGCTTCGTGGAGCGACGTGAATCGGTGTTGCTGTGTGGCCCGGTTGGAGTCGGCAAGACGCATGCGGCGCAAGCGCTGGGGCACGCGGCCTGCCGCGCCGGCTACACCGTGCTCTTCACCAAGACCAGCGCACTCCTGCGCGATCTCGCCGGTGGCCGTGCCGACGGCAGCTGGGAACCGCGCCTGCGCAAGTACCTGCAAAGCGACGTGCTCATCCTCGACGACTTCGGCATGCGCGAGTTCACCTCGACGCAGGCGGAGGATCTGTATGAGCTCATCTGTGGCCGCTACCGCGCCGGCAGCATGATGGTGACCAGCAACCGCCCGCCCACCGACTGGTACACGCTCTTCCCCAACGCGGTGCTCGCCGAGAGCGCCCTTGACCGCTTGGTCAACAGCGCTCACCACGTCATCTTCCGGGGGCGCACGTATCGCCCCTTGCGCCGTCCGGATCGCAGCGAGGCCGGCGACGACACCATGGATCTCGACGAGCGAGAACCTGAGCCCACGCCGCCGAAGCGCGCTCGCGCGTCCGTCACGCGGGATTCCAATGACCTTGACGACGCCACCACCGGCGTCCACGAAACCGCACCACAGAGGAGGAAGTGAGAGCCGCTACCATTCACCGTTGACGGGGCACCGGGTGGCTCCATCAGGTGATCGTGCGTGGCTCCATTACTTGATCGACGGTGGCTCCATCACGTGATCGCCGACACAGCGCGGTCCACCGGTTCCTGCCGGGTGGGCTTGACGAGGCGACCCGGTGCAGTGAGCGACGAACGCCTGAAGCCGCGCGCTGAACCCATCAGGTTCTGCGAGGTGAACGAAGTGACCACGGTCAGGCCACTCCTCCAGCTGGACGTCACGGAGGCGCCGGAGGTCCTCACGATCGTCGGCTGGCAGCACCTGTCCGAATACATAGAGGCAGGGAGCTTCGACGGCTTGCACGATCCTCTCGACTCGCCTCTGCAGCTGGAGTGGATCGGAGCGCAGCACCTCGTCCCAATACTGCAGAACGATGTCCTGGCTGATGCTCTGTGTCCCCAGCACCATCGACCGCAGTGGCGCGGAGAGGTGGTCGAGGCCCATGCTCAGCTGGAACGTCTTGAAAACGGACGCGAATCCTTTACCTCGTAGTGCCGGTTCCAATCGCTGCACGAGCTCGGCGAATGGCCGCATGTTCATC
>DASYGT010000037.1:0-24295 GCA_035999365.1 Jatrophihabitantaceae bacterium
GGAGAAGAACGCGCGGCGGGAGGGGTTCACCAACGTCGCGGTGCGGGTGATGGACGGTGAGGACATCGACGTCGAACCGGGCCATTTCGACGCTGTGATCAGTCGGCTCGGGCTGATCTACTTCCCTGATCAGCTCCGGGCCCTCAGCGGCATGCTGCGGGCGCTTCGGCCCGGCGGCCGGCTCGCCGCCATCGTGTACTCGACGCCGGATCGCAACGAATTCTTCTCCGTTCCGGTCTCGGTGATCCGTGACCGGGCGCAGCTGCCTGCGCCGGCGTCGGGCCAACCGGGGCCGTTCAGTCTCGGATCACCCGGGGTCGCGGAGCAGGCCCTGCGTGATGCCGGGTTCGTCGACGTCGTCGCGGTGCGCATCGACGCGCCGTTGCTGCTGACCAGCGCTATCGAGTGCGTCCAGTTCGAGCGCGACTCCTTCGGGGCGCTCCACCAGATGCTCTCCGGGCTCGACGATGCTGCGCGCGAGGCTGCGTGGACCGACATCACCGCACGACTCGCGGCTTTCGACACCGCGGATGGCTTCAGCGGCCCGTGCGAGCTCGTCGTGGTCGCGGGCACCACCCCCGGCGGTCGGCGATGACCGTCACCGTGGCCGCGGTGCAGGCGACACCGGTGTTCCTCGACCGGGACGGGTCCACAGCCAAAGCCTGTTCGCTGATCAAGCAGGCCGCCACCAACGACGCTCGACTGATCGTCTTCCCTGAAGCGTTCATCCCCACCTACCCGGACTGGGTGTGGCGGGTGCCGGCATGGCGCGACGGGCCATTCGTCCAACGTCTCTACGACCAGGCGGTCGCGGTGCCCGGGCCGGCGACCGCGCAGCTCGGCGACGCAGCCCGCGAGGCCGGCGCCGTCGTCGCCATCGGTGTCAACGAGATCGACGGGGGCACCCTGTACAACACGCTGCTGTACTTCGACGCGGACGGGTCGTTGGCGGGCCGGCATCGCAAACTGATGCCCACCGGCGGTGAGCGCACGGTCTGGGGTTACGGCGACGGGTCAACCCTCGATGTGGTGCGCACCGAATTCGGCGTCGTCGGCGGACTCATCTGCTGGGAGAACTACATGCCCCTGGCCCGCGCCGCGATGTATGCCCAGGGCGTCGACATCTACCTGGCGCCGACCTGGGACAACAGCGACAGGTGGATCGCAACGCTTCGGCACATCGCCATGGAAGGCGGTGTGTACGTGCTCGGCGTCGCATCCCTCCTGCGCGGTAGTGACGTTCCCGCCGACCTGCGGGGCGACATCTACGGTGGCGACGACGACTGGATGAGCCGCGGCCAAACGACGATCGTCGCTCCAGGCGGGGACCTGCTCGCCGGACCACTGCTCGAGCAGGAGGGCACCCTCTACGCGGCGATCGACGTGGCTCGGGCGAGGGCGCAGCGCCGGATGTTCGACCCGGTCGGGCACTACGCCCGCTCCGACGTCTTCACCCTGACGGTGAACACCGCACGCAATCAGGTGGCCCGATTCGACGAGCGGTCCTCGGGGCCTTCCGACAGGATCAGCTAGCGACGAGCACGACCACCGTCTCCGGGCGGACACCGTCGTACTTCATCGCCTCTGCCCCGGCGTCGCTCGTCATGATCGCCTGAAAGGCATCCATGTCCGCGACATCCATGCTCAGCCCGACCCGGTTGGGGTTCGAGGGGTCGACGAAGGTGCAGATGTCCTTCGCGATCGATCCGAACACCTCGACCCGTTTGGGTGACGACAGCCAGTGCGCGACGTCGTCGACCTCGTGCGTGGCGATCAATTTCGGCATGAGAACCCCGCTTTCAGGCACCACCGGATGTGGGCCGGGAGAACGCTACTCAGCCCGGGTGAGAAGGGTCCCCGATGGCGCGGCATACCCCGATGAACCCACCGATATGCCTGATGAAGCCCGAGTCGGTCCTTCGGCGCCGGAGGCGACCACCCGGCCGAGGATCTGTCTACTTGGCCGGGATCGCGGCAAGCACGTCATGCAGGACGTTGACTCGCCTTTGCAGGTAGCGGGTCCGCGATGCGTACCAAGCCGGCGCCCAGAACCAGCTCACGAAGACGCTGACCCGTGTCGGTGAGCCCACCGCCACGTGCGCGGCGTTGATCCGCTTCGCGGTCCGGGCCAGCCCGATGAGGTTGTAGATCGGAATCAGCTGCGACCACCATCGGCCGTGGGCGAGCACTTCGGTTTCGAAGATTGCACCTTCTTGGGTCAACCGATCTATCGGCCAGGCGTAACCAATCATGAACAGGTGACGTGACGCGCTTGTCGGGTTGTCAGGCACAAGTACTCACGGACGTCATCGCATGGCGACGGGGTCGCGTTGCTGGAGTCGGCAAGAGTCACCGATCGATAAGCCGTTGCATACCGTCCGGGTAACGCGCGCCCAACACCTCGATGCCGGCGGCAGCGGTGTGGATCTCCTCAAGGTCCTCGACGGAGAGTTGCAGGTCGGCGGCGCCGAGGTTCTCTTCGAGCCGTGCGAGCGTTCGGGTGCCGGGGATCGAAACAATCCACGACTGCCGGGCAAGCTGTCGGGCCGCCAAACCCGTCCGCACCCCAGAGCGGACATGCAAGACCCGATCCCGCCCAGCGTGCAGCGCGTCCTCGACTCGATGACCGGCACGGCTGGTGATCAGTTTCGCTTCGGGACGGCCTCACTAGAGTGATTTCGACCGAGCAGACGTGCCCGGTGTTAGTGAGGTCGTGATGATCGCTGAGGACATGAGGTCGGCGCTGCCCTCGTGGCGAGCCGGTGCGACGAAGCAAGCCATCGTGGACTTTCTCGAGCGCGTCACAGCGGGTTCAGGCGCGGTGCCGCCGGCCGAGCGCATCGCCACCTTCGACAACGACGGAACGTTGACCTGTGAGAAGCCGCAGACCGCGCTCGCGGCCTTTCTGGCGGCCCAGTCGAATTCCGCCGGCCGGGAGCCGCGAGCCGAAGCGACCGGCCATGAGGTCCTGCGTGAGCTCGGCGAGTTGCTCGCCGGCACCACCGTCGCCGAGTACGAGAGACTCAGCCGCGCGTTCCTCGCGGGTGCCATCCATCCCCGCTTCCGGATGGGCTATCCCGCCCTGGCGTATGCCCCGATGCGGGAACTGGTCGCGCTGCTGCACACTCTCGAGTTCCGCGTCTTCGTCTGCAGTGACAGCTCCCGTGACTTCAACCGGATCCTTGCCGAGTCGGCGTACGGCTTGCAGCGCGAGCATGTGATCGGGTCGGAGGTGCGTATCGAGCTTCGACACGGTGTTCTGGTGCGCACCGCAACGCCGGTGCCGTTGAACGACGGCCCGGGAAAAGTGGTTCACATCTGGGACCGCACGGGTCAGCAGCCGCTGTTTGCTGCCGGAAACGCGGTCGGCGACATCGAGATGCTCGATGCCGCCCGCTTTGCGCTTCTCGTGCACCATGACGACCCGGATCGTGAGTACGGCTACGACGACCTGGACGCGCTGGCCGCGGCAGACGCCGCAGGCTGGACGGTGGCCGGCATGAAGTACGACTTCGACGCCATCTGGCAGCACGAGATGACCGGCGACCACTGACGCGTGAGACGCGAGCGTCGAGCCCTCATATCGCCACTTCAGCCGGTCGGGAGCGAAGATGGTTCGGTGGCAACGAGTGAAGCCCGCGACGGCGTAGCCCTGACGAACTTGGACGAGCCGCTGTTCGACGGTGCTGAAGCGACCAAGCGCGACCTCGTCGATTATCTCGATGCCCTGCATCGGCAGGTGATCGGGGCGCTGAGCGATCGGCCGTTGTCGGTCATTCGCGCCCTGCGTGGCCAGAAGCCGTTCATGCAGAAGAACGTGCCCAAGTACACGCCGGGGTGGGTCGCCACCACACCGGTCTGGTCGGCGACGTCGAAGCGCGAGATCGCGTACGCCCTGTGCAACGACCGGCGCACCTTGTTGTGGTTCGCCAATCAACGCTCCGTCGAATTTCACCCCACCCTGTTCCGCATCACCGACACCGATGCCCCCACCCATCTCGTGCTGGACCTGGACCCACCCGAAGGCGGCGACTTCCGCTCGGTCGTCGCGGCCGCCGAGTTGGTCCGCCACGCGCTGGCGGAGATAGGCCTGGCCGGTGCCGTGAAGACCAGCGGGTCGAAGGGCGTGCACGTCTTCGTTCCCGTGACGGGCGCGAGCGCCCAGGAGGTCGCCCTGGCCACACGGGCACTGGCGGTGCGCGCCGAGGCGCTCGACCCCACCGTCGCGACGACCGCGTTCATCAAGGCCGACCGCGAGGACAAAGTCTTTCTCGACTCCACCCGCGCCGGCGGTGCCAGCGTCGCTGCCGTTTACAGCCCGCGGCTGCGGCCGGGCACGCCGGTCTCGTTCCCCGTCGCCTGGTCCGATCTTGCCGACGTCACCCCGACCGACTTCACCGTGCGCACCGCACCAGCCCTGCTTCGCGACGCGGACCCGTGGACGGCGCTGATGCCGGTCACGCAGCCGCTGCCGGTCGACCTGGTCGAGCAGGGCCGCACCATCCCGGCCGCCCGCGCCCAAGCGCTGCACGAGCAGCTGCGGCACCATCACCGCGGAGAAATTCGCTGAACCGCGTCGAAGGCGTGCGCAACTAGTGTCCAGGCTGCCTTTTGGCGGGGGCCGATCCCAGCTGCCTGTGCCCGTCGACGATGTGGCCCGGCCCGGCGCGACGGCGCCGCGGCGAGCGGACGTTGGCGCCGATCACCGCCAACACGAGAGTCGTCATCGCGACGCCACACAGCAGCAGCGCCACCGCGGTGTCACGGTGCAGCAGCGCTGCCAAAGTGAAGGTTCCTGTGAAGATGACCGCCATGACCGCGTACCGCCGCTGACGGCGACCCAATTCCTCGGACGGGGTCTCCGGCGCCGTCGTTATCGACGGCGGTCGATCGGGGTGAACGTGGCGCTCCACGGCTCCATCATCGACCCGCGAGCGTCGACTCGGCAGCCACCCGGCGATGCCCGACCACTGCCGGACGAGATCGACGTCCGCGCGACGTCGCAGTCGGGCAAAGGGGTCTGCCAGAACGAGGAGTCAGGCAGCGAGGCGCGGGGCAGGGCGGACGGCGTGCCCGTCCGGGAGCAGTAGCCCGCCGTCGTCGAAGACGACGACGTGGTTGCAGAGCAGGTTCCAGCCCTGCTCGGGGTGCTCGACGATCACGCGCGCTGCGCAGCGATCCGGAGCGTTCGCCGGCGGACAGGAAGGGAGATGCTGACACATACGTCTGAGCCTCTGGTGCGGTTACTTGGTGCACCTACTCGGATACCCGCAGGCGAGGGCAGCGTTGCACGAGCCACGAGTCTCGGCGCGGCGACGTCGGTTTGGCACATTCAGGGTCAGGCCCGCGTCCGTCGCGCCGAGGATGTGGGAACCCCACCCGGTCGTGGTCCACCGCGCAGTTGCACCGCAAATGGGGTGACGCCAGTCGTCGCTCGCCGCGATCATGGCCGACGTGGAAGAGGTCGAGGTTGTCGTCGCCCATAACGAGCGCGCGACACTACGTGTCGGCGATGTGTTCTTGAAGATCGACGCCGATCAGAGCCGCACCGACGTCGAGGTCGAGGCGATGGCGAAGGCGCCGGTCCCGGCCCCGCATGTCCTTTGGCGAAGGCCGCCCGTGCTCGCGCTCGCCGCAGTTCCGGGGACGCCACTCGGCCACCTCGGCGAGTCGTCGACCGCATCCTCGGCGGCGTGGGGCGCGGCGGGTTCCGCCGTCCGGGCGCTGCACGACGCGCCGCTGCCACCGTGGCCCGGTCGCACCCTCGATGAGCTCGCCTCGCACCTCGCCCGTGAGTGTGAATGGCTCATCGACAACGACGTGCTCCCCGCCGACGTGGTCACACGCAACCGCCGACTCGCCGAGACTGCACTCCGGCCGTGGTCGCCGGCCTTCATCCACGGCGATCTGCAGGTCGACCATGTCTTCGTCGCCGGTGACGAGGTCACCGGTGTCATCGACTGGTCCGAAGCAGCCCCGGGCGACGCGCTGTTCGACCTCGCCACCCTCACGCTCGGACACCCGGAGCATCTCGGCGATGTCATCGCCGGCTACGGCACCGATGTCGACCGCGCCCTTATCCGCGCGTGGTGGTCGTTGCGATGCCTGAGCAACGTCCGCTGGCTGGTCGAGCACGGCTACGGCCCGCCCGAGGAATATCCCGAGGTCGCCGTGCTGCGATCCGCGCCGTGAGGCTGCCCGAGTTCGGCCCTGCCGGTGAAATGATCACGCAATGGTGGCGCCGGAGGGCGCGATCGGGTATTCCTGGCCTCGCCCAAGGCCAGGGCCAGGGCGGGAAACAACACGTAACCGATGTCGGACGGCGACGGGACACTGGGTTGTAGACCTGTCCTCGCCTGATACATCGCCCAGTAGCCCGCCCCCGACGCCCAGGCGAGAGCGCCGATGCCGAAGAGCAGCCACGTTCGATCGAGGGTCCCGACTCGCTGACGGGAGCGCCACACGCACGCGAAACCTGCGGTGGCGGCTGCCACGGTCTGGCCGCACATCGCCGCACAATCACGCAGTGATCATCGGCAACGGCTGAACAAACGTAGCTGAGGCGCGCTGCGCAATTGTCGAGGATTAGCTGTCGATGAGGTTCTGCTCCGTCCGCCCAGATGCCCGGATGAGCGGGACCCCGCACCTCGGTCACAGATCGGCCAGGCCGTTGCCGTAGATCTCGCGGGCGTTCTCGGCGAAGATGGCCCGCTCGACATCGTCCAGCCAGCGGGCGCGCACCACCGGGCCGAGCCGCTCGGCGATCTCGTTCCACGCGTCGCGAAGCACGGCGAGTGCGAACCAGTGCGTTTCCGGAGCGCCGTGACCGTCACTGCCCACCAGCACTCGCCGGGCCGGTGCGAGATCGATCAGGCGGAGCAGGCGGTCGGCTGTGGTGATCGGGCTGACCAGGTTGACGAGCGAGAACTCCGCCCACACGCAACGGCGTACCGAGGCGAGGTAGGCGACCTGCTCGTGCCAGGGGTAGCCGGCGTGGATCAGCACGACCCGGCCGCGCTCGACCTCGGGGCAGCGCAACGCCGCGTCGAGCGCGACCGGCTCGCCGTCGCCGAGCCGAAGGTCGGAGTCGCCGAACCCGGTGTGCACCTGCACCGGGAGGCCGAGCTCGCCGCACTGCGCGACGGCACGGCGGAAGATCAGGTCGCGCAGCGCCTTGCCGCGACGGCGAACCGGCAACTCCGCTCCGTCGACGAGGCTGCGCCGGGCGTCGGCCACCGTGGCCTGCGGATCGACGGCGAGCCCGGTGCGGTAGGCGAGCACCGTCTTCGCGCCGGCATAGCCGGACGCTGCGGCCTCGGACACCGCGGCCTCGACCGCGGCGAGCACCTCGTCCGCGCTCGCACCGGCATCGAGCGTCGGATCGATGACCGCTTCGAACCGCAGCAACAACCCGATCGAGGCGCCGGCCGCCGCCTGGTACGCCGCGATCTGCGTCGATTCGATCCGGTGCGGGCCGCCGTCGAGCAGCATCGCGTCGAGGCCGACGTCGTCGAACAGGGTGCGCAGGTAGGTGGGCCAGTCGCGGGCCCGCTCGGCGCGCACCTCCTCGACGTCCTCCGGCGCGCACTCGAGCAGGCGGGCGAGCCGGACCCGCAGCACTTCGGTCGTGATCCGGCCGGGTGCCAGCGCGGCCCGTCGGGCGCCGGCGCCGGGATCGGTGCCGACGTCGAGCGTGAGCTCGTCGAAGGACAGCCGGTCGGTCGTCAGCGCGAACGGGTGGGCGTGATCGTCGATCACGCCCACCCGGTGTCGGGTCAGCGCGGGACCTGCACGCTGTGCGGCGCCGGTGCCTCGACCGCGTCGAGCTCCGAGGCGTCGTCACCGCCCTCCTCACCGAGGATCGAGCCGATCCGGTCGACCGCCGCGGGCCGACGCGACTTGAGGGTCATCACCGCGATCACACCGACGACGATCCAGAGCAGCGTGATGTACGGCGTGTAGTTCAACGGGTACGGCGGGGCGGGGTAGATCGAGCCGTACAAGGCGGCGAGGAACAGCACTGCACCGATGGCCGGGACGATCAGGTGCGTCACCGGGTTCCACCGACGTTCGGTGCGCTTGAAGAACGCGGCTCCCCCGACGCAAAGGCCGGCGTAGACCACGATGACGGCGAGCGTGCCGATCGTGGCGAAGAAGTAGTACACCGTGGTCGGCTGGCCGCCGAGCGTGTCCTGACCGAAGCCGAAGCCGAGAATCGCCGCGAGAGCGGTGGCGAGCACGGCGACGACGATCGTCGCGTTCACCGGCGTGTGGTACTTCGGGTGGGTCCGGCCGAGGAACGTGGGGAGCGCGCCTTCCCGTCCCATCGAGTACATCGTGCGGGTGGACGCGATCGCGCAGCCGACGCAGACGAAGAACGCCGAGAGCATGCCGCCGATCTCGACGAGCGTGCCGAGGGGGCCGCCGACGAACTGCTTGGCAATCGTCTTCAACGCCGATGGATCAGCTGCCAGCGACGCTCCGTTGTTCACGCCGAAACCGATCGTGAGGCTGTAGGTCGTCCAGACGTAGAGGCCGATCGCGAACAGCACCGACACGATGACGGCGATCGGGATCGCGCGACGCGGGTTGGCGGTCTCCTCGCCGAAGTCTGCTGCGGTCTCGAATCCGATGTAGGACGTGATGCCGAAGATGATGCCGTAGAAGACGCCGGAGAAGCCGCCCTTCAGCGTGTGCGAGAACGTGAACGGGGCCAGCGTGTTACCGGCGTGGCCGCCCTTGAACGTGACCGCGATGTCGACGATCAGGATGAGCACGACGGTGATGGCAGCGACGATCAGCTGCACCCGCGTGGTGACCTTGACGCGCACGACCGACAAGACGACCAGCAGCACCATGCCGACGCAGAAGAACGGGAACCACCAGCTCTGGCTAACCCCGAACAGGTCGCAGGCGAGATAGGCGACGCCGGCCATCGTCATCGGGACGAAGCACAGCAGGCCGAAGGCGTAGAGCCACCCGGCCATGAAGCCGATCTCCTTGCCCAGGCTGCGGCTGGCGTAGGTGTAGGCGTACCCCGCCGACGCCATACGGCGGGTGAAGCCGATGACGACGAACGCGAGCGAGAGGCAGGCGATTCCCCCGAGCAGGAAGGCGAACGGGGTCGAGCCACCTGCCGCCGCTGCGACTCCGGAGACGTTGAGCAGCATCGCCATTCCCGGTGCGAGCACCGAGACGGAGATGGCGACGGCGTCGACGATCGACAAGCTGCCCCTGGCCAGACGCTGTTCGGGCGCCGGTGTGGCGTTGGTGGTCATGACGCTGCCCCTCCTGAGTGGTGTGTGTCGTTCGGACCGTGCGGCCAGACGACGGTGTCCGGCGTGAGGTGGTAGTCGAAGGCCAGCGGCGTGCACGACCGCTCCATGACCCACGCGAGGAAGTACTGGTGCACGGGGTGCTGCTGGTAGTTGCGCAGCGCGATCTCGTCGTCGAATTCGGTGTAGAGCAGGTACTGGTAGCCGCGGGTCCGCGCGTCGGTGAGGTCGCGGCCGAAGCGGATGGCCCCGAAGCCGCCGATCTTCTCGGGCCACGCCTTCACCTGGTCGCGCATGTCGGTGTCGTCGTCGTCGGAAAGCTCGGACGGGAACGAGAAGAGCACGATGTGCTGCAGCGTCATCGGTGCGCCATCTCAGAAGAACTCGAAGTATTCACGCATCTGCCATTCGTCGCGCGCAGCGGCGGCCTGGGTCTCGTCCGAGATCTCGGAGGTCGCCGCCTCGTAACGGCCGAGCTCGGCCCGCTTCATCATCAGGTAGTAGTCGACGAACCCGTCGCCGAACTCCTTGCGGTACAGCGGATCCGCATCGAGGGCGTCGATCGCCGTCCCCATCGACGCGGGGAGAGCCGGAGCCTCGGCGGCGTAGGGGTCGGCCTCAACAGCCGGCGGCGGCGTGAGCGATCGTTCGATGCCGTCGAGCCCGGCCGCGATGTCGGCAGCGAGGTAGAGGTAGGGATTGGCGCTCGGTTCGCCGAGCCTGTTCTCCAGGTGCGTACCCGGATCGCCGACGCCGCCTTGCACGCGGACGAGGGAGCCACGGTTCTCGACGGCCCAACTGACGCGGTCCGGCGCGAACGAGTACGGCGCGAATCGCGTGTAGCCGTTGACGGTCGGGGTCGCGAACAGCGTCATCGCCTGGGCATGCTCGAGCAGCCCGGCCACGTACTGCAGGCCAGTGTCGGAGAGCATCGCTTCCTGGCTGACGTAGGCGTTCGTGCCGTCTGCGGTGAGCAGCGACGAGTGCAGGTGCCAGCCCGAGGCGAAGAAGTTGGGCAGCGCCGGTTTGCACATGAACGAGGCGAGCAGGCCGCGGCGGTGGCAGATCTGCTTGACCGCGGACCGGAACAGCACCATCGCGTCTGCCGTGCCGAGTCCCTCGAGCGGGCTCAGGCTGAACTCCAGCTGCCCCGGACCCCACTCGTCCTCCATGGCGCGCGGCATCAGGCCGACACCGGCGAGTCCGTCGCGCAGCGCGTTGATGGTGTCGAGCACGCCGTCCAGTCGCACCTCGGACAGGTACTGGTAGCCGTGTTGGAACACGTCCACGGACGGTGCCGGCGGCGGCGCGCCGGTCTGGTCGAGACCGATCAACGGGCTCTGCCTGCGGGTGATGTAGAACTCGACCTCCAGCCCGGACAGGTAGCGCAGACCGTGGTCGGCGAGCCGGTCGAGCTGGCCCCGCAGCAGGCGCCGGCCGTCCAGCGGTACCGGCGCACCCGAGGAGAAGTAGGCGTCACAGAGCACCCAGCCGGTCCGATCCGCCCACGGCAGGACGCAGAACGTCGTCGGGTCAGGCACGATCACGACGTCCGGGAAGCCGGTGAACTCGGGAATGCCGAAGCCGCCGCCCTCCGCGAACGCCGGTGGGAAGACGGAGTTTCCCGTGTCCAGGCTGTAGATCGCACCGGAGAAGTCGACGCCGTTGGTGAAGGCGGCGGCCGCTGCGTGCGGTGACAGGAACTTGGCCCGCGGCATGCCGTGCTGGTCGACGACCACCACGCGCACGGTCTGCAGACCGAGTTCCTCGATGCGGGCGAGGACCTCCTCGGTCGCGGCCTGCTGCTCGGGCGTGTGCAGGCCGTGTTCGGAGACGAACCCGGAACGTCCGATCCCTGCTCCGTTCGAGGGTGCTGTCATGCGGCTGTTCTCCTTCGTGGTCGTTCGACGTTCATCGGGGGGCGGTGGGGTTCGCCTTCTGACGGGCGAGGTCGGCCATGTCCGTCAGCAGCCGCACCGCGGTGTCCGGTGTCGGCATCTCGGCGATCGTCATCGATGTCTCGGTGCGCTGGATGCCCTCGATCTGCCAGACCTGGTTCAGCAGCAGGCTCCGCAGGTGCGTGTAATCGCGCACCCGAACTCGCACCAGCAGGTCGACGTCGCCGGTGACGAGCATGATCTCCTCGACCTCGGGGATCTCGGCGAGCGCCTGCATGATCAGGCCCTGCTCGTAGTCGAGCACCGCGACCACCGTGAGGTAGACCGTCGTCGGGTATCCCAGCGCGCTCCAGTTCAGGCGCGCCGCGTAGCCGCTGATCACGCCCTGGCGTTCGAGTCGCGCGATCCGGTCGCCGACCGCCGGCGCGGACATGCCCAGCTCCCTGGCGAGCGCGCGTTGCGACAGCCGCGCGTCCTTGCTCAACAGCAGCAGCAGGCGCAGGTCGGTCTCGTCGAAGCCGACGGCCTCCGACGGCGCGACGGCGTAGTCCCTGATCGAGCCCAGCGGGCTGCGGCTCGCCGCGCCCGGGTCGGTTCCGGCCACCGTCACCACCTCTCCCCGGCTACTTGTCAATGGTGTCGTCGAGATGCAAGATGACCTTCTGTATGTCAGGTCCGATGCGGAAGTGTCGAACCGAATGTAAGGTCCTGTCAACCCCGCTCGCGCGCGAATCTCTCGCCTGGAGGTCTCGATGACCGGCCCCGCCCTAGCGACCGATTGGACGTCCCGGCTCGCTCGACGCACGGTGGGCCAGGACGGCGTGCTGACCGGCATCCTGGCTCTCGCCAACGCCGAGGGAGTCATCAACTTCTCGGGCGGGTTTCCCGACCCCGAGCTGTTCCCGACGGACGTGCTGGCTGGCATCACCGCGCGATTGCTGACCGCGCACGCGGACGTCGCGCTGCAGTACGCGCCGAGCCAGGGCATCGCGACGACGATCGCGGCCGTGTCGGACCACCTGCAGCAACTGGAGGGGGTCCGGCCGTCCCCGGGCGGGGTGATGATCACCAGCGGCGGCATCGACGCGGTCACGCTGATCGCCAAGAGCATGCTCGACCCGACGGACGTGGTGCTGGTCGAGGAGCCGAGTTACCTCGGCGCCGTCGCAGGGTTCGCCGCGTTCGAGGCCACCTTGCGCGGGGTCGACGCCGACGACGACGGGCTCGATGTCGATGCGCTCGCGCGTCTGCTCGACGGCGGTCTGCGGGCCAAGCTGCTCTACACGATCCCCGACTACCAGAACCCCAGCGGCTACAGCCTGTCCACCGCTCGCCGGGCCCAGCTCGTCGAGCTGTGCCGGCGCCACAACGTGCTGATCGTCGAGGACGTCGCGTATCGCGAACTCGGCTTCGTCGACGGTGAGCGCCGTCCGAGCCTGTGGTCACTGGCGCCGGATCACGTCGTCCAGATCGGCACGTTCTCCAAGACGTTCTTCCCCGGCGTTCGCCTCGGCTGGGCAGCGGGGCCGCCCGAGGTGGTCGCGCAGCTGGTCGTCGCCAAGCAGAACTCCGACCAGTGCGCCGGTGCCCTCGGTCAGCGCATGGTCGAGGAGTTCATCCGCGGCGGCCACTTCGGCGCGCAGGTCACCCGGGCCCGTGCGCTGTACCGGCGACGGGCCGAGCTGACGGTGCGTGCGCTGCGCGCGCACATGCCTTCCGACGTCACCTGGACCGAGCCGACCGGCGGTTTCTTCACCTGGCTGCACGTGCCGGGTGTCGACACCGCGGCGCTTGCCGTCGCGGCCCGGGCGAACGACGTCGCCTTCGTTCCTGGCGCTGCGTTCTTCGCCGAGCGGGTCGAGAACGAGTACCTGCGACTGTCGTTCAGCCGGGTGAGTGACGCGAACATCGACGAAGGCATGCGCCGGTTGGCCGCTGCCATCACCGCAATGAGACAGGGAGACACGGTATGACTCACGACCACTTTGCCGCCGAGGCGACTGGAACACCCACCGCCGACGGGCGATTCGTCACGCCGGAGCTGATCGAGTCGGTCGAGTACGTGCCGGGCCTGATGTTCCAGCCCGTGCTCGGCGAGAACATGCTCGCCAACTTCGTGACGTTCCAGCCGCACACCGAGGCGCCGCTGCACGTGCACGAGGAGGAGCAGATCGTCATCGTCGTCGAGGGCGAATTCGACTTCACCATCGACGGCGACACCCGCACGATGCACGTCGGCGACGTCGCCGTCGTCCCGCCCTGGGTGCCGCACGGTGCCGTCACCGGAGACATCGGTTGCCGCGAGATCGACGTGTTCAACCCGCCGCGGGCAACCCTGCTGGAGCACGCACGCAAGGCTGCCCCGGCCTCGATCGTGCCGCGGCCGGACGGGGCCTCCGCCTGATGGATCTCGGGCTGGCCGGCCGGCGGGCGATCGTCACCGGCGGATCGAAGGGCATCGGGCGCGCCGTCGCGACCGAACTCGTCGCCGAAGGCGCGCAGGTCGCGATCTGCGCGCGCCACGCTGACGAACTCGAGGATGCGGCGGCGAGCATCGGCGGCGCGGTGTTCGCGCAGGTCGCCGACGTCACCGACGTCGAGTCGATCGAGGCGTTCACCGCGGCTGCGGTGCAGCACATGGGCGGCCTCGACGTGCTGGTGAACAATGCCGGCGGCGCGAACCCCGGCTCGTTCGAGACGCTGACCGACGAGGCGTGGCAGCGCGACCTCGACGTCAAGCTGTTCAGCCAGATCCGGTGCTTCCGGGCCGCGCTGCCTCACCTGCGGCAGAGCCCTGCTCCGCGGGTGGTGAACATCAACGCGGTCTATGCGAAGAATCCCGACCCGGCGTTCTTCTCCACCACGGTGAACCGCGCCGCGTGTCTGAACCTGAACAAGGCGCTCGCGCAGGAGTACGGCGCCGAGAACATCCTGGTGAACAGCGTCAACATCGGCTTCGTGACGACGCCTCAGTGGGAGAACATCCACCGGCGCCGCGCACCCGAGCTGCCGATCGAGGAGTTCCTGCACGGCCTGGCGGCCGACGAGGTCCCCCTCAAGCGGTTCGGCACGGTCGAGGAGGTCTCGGGCATCGTGGCGTTCCTCGCCGGCTCGCGGGCGAGCTACATCACCGGTGCGGTGATCGACGTCGCCGGCGGCATGGGGAAGTACGTCTGATGTGCCGGCTGGTCGGTTGGACGAGCGATCGGCCGGTCTCGCTCGCGGACGTGCTGGGCGAGCGGGCGCTGGACCGCCTGGTGCGGCTGTCGTCGTTCCACGCGGACGGGTGGGGCATCGCCTGGCGTGCGGACGATGCACTGCACGTCCGGAGATCGACGCGTGCGGCCCGCGAGGACGCCGGATTCACCGCGATGGCGCTGGAGGTGCGGGCCACCACCGCGATCGTGCACCTGCGCTGGGCCACCCCTGGCTTCGGGCTCGGTCTGGTCAACACCCACCCCTTCGTCGTCGGTGACGAGGCCATGGCGCACAACGGCGCCATGGGACCGCGCGAGGGGCTCGGTGCCCTGCTCACCGACGATGCCCCGCATCGTCCGGGCGGCACGACCGACAGCGAGCACTTCTTCCACGGCGTGCTCGGCGAGCTGCCCGCGTCCGGCGGCGACCTCGTCACCGCCGTCGAACGCACCAGTGCTCGCGGCGCCGACGCCGGCCTGCGCGCCGCCAGCTTGAACGCGATGTTCCTGCGCCCCGACGGCCTGCACGTCCTGAACTGGCACGACCCCGCGAACGTGCCCGAGGCTGCTGTCCGCTCGAATGCCGACGACCCCGCCAATCCCCCGTACTTCGACCTGCGCCACCGCGCCGGGCCCGGGCTCGACGTCGTCGTGTCCTCCGGCTTCGTCCCCGACGCCTCGAGCTGGGATCTGCTGTCGCCCGCGTCGATCACGCACTTTGCGGCACCCGGTCCGGCCGTGGTGCGTCCGCTGCGGCCCGAGCGCGCGCTGTGCACGGTCGCCCGGCCCGGCGCCCTGTCACCAGCCGCCCTCGGCCCAGGAATCTGACCGCCGGCGCGCTCAGGCAGTCGATGGCGCTCGCGAACCCGTCTGCGCGCGGCTCAGGTCGACGGCGAGACGCGCATAAGGATCGATCTTCGCGTAGCCCAAGGCTTGGTCAACGAGTCCTGGTAGCCGAGGGTTGCCAGCGCATAGGCGAGCGGACGATCCCGAGCGAAGCGCAGTTCGTTTCGTCGGTGCTGCTGAATCGGGAATCTTTCGATGGTGCGGGTCCCGGCGCGGAGCCGGGGACGTTCTGCTACATCCAGATATCCACTGTTGGGTCGCCGCACCTTGGCCTCCGGCAGCGGCGCCGGGCCTCGTACCGGCGCCGCCCCGAGCGTCGCCGGCGTGTCAGGCGTCGACCCGGCGTCCGCTGAGCACCTTCCCCGTGCCGGTCGCCAACACAGCGCCGGTTGTTTGGTCGAAGACGGTGAAGCGGTACGAGCCGGTCAGGTTGTCATCCCTGACTCGGCCGCGCAGGCGTACCTGGATCGTCTGACCGGGCTGATTCGGCCCGCCACCTGAGGTGCCTGTCCAGAACGTCGCCTCGAAGCGGTGGTGCTCCGAGTTGTCCCACGTGCCGGTGAACGGCGGACCGGCTGGGTTGATGTCGTGCGAGATGATCACGCCGCCGGCGGCGAAGCTCAGCACGGCGGTGACCTCGGTCGTGGTCCCGTCGTCCTCCCGGACGATCAGCCAACTGCCGGACAACGATCCGTGGTCGTCGTGCCCACGCGATGAGGCTGATGCGGGACCCGCGAAGCCCACCGCTCCCACGGCGGCGCCGCCCGCGGCGATACCTGCCCCGCGAAGCACATTGCGTCGGTCGATCACATGCTCGGTCATTGCGACCTCCCCCTATTGCACTGGCCTTACTTCCGACGCCTTACAGAGTGCGCGTCGGTTTCCTGACCGACAAGACACTGTTGACGACTTCGGCGTTCGGAGGTGCTGGTGCGATCGCGATCAACGCTGCGACGAGGACGAAGAGGAGGTCGGCGGAAAGGGTTTCAGGCATGGTGGCTCCTGGCCGAGATCGGCACGAGGGTGCATGAACTGAACTGCGACACCAAACCGATCGTTCAACCGATACGTCGTGATGGCGAGCTATGCACCGCCGGCCACAACCGTCTGCGCTCAGTCCGCGACCGCGTCGGCCGCTGGAACCGATTCGGCAGCCAGCGATCCAAGAAGCCGCAGTTTCTCTGCTGACGGCGCGCCCGGTTCGGCGGTGTACAGCAGCATGACGTTGCCGGCCTCGGCGGTGATTGCGAACTCCTCGAAGGCGAGGGTGAGTTCGCCGACGTCCGGGTGATGGAACCGCTTGGTTCCGGTGCCGTGGGTGCGCACGTTGTGGGCGCCCCATAGCCGGCGGAAGGTGTCGCTCTGCGTAGACAGCTCGCCGACGAGGTCCTGCAATCCGCGGTCGTGCGGGTCGCGTCCGGCCTCGGCACGCATGATCGAGACGCACATGTGCGCGAACAGTTCCCAGTCGGGATAGAACGTGCGCGCGGCAGGGTCGAGGAACTGGAAGCGGGCGACGTTCGGTCGGCGGCCGCCGGCGCCGATGGTCGGCTTGTAGAACACCTGGCCCAGCGTGTTGGTCGCCAGCAGGTAGCGCATCCTGGAGTCCTAGCCTCGACCATGCGCTGGCTGGTCGGATGCGGCCAGCATATGGATCGTTGTCGGACGCCGGCCGTCACGCGGCGCCAGGGACACTCGTCGAAGGTGAACCTGGACAGGCTCATCTTGATGAGCAGACGATGGTGTCTGGGCGTCTGGGCGGCGCCCGTCGGACGAAGGAGGCGACCGTGACGCGAGTCAACACCTACCTCAACTTTCAGGGTCAGACCGAGGAAGCGTTCGCTTTCTACGCCGCGACCTTCGGCACCGAGATCACGATGCTGAGCCGATACTCGGATCTGCCGGCGATGGGCCCCGCGGAGTTGCCCGCGGAGGAGCAGGGCCTGGTGATGCACGCCGAGCTTCCGATCGTCTCCGGTCACCTGCTGATGGCGACCGACATGCTCAAGTCGATGGGCCAGCAGACCCGGATCGGCAACAACACCACCTTGTGCGTGGACGTCGACGACAGGGTCGAGGCCGACCGCCTCTACGACGCTCTATCCGAAGGCGGGTCGGAGGGCTCGCCGATGGCGGACATGCCGTGGGGTGCCTACTGGGGTGTCGTTCTCGACCGCTACGGCATCCGCTGGATGATCAACCACACGCCCACACCCTGACGAACTCGAGCAGCGGCGCATCACGGTGCCACCGCTTCGGACCTAAGGGAGTTTCCGGCCCAGCCATCGCAGCGGGCGGCCGATCCACTTCTTCTGGTGGCTGCCGTTGAGTACGACGTGTCGACGGACAGCGCGGAACCCGTTTCGCGCGTGCACGGCCAGTCCGGTCCGGGATCGGTCGTCGATCTCCCACGCCCACGTCTTCAACGAGTAAGCGCAGCGAACGCACACAGCAACTTCAGGGTGGTTGCCGAGATGCACCATCTCCGCCGGGTCGTGCTCACCCCCGCAGCACCAGCACTCGCCCGGACCAGGTCGCCCGTCGGTAGCCACCAGTGTGTGACCCACACTCATAGCCCTGATTGTGCGCCCACCAAGTGCGCGTTGGGAGGTAACCCGCTCAGCCGGGACTGCCGGCCGATGATGCGCGGTAGCCGTCGATCTCGCGCAACACACGTGCGGCGCCAACGCAGATGAATCCGTAGGTGCCGGCTTGAGCGGACGGTCGGTGGCTGCCGTTGCCGACTACGACGCCGACTACGACGCACCGTGCGATGCTGGACCGATGGTGTTCAACATGAACGTCGGTGGCGGGCAGTCGATCTTCGCTCAGGCCTCCTCGCGACTGAACGAACTCGATGCGGAGTTGCGGGCCAAGCACACCGGCAAACCTGCGGAGGACATCAAGCCACTGGCCATCCTCGCGCTCCGACGCATCGGCGTGAGCCTCTCGGACGCAGAGTTGGTGGCGTACGCGGATGCGGTCTCGCGCGACGAGCAGTACGAGTTCCGCCTCCACTAGTGCACGCCGGCGAGTTGAGCATGCCGGCCCGTAGGGCATCGCTGCCCAACGCAAGTCCACCGAGGCCAACTGGGGATCGGCCCCGCGCCATGACCGACGGGCGGTGACCATGGCGGTGATCGAGGACGTTCGTTGGCTCGGCGCCGAACTCGAGCGCTCCTACCAGGTTTACGTCCGCGGCCGGTTGAAGTTTCGGGTCAAGCAGATCGTCTACGTGGCGTTCTCCCTCGACGAGCAAGTGATGGGCTTCGCGTTTCCCCGGGAGGAGCGCGGGGCGCTCGTTGTGAATGAGCCGCACAAGTTCCGGCTGCCGTCGGCGGCAGACATGCGCTTCAACTGGGTCCACGCCGACCTCGCACAACTGGACCCGGCCGAGGCCCGTGAGCTCGTCGTCGACGCGTGGAGGATGGTCGTGCCACAGAAGCTCTCGCGGGCTTACGACCTCACCCATCCCAACGGCCCGGGCTGACCCGCTACGCCCACGCGCGCCGCGCCGACCCATGCAAGCGATGCTCATGAAAACAGCTCGCCGTTCGACGGTAGGACCGGTCTGGCCTGACACCTGGCACAGCGAAGCCCCTGCGCTATTGCGGCGGCCACGCCCGCAGATTGTCCGGGTTGGCGACGATCCAGACTGCAGCGATCGCCCGTCCGATGAGGGCGAACGCTACAACCGCGACGGCTTCACGTCCTCGGCGCAGCACGACACCGGCGCGGCCGTTCACCGACTCGACCTTCAGCCCGCCATCGGCCGTCGGCCGCATCAGTGTGGCGGCGAGGCGCGCGACGCCGTCCGCGGCGCGTAGCGGATGCGGCGCTGCCCACACCTGGCCGCCGCCATCGGCGACGGCGACCGCGTCGGAGGTGAGGGTGGCACGCAGCGCGGCGACATCACCGGCCGCGCAGGCCCGCGCGAACCGGCGCGCGCTTCGGTCGTAGGCCGCCGCCTCACGCGCGCCCGTCACTTCGCCGTCCGCAAGTTCGCGCGGGCGAGCTTCGCCGGGTTCAGCGTCCACAACACCCGTCCGATCCCGGCGTTCGATGCATCGACGGTGAGCAACGCGCATACCTCACTCCCCCGATGGAGCACGGCGACCGCCTGCCCGTTCGCGTCTGCCCAGTCGACCGCCACCCACTTCCGCACCGCCGCAACGTCCTCGTGGACGGCTTCGGGAAGACACGCTTGCACAAACATGTCGATGGCGGTGTCGAAGTCGCTGCGCAGCATGTCGAGGAACGCAGCGTCCGGAGCAGCGTCACCAGATGGGCACATCAAGATCAACGCACAGAACTGGTCGGGTGCTTGGCTAAGCGCGCGCTGAAGGACCTGGCTGCCGGTAGAGAATCCTCCGAGCACGCACCGGCCCACCTCCAGGGTTTCGATGACCTCGAGGAGGTCCTCCGCGAGACGATCGACACCGAACTCGCCGGTCTCGCACGGCGTGCGTCCGACGCCGCGATGATCGAAAGCGACCACCCGTTGGCCACGGCTCAATGCCGAGAGCTGCGGAGCCCAGTCTTCCCAGGTCCCGATCCAGCCGCTGTGCAACACGACAGCGTCATCACCGGCGCCGACGTCCATAACGAACACCGGCCGCCCCCGGCCGAAACAAACACGCAGGGAATCGTGCCGGCGCACACGCCGACGAACAAGATCGATCACTCACACTCGACAAGCCATGGCGCCACCCAGAGACGCTCACGATCCGTCGATCTCGAGCGCAGCGTCGCCGCTGGCCAAGCTTGCAGATCAGACCGTATGCACTCTCCTGCGGCACAAGAGCCGTTCGTCAACGATCAGCGGCCGATGTCAACTCCGCACCCGTCATCGTCGAGGTGTCTTCCCCAGGTTCTTTCGGTTGCGCCGTCGGGGTGCGCGACCTGAGAAGCCGCCCCGTCCTTGCGGCCCGCACCGATGTATCGCTCGTCGGCATCAGCGGCTCATATTCGGCGACAGCCAACCTCTCAGCCCCGGGGGCGATGACATGAATCGGACGAAACTGATCTTCGTGGTCGGCACGGCTACGGCGCTGCTAGCGGCGTGTTCGTCGAGCAACGCAACGTCATCCACGTCATCCACGTCTGCCCCGCTGTCCACCTCACCGGCGGCCAGCGTCACGTCGGCGCGCCAATCAAGCGCGGCGGCGCCGACCAGCCCGACAAGATCGTCCCCACCGGTGGCCGCTCCTGTGCTGTCGGGCAGTTGGAAAGGCACGTACAGCGGCGCCTACACCGGCACGTTCGTCCTGCGATGGACGCAGTCGACGTCGAAGCTGACGGGCACGATCGACCTCTCGACAGCGCCGGGGGCCGTGACCATCGACGGCACCGTCGCCGGTGGCCGGATCCGTTTCGGCACCGTGGGATCCCAGGCGATCACATACACCGGGTCGGTGTCGGGCATTTCGATGAGCGGCCAGTACAAGATCGCCCGCGGAGCGGGCGGTTCTGGCGCGTGGAGCGCCACCCGCAGCTAGCTCCTGACGTCGGTGCGGCAAAGCCATCGCCGGTGCCCAGCTCCGGAGTGCCGACCCATCGCTGAGACGCAGTCACACTTGGAAGGCCGCAGCTTTCGTATCCCTCGGTCGGCGCGTTCGCAGGAATCGCGATCGCGCTGCGCATGATCCGTCGTTCGGCGCGGCTCGACAACTGGCCTTGCGATGCGCAGATCGGCTTGTCAGTCGCGCCGCATGTTCACCGTCATGCCGATGTCCGGTGTATGCGATCGGCGCCATCGGCGCGATTTCGCGTTGCCGTTGCCAGATGGTCAGTGACCTTACGTCCTCGTAGTGCTCACCTGGCCGTGGCGGGCGGGGTCCATGCCGGCCGCGCTGACGGCTTGCGGCGCAGGGCGTTGCGCCTGCAGGAGCGGGTCGGGTACCCGGTCGCGGAGTCGCAGCGAACCGGCTCCGGTCAGTACTAACGCCAACGCGCCGCCCCACCAGACGGCGTCGGGTGAGGTCGCGAGTAGCGCGCCGCCGACCGCGGGGCCGAGAGCCACGCCTACCGTGAAGCTGAGGCCGTAGAGCGACATGTAGCGGCCGAGCAGATGCGGCGGTGCGAGGTCGGCGACGATTGGGCCGAGGACGATGAACTGCGCGCACTCACCGATCGCGATCACGATCGCGACCCCGGCCAGGACGGTGGTAGCGGTGAACGTCGAGCTCGTCAGCGTTGCGAGCAGGACCGCGAGCAGGCCGACTGCAAATAGCGCGCTGGTCGCGGCGAGTGCGTGAGTGCGGCGCATCCGCTGGACGACCCGTGTGGCTGGAATCTGCGCGACGACGATGAAGAAAGTGTTGATGAAGAACACGACGCCGATCTCGCCCGGCCCGACAGGCGTGTACGCCTTCGCAAACGGCGCCAGGATGTTGGAAAAGAGCGCGCCACCGGTCATCACGAGCACGATGTTGGCTGCTATCAGGATGAGGAAGAGCCGATCGTGAGCAACTGCTCGGAAGCCTGTTCCCCTGTCGCTCGCCGACGCAGCATTCGCCAGGCGAGGATTCGGGATCCCCACGAGCACAACCAGCGCGAAGACGGCGAAGGTGACACCGTTGAAGAGGTAGAGCGCCTGGAACGCGCGGACGTTGTCGGCGGAATCGACGACGAAGCCCGCAACCGTCGCGCCGCTGCCAAGACCGAAGTTGCCGGCGACTCGGCGGAGCGCAATCGACGAGGCGCGCTGCTCCACTGAGACCAGGGTCAGGCTCAGAAGCTGGTTCGCGGTGTTCGCGACTCCGAACCCGGCGCCCCCGACGGCCGAGCAGACGAAGGCTTGCCAGGGGCGGTCGACGAATGCGAGGCCCGCGTAGCCCACTGCGCTCGCGAGATTGCCGGCGATCAGGATCGGCTTCGCCCGGAGACGATCGAGCAGCGCACCCGAAAAGGGCGTCACGACCGCCGCCGTGCCCATGACGGCTGCCAGCACCAGCCCCGCGGTCGCCGTTGGGAAGCCGCGGGCCTGGTGCAGGTAGATGATCTCGAAGGGAAGCACCAGTCCGGTGCCGAAGTAGTTGACCGCGGTCCCAGCCTGAAGAACGATGACAGGCCCCGACAGTCCCGTCCGCCAGCCGGCGAAGACACGAGCGAGCGTCCGGCTCACATGCTTCCTGCGGTTGGCTGCTTTCCCGTGCATGCCCGAGACGCGCACGTTCAACGGCGCCGGCGGCGATCCGTCGTCGCCGGCGACGGCATCAGCGGTGGGTCGTGCGGGCGGACAGGACGTCGTGGGTGCGGACCGGCCGGTCAGTCCGGCGAGCTTGCCCCATCGACGCGGACCCGTTGACCGGCGCGCGCGGTGAGCGTGGCGCACCAGTCTGCGGTGCGCTGCTTGGTCGAGCAACTCGCGGTGGTGGGCGCGCGCGAGTTCTGCGCTGAAGTAGGCGGGAAACATAGGCACGTCCTCGACTTAGGTGTGTGGGCATGGCGGGATAGGTCGCTGAAGGGCGGGTCGTTCCACTGCTGCGGCACGATCCGGCGCTCGGATCGTCCGGGCGGTCGGAAGTGCATACACCGCGGCACGGGGAAACTGGGTGCCCGCGAGCCGCCCAGTTCGCGCCCTGGGCGGTGTATGTACCGGGAGGAGGCACGACGGGGTACGGGCGGAAGGAGCCCAGGATGGCAACAAGCGATCTGCTCTCACGGGCGCGGACCGGAGATGGTGACGCGTTCCGGGAGCTGACCGAGTCACACCGGCGGGAGCTGCAGGTGCACTGCTACCGGATGCTCGGATCCTTCGCCGACGCAGAGGACGCCGTCCAGGAGACGATGCTGGCAGCCTGGCGAGGCATCGGCGGGTTCACTGAGGACCGCGCCTCGCTGCGCACCTGGCTGTACAAGATCGCCACCAACCGGTGCCTCAACGCGCGCCGCGCAGCGAGCCGGCGCCCGGCCAGGGCGTGGGACATGTCGCAGTTCGAACCGTTCGTGCCGACGCCGCGCGACGAGCCTGTCTGGCTCCAGCCGTTTCCTGACGCCGCCCTCCTCGAGGGCGCCGTCGAACGGCCGCCCGGGCCGGAGGCCCGCTACGAGCAGACCGAAACCATCTCGCTGGCCTTCGTGACCGCCCTGCAACTGCTCCCGCCGCGCCAGCTCGCCGTCCTCATCTTGCGCGACGTCCTCGGATTCCACGCCGGCGAGGTGGCCGGCATGCTCGAGGTGAGCGTCCAATCGGTCAACAGCGCCCTCAAACGAGCCCGCGCCAGCCTCCAGCGCCGGCAGCAGCCGACCGCCGGCCACCAGCCGCCGCCCGCCGCAGGCTCGCCCGCCGAGGACGCGATCGTGGCCAGGTTCGTCCGCGCGTGGGAGTCGGCCGACCTCGACGCGCTGGTGGCCCTGCTGACCGACGACGTCTTCATCGCCATGCCGCCGGAGCCCTTCGGATACGAGGGCCGAGACAACGTGGCGCGCTACTGCGCCCGCCTGTTCGCCGCGGGCCGCAGCTTCGACCTCGTACCGACCCGAGCCAACAGCCAGCCCGCGTTCGGTTTATACCTGCGCGTCCCGGCCGGAAACCGCCACGCGACCGCCTTCTACGTGCTCACCGTCGCCGGCGACCGGATCTGCGCCATGACCCGCTTCGAGGCCGGCGTGCTGCCGTGGTTCGGGCTACCGCGATCACTCCCGAGCCGATAGCCGGCCTCCCGCGCGGCCTCCCGCGCGGCCTCCCGCGCGGCCTTGCTCGCTGCCGATACGTGTCCCCGCCATCCGCGGCGCCGCCGACTGCCAGAAGGCGCCCGAACCCGACCGAAAGCTGCCCGGCCAAGTGCAAGGAATCAGCAGATCTGGGTAAGCCGGACAAGGCCAACCGATCCCTGACTGCCCGCGCCGATTCGGCGATAGGGTGCCCTCCCGCACGAGCGATGTCGATGGTCAAATGCATGGTCATGCGACCGATCGGATGACCATGCGGACAAGCAGACGCACTGCTTTCGGCCCGATCCGGTCGTTTGACCTAGGTGTTCATCCTGTGCCACGCGCACTGTATCTCCGGACGTGGCTTTCGCCCCTGGTGATGGCCGAACGGGGAGTTGAGCGTGATCGTGTGGGCGTGATT
>DASYGT010000042.1:0-41588 GCA_035999365.1 Jatrophihabitantaceae bacterium
CAGCTCGTCGTCGATCGCGAGGCCGTCGACGACCTCGGACCCGTCGAGCAGTGCGCGGATGAAGGCGAGGTGTTCAGCGGTTCGCGCCGAACCGAGGAGCGCGTGTGCCCACGCCAGCTGATGGTCGGAGCCCGGCGCCGCGCGGCGCAGAGCGGCGAAGGCTGTGTCGGCCACGGCGGCCCACCCTTCAGGGGCCCACGCGGGATCGGCGTGGATCTCGAGCGAGCGGAGTGCGAGCCGGATCAGCGACTGCAGAACCCCGATGTCGGTCTCCTGCTCCGCACCGGCCAGCACCAGGGCGATGTAGTCGCGGGTGGGCAGTTCACCATCGCGCACCATGTCCCAGCTCGAGGACCAGGCCAGCGCGCGGGGTAGCGAGTCCATCAGCTTCGCGATCCCGCCCGTGCGCAGCGTCTCCAGGCTGCGGTCGTCGAGCCGCAGCTTGCAGTACGTGAGGTCGTCGTCGTTCACGATCAGCAACGCCGGCTGCCGACGGCCGACCAGCGCGGCGACCGCAGTGCGCTCACCGTTCACGTCCAACTCGATGCGATCCGTGCGTTTGAGCTCCCCGTCAACCTCCTCGTACAGCCCGACGGCCAGCCGGTGCGGGCGCAGGACGTTCGACGTGGCGACCTCGTTCGGAGCCGTCTGGACGATGTCGAACGACAGGTAGCGGCCCTCGTCGTCGAGCGTGAAATCCGGGCGCAACGCGTTGATGCCGGCTGTCTCGAGCCAGAGCTTGGACCAGTCGCCGAGGTTGCGCCCGGACGAGCGCTCCAGGGCGCGGAGCAGGTCCGCCAGCGTCGTGTTGCCATAGGCGTGGTCGGCGAAGTACTCGCGAAGGCCGGCGAGAAATGCCTCGATCCCCACGAAGGCGCCGAGCTGCTTCAGGACGCTGGCACCCTTGGCGTAGGTGATGCCGTCGAAGTTCACCTCGGCGGTCTGGACGTCTGGCGCGTCGGTGGCGATCGGGTGGGTGGAGGGCTGCTGATCCTGGCGGTAGGCCCAGCTCTTCTCGACGTTGGCGAACGTCGTCCACGCGTCTGACCAGCGGGTCGCGTTCGTCTGGCAGAGCACCGAGGCGTACGTCGCGAACGACTCGTTCAGCCAGAGGTCGTCCCACCAGCGCATCGTCACCAGGTCGCCGAACCACATGTGCGCCATCTCGTGCAGAATCGTCTCGGCGCGGCGCTCGTAGCGTGCGTCGGTGACCTTGCTACGGAAGACGTAGTCCTCGCGGAACGTCACGCAGCCGGCGTTCTCCATCGCCCCGGCGTTGAACTCCGGCACGAACAGCTGGTCGTACTTGTCGAATGCGTACCGCGTCCCGAAGTTGGCGTGGTACCAGTCGAAGCCCTGTGTAGTGATGAGGAACAGTTCGTCGGCATCGAGGTGCTTGGCGAGCGTCTTGCGGCACCACAGGCCGAGGTCGATGCCGTCGTGCGAGGTACGCACGACGTGATACGGACCCGCGACGAGCGCCGTGATGTACGGGCTGATGCGTGCTGTCGTGGCGAAGGCGACGATCTTGCCGACGCTGGGCTGTTCGATCGGAACCGTTCGGCCGTTCGAGGCGACCTCCCAGTGTTCGGGCACGGTGGCTCGGATGGTGAACTCTGCCTTCAAATCGGGCTGGTCGAAGCAGGCGTACATGCGCTTGGCGTCGGCGGTCTCGAACTGTGAGTACAGGTAGGTTTCGCCGTCGAGCGGGTCGACGAAACGGTGCAGGCCTTCACCGGTGTTGGTGTAGATCAGGTCGGCGTCGACGACGAGCTCGTTGTCGGCTGCGAGATTGTGCAGCGTGATTCCTCGCTCTGGCGCGTACCCGGTCACGTCCACGGGCTCGCCGTTGAGGGTGACGGAATGGAACTTGTCGGCGATGACGTCCACGAAGGTGGATTCGCCCGGGCGGGTGGCGGTGAACCGGATCGTCGTCGTCGAGCGGAAGGTGCGCTCGGACGGTTTGCCACCGCCGTCGGTCAAGTCGAGAGAGATGTCGTAGGACTCGACGTGCAGCAATTCGGCACGCGCGCGGGCGTCGTCGCGGGTGAGATTGGGAACGGCGCTCGGTGCGGCCATGTGCGCATCATCCTTCGGCAGAATCGCGGGTTCGATGTAGTGGCGGCACGCGGTTCCGTGCGGTGCCGATATGAGACAAGTCTTTCACAATTGCCGCGGCATCCGCACCGGCTACTACTCTGGCGGCATGCAGGCTGGAGATCTTGTACCCGATTTCGAATTGCCCGACCAGGACGGGCAGCCACGCCGCCTGTCGGCGATGTTGCAGGACGGGCCGGTAGTGCTGTTCTTCTACCCCGCGGCGATGACGACCGGGTGCACGAAGGAAGCCTGTCACTTCCGTGACCTCGCCGCCGAGTTCGCGGCGGCCGGCGTTCAGCGCGTCGGCATCAGCCGCGACTCGGTCGAGCGGCAGAAGCAATTCGCCGACCGGCACTCCTTCGACTACCCGTTGCTGGCCGACACCGAGGGCGCGGTGGCCGCGATCTTCGGGGTCAAGCGGGGAAAGCTCGGCGAGCGGCTCGGTGCTCCCGTGAAGCGATGGACCTTCGCCATCGGCAAGGACAGCCGAGTGGTGGCGGCGATCCACAGCGAGGTCAACATGGACACCCACGCTGACGAGGCACTCGCCGCGTTCCGCTGAGATCTTCCCGACACGGTTGTTTAGGACTCAACCAACCAGGGTATCTTGGGTGCATGGATGACATTCGTCCCCTTCGCCCGATAGTTCGCTTCTGGTTCGACCCGCTGTGCCCGTTCGCCTGGGTTACCTCTCGCTGGATCCTGGAGGTGGAGAGGCAGCGCGACATCGAACTCTCCTTCCACGTGATGTCGTTGTCGGTGCTGAACGAGGACCGCGACGACCTGCCGGAGTCGTACCGCGAGATGCTCGGCCGAGGCTGGGGCCCGGTGCGGGTGGCCATCGCGGCAGAAGAGCAGTACGGCAACGAGGTACTGCGCGGTCTGTACACCGCGCTCGGCCGGCGCAAGCACGATGAGGGCCGCGACTTCGACCGCCAGGTGATTGCCGAGGCGCTTGCCGAGGTCGGGCTGCCCGAGTCTCTCGCCGACGTCGCATACACCGACGAGTTCGACGAGCAGCTGCGCAAGTCCCACCACGAGGGTATGGACCCCGTCGGCGACGAGGTCGGAACCCCCGTGATCCACATCGACGGGACGGCGTTCTTCGGCCCGGTCCTCACCCGTATCCCGCGCGGCGAGGATGCGCTCCGCGTCTGGGACGGTGCCCGCGCACTCGCGGACTACCCCTACTTCTTCGAACTCAAGCGCACGCGCACCGAATCGCCCCAGTTCGGCTGAGGCCCGTCAGGATGTCGTCGCGAGGTCGAGGGCGACCGAATCCTGGATCGCGGTCGGCTTGAGGCCGAAGGTCTGCTCGGCGAGAGTTGAGTCGAGCACGAACGGCCTGCGGAACTGATGCTGCGTCTCGCGCAGTTCGCGGACGAACGGCTGGAAGAGCCCGACCGTCCACAGCGCCGGGTAGGGCAGCGCGGCAACCTTCGGGCGAACGCCGAGCTGCTGCGCCGCGATCGCGGTGAGTTCGCGAATGCTCAGCGGGGCGGCGCTCGGTACGTGCCACACCCGGCCCCACGCACGCTCGTCGCGAACGCCCGTGACGAGCAGCGTCGCGACGTCGTCGACGTTCGTCCAGGTGTGGGAAGCGTCGAGGTCGGCGGGGATGTACGCGGTGCGGCCCTTGCGCCACGCCGGTGCGACGAGGGTGCCGAGCAGCGAGTTCCCGCCCAGGTAGTCGCTGCCGCGTACTTCGAAGGCGCGGATTCGTCCCGCAGCGTGCGCGGCGAGTGCATCGCGGGTCATCTGTGCGCGCACCTGGCCCTTGGCGCCGGTGGCGGCCATCGGCATGTCCTCGGTCATCGGCCGGTCGACCGGCCCGTAGACGTAGAGATTGCCTGTGGTGGCGAGAACGGCGCCCGATGTCTCGGCGGCACGGAGCAGTGCGGCCGCGATGGGCGGCCACTGCTGTGCCCATTTGTCGTAGGGCGGGTTGACGCAGTTGTAGATCGCACTCGCGCCGAGCGCCGCGGCCGTGAGCGCCGCCGGGTCTGCGGCGTCTGCCGCGATGCGTTCGACCCCGTCGATTCCGGTGCCCGAGCGTGTGAGTACGCGGACTGCCTCGCCGTCGGCGAGAAGGTGCCGTGCCACAGCCGAACCGACCGGCCCGGCTCCGACGATGAGGTGAACAGCCATCGGTATTCCCTTCGCTTAGGGAGAGCACTGCTCTCGGACTAGAGCATCGCTCACATTCGAATCATTTGTCAAGAGCGGTGTTCTCGAATGAGTGCGCCGCTCACAAATATGTGCCAGACTTTCGCCATGACAGCCCCGCCGCGTTCCTCGGTGCGTGCGAGAGTGCGCGCCGAGATGACCGACCAGATAAAGCAGACCGCACGCCGCCAGCTTGCAGAGCACGGCCCGGACATCTCGCTGCGCGCGGTCGCCCGCGACGTCGGCGTCGTCTCCTCGGCCGTCTACCGCTACTTCCCGAGCCGCGACGATCTGCTCACCGCGCTGATCGTCGATGCCTACCTGTCGCTGGCCGAGGCCGCAGAGCGTGCCGAGAGCGCAGTGCCGAGACGCGATGTCCTTGCCCGGTGGATGGCGCTCGGCCGTGGCATTCGCGCCTGGGCCCTGGCCAACCGGCACGAGTACGCGCTGCTCTACGGCAGTCCCGTTCCGGGCTACGCGGCACCACAGGACACCATCGAGCCCGCTGCCCGTCCCGTGCTCGCCGTCATGGCCATCATCCGTGATGCCCTTGCCACGGGGGCGCTCGTGCCGGCACCCACCCGGCTACCGCGTGCGGTCCGCGAGGACATCGAACAGTTGAGCGCGCTGCAGGGCTGGGACGGCGTTCCCGCAGCGGTGTTCGCCCGGTTGATGACTGCCTGGGCCCAGCTGTTCGGGGCGATCAGCTTCGAGCTGTTCGGACGGTTGCAGAACGCGATCGTCGACTACGAGGCGTTCTTCGACTACCAGTGGCGGGCGATGGCGGGCCATGTCGGCCTCTGAGCTGCAACACCTGTTCCACATCGTCGCCCCGGACGAGTGGGCAGCGTCCGGGCCGTCGGGTGAGTACCGCGCAGCGTCACTGGACACCGAAGGGTTCATCCACTGCTCGTTCGCGGCGCAGGTTCGTGGCACGCTCGCGCGGCATTACCAGGGTGCGAGGGGTTTGCTCGTGGTCGAGTTGGATCCGTCGCGGATCGCTGCGCCGATCCGGGTCGAGCACAGTTCCGCCGCCGGTGCCCGATTCCCCCACGTGTACGGACCGATCCCCGTCGACGCTGCCGTGGCGACGCACAGCGCCGACCGCTGGCTCAGCGGTCCGGCCCGCCGAGGCGGCGCTGCATCGCCGGATCGCTGAGCCACCACGGGACGTCTGCCGCAGCTCCGGGATCGCCGGGCGTCAGGCCGGAGCGCGCGGCCCTTTCGGCCTCGAGAACTGCGTCGACCTCCGCGGCTTCCCGCACGTCTGCGCGAACCCACCGACGGAAGACCAGAAGCAGGAACGGCAGATCGATGACCTCTGCCACACACCAGACGACGGCGCCGGAGATCTGCTGATCGTGCAGCGCGGCCGGCGACCACGTATGCGTTGCACGATGGTCGAAATACGACGTCGTGAGCGTCGTGTGCAGCCGCAGGGCGATGCCCGGGATCGCGTCGAGCACGAGTTCGAACGAACCGATCGCGAGCGACAGGCCGACGGCAAGCGAACCCGGCGCGTCGTCCGGTCCGACGAGCGGTAACACGATCAACGCGCCGACCAGGACCAGAGCGAGCTGAACGACCCAGGCGACCGGTGACCACTGCGCGACCCACGCCGGTAGGGGACCGAAGAACAGAACTGCGCACAGGATGGGCACGAGTGCCGGTCCGACGAGGGGATTCGCGACGATGCGGCCGAAACGCGAGCGGATGACGCGGTCGACGAGTCCTGTCGCGCCGCCATGAGCCCGCGCCAACTGGATCGGCTGCCCCGCGAGCAGCACGAGGGGTACGAGGAGGAGCAGCGCGAGCGCCTGACCGGTCCAGGCCCAGTACAGCGAGCGCCGGTACACCTCGAGCCAGCCGCAGCACGTGTAGAGGAGCGACGCGACACCCAGAAGGAACACGACCGTTCGCCGCACTGGCCACGGCGCGCCCGCCCTGCCGACATCGCGCGCCGCGCGCAGGTACCAGGCCGCGATGGCCAGCCCGACCACGAGGGCGACCGGTTGCCAGGTCGTCCTGCTGGCGAGGCCGGCGAAGGCGGGCACCGGCAAGGCCATCACGCCGTCCATTGTCCCAGCCGCGACCTGTCCCGACTGATCGCGCCTGCCCCCGAACGTCGCACAGTTCCTGCGATGATGGCCGCATGCGGCTTTTCCTCGGCAGCGATCACGCCGGATTCGAGCTCAAGGCCCGGTTGATCACCCATCTCCGTGAAGCGGGACACGACCCGGTCGACTGCGGCGCCCTCGTCTTCGACGTCGACGACGACTACCCGCCTCCCTGCATCACCGCGGCCGCCCGCACCGTCGCCGAACCCGGCACCCTGGGCGTCGTCATCGGCGGCTCGGGCAACGGCGAGCAGATTGCCGCGAACAAGGTCCCCGGTGTGCGCGCAGCCTTGGTCTGGAGCGACGACACCGCCCGGTTGGCGCGCGAACACAACGACGCGAACGTGATCAGCATCGGGGCCCGCAACCACACCGACGTCGACGCCGTCCGCTTCGTGGACATCTTCATCGCCACGCCGTTCAGCCAGGGGGAGCGGCACCGCCGACGGATCGCGATGCTTGCCGAGTACGAAGCGACGGGAGCGATCAGCGGTCACGAGACCCGCTGAGCGCAGCGCAAACGGTCGCACGATGGACATCTCAACGGCAGCCGACGAGCTGTACGGGCTCGCACCCGAGCGGTTCACCGCGCGCCGCGCCGAACTCGCCGCCGAAGCACGCGAGGCCGGCGATGCGACGGGCCGCGCCGAGATCATGGCCCTGCGCAAGCCGACCGTCGCCGCCTGGGCCGTGAACCTGGTCGTGCGCGAGCACGAAGACCAGGTGCAGGAACTGCTGCACATCGCGGAGGAACTACGAGCGGCGCAGCGCGGCCTGGCGGCCGACCGTATGCGCGAGCTCTCCGACCGCCGGCGAGGGGCCGTGACGGCTCTCACCCGCGCGGCGCGTGACACGGCCAAGGCCGCAGGGCGACAGGTTCCGGACGCCGCCCTCCGGGAGGTCCAGGCCAGCTTCGACGCCGCGGTCGCCGACGAGAACGCCGAACGTGCCCTGCGAACGGGCCGCCTGACGAGTGCCCTGAGCTACAGCGGCTTCGGCGAGGTCGACATCAGCGACGCTGTTGCCGCGCTCGACGCCCGGCCGCGGCTTGCAGTGGTGTCGGCACCTGGGCCGGCGAAGCGAGTGCCGCAGGATTCCGCCCGCGAGCGCGTTACGCAACGGCGCGAGCGTGCCGCCGCGCAGGCCCGAGCCGACCTCACCGACGCGACACGCAGACGCGACGAGCTGCTCACGGAAGCGGAGCAGTTGCGCCGACGGCTGGGCGACATCGAGCGCGACCTGAAGCCGGCCGAGGCCGCGGTGCGCGCTGCGACGCGACGGCTCGACGCTGCCTCGCGCTGAGCCATCGCCTCGTCAGGTAGGCGGCGGTGTCCAGTGCCGCCTGACGATCACCAGGTCGCGCTCGGCTGCGTCAAGGTCGTCCTCGGTCGGGCGGTTGACGTCGCGACCGCGCAGTGCGCCCTCCACCCCGAGCTGTGACGGGCCCGACCCGACGAGGTCGCGCAGGCCCCTGTCGCCGGAGTCGCGTGGCGCTCCGCGCTTGCGGGGCGCGCGTCGCCGGCCGCGCTCGTCCGAGGTCTCGGTCACACCGGTGATCCTGCCGCATCGCACTTCAAGTGGCGGATTGCCGTCGGCCGGGCCATTGTCAACCGGAACCTGTTCTAGTCGTTTCCGACCTATCGGGAGTTACCGTCGTGGCTCTTCGTCCGTGGTCGCGCCGCCGCGCGCGCCGGCTCACCGTCATCGCAGTCTCGGCCACCGTCGCGGCAGCGCTGCTGCCCGCCCTCAGTGCGCCGTCTGCATCTGCCGCGGGAGGGCCGTCGACGGCATACCGCGCCAACGACTACGCCGATGGGCAGGCAATGAGCATCCTGCCCGCAGGCGAGAACGGCCTGGCCAACGCGGCAGATCTGGCGAAGTTCGAGCTGACCGGCCAGCGCCCACCAGCGAGCAATGATCAGCTGGCGCCGTATGCGAACCTGCTCTACGCCTCCTCGAGCGTGACCGACGCGACGCTCTCGAACTATTACAACGACGAGTCCTTCGGCGTGCCGGCCGGTGGCGTCGTGCGCACCGAGACGCCCACCGCCGGGGTGACGATCTACCGAGACGTCCATGACATCCCGCACATCTACGGCAGCACCGATTCCACGCTGGCATTCGGCGCCGGCTATGCCCAGGCCGAGGACCGGCTGTTCCTGATGGACGTGCTCCGGCATTACGGCCAGGGCAATTTGGCACAGTTCCTCGGCGGTTCGTGCGCGTTCGAGCAGATGGACCACGACCAGCTGCTGCTCTCGCCCTACACACAGGCCCAGGCCGTTGCTCAGGTCGATGCGCTGCCCACCGAATACGGCACCCAGGGTGCGCTCGCCCGCACCATGATCTACAGCTACGTGAACGGCGTGAACGCTTATGTGAAGGCCGCCCGCTCGCACCCGGCCCTGCTTCCGGGCGACTACGCCGCAGCAGTCCCGTCGATCCTGCCGCTGAACTGGACGGTCGCCGACGTCGTCTCGATCGCGGGGCTCATCGGCGGCATCTTCGGCCGAGGTGGCGGCGGCGAGGTCGCCAACGCGGCGCTGCTGAAGTATCTCGGCCAGCAGCTGGGCACGACGGCGGGGCGCCAGGCCTACGACGACCTCAAGCGCTCGAACGACCCGACCGCGCCGACGACAGTCGTGGACCGCTCGTTCCCCTACGAGACACCCGGCACCGTCAACCCGGCCACGACTGCCCTGCCGGACAGCTCGACGCTCGCCGGCGGGCCGGTGAACACCGACCCGAACTGCAACCTGCAGAAGCCGAACCTCACGGCGTTGTCGATCATCGCCGGACTGGGCAGCATGCCCAAGCACATGAGCAATGCGCTGGTCGTCAACGCAGACCACAGCGCGGACGGTCACCCGATCGCGGTGTTCGGTCCGCAGGTGTCGTACTACAACCCGCAGATCCTGTCCCAGCTCGACCTGCACTCGCCGGACTACGACGCGTCCGGGGCGTCCTTCCCCGGCACGGGCATCGTCGAGCTCGGACGTGGACAGGACTTCGCCTGGTCGGCGACGTCGGCGGGCAGTGACTTGATCGACCAGCGGCTCGAGCAGGTGTGCAACCCGAGCGGTGGCGCACCGGCGGCTCAGGGTGCGTTCTACCTGTACGAGGGTGTCTGTACCCCCATGATCAAGGAGACGTTCCGCGAGGTCGCACTGCCGAAACCCGGTGGTGTCGGGGCGCCGGCGATACTGACGCACAACATCTACTTGACCAGGCACGGCGTCGTGCAGGGCTGGACGACCTCGGGCGGCAAGCCCGTCGCCGTCGTGAACCAGCGCTCCACGTTCAACCACGACGTCGACTCTGTGGTCGGGTTCATCGGCTGGGGGCAGCCGGCCGTGACACACGATGTCACCAGCTGGATGGCGAGCGCGAACAAGATCCTCTACACGTTCAACTGGTTCTACGTCGACGACCGCGACACCGGCTACTTCGTGAGCGGGCTCGACCCCGTGCGTCCGTCCAACGTCGACCCGACCTTGCCGACGTGGGGCACCGGGATCTCCGAATGGAACGGCTTCCTTACCCAGAACCAGCACGTCCATGAGGTGAACCCACCACAGGGCTTCTTCGTCAGCTGGAACAACAAGCCGGCACCCGGATTCGCCGCCGCCGACGACCAGTACGGCTACGGCGCCGTGTACCGCTCGCAGCTGCTCGTCAACCAGCTGCAGGCACAGTTCGCGGCGCACCCCGGTGGGCTGGCGCGCTCGAACGTCGTGCAGGCCATGGAGACTGCCGCATCGCAGGATCTCGACGGCACCTCGGTCATGCCGCTGCTCCTGCAGTACCTGCAGGGGCATACCGAGCCGGCCGGCGTGCGGGCGATGATCACCCAGCTCACCAGCTGGGTTGCCTCCGGCGCGCACCGCAAGAAGGGGGCACCGGCGGACACCCAGTACGCGCAGGCGAGCGCTGTCGCTATCGCCGACGAGCTGGTACCCAACCTGATTCGTGCGTTGTACGACCCCATCCTGGCGGCGGGCGGGATCAGCGGCGTCGGCTCGACGGGCGGCGCATCCACCCCGGGTTACGCGGTGCTGCCGATGCAGTTCGTCAACACGCCGAACTCGGGTGGCAGCCACCTGGGCAGTGCGTACGACGGTGGGTACGAGGGCTACCTCGTCACGTCGCTGCAGCAGCTGCTCAGTCAGAGCCCGGCAGATGCCTTCGGCACCGAGATCACAAGCCGTGAGTGCGCAGGCGGCCCGTCGACGTGCAGCACGTCGATCGACGCGGCCCTGCTGAAGACGTACAACGCACTGGTCACGGCGAACGGATCGTCGAATGTGGCGGCGTGGACGGCATCAACGGATTCGGCGGCAGCGAAGCAGGCGATGCCGGTGTACGACGCGATCCAGTTCCGCGCACTGGGCGTGATCACCCAGCCGCTGATCGACTGGCAGAACCGGCCGACCTTCCAGCAGGTGATCGAGTTCCCCCGGCACCGCCCGCGGTAAATCGGTTCAGGGACGGCGGCGCAGGCTCGCGAGCAATGCCGCCGTCCCCAGGCCGAGTTCCCCGGTGAGGTAGGCCCAGAAGGTCCAGTCCGTCTTGGGGCGGTCGAGCTGGAGTGTGCCGAGCCGGACCAGGCCGGCGCCGAGCCAAGTGGCGGCAACAGCGCGCTGTGCCCCCGGCTGCCGGCTGAGCAACGCATAGCCGCCGATCCCGGCGTAGGTTCCGCCGAGGCCGATACGTGTCTCGGCAACGCCGCGGGGGCTCGTGGCCGCCATATCGAGCGCGTCGAGGAACTTCTCGGGCGTGACGATGCCGGCTATGCCGGAGACGAACAATGCAGCGCTGGACATGCGGCCGAGGTTCATCCGCGAAAGCTACCGCCGACCGGCGCGGACGGCAGGCGGATCAACGCAGGGCGAGCAACTCGATCAACGTGCGGGCCGCCTGACCGCCCTCGGTGAGCGCGATCTGCAGAGCCTGCGGGACGTCCAGGTCGTCGAGGAGCACGGCGGGGACGAGGGCCGAACCTGTGGTCGCAGGCTTGGCAGCGGCGGAGTAGAGCTCCTCGATGGTCGCCGCCGCGGCGTCGAGAGCGTCGCGCGTGAAGGTCCACGGATCGGCCCACCGGCGGTTCAGGCACAGCAGCCGTATGGCGGCCGGTTCGTAGTCGGCGAGCAGGTCGTCGACCAGCACCAGGTTGCCCGTCGACTTCGCCATCTTGGCCCCGTCGATCGACACGGTGCCGGCGCGCAACCAGCTACGGGCGAAGGGCGTCACGCCCGTTGCCGATTCGGCCAGCACCGTCTCGCACGCGTGGTGCGGGAACGCGAGGTCGGCGCCCCCGCAGTGGATGTCGACGCCCGAGCCGAACAGCGCCAGCACCATCGCGGCGCACTCGGCGTGCCAGCCAGGCCGTCCGTCGCCCCACGGGCTGGGCCAGGTCACGTCCGAATCGTCGGCCGCGTGCCAGACGGCGACGTCGAGCGGATCGTCCTTGTTCGGATCGTCTGGGTGGTCGCGGTACTCGCGCGCCAGCTCGAGCGCCGTCACGCGATCGATACCGGCCTGCGCGGCAGCCGAGCCGGTGCGGGCGTACACGGTGCCGTCACGCAGGTAGGCGGCATCCTGCTCGAACAGTGCGGCCGCCAGCTGCAGCACGTGCCCCACGGCCTGCGTTGCGGTGGGCGAGTGATCCGGAGTGCGCACCCGCAGAGCCGCCATCGTGGCCTCGAATCGTGCGCGTTGCAGCGTGGCGAGCATGGTCGGCGGTTCGCCGCGACGGCGGGCCTCGGCGAACAGCGCCTCGTCGACGTCGGTGACGTTGCGGGCCAGCGTCACGCCGTAGCCGTGCCAACGCAACACCCGGTCGAGCGCGTCGGCCCACACATACGTCGTGGCGTGACCGAGGTGGGTGACGTCGTAGGGGGTGATGCCACACACGTACATGCGGATCTCGCCGACCATCGGGACGGCGGTACCCGACAACCGCAGCGGCTTCGGCGGATAGGCGTGCCGGGAGGCGTCCACACCTGCATCCTGCCAGCGATTGCCCACGGGCCGAGGGGCGCGGTGACTAGGTTCAACCGAATGACGTCCTCGATCGCCGTGTTCTTCCTCGGCGGCACCATCAGCATGACTGCAGCGGCGGGCGGAGCGACAACCCGGCTCGACGGTTCGGCGCTGGCCGCGTCGGTCCCCGCCCTCGCTGAGATGGACGTCCGCCTCGAGCTACACGACGCGGCGTCCGTGCCGAGTGCTGCCCTCACCTTCGACGCGATCGCCGACGTAGTGAGGTCGGCGATCGCCTCCGACGCCGACGGCGTTGTCGTCGTTCAGGGCACCGACACGATCGAGGAGACCGCCTTCCTGATCGACCTGTTGTGGCAAGCGCAGACACCCGTCGTCGTCACCGGAGCGATGCGCACACCGTCGTCGCCGGGCGCAGACGGCCCCGCGAACCTGCTTGCAGCGGTGACAGTCGCGGCGGCAGCGGAGTTCCGCGGCATGGGGGCGCTCGTCGCGTTCGCCGATCAGGTGCACGCCGCGCGGTGGGTGCGCAAGACGCATACGACAAGCGTCACGGCCTTCGCATCGCCGGACGCGGGACCGGTGGGGATGCTCGTCGAGGGCACCGCTGTCCGGCTGGTGAGCCTCGACCGGCTGCCCACGTACGCGCCGACCCGCAGGTTCGATTCGCGGGTGCCGGTGCTGGCTATCGGGATGGACGACGGCGGTGAGTTGCTGGCGGGTGTCGAGGATCATTGCGACGGTCTCGTGGTTGCCGGGCTGGGCGCCGGGCACGTCCCGCCGTCGCTGGCCGAACCGCTCGGAGCACTGGCTAAGCAGATGCCCGTTGTCCTGGCCTCCCGTGCAGCGGCCGGGCCGGTGCTCTCGCGCACCTACGGTTCTGCGGGATCGGAGACCGACCTGCTCGGCCGCGGCCTCCTCCACGCGGGACTCCTCGATGCCTTCAAGGCGCGCACTCTGGTGCGTGTCGCCCTGGCGTCAGGTCTGGATCGTCCTGGCGTCGCGGCTGCGTTCGCCGTCGTGGGCGGCTGGACGCGCACACCCCGGTGATGATGCGTGACGGAGTTCGGTGGAGCGGGCGACGGGAATCGAACCCGCACAATCAGTTTGGAAGACTGAGACTCTGCCATTGAGCTACGCCCGCGCGTCGCGTCGGTCGCGATCGTGCGGCTACAGATTACCGGTACCGCCACCCGGGCACCCCAACGACTGCGGCCCGTACACTTGCCCGGTCAGCGCCCGGGGTGTGGCGCAGCTTGGTAGCGCACTCGCTTTGGGAGCGAGGGGCCGTGGGTTCGAATCCCGCCACCCCGACGCAGGCCGAGCCCAGCTCGGTCCCTCCACTCGAACGTTGGAAAGGCATCAGCACTGTGAAGAGCACCGTCGAGAACCTGAGCCCGACACGCGTCCGGCTCGCCGTCGAGGTGCCCTTCGAGGAGCTCGAGTCGAACCTCGCCGATGCCTACAAGAAGATCGGGTCGCAGCTGCGCATCCCGGGCTTCCGGCCGGGCAAGGTGCCGGCACGGGTGATCGACCAGCGTGTGGGCCGCGGCGCGGTCCTGCAGGAGGCGATCAGCGAGGCTCTCCCGCGGGTGTACAACGAGGCCGCGCGTGAGCATGAGCTGCGCCCGCTCGGCCAGCCCGACATCGACGTCACGAACATCGATGACCTGGCTGACGGCGTTGACCTGCATTTCACCGCGGAGGTCGACATCCGCCCAGAGATCACCCTGCCCGACGTGGAGGGCATAGCCGTGACCGTCGACGACGTCGAGGTCACCGATGCCGATGTCGATGAGCAGATCGAGGCGTTGCGCGACCGATTCGGCACGCTGGTTGGCGTCGATCGACCGGTGCAGGTGGGTGATTTCGTCTCCCTCGATCTGCTCGCGTCAGTCGACGGTGAGCCGATAGAGGCGGGCACTGCCAAGGGGCTGTCGTACGAGGTCGGCAAGGACGATCTGATCGACGGCCTCGACGACGCCCTTGTCGGCAGGTCCGCCGGCGAGACGGCGACGTTCACCAGCACGATCAACCAGGGCGACCACGCCGGCGGGGAAGCAGACATCAGCGCCACCGTGAACTCGGTGAAGGAGAAGGAACTTCCCCCGCTCGACGACGAGTTCGCCCAGCTGGCCAGCGAGTTCGACACGATCGACGAGCTGCGCACCGATCTGCGCGAGCGTCTGGGCCGCGCCAAGGCGCTGGAGCAGGGTGCCCAGGCCCGCGACCGCCTGCTCGAGACGCTTCTCGACACCGTCGAGTTCCCGGTTCCCGAGTCGGCCCTGCAGGCCGAGGTGGACTATCGCGAGCACGAGGTCGTGCATTCGCTGGGTCACGATGACGCGCTCCTCGACCAGTACCTCGAGTTGCAGGGAAAGACGCGCGAGGAATTCACGGCGGAACTGCGCGAGAGTGCCGAGAAGTCGGTTCGCGCCCAGTTCGTGCTGGACGCCCTCGCCGATAGGAGCGATGTCCAGATCGGCGACGGCGAGCTCACCGAATACCTCGTCCGGCAGGCGGCGCGCTACCAGATGGCCCCGCAGGAATTCGCGAACCAGGTCGTGCAGGGCGGCAACTTGCCGGCCCTGGTCGCCGACGTGCGGCGGAACAAGGCCCTGGCGAGCGTGCTCGAGTCCGCCGTCATCACCGACGCCTCGGGGAACGCGGTCGACCTGGCGGCGCTGTCGCCGGCGGCGATGACCGAGGTCCTCGATCCGACCCGGGACGACGACGAGGACGCCGCTGCGGCGGGGGCCTCCGGCGTCGCCGGCACGGATCCTCACGCGGGCCACGACCACAGCTGACCGTGACGCTCTGAGCGAACGCCGCCCTTGTCGGGAGTGCCCGACGGCGCGGCTTCGTTAGGGTCGATGTCATCACTCGACGAAGGAAGGTCTTACCCGTGAGCCGCTTCGACCCAGTTGGAGATGCGATGCAGCGCGACGCCGTACAGAGGCGCAGCGGCGGCGGCGGCATGAACCTCAACGACTCGGTTTACGACCGCCTGCTTCGCGAGCGGATCGTTTTCCTGGGTCAGCCCGTCGACGACGCGATCGCCAATCAGATCTGCGCCCAGCTGCTCCTGCTGTCGGCCGAGGACAACTCGCGCGACATCAATCTCTACATCAACTCGCCCGGTGGCTCGGTGACAGCCGGCATGGCGATCTTCGACACGATGGAGCTCATCGAGTGCGACGTCGCGACGTGGTCGCTCGGACTGTCGGCCTCGATGGGCCAGTTCCTGCTATCGGCGGGTGCTCGGGGCAAGCGGTACGCGCTCCCGCACGCCCGCATTCTGATGCACCAGGGGTCGGCTGGCCTCGGCGGGACTGCATCGGACATCAAGATCCAGGCCGAGCAGTGGAACCTGACCAAGCAGGAGATGGCCGAACTCACGGCTCAGCACACCGGTCAGACCGTCGAGCAGATCATCCTCGACGGCGACCGCGATCGTTGGTTCACCGCGCAGGAAGCCCTTGAGTACGGCTTCATCGACCACATCGTCCGTCGGGTCAGCGACGTGCCGGCCGGCAACGTCACCCCGGAGTAGGAGCCCCTCATGTCTGAACTGATCTCGCCGAGCGGGCTGCACGTGCCGCAGGCTCCGGCGTCGCGCTACGTGCTGCCGTCCTTCGTCGAACGGACGAACTACGGCATCAAGGAGTCGAATCCGTACAACAAGCTCTTCGAGGAGCGCATCATCTTCCTCGGCGCTCCGATCGACGACGTGGTTGCCAACGACGTCATGGCCCAGCTGATCTGCCTCGAGTCCACCGACCCGGACCGCGACATCATCCTGTACATCAACTCGCCCGGCGGCTCCTTCACGGCGCTGACGGCGATTTACGACACGATGGTCTTCGTCCGTCCGGAGATCCAGACGGTCTGCATGGGGCAGGCTGCCTCTGCGGCGGCCGTGCTGCTCGCCGCAGGCGCCAAGGGCAAGCGGTTCGCCCTGCAGAACTCGCGGATCCTGATCCACCAGCCCTCCGGTGGAACGGAGGGCGCCATGCAGATCTCCGACCTTGACATCCAGGCCCGCGAGATCCTGCGGATGCGCGACCTGATGGAAGAGATCTTGGCCCGGCACACCGGCCAGCCACTGGAGCAGGTTCGGGCCGACGTCGAGCGCGACAAGATCATGACAGCGGAGCAGGCCAAGGAGTACGGCATCGTCGACGACGTCATCGCAACCCGCAAGGTGGTCAACGACTGACCGCCCGGTCGCTGCCGACGCGGCACGCCGGAGGGGCCGTTTACGGACGACTTCCGGGCCGTTTGCGGGTAGCGTTCGACATCTGCCCCGTAATTGCGGGCGCACAGTGTTCGTCAGCGCACGGAGAGGACCTGAACGCTCGTGGCGCGTGTCGGCGAGACCGGTGATCTGCTGAAGTGCTCCTTTTGCGGAAAGAGCCAGAAGCAGGTCAAGAAGCTGATCGCCGGACCTGGCGTCTATATCTGCGACGAGTGCATCGACCTCTGCAACGAAATCATCGAGGAGGAGCTTGCTGAGACCAGCGAGTTCAGCTTCGACGAGCTACCCAAGCCGAACGAGATCTACGACTTCCTGAACAGCTATGTCGTGGGTCAGGACCAGACGAAGAAGACGCTCGCCGTCGCCGTCTACAACCACTACAAGCGCGTGCAGGCCGGCACCGAGGCCAAGCCCCGTAACGCCGACACGGCCGTCGAGCTCGCCAAGTCGAACATCTTGCTCCTGGGGCCCACAGGTTCGGGCAAGACGCTCCTTGCCCAGACGCTGGCCCGCATGCTGAACGTGCCGTTCGCGATCGCCGACGCGACGGCGCTCACCGAAGCGGGGTATGTCGGCGAGGACGTCGAGAACATCCTGCTCAAGTTGATCCAGGCCGCCGACTACGACGTCAAGCGGGCCGAGACCGGCATCATCTACATCGACGAGGTCGACAAGATCGCCCGGAAGGCCGAGAACCCGTCGATCACCCGTGACGTGTCGGGCGAGGGCGTTCAGCAGGCATTGCTCAAGATCCTGGAAGGCACCACTGCCTCGGTCCCGCCGCAGGGCGGCCGCAAGCACCCGCACCAGGAGTTCATCCAGATCGACACCACGAACGTGCTGTTCATCGTCGGCGGCGCGTTCGCCGGACTGGACACGATCATCGAGGCCCGCATCGGCAAGAAGGGCCTTGGCTTCAGCGCCGAGCTGCGCACCAAGTTCGACCGGGAGAACAGCGATGTCTTCGGCAACGTGATGCCGGAAGACCTCATCAAGTTCGGGCTCATCCCCGAGTTCATCGGTCGCCTGCCCGTCATCACCTCGGTGCGGCCACTCGATCGCGACGCACTGGTGCAGATCCTCACCGAGCCGCGCAATGCCCTCGTCCGCCAGTACGCGAAGCTGTTCGAACTCGACAATGTCGAACTCGCCTTCGAAGACGATGCGCTCGAGGCGATCGCCGACCAGGCAGTGCTGCGCGGCACCGGCGCACGCGGACTGCGCGCGATCATGGAGGAAGTGCTGCTCTCCGTGATGTACGAGGTGCCCTCGCGCGAGGACGTGGCACGTGTCGTCATCTCCCGCGAGACGGTGCTCGACCACGTCTACCCGACGCTCGTTCCGCGCGAGGCGCCCAAGCGTCAGCCGCGCGAGAAGTCAGCCTGATCCTGCCGGGACTACGTCGGCGCGGCAGGTAGCTCGCGCGCGTTCGGCCGCGGAACGCAGCAACGGCCGGCCGGTCACCAGGGGTGCCAGCATCGCCAGACACCCGCCCAGAACGAAGACACCGCGCGGCCCGAGCGAGGCAGCGAGAATCCCGCCCGCCGCGTAGGCGCCCAGTTGCGTTCCCGAGATGGCGGCGCCGAGCACCGCGGCGACCCGTCCGCGTTCCCCGGGCGCCGCGTTGCCCATGATCATCGCACCGGCCGCGACACTGAGCACGCCGTTCATCGCACCGGCGGCGAGACCGAAGGCGGTCAGCCACACCACGCCCGGAGCGAGCCCCATCGCAGCGAGCCCGAGGCCCAGCAGGGCGGCCGATCCGAGCATGGCCCGCGCGAGCGTGGTCGTCGAGGTCAGCCGGCCGGCCGCGAGCGCCCCGACGAGTACGCCGATCGAGTACCCGGCGGCGCTGATCCCGTACCACGTGGTGCTTGCGCCGAGCGTCTCGCGCACGAGGAAGACGTCCACGACGTTGACCATCGAGCCGAGCAGGACGAACAACGCGAGCAATGCGATGGAGGTCCGCAGCAATGCCGCGCGGCGCACGATGCCGAGCCCGCCCGGCAGTCGTGCCGACGTTCGGCCCCGAACAGCGCGGCGGGTCTGCATCAGCAGCGCCGCACCAAGCACCGCAAGGAACGTGACGGCGTCGATGAGTAGTGGGACCCGCGCTCCGAAAGTGCCGGTCAGCAGACCGCTCAGCGCCGGCGCCGCGATTCCAGCGGTGGTGTTGGCGGCCTGCGACCTGCTCAATGCGCGTGCCAGGCGCTGCTCTCCGACGACCGCAGGAATCAGGGCCTGCCAGGTCGCGCCGTTCACCGCCTGACCGGCGCCGAGTGCTGCGACGAGTGGCAACACGATGATGGGCGACGCCGAGGTGGTCAGTGCGACGCAAATACCCGCCTGGACGAGGCTGCTGATGACCAGCAGTCGCCGGTTGTCGTAGCGATCGACAAGCTGGCCGACCGGTCCGGCGAGCAGCACGATCGGCGCCAGGTTGGCGATCAGCAGAATCGCGACAGCGCCCGGACCCGCTCCCGAGGACTGCAAGCGCAGCATCAAGGCGACGGTCGCGAGCTCGTCACCGAGGAACGACACCGCCTTCGCCGTGATGACGAGCGGCAGATCGTCGAGCCGAATCCTGAAAGACATGTTGTGAAGTTAATGCTTCACAATTTGGTGGTCAAGTACGCTCCTGCGCCATGAGCAGAACGACCGCCCGCGCACCGCGTCGCCGAGTACTGAAGCCCCGTGTCCTCACCGATCCACGCGCGATCCGGGCACTCGCGCATCCGGCCCGGCTCACCGTGCTCGAGGCGCTGTCCGACGGCGAGGAGCTGACCGCAACGGACTGTGCTGCGGTGGCCGGCATCACGCCCAGCGCGATGAGCTACCACCTGCGCGCTCTCGAGCGTTGGGGCTTTGTCGAGCGCGTCCACCCCTCGGCCGACGGGCGTGAGCGGCCGTGGCGGGCGACGGCATCGGGTTGGCACGTCGACGCGATGCCGGACGCCGTGGCGGCGACCGCCGCGACCGCAGTCGTCGGATCGATGCTGGACCGGCTGCGTGCGGATGTCACGGCCTACTTCCCCCGCGAGCACAGCGAACCGAAGAGGTGGCGCGATGTTGCTGCAGTCGAGAACCAGCGGCTGTGGCTCACTGCGGACGAGGCCGCTCAGCTGCAGAAGACGTACAAGGACTTCGTCGAGGCGCGTCGCGGCCGCACTGCCACCGACCATCCCGAGGGCGCGCGCCGGGTGCGGATGACCCGCATACTCATCCCACTGGATGGGGCGTGACGCTAGGGTCGAACGGATGAGCCCGGAGACCACACCCCTCGACCTTCCGCGCGACGACTGGACTGGATTCCTCGGCCAGCGGTTCCGATCCGAACTCGAGCGGGCACAGCAACGTCTCGACACCCTCAAGGACGGCACGGCGCGTAGTGCCGCCGAGATCGTCGAGTTGTGGAACGACGCCGACGTTGCCCTGGGCAATGCCAGTGGCGTCTGCGGGGTGCTGGCACAGATGCACCCAGACGAGTCCGTGCGCACCCTCGCCGAGGAGGGCGAGCAGGCGGTCGCGCGGTTCGTCACCGAACGGGGCCTCGACCGAGATCTGTTCGACGTCCTTGTTGCTGCGGACACCGCTGAATTGGACGAGGACCGCACCCGTCTGGTGCAGCTGGTACTGCGCGATTTCCGCCGCAGCGGCGTCGACAAGCCCGACGACGTCCGAGCCCGGCTGCGCGAGATCTCGGAGGAACTGACCCTCGTCGGGCAGGAGTTCAGCCGGGTCATCCGCGAGGACGTCCGTTCGATCCGTATCACGCCGCAACGCCTCGCCGGCCTTCCGCACGACTTCGTCGAGGCGCACCCGGCCGATGCCGAGGGCCTCGTCACGATCACCACCGACTACCCCGACACGATCCCGTTCCGCACGTTCGCGCACGATGCCGAGGCCCGACGCGAACTGACGACGGCGTTCCTGTCGCGGGGGTGGCCCGACAACGACGCGACGCTGCAGCGGATGCTCGCGCTGCGCGCCGAACAGGCCGCACTGCTCGGCTACGCGAACTGGCCGGACTTCGACGCAGAAGTGAAGATGATCAAGACCGGCAACGCGATCGCCGACTTCATCGAGCGCATCGCCTCGCTGGCCGACGAACCCGCGCGCCGCGACTTCGACATGTTGCTTGATCGAGCCCGCGACGACGACCCGAGTGCCGCCGGTCTCGACGCCAGCCAAGCGATGTATTACGGCGAACTGATTCGCAAAGAGCGCTTCGACGTCGATGCCCAGCAGGTGCGGCGCTACTTCGACTTCGCGCGGGTACGGGCCGGCTTGCTGGAGGTCACCGGCCGGCTCTTCGGCCTCGAGTACCGCCCGGTGCCCGACGCGCCACGCTGGCATCCCGATGTCACTGTCTACGACGTCGTCAGGGACGGCGCGCTGCTCGGACGCATCTACCTCGACCTGCATCCCCGCCAGGGCAAGTACAAGCACGCTGCGCAGTTCGATTTCGTCACCGGCGTTGCCGGCCGCCAGCTGCCTGAAGGCGGTCTTGCCTGCAACTTCTCCCGCGGGCTCATGGAGCACGGCGATGTCGTGACGCTCTTCCACGAGTTCGGGCACCTCGTCCATCACATCCTCGGCGGCCAGCAGCAGTTGGCGAGGTTCTCCGGCGTCGCCACCGAGTGGGACTTCGTCGAGGCGCCGTCACAGATGCTCGAGGAGTGGGCCTGGGATGCCTCGATCTTGCGCACGTTCGCCATTGACGCCGACGGATCGGCGATCCCCGCAGACCTCGTCGAGCGGATGCGGGCGGCGAAGGAGTTCGGCAAGGGCGTCCAGGCGCGAACACAGATGTTCTATGCGGCCGTGTCGTACCGACTGCACCTCGACCGCCCTGAGGACATCACGGCCGAGGTGCGCCGCCTGCAGGCGAAATACGATCTGTTCAGCTACCTGCCGGACACCTACTTCCATGCGGCATTCGGTCACTTGGAGGGATATACCTCGGGCTACTACACCTACATGTGGAGCCTGGTGATCTCCAAGGACATGTTCTCGGCCTTCGACCCGGCAAACATGTTCGATCCTGTGGTCGCACATCGCTATCGCGACGAGATTCTCGCCCGCGGTGGCAGCCGCGACGCGGCTGACCTCGTCGCGGCCTTCCTCGGCCGGCCATATTCCTTCGACGCTTTCGGGACGTGGCTCGCGGAGGTCCCCGCCGCGGTAACGGGCGACGTCGGTTGAGCGGATCCGCGTTTCTCGCTCGTTCGTAGAATGCCTGCGTGACCGCCACTTCGCCCGACAGCCCCGACAATCCCGGCAGTGCTGTCCCACTGCCCAGCCAGTACCAGCCGGCTGACATCGAGGGTCCGCTGTACGAGCGGTGGGTGGAACGCGGCTACTTCACAGCCGACCCGACCAGCGACAAGCCACCGTTCTCGCTCGTCCTTCCACCGCCGAACGTCACGGGAAATCTGCACCTCGGGCACGCGCTCGAGCAGTCGATGATGGACGCACTCACGCGCCGGGCTCGGATGCGCGGCTTCGACGTCTTGTGGCTGCCCGGCATGGATCACGCAAGCATCGCCGTGCAGAACCTCGTCGAGCGCCACCTCGCGGAAACCGAGGGGAAGGGCCGCTTCGATTACACACGCGAGCAGTTCATCGAGAAGGCCTGGGAGTGGAAGGAACGCTACGGCGGCCAGATCCTCGACCAGATGCGCCGGCTCGGCGACGGCGTCGACTGGAGCCGCGAGCGCTTCACGATGGACGAGGGTCTCAGCCGGGCCGTCCAAACGATCTTCAAGAACCTCTACGACGACGGGCTGATCTACCGCGCCGAGCGGATCATCAATTGGTGCCCGCGTGACCTGACCGCGTTGTCGGACATCGAGGTGGATCATTCTGATGAGGCAGGCGAACTCATCTCGATCCGCTACGGCGACGCGGCGGCCGGCGATGAGTCGATTGTCGTCGCCACCACCCGCGCCGAAACGATGCTCGGCGACACGGCGGTCGCGGTGCACCCCGACGACGACCGCTACCGGCACATGATCGGCAAGACGGTGGCGCTGCCGCTGACCAACCGGCGCATCCCGATCGTCGCCGACGAGCACGTCGATCCCGCCTTCGGCACGGGCGCCGTCAAGGTGACGCCCGCGCACGACCCGAACGACTTCGAGATCGGCCGGCGTCACGACCTGCCGATGCTCACGATCATGGACGAGCGCGGCGTGATCACGGCCCCGGGCCCGTTCGCCGGTGTCGACCGGCTCGAGGCACGCTTCGCGATCGTGGCGGCACTGCGCGAGGACGGCCGCATCGTCGAGGAGAAGCGTCCGTACGTGCACTCCGTCGGGCACTGCTCGCGCTGCGACACGGTCGTCGAACCGCGACTCTCGCTGCAGTGGTGGGTGCGCGTGGAACCGCTGGCGAAGGCGGCGGGCGAGGCGGTGCGCGACGGCCGGGTCGTGATCGAACCCGCGTCCATGGCTCCCCGGTACTTCGCCTGGGTCGACGGCCTGCGTGATTGGTGCATCAGCCGCCAGCTGTGGTGGGGCCATCGCATACCCGTCTGGTACTCACCCGACGGCGACGACGCATGCTTCGGTCCGGACGAGACACCGCCGTCGGGGTGGACACAGGACGAGGATGTCCTCGACACCTGGTTCTCGTCAGCGCTGTGGCCGTTCTCCACGCTCGGCTGGCCGGACGACACCGCCGAGCTGCGGCGCTACTACCCGACGACCGTGCTGGTCACCGGATACGACATCTTGTTCTTCTGGGTCGTCCGGATGATGCTCTTCGGCCTCTACGCGAACCGCGACCGCGGGTCGGTCGACGCAGTGCCGTTCCGGACGGTTCTGCTGCACGGGCTGGTGCGCGACAGCTCGGGAAAGAAGATGTCGAAATCGCGGGGCAACGTCGTCGATCCGCTGCTGTGGATGGACGCCTACGGCGCCGACGCGGTGCGGTTGTCGTTGCTGCTGGGCGCCAATCCGGGCGCCGACCAGGCGGTCAACGAGGAGTGGGTCGTCGGTGCCCGCAACTTCTGCACGAAGCTGTGGAATGCGACCCGCTTCGCCCAGCTGAACGGGGCGAGCGTCAGCGGCGAGGTCCCAACCGGGCTCTCGGGTGCCGACGCGTGGATCCTGTCGCGGCTCAACGCGGTGATCGCCGAGGCGGACGCCCTGTATGAACGCTTCGAGTTCGCGAAGATCGCCGATCTGCTCTACCACTTCGCGTGGGACGAGGTGTGTGACTGGTACGTCGAACTCGCCAAGATCACGTTGGCCGGCGACACAGCGCCCGCGACGCGACGCGTGCTGGGCGAGGTGCTCGACACGTTGCTGCGGCTGCTGCACCCGATGATTCCCTATGTCACGGAAGCCCTCTGGACGGCGCTCACGGGAGGCGAGTCGGTCGTGATCGCCGACTGGCCGCACGACGACACCGGCCGGCACGACCCGGTTGCGACGGCTGAGGTGCTCGCCGTCCAGGAGGTTGTCGGCGAGGTTCGGCGGTTCCGCTCGGATCAGGGCGTGAAGCCGTCGCAGCGGGTGCCCGCGCGGATCACGGGAGCGGCGGCCGGCGAGAGCGCCGTCCGCTCACTGCTGCGGCTGGACACCCCGGGCACGGACTTCACGGTGACCGCTGCCTTGACCACGCCGGGCGGAGTGCTGATCGAACTCGATCTGTCCTCGGCGATCGACGTCGTAGCCGAGCGTGGTCGGCTGCTCAAGGACCTGGCGGCCGCACGCAAGGAGTTGGAGGTCAACTCGGCCAAGTTGGCGAACGAGGCATTCACGTCGAAGGCGCCCGATGCCGTGATCGCGAAGGTCCGCGACCGGCTGGACGCCGCGGAGGCAGACATCGCTCGTATCGAGGCCGCGCTGAGTGCCCTGGAGCGAGCACCCCGCGCCGAGTGACGGTGTCCCGGCGGCCTGAGGCCGCGCCGTAGACTGGCGTGTCGTGGTCACCGAGGCGGAGAAGTACGCGGGTCTGCTCCGCAAGGTCGAGGCCGAAGTCACCGGCCGTTGGGGCGAGGGGCGGCTGAACCCGACGGTCGAGCGCATCAGCGCCCTCGTCGATCTGTTGGGTGAACCACAGCGCAACTACCGGTCGGTGCATCTGACCGGGACGAACGGCAAGACGAGCACCGCCCGCATGGTCGACGAGTTGCTCCGCGGCTTCGGACTGCGTAGCGGTCGGTTCACGAGCCCGCACCTCACCTCGATCACGGAACGGATCGTGATCGACGGCCAGGCGATCAGTGACCGCGCGTTCGTCGAGGGATACCGCGAGATCGCGCCTTACCTCGACCTCGTCGACGGGCAGTTCGACATCAAGCTCTCGTTCTTCGAAGTGATGGTCGCCCTGGCGTATTCGATCTTCGCCGACGCGCCGGTCGACGTCGCGGTCGTGGAGGTCGGTCTCGGCGGTCGTTGGGACGCGACGAATGTGATCGACGCCGAGATCGCGGTGGTCATGCCCGTCGATCTCGACCACGTCCAGTACCTCGGCCCAGACGTCGCGACGATCGCAGCCGAGAAGGCGGGCATCATCAAGCCAGGCGCATCGGTGGTCCTCGCGGCACAGCCGCCGGCCGCCGCCGAGCAGCTACTCCGTCGCGCTGTCGAGGTCGATGCGAGCGTTGCTCGGGAAGGCCTCGAGTTCGGCGTGCTACAACGGCGCGTTGCTGTTGGCGGACAGGTTCTGACGCTGCAGGGTCTCGCCGGCCAGTACGACGAGATCTTCCTGCCGTTGCACGGTGAGCACCAGGCGCAGAACGCCGCATGTGCCCTCGCCGCCGTGGAGGCCTTCTTCGGGTCTGGGTCGGCGACCGGCCCGATCGACGCGGAGGTGGTGCGTGCGGCCTTCGCGTCGGTGCGCTCGCCCGGTCGGCTCGAGGCCGTGCGCTCGGCGCCCACCATCCTCGTCGACGCCGCGCATAACCCCCGGGGCATGGCTGCCACGGCGACGGCGATCGGTGAGGCATTCGACTTCCGCCGCCTGATTGCCGTAGTCGCCATGCTCGCCGACAAGGACGTCACCGGCATGCTCGAACAGCTCGAGCCGATCGTCGACGAGCTGGTCGTCACGCAGAACTCGTCCGTGCGGGCAATGTCCGTCGACGAGCTCGCAGCCGCAGCCGTCCGCATCTTCGGAACCGACCGGGTAAGCGTCGAACCGCGGCTCGACGACGCGATCGAGGCCGCTGTTCGCCTGGCCGAGGACACCGGCGACGATCTGCTCTCCGGTTCCGGCGTGCTCGTCACCGGATCCGTCGTGACGGCAGGCGAGGCGCGCACGCTCCTCGGCGGCGGAGCCTGATCGTGACGGTAGAGCAGCCGACGCCGGAACAGATCGCGGAGCGAGCGGTCCGCGCCGATCGAGCCACCCGCAGCGCGATCGCCGGGGTGTTGGGCCTCGAGGCGCTGGTGGTGCTGCTCGTCCCGCGAGCCATCCGCTTCACGGTCGGGCTGGGCGTCACGCGTACGACGCTCCTGATCGCGCTAGCGGTGCTGCTCGTCTTCGCCGCGGCGGGGGTGCGGCGATCGTGGGGAATCGGGTTCGGCAGCGCCCTGCAGGTTCCGTTCGTCCTGACAGGCGTGTGGGTCGTGTCGATGTTTGTCGTCGGGGTGGTGTTCGCCGCCATCTGGCTCTATCTGCTGAACCTGCGTCACGAGCTCGTCGGAACGCCGACCGGTGTGCGCATGCTGTATTCGTGACCTACGGCAGCAGCTGCAACTGTGCGACAGCCCAGGTGATCGCGTCGGAGGCGTTGAACGGTTCGGGGCAGTAGTAGAAGAGCTCCATCACGATGCTCGACTTCTGTGCGTAGACGATCGCCCGGTAGTTGCCGTCGTCGTCGATGCCCGGCGGGTAGAGGCCGACCACACCCGGATAGTTGGGCACGTCGAACTCGCGGATGTTTGCCACGCGCGACTTGGCAGCCACAGCGGTACGCAGCCGGGCGGTCGCGCCGGCGGCAGTCGCGAACTGTAGAAGCACGAGGTCTGCCTGATGCGTGTCCGATGCGGTCCATGTGCGATGCGCGATAGCGACGATGCCCTGCGCCCGCAGCCGCGCTGCCTCGGCGACCTGGTCGGCGGGCGCGTAGACGCGGGATACGAATTGCTCGACCGACGGCGTGCTGGCGTCCGCCCACGCGTTGCCCCACGACTGCGAGCCGCTCGGCGCCGTTTCGAGCAGCGCACCGAGTGTCGCGGAGGCGTCAGCCGCGGCCGGTGGGCTGGTGGCGCTCGGCCGACCGTCGACGGTGTTCCCACACGCAGCCAACGTGAGGCATGCGAGCGCGGCCGCAAGAAAGCGCTGCGCTCGCATCGAATCGGCCTCCGGGGGTCAGGCAGAACCCAGTGTCGAGGTCGCTACGCTGCGACAGTGACCGGCCCATCTATAGAGCGCACCCTCATCCTCGTCAAGCCGGACGGGGTGGCCCGCAACCTGACGGGCGAGGTGCTGCGCCGGGTCGAGGCGAAGGGCTACCGGATCGCAGCTCTGGAGATGCGACACGCGACGGCCGAATTGCTCGCCCAGCACTACGCCGAACACGTCGGTAAGCCGTTCTTCGAGCCGCTGGTCGCGTTCATGATGTCGGGGCCCATCGTCGCCGTCGTGGCAGAGGGCGAGCGGGTGATCGAGGGGTTCCGGGCGCTCGCCGGAGCCACCGACCCGACTGCCGCCTCACCGGGCACGATCCGTGGCGATCTTGGGCGCGACTGGGGCGAATCGGTGCAGAAGAACATCGTGCACGGCTCGGACTCGACTGACTCCGCGGCGCGCGAGATCGGGTTGTGGTTTCCCGCACTCTGAGCGGAGCCATTCGACTCGACGACGGGACGCGCTGCATCGTCACAGCTGTCACATCAGTAACGGCAAACCCGCGCGTCGCAACCTCGATCGGAGCGTTGCCGACCATACGATCGCGGAAGCACCTCCGCGCACTGCAAGGCATCGAAGGGTTCGCCGTGACATTCACGCCGTTGGCACGCCTGTCGCTGGTGTCCCAGCGCGGCGGAGACTTCCTCGGCGGCGATCTGGCGATCGACCTCGGCACGGCCAACACGCTGGTCTACGCCCGTGGTCGCGGGATCATGCTCAACGAACCCTCTGTCGTCGCCGTCGACACCACCACGAACGCCGTCGTTGCCGTCGGAGCCGAGGCGAAGCGGATGATCGGCCGGACGCCCGGGCACATCACGGCAGTCCGTCCTCTGCAGGACGGCGTGATCGCCGACTACGACGTCACGGCCGAGATGCTGCGCTACTTCGTGCGCAAGGTGCTCCGGCGGCGAGGCGCGTTCACGGGGCCCCGCATCGTGATCTGCGTGCCGAGCGGGATCACCAGCGTCGAGCAGCGTGCCGTGAGCGAGTCGGCTTACGCGGCCGGTGCGCGCAAGGTGCACATCATCTCCGAGCCGATGGCAGCGGCGATCGGGGCCGGGCTGCCAGTGAATCAGCCCGCCGGATCGATGGTGGTCGACATCGGCGGCGGCACGACGGAGGTCGCGATCCTTGCCCTGGGCGGCATCGTGGCCTCGACCAGCCTCCGCGTCGCCGGGGATGCCCTCGACCTCGCGATCGTCGATCACGTCCGAGCGCGGTTCTCGCTGCTCGTCGGTACGCGCACCGCGGAGGAACTCAAGATCTCGGTCGGTTCGGCGTTCCCGGTGTCGGGCCCGAAGAGCGCTGAAATCCGCGGGCGGGACATCGCCACCGGCCTACCCCGCAATGTGACGATCTCCGGTGACGAGATGCGCAAGGCCATCGACGCGCCGATCACCCGCATCGTTGCGGCCGTGCGAGCAACGCTCGATCGCTGCCCGCCGGAACTCGCCGGTGATCTGGTGACCCGGGGCATCGTGCTGACGGGGGGCGGCGCCTTGCTGCGTGGCCTGGATGCGCGATTGCAGCACGAGATCGGGATCCCTGTCCTCGTCGCCGACCGGCCGCTGGACTCGGTCGTGCTGGGCACGGCCACCGTGGTCGAACACTTCGAGCAACTGCAGAAGGTCGTCGTCGACGGCCATCGCCGATGAGATAACGGACGAGGATGCGGCAGCTGACTCGGCGACAGCGGATCGCCGCGCTCGCGTTGATCGCCACCGCGCTGTGCTTCCTCACCCTCGATCTGGGTGGGGGTGCCCTTCGGACGGCGCACAACGGCGTGCGTGGTGCCCTCGGTTCGCTGTACCGCGGAACGGACGGCGTGCTGGGTCCGGTGCGCCGCTTCGTCCAGGGCATCCCGTCGGCGGGCAGTAACCAGTCGAGGGTTGATGTGCTGCGGCATGAGAACGCAGTGCTCCGGGGCGAGCTCGCTGCGGCGGCAGCCGACCGGTCGACCCACGACCAGCTTGCGACGCTGCAGCTTGCCGCGGATTCCACCGGCATGCGGGTGATGCCGGCGCGGGTGATCGCGCTGGGCCCGGGACAGGGTTTCGACTGGACGGTCACCCTGGACGCCGGGACGGCTGACGGAGTCCGGGTCGGTCAGAGCGTGACCGACGGCGACGGGTTGGTGGGGCGGGTACTGCACGCAGACAGGTCGTCGAGCGTCGTATTGCTGTGCGCCGATCCCGGGTCCGGTGTCGGCGCGCGGGACCTGCGCACCGGCCAGATCGGCGTTGCGACGGGACATGGTGCCGCCGGGTTCACCTTCCTGCCGCTGAATCCGGCCGCCAAGATCCAGGTCGGCGATCACCTTGCTACCGGTCCCACCGGATCGACCAGCTACGTGAGTGACCTGTCGGTAGGCGTGGTGATCTCGGTGCGCACCTCGGCCGACGGCACGACACGCGCCGATGTCGTGCCCACCGCCTCGCCGACGGCGCTCGACCTCGTCGGTGTCCTGCTCGCCGGCACGGACAACTCGACGGGACGTGTTGCGCTCGCACCGGCCGGCTCACCGGCGGGCCGATGAGATATCTGCGTTCCGTGGCAGCGCTCGCGGCGATCCTTACCGTGTCGGCGCTGCAGGCCGCGTTGATCTCGCCCATCGCGGGGTCGCTGCCCGTCAGCCTGCCTGCTGTCCTCGTCGCGTGCGTTGCGCTGGCCGACGGTGCCGCCGTCGGCATGACCTTCGGCTTCATCGCAGGACTCATTGCCGACCTGGGTTCCTCGCATCCAGCGGGCGTGCTGGCGCTCACCTGGACCTGCCTCGGCGTCGTGTGTGGCATGGCTGCGACTGCGCGCTCGCTGCGTGAGGACGTGCTCACGGCCGCAACCGGCGTCGCACTGACGGGTGCCGCGTCGAGCGTGTTGCTCGCGGTGGTGCACAGCGGCGGGGCGTCGACGTGGGGGGCGATTCGCGATCTCGCCCCCTGCTGGGTGGTCGCGGCTGCGTTGTCGTGTGCCCTCGTGCCGCTGACCCGGGCATTCCTGAACAACTCGGCGCTGCGGGCTGCGCACCCGGTGCTCAACGAGGTGCGCGTGGTGAACCGTGGCTAGCCGTCCGCTGCGCGCCGACGTCAGCGCACGCCGGCTGAGCATCGTCGTCGCACTTGTGGCGGCAATGGTCATCACGCTGTTCGGCCGCCTGTACTACGTCCAGCTGCTCGATCCGCACAAGCCCGTCCAGACCGCGGGAAGTCTTCATGACGGCACGATCGTCGTCCCTGCGCCGCGGGGTGAGATCGTCGATGCGCGTGGCAACGTGCTGGTGGGCAACACCTCGCAGCAGGTGCTCACGGTCAGCCGTGACGTGTTGCAGGCATTGCCGGACGGCGGCACGGCCGTATTGGGAAAGCTCTCCGCACTGCTCGGTACCACGCCTGCACAGCTGTCGAAGGAGATCACGCCCTGCTCGCCGAAGGTGCCCGCGCCGTGCTGGACCGGGGAGCCCTACACGCCGGTGCCGGTCGCGACGAACGCCCCGATCTCCGTTGTGTTGGCAGTGAGTGAGCATCGCGAGCAGTTCCCGGGCGTTGAGCTGCACACAGTCACGCTGCCCAGCTATCCCGGCGGCACCATGGCGGCGCACGTGCTCGGCTACACCGGATCGGTCAACGCGACCGACGAGAAGGCGAACAAGGCGCTGACTGATTCGGACACGGTCGGGCGTACGGGTCTCGAGGCGCAGTACGACTCGGTGCTGCGCGGCATCGACGGCACGCAGGTGGTACAGCTCAATCCGCAGGGCTCGGTTGTCGGCCAGGGTGACGACGTCCTGCCCGTCCAGGGCGACACGCTCGTCACCAGCATCGACGCCAACGTGCAGCGACTCGCGGAGCAATCGTTGGCACAGCAGATCCACGACAGCCGTGCCAAGGGCATGAAGGCAACCTCGGGTGCAGTGGTCGTGCTCGATCCGCAGACGGGACGGGTGATCGCCGCTGCGAGCTACCCCACCTACGACCCGCAGTTGTTCGTCGGTGGCATCTCCAACACCGCCTATGCCGCGCTCACCGATCCTGGGGCCAACGATCCCTTGCTCAGCAGGGCGATCGCCGGGCAGTACGCGCCGGGTTCGACGTTCAAACTGATCACCTCGTCCTCCCTCGTGACGCATCACGAGATCTCGCTCACCGGCACGTATCCGTGCCCCGGCTCCCTGAGCATCGACGGCCGGGTGAAGACCAACTTCGACAGCGAGTCCTTCGGATCCGCGATGTCGCTGCGACAGGCACTGGGGTACTCGTGCGACACGTTCTTCTACGCTCCGGCGGCACGGGAGTACTACACCGACCAGGCCAAGATCGCGCTTGGCAAGAAGGCATCGGAGTACCTGCAGCAGACGGCCGCCGCGTTCGGTGTCGGGCGGGCGCCACAGATCGACCTGCCGGCGGGCGAGCAGGCATCCGGTAGCTTTGCCGATCGGGAAACCCGGATGGCGCGATGGACGGCGAACCGCGCGCAGTACTGCGCCGACGCCAAGCATGGCTTCCCCGACGAACCCAACTCAGCGCAGCGCGCCTACCTCACCGCGCTGGCGACGGAGAATTGCACGGACGGCTGGCGATACCGGGCCGGAGACAACGCCGACATGGCTATCGGCCAGGGTGAGACGACGGTCTCGCCCCTGCAGTTGGCGCTCGCGTACTCAGCGATGGTCAACGGCGGCAAGATGTGGGAGCCGACGCTCGGCTGGGCCGTCGTCGACGGTGCCGGCAAGGTCGTGCGTTCGATCAACCCGAAGGTGCACAGCACGGTGCCGGTGAGCCCCAAGCTCTTCGACTACATCGCGGATTCGCTGTCGTTCAAGCTGGGCTGGCAAGTGTCCGGCGCGTTCGCGTACCTGAACTCGCCCTACCGCAACGAGATCGGCGGAAAGACCGGTACCGCCGAGGTGTTCGGCCACCAGGACACGTCCTGGCTGGCGACTTGGGGGCCGGTCAGCCGCACCCCTCAGGGCGATATCCGGGCGCGCTTCGTCGTCGTCGGCATGGTCGAGCAGGCGGGCACCGGGGCGCGCGCCGCAGGCCCGATGTTGAAGCGCATCTGGGACGGGCTGCTCGGCGCCAAGGGCAGCCCGGTCATCGCCGGTTCGCGTCCGGCCACGACGCTGCCTCAGATCGCACCGCAGGTACGCGTCGCGACGACGAACGGAAGCGGGGGCGCACCTCTCGCTCCCCGCGAACCGGTCGGGCCGCCGGAGGCGCCGACGTATCCTCCGCGCACCGGAGGCCGGCGATGACGCTGTTGGCGCGCGATCCTCGTGCACCGTTCTCGCTGACACCGACCCTCCTGCCGTTCGAGCGGGGCAAGCCCCGGCTCGACCGCGCGCTGGCCGGCGCCGCGCTCGCCTTGGCGCTGATCGGTGCCGTGCTCGTGTGGGCAGCCACCCGCGACATCGCGCGAGCGAATGGGAGCAACCCGCAGGGCTACCTGTATCGCCACCTGGTCAACATCGTCATCGCGTCGGCATTGATGCTCGGTGCGTCGCGATTGGACGCGAGACTGCTGCGGCTGTTCGGCCCGATCGTGTACGTCGGCAGCCTGCTCGGCCTGCTTGCGGTCTTTGTCGTGGGCACGACGGTGAACGGTGCCCATGCCTGGATCCGTCTCGGCGGCGGTGTCGAACTGCAGCCGTCGGAGTTCATGAAGCTCGGGATGATCGTCGGAATGGCCGTGCTGTTCGTCCAGCGTGCCCGCGCCCGGGAGAATGCCGGATACGACGATCCGACGCCCCGGACGTCCGATGTGCTTCTCGTCCTGGTGCTCGTCTCGGTCCCCCTTCTGCTGGTGATGGTGCAGCCGGATCTCGGATCTGCGATGGTTCTCGGCTTTGCCGCTCTCGGGGTGCTCGTGGCCGCCGGTGTGAAGGCCAGGTGGACGGCCGGGCTGCTCATCCTCGCCGTGGTCGTCGCAGTGCTCGCTGTGAAGGGCGGCCTGCTCGCTGACTACCAACTCGCGCGGTTCAGCTCCTTCACCCATCCGAACCACGACGTGCAGGGCGCCGCGTACAACGTCACGCAGGCGCACATCGCCATCGCGAACGGTGGGCTGTTCGGAACCGGGCTGTTTCACGGACCGCAGACCAACGGCGGGTTCGTCCCCGAGCAACAGACCGACTTCGTCTTCTCCGTCGCGGGGGAGGAGTTCGGCCTCCTCGGCGGAACGGTGATCATCGCGTTGTTCGCCGTGCTGTGCTGGCGCGGCCTGCGCATTGCTTTCGCAGCCGGCCGTACGGGGAGACTCGTGGCGGTGGGCGTCGTCTGCTGGATCGCCTTCCAGGCATTTCAGAACATCGGCATGAACCTGGGGCTGATGCCGGTAACGGGACTGCCCCTGCCATTCGTCTCCTACGGCGGTTCGTCGATGTTCGCGCAGGGGCTGGCGATCGGGCTGTTGCAGGCTGTGCACCGCCGCGCCTGATCAATGCATGGTCGCGAATCCGCTCGACCAATGGGCTCAGAACGGTGGCGGATCGGGGTCACTCGTGTCGGGCGGTGTCGTGTCGATGGGGTAGGTCGCGGCGGGTGTTGTGTAGGTGGCGCCTGTGTGGGTTCTCCATTCGGTGTCGCCGTTGGCTCGGCGGGTGTAGGTCCAGTCTGTTTCGTGGCGTAGGTGGTGGTGTCGGGGGCAGAGTGTGGTGAGGTTCGGTGCGTTTGTGCGCCCGCCGGCCGCCCACGGGATGGTGTGGTCGAGGTCGGAGCGCTTGGCCGAGCGTGTGCAGTGTGGGAAGCGGCAGGTGCGGTCTCGGGCGGTGACGTGTTCGGCGAGTGCGGCCGGTGGCCGGTAGGTGGTGCGGCCGTAGTCGATGAGTCGCCCGGTGGGGTCGGTGAGCAGGCGGCGCCAGGTGCCTGTCGTGTCGTGTGCGAGGTGGCGGGCCAATGTGGCGGGGATCGGGCCGATTCCGCTCAGTTCGCCGGGCTGCTCGTCATCACCGAGCAGGGTGGACAGGGCGACGGTGACCTGGACTGCGGCGCGTAGTCGTTGTCGGCGCGGCAGTATGCGGCTCGGTTGGCCGGTGAGGGCGTCCAGGCCGAGTTGGACCAGGGCATCGGCGCGGCGCTGATCAGCGGTGCGTTCGTCATCGCCGGCGTCATCGCCGGCGTCGTTGCCGGCGTCGTTGCCGTTGCCGTGGCCGGCGCGGCGTTCGGCGAGCCCGGTGAGGGCGCTCATCAGGGCGGCGGCGCCTTGTTCGGGCAGCAGCGCCCACAGTTCGCTGGTCCCTTCCCCCGCTCGGCGCAGGCACACCCGCCGATCGGCCACGTTCGCCGCCCGCTGCTGTTCCAGTGACGGCCTGGCCACCACCAGCACCGCGCGGCGCACCGTCGCCCGGAATGCGGTGACCGACTGATTCCCCGCCTGGTCCAGGACGCGGTCTTCCACGCCGCGCACCACGTCGTCGTCGAACCGCACCGTCTGATCGAGCACCACACGCAGGTGCCCCATCGTCATCCGACCGGCGGCCAGCATCGCGAGCAGCCGCGGTACTCGCACCGCCTCATGGGCCTCGGCCAGCCGCGCCCGGGCCACCCCCGGCGAGAGCCGCAACTCGACAGCGACGTCCTCGACCGCCCAGTTCTTGTCAGCCCAGTTCTTGTCAGCACCACCAGGCACGCTCACCGTCACCGGATCGGCCTCGATCGCGGCCAACATCGCCAACTGCTCAGCCTGCAACCGGGCGATCCGCGCCTCCAACACCCCGAGCGCCCGCAACCGATCCACCGGCGCCAACCGCCGCGCCGCCGCAACCAACACATCGCTCATACGTACGAATCTAACGCGCCGAACCGCACAAACCCGAGTTGTCCACAAGGTCAAGGTCACGAGACCGAACCGTCCACAGACGACACCGAAGTGCTCGACCAGCCGGGCCCCGCAGTCCACGATGACCATTGACGGCGCCGCGCCTGGGCGCCCTCTTCACGAAGGGAGAGCCGGCTATGAGTACCTGATCGACACCGAATCGGTGATCGGTAGCGCCTGGCACGCGAGGACGTAGCCCTCGTCGAGATCGGACTGATCCAGGATCTCATTCTTGATCATCTTGACCTCGCCCGAATCCAGGATGCAGGCACACGCCGAGCAGGCTCCCTGGCGACAGGAGAACGGTGCGTCCAACCCCTTCTCCAGCAGGAAGTCCAGCAACTTCGTCTGCGTCGGCCAGTCGAAGGTGTGCCGGGCGCCATCGAGCTCAATCGCCAGGGCTGCCGTGGCACCGCCCGGCTCTGCCGCGACAGGTGCGGCCATGGCAAACGGGTCCTCCTCGAGCGACTGGAATCGCTCGATGTGAATTCGAGACGGCGGCACGTGCAGCTCGCGCAGCACATGTGTCACCGATTCCATGAACGGGCTCGGCCCGCAGACGAACGCGGTGTACGCCGTGTACGGCGCGGCGAGCGCCTTCAGCTGGGCGTGGCTCGGCAAGCCCTGCACCGACTCGAGCCAGTGGATGACGTGCAGTCGCTCTGGATGGTCGGCGGCGAGCCTCCGCAGGTCATCGGCGAAGATCACCGCGTTCTCGTGCTGGTTCGCGTATACGAGAACGACCCGTCCCGACCCGGCAGCAAGCGCCGACTTCAGGATCGACAGCACCGGCGTGATACCGCTGCCGCCGGCGAACAGCAGGAAGTCCTCGTCGAGGGCCTTCGGCGTGAAGGCGCCCGCAGGCGGCAGGCAGTCGAGCAGGTCGCCGACCGCGAGAGTGTCGTGTATCCAGTTGGAGCCGACGCCGCTCGCGACCCGTTTCACCGCGATGCGCATGCCCTCGTCGACGTGCGGGGAACTGCACAGGGAATAGCACCGGGCCACTGCACCGGACTCGCACGGCAACCGCAACGTCAGGAACTGCCCGGGTTTGTACGTGAACTTCGCCGCGGCATCGGGCGGCGGTTCGACCACGATCGAGCACGCCTCGGCAGTCTCGGCGACGATCTCGACCACGCGCACCTGCACGAGTGGCGCTCCGGCCGGGGGGGCGACGACGTCGACACCGACCTCGACACCGATCTCGACACCGGCGTCAACACCGGGTGCGATCCCTTGCGTCACCCCGCCGTCAGTCATCGGGAACAGCTACCAGACCCGACCGGACAGCGTCCTCGATCGACTTCTTCAGCACGGTGCAGCCGAGGATCTGCGCACCGCGGGCTCCGGCCGCGACCTGGGCACCGATCTCAGGGCAGCTGCTCGCGGCGTCCGAGGTCCACTGGACGCTGGTGTGCTTGGCGCTGTTCTTCTTCACCAGCACATTCGTCGCGCAGCGGGTGCACCTCACCGGCACCAGGCCGTCCTCGAGGTAGAGGCGCATGTCCTCGAGCGTCTCGGCCGCGTGGGGCGTACCTCGCGACCACCATCTCGACGGCCCGGGGGAGCCGGCCGAACCCATCGCGGCACCGGACATGGCGTTACCCGACCCCTGCAGCCTCGGTCTCGGCCTTGCGGCGGGCGAGGTTCTCGGCCACCTCCCGCTCCCACGCTTGGACGGCGTGCGCGGTGTCGATCTCGAACTCGAAGCGCTGTGTCATGTCCTCGGAGACATCGGCCACGTCGACATAGAACTGCTCGTACCAGCGGCGGAGCTGATAGAGCGGTCCGTCCTCCTCGGACAGCAGCGGGTTGTCGATCCGCGTCTTGTTCTTCCAGATCTCGACATCCTGCTCGAACCCGACGCGGAAGCTCTTCGAGAACTTGCCCGCGATGACATCGGCCATCTCCTTGTCGACGCCGGCCGGAGCTTTCACCATCACGCCGTACTGCAGCACGAATGAGTTGGTATCGATCGGGTAGTGGCAGTTGATCAACACGGACTCGATCTCGGTGCCGCGGAAGTCGTTCTTGAGCCAGTTGATCATGTACGCCGGGCCGAAGTACGACGCCTCCGATTCGAGCGTGTTGTCCTCGCCGGCGTAGTTCGACCCGGCACCGATGTCCGGCCGCCCGCGCGAGTTCATGTACTGCGTCGCGACATGCCCGTCGAATACGTTCTTGAAGTACGTCGGGAACGCGAAGTGGATGTAGTAGAAGTGGGCCATGTCGGCCATGTTGTCGATGATCTCGCGGCAGTTCGACCCTTCGATGATCAACGTGTTCCAGGACCAGTTGCTCCACTCGTCGCCGCCGTAGCCGTCGATCACGGGGATGTCCTGCTCGGGAATCGGCGCGTTGCCCTCCGGGTCGCTCCACACGAACAGCTGCCCGTTACGTTCCAACGACGTCCACGCGCGGGTGCGGGCGCGCAACGGCACGCGCTTGGCGTAAGGGATCTCGACGCACTTGCCGCTTCCGGACCACCGCCAGTCATGGAACGGGCAGGCGATGTTCTCGCCCTTGATCTCGCCCTGCGTGAGATCGCCGCCCATGTGGCGGCAGTAGCCGTCGAGAACGTTGAGCGTGCCATCGGACGCGGCCCAGACCACGAGCTTGGTACCGAACGCATGAATGGCATGTGGTTTGCCGTCGCGGAAGTCGCTCGCCAGGCCGAGGCAGTGCCAGCCCCGCGCGTAGCGGTCGGGGATCGTGCCGGCGTCGATCGTGCGGACGCGCGGCTCCCCGTTGGCAGCACCGGGCTCGGTAGCCTGCGTCATGTCGCCTCCCAGCTTTCGTAGAACAAGAACACGTTACAGAAATGCTGCCCCACTCGCGCCGACTGCGCAAGGGCCACCGACGCGGAATAGGCAGTTGCAACGATCCTACGCAGCCTCGACACCGGCGAGAACTTGTTCTAGTCTTGCCTGCATAACGGCTCCGCAGCCCGTGCCGGAATAAGCCGGTATATGCACGATATGGGAGAAACCTGATGAGCGAGCTGACCCCCGATCAGGGCGCCGCGGCGGTTCTGGACGCGATCACCGAGTTGCTGCCGACACTGCGCGACCGGGCCCAGGAGACCGAGGACCTGCGGCGCATCCCGGACGACACCGTGAAATCCCTGCAGGGAACCGGATTCTTCCGCCTGCTGCAGCCCCAGCGATACGGCGGCATCGAGGCCTCGCCCAACGACTTCTATCGTGCGGTGCGGCTCATCGCGAGCGCCTGCGGCTCGACCGGCTGGGTCTCGTCGGTACTCGGCGTGCACCCCTGGCAGCTCGCACTGTTCGACCAGCGCGCCCAGGACGAGGTGTGGGGCGAGGACCAGAGCACCCTCATCTCCTCCTCCTACGCACCGATGGGGCGGGCCAAGGAGGTCGATGGCGGCTTCCAGTTCAGTGGCCGGTGGAGCTTCTCCTCCGGCTGCGACCACGCGCAGTGGATCTTCCTCGGCGGTCTGGTGATCGGGGAGGAGGGCACACCGGTCGACTTCAAGACCTTCCTGCTGCCCCGTGCCGACTACGAGATCGACGACGTCTGGGACACCATCGGCCTGCGCGGAACGGGCAGCAACGACATCATCGTCGACGACGTGTTCGTACCGGCCTATCGCACCCTCAGCTTCATCGACACCGGCCGCTGTGTCTGCCCGGGCCAGGAGGTCAACACGTCGCCCCTCTACAAGCTGCCGTTCGCGATGGTCTTCTCGAACTCGATCTCCGTGCCGGTCGTCGGCATGGCGACAGGCGCGTACGAGGCCTACGTGGGCTGGACCAAGGAGCGGGTTCGCGCCTCGACGGGCGGCAAGGCATCCGACGACTCGTTCAACCAGCTGCGAATCGCAGAAGCCGCATCGAAGATCGACAGCGCGGTCTACTCGATCGAGCGCAACATCGGCGAAGCCCTCGCCCTCGCCACTGCGGGTGAGAAGATCTCGATGCCGTTGCGCGTCCGTGCCCGTCGCGACCAGGTGAACGCGACGGGATCGGCGATCACCGCCGTCGACCGCCTCTTCGAGAGCGCCGGCGGCCGTGCGCTGAAGGCCGGGACACCCATCCAGCGATTCTGGCGCGATGCGCACGCCGGGCGGGTGCACGCGATCAACGATCCGGAGAAGGCACAGGTCATGTTCGGCCAGTTCGAACTCGGCCTCAAGGTGCAGGACGCATGGCTCTGAGCACGGCCGAACTCACTGCGGAGGCGACCAGTCGCCTCGCGCAACTGCCCTCCGGATTGACGCTGCACTTCCACGAGGCAGGCGACCCGGCCGGGGAAACGGTCGTGATGCTGCATGGCGGTGGCCCGGGTGCGTCCGCGTGGTCGAACTTCGGCCGCAACCTCGCCGTACTCAGCGAGCGCTTCCACGTTCTCGCGATCGACCAGCCGGGATTCGGCAAGTCCGACAAGCCCAGCGAGTTCCCGGCGCAGTTCTACACGTTCAGCGCCGATGCGATCGCCGAACTGCTCGTCCACCTCGGCATCGACAAGGCGCACTTCGTGGGCAATTCCCTCGGCGGCGGCACGGCCGTTCGGTTTGCCTTGAACCACCCGCAGCTGGCCGGGCGGCTTGTGCTCATGGCGCCCGGTGGCCTCGGCCTGAACGTCGTCTCAGCCGATCCCACCGAGGGCATCAAGAAGCTGTACGCCTTTGCCGCACCCCCTGGGCCGTCGCCGGAGAAGCTCGCCGATTTCCTGCGGACGCTCGTGTACGACGCCTCGATGATCACCGACGAGCTGGTTGCCGAGCGCTACGTGTTCGCCTCCGATCCGGCGACGCTGAAATCAATGGGCGCCATGGGTGCCTCGTTCATGCGCGCAGAGTCGTTCGAGGAGGCGATGCTGTGGCGCGAGGCCTACAAGCTGCGCCAACGCGTGCTACTCATCTGGGGGCGCGAGGACCGTGTCAATCCGCTCGACGGAGCCCTCGTCGCGCTCAAGCTGATCCAGCGCGCGGAACTGCACGTCTTCGGTCGGTGCGGACACTGGGCGATGCTGGAGAAGTTCGAGGAGTTCAACCGACTCACGGCCGACTTCTTGGGAGGCGGGCGCTGATGGCCATCCGCTCACTCGCATACCTGCGCATCGAGGCGACCGACATCGGCGCCTGGCGCGACTACGGACTCAAGGTCCTCGGCATGGTCGAGGGCAAGCCCGCGAGCGGCGGCAACCCCGACGCGCTCTACCTGCGCATGGACGACTTCCCCGCCCGGCTCGTGATCGTGCCGGGGGACAAGGACCACCTCAGCGCCAGCGGATGGGAGACCGCCAACGCCGCCGAGCTGCACTCGATCCGTGCCCGCCTCGACGATGCCGGTGTGCCGTACAAGGAGGGGACGGCCGAGGAGCTCGCCGACCGTCGAGTCGATGAACTCATTCGCTTCGAGGACCCGTCCGGCAACACACTCGAGGTCTTCCACGGCGCGGCGCTCGAACACCGGCGCGTAGTGAGCCCGTACGGCCACCAGTTCGTCACCGGTGAGCAGGGACTCGGACACGTCGTGCTCTCGACCAAGGACGACGAGGCTGCGCTGCACTTCTACCGGGATGTGCTCGGCTTCCGGCTGCGTGACTCGATGCGGCTGGCTCCACAACTGGTGGGCCGCCCGGCCGATGCCCCACCGGCATGGTTGCGCTTCTTCGGCTGCAACCCCCGCCACCACAGCCTCGCCTTCCTGCCGATGCCCACGCCGTCCGGCATCGTGCACCTGATGATCGAGGTGAAGGACGCCGACGACGTCGGGCTCTGCCTCGACCGTGCCCTGCGCCGCAAGGTGCCGATGTCGGCAACCCTCGGCCGCCACGTCAACGATCTGATGCTGTCCTTCTACATAAAGACGCCCGGTGGCTTCGACGTCGAGTTCGGCTGCGAGGGACGGCAGGTGCACGACGAGGGCTGGATCGCCCGCGAGAGCACCGCGGTCAGCCTGTGGGGCCACGACTTCTCCCTCGGCTCGAAGTACCAGTAAGAGCGGCCGGTAGCGTGGCCGACGTGACTACCGCGGTCGATCCGACGCACTTTCGCCGCACGCTCGGGCACTTCTGTACCGGCGTCACGGTGATCGCCGCGATGGACGGCAACGAACCGGTCGGGTTCGCCTGCCAGTCATTCGCGGCGCTGTCACTCGAGCCACCGCTCGTGCTGTTCTGCCCCGGCAAGGCATCGCGCACCTGGCCCCTCATCGAGGCGGCCGGACACTTCAGTGTGAATGTGCTGGCGCATTCGCAGATGGACGTGAGCGCCGTCTTCGGTCGATCGGGCACCGACAAGTTCGCCGCGACGGGGTGGACCGCCGCACCGTCCGGCGCGCCAGTGCTCGAGGGGGTCGTGACATGGATCGACTGCGCTATCGACAACGTGCTCGACGGTGGTGACCACTGGATCGTCGTCGGCCGGGTGACCGCGCTCGGCGACCATGCGGACGAACGGCCGCTGCTGTTCTACCGCGGTGCGTACACCGCTACCGAGGCCGCCGAGCCGACGCCGGGCATCCTCGACAACCTGATCACCTGGTCGCGCGCGGACGACTGGTTCTGAGCCCTGATCACACGCCGTGCATGAATGCGCGTTGCTGTGCGCGTGACAAGATCCGCCAGCCCGCATCGGTACGGACGAACCGATCGAGATACCACAACCCGACGATCATCAGCCGGGTGCGGTCGTCTGCGACGAAGGGCATCGGGTTGTGGCAGATGGTCCGGCCGGTGGCTCGGTCCCCGTCGATCTCGATCTTGCTGCCGGCGACCAGGTGCTGGTGGCCCGGGAACAT
>DASYGT010000043.1:0-14145 GCA_035999365.1 Jatrophihabitantaceae bacterium
CGTCTGGTTGATGGCGTTCTTGTTCGTTGCAAGGAAGGCCGCCACCTGACTCAGCCCGCTCTGCAGGTTGCTGATCGCCGCTGCCAGCGTGTCCCTTTCGCCGGCGAGCTGGCCCGTCGCCGTGGCGACGTCGCTCAGGAACGCGTCGATCGTGGAGTTGTGCCGTGCGAGCGTGCTGCTCAACTGATCCAGACTGGTGATCAGCGCAGCAAGCTGTTGCGGATCAGCGGTGAGCGCCGGCAGCGCCTGCGCCAGAGCCGCCAGGGTGTTCTGGAGTTTCTGCCCGTTGCCCGACGTCAGGCGGCTGAGCGCGCCGATGGCGGCCGAAAGCGATCCGGTCTTGTTCGCACCTTCGGGCCCAAGCGTCTTGGCGAGATCGTCCACCTCGGTGAAGATCTGATCGACGCCCAGTGGCGCGGACGTCCGTTCGACCGGGATCACCGCTCCGGCCGCCATCGCGGGCCCGCCGGTGTATGGCGGGAACAGCTCGACGGTGCGGTCGCTGACCGGGTTCGGCGCCATCAGGATCGCCCGGGCGTCCGCAGGGATCTTCACGTGCGCGGGCAGCCGCAGCTTGACCTCGACGTACGAGCCGTTTGCACGCACGGAGGTGACCGTGCCGCTGCGCACGCCGAGGATGTCGACAGCGTTGTTGGCATACAGGCCGGGTGTTTCGAGGAAGCGTGCCGTGTACGTGTGCGTGGGGCCGCTGCTGAAGAACACCGTCACCGCGACAGTGCCCGCGACAATCGCCGCGACCACTCCGGCTGCCACGGCGAGCACGAGTCGCCGGTTGCGCTGCGCGAGCAGCAATTGCTCCCTCATGAACAGCGACAGCTGGCGCCTCAGCGGATAGGTCATGATCCACCGCACCCTGGCGTCGGATGCATACCGCACGCAGCGATGACATTGTCGGGCTCGAGCACAGCGGGCAGCAGCAGGTCGATCCAGGGCCCGCTGCCGGTGACGTTCGCGATGTTCGTCGAGAACTGGCCGACCGACTTGATCGACTGTTCCAGCTGCGCCTTGTCGCTGGCGAGCACGCCCGACACCGTGGCGAGATTGGTCAACAGCGGCGTGAGCTGTGCGCCGTTCTGCGTGATCAGCGACCGCAGCTCGGCTCCGAGCCGCGCTGTGTCGACGAGCAATTGGTTGATCGCTGCATGGCGCTGCACCAGAAGTTGCAGGAACGTGTCGCCGTCGCTGAGCAGGCTCACGAGTGCGCCACCGTTCGTGGCGAGCGTTTTCGCGACCTGTCCCGCGTCACGGAGCAGGGCCGTGACCTCGTCCTGCCGGCTGGCGACAGCCTGTGCCATGCGGCTCAACCCGGTGAGCGTTGCCGAGACGTCGGCGGGCGAGGTGGCATTGACGGTTGCGGCCAGCTGGTCGAGTGAGCGGCGCAACGTCGGCAGATCGGTCTGCTTCGTGTTCTGACCGAGCGCACCGAAGGCGTCCAGGAGCGTGTACGGCACGGTTGTGCGTGCCACCGGGATCGGCGAACCAGGCAGCAACCGGCCGGGACCTGCCGATTCGACCTGCATGAACAGCTCGCCGAGCACGGTCGCGATCTCGATCGACGCGCCAGACGTGGAGCCGAGCCGGACGCCCTTGCGCACGGTGAACCGCACCTCGACGTGATCGCCGGCCACCTTGACGGACTTCACGCTGCCGACGCTGATGCCCGCCACGCGTACATCGGCACCGGAAGTCATCCCCCCGGAATTGGCGAACTCGGCGCGATAGGTGGTGCCGGGTGACGAAAGCAACGGCAGGTGCCGCAGATTCATCGACAGCAGCACGAGCAGCGCCCCGACGATCGTGCCGACAATGGCCACCATCGCCTGATCGCGCTCCTGCATGGCCTTCATCGACAAACCGCCGAGTGGGTGTTCGGATTTCCCACGGCGCCGGTCGGGATCTTGAGGGGAACAGGGAGAGCCAGACCCTTCGGGAACAGGCCGCCGACGAGATTGAGCACCGAGCTCAACACCGAGCTGCCACCGCCGAGGTAAGCCGCGATCAGCGACGCGATCTGTGCGGGCGTCGCCGTCGGCGTTCCCGACACCGCCACCGACACCGCGCACGGGTAGGCATTGAGCCAGCTGCCGCTCTGCGTGGCGACGTCGAAGGCGGTGAACGCCTTGGGAAATCCCTTGATCGTCGAATCGAGCGTGGCACTGTTCTTCGCAAGCACCGCCGCGAGCGCGTTCAGGTCGATGGCATCGGCATGCAGGTTGTGTTGCCGCAAACCCGCAAGCAGCCCACCGACAGAGTTCATGAGCTTGTCGATGGCACTGATCGACGCCCCGATCTCGGGACTGTCGCCCGAGAGGGTGCCGGTCAGCGTCTTGAGCGATCCGATCGCCGAGCTCAGCTGACCGTCATGCGCGGACACCGTCGCCAGCAGCGTGCTGAGCGAATCGAGGATCTGCGTGAACAGCTGGTCTCGATCGGCAAGGTTCGTGGTCAGCTGCGCAGTCTGCGCGAGCAGGTCCTCGATGGTCCCGCCCTCGCCCTGCAGTATCTGGACGATCTCGGCGGCGAGCTCGTTGATCTGGTTCGGGTTCAGCGATTGGAACAGCGGCCGGAACCCGTTGAACAGCGCAGTGAGGCTCAACGCCGGAGCCGTGCGGCTCTGCGGAATGGTGCCGCCCGGACGCAGGACAGCACCCGGTTGGTCGCCCGGAACCAGCGCCAGGAACCGCTGACCGAGCAGGTTCGCGTACCGGACGACCGCAGACGTCGTGGTCGTCAGACGCTGGTCGCGGTTCGCCGTGAACGTGACCCGGACGTGCGTCGCGTCGACGAGCTGCTCACCGCTCACTCTCCCGACCACGACACCCGACACCCGGACCGGATCACCGGAGTGCAACCCGGACACGTCACCGAAGATCGCGTGGTAGCTGTCGGTGGTGCCTACCGGCCTGCCGCGCAACGTGCCGAACACCGTCAGGCCGAGAAGCCCGGTGAGCACGACGAACACCACGAGCTTGATCGCCGTACTGCGCTGGCCGGCCGCGCTCAACGGATCACCGTCGTGGTGTTGCGCAACAGCGGACCGACGATCATGTCGATCGCGCCGGGAATCGAATCCGGTGCCGCGCCGGTGATCGCGCTCACGACAGCACGCATCGCTGCGACCTCACCCGGATCGCCGCTCGACGATGCCGCGCCGCCCGATCCCTGGCCCGTCCTGAGTAGGACGGTTGCGTCGTCACGCGGTGCGGCCGTGGTGCCCGTGCAGCCGCCGCCGGCGACGCCCGGGTAGCGGGGGCACTGGGCCGCGCCGTACGTCTGCGGGTCGGCGAGCTTCTGCAGGACCTCGGAGCGCTGGCCGAGCAGGAGCGGCACCAGCCCAGACGTGTTGATGCCGCTGATCACGACGTTGAGTGATGCTCGACCGTTGTGGAAGGTCGAGTTCAGGGCCGTCGCGAGGTTCCGGAAACCGGTGATCGAGTTCGTCAACGCATTCGGATCGGCCGAGAGCGCGGCGAGGAACGGGCGTTCGTTCGTGACGATCGTGACCAGGTTGTCGCCGTCGGCCGTCAGCAACGCGGTCGCGTCGTCCGTGGCGCCCGGTGCGATGTCCAGCAGTTGCGCGATCGCCTGCCGCTGCTGTGCGACCGCGCGTGCCGGCGTCAGCAGGTTGGCCAGTGACTGAACCAGAGCGGGAGTGTCCTGGGCAAGTTCGGTGGATGCCGTCGCGAAGCGAGTGATCACGGTGTCCAGCTTCGGGATCGAGGGGGCGAGCGCGCGCAGGTACGCCGCTGCCTCATCGACGAGCCGGCCCAGCGAATCACCCTGATTCTGCAGCGCCTCGGCCAGTGCCGTCAGGGCCGAGTCGAGCTGTGCCGGATGCACCGACGTGATCAGGTTGTAGGCGTCGGCGAGGGCGGTCTGCAGGCCAAGCGCCCCCGGGGAGGCGTCGGCGGGCACCCGCTGGCCGTCGCGCAGGGCGGTTGCCGTCGCAGCTGCAGGCGGCAACAGCAGGATCTCCGTATTGCCGAACAGCGTCGCCGGTACCGCCAGTGCCGTGACGTTGCTCGGCACCTCGCGCGCGAAACGGGTTTCGATACGCAGCTTCAGATCGGCACCGCCATGCCCGTCCGGCTTGAACGACCGCACTTCGCCGACGATCACGTCCCGATACGTGACGATGTCTCCGGTGTCGAGGGAATCGCCGATCTGCCCGATGCTCGCGGTGACGACGACGTTGTCGCCGAAGTCGCCGTTGAACGACATGAACACGAGGGACACGGCGAGGATCAGCGCGACGAAGACGGCCAACCCGAGCACGGGCTGGAATCGGCGGGCGGGGCTTGTCACGTCAACCGCCGCTCAACCGGATGCCGTGCAGCCCCCAGAACACCATCGTCATCAGCACGTCCGAGGACGCGATGAGCACTGTCGTCGTGCGGATCGCCCTGGCGGCCGCAATGCCTACGCCTTCCGGCCCTCCCGCAGCGTTGTAGCCGTAATAGGTGTGCACAACGACGATGAAGGCGGTGAACACGAGCACTTTCAGCACCGAGTACAGGACGTCCACCGGATGCAGGAACAGGCGGAAGTAGTGGTCGTACGTGCCCAGGGACTGGTGGTAGAAAACGCCGACCGTGATCCTGGTGGCGATATACGAGCCGAACAGCCCCACCAAGTACAGCGGAATCACCGATGTGAACGTGGCGATGATGCGCGTCGTCACCAAGTACGGCAGCGACGGGATCGCCATCGATTCGAGCGCGTCGATCTCTTCGCTGATGCGCTGAGCGCCGATCTGTGCGGTGAACTTGCACCCGATCTGCGCCGCGATCGCGATTGCGGCGATCAGCGGAGCGATCTCACGGGTGTTGCCGTAGGCGGAGATGAAGCCCGTCAGTGGCGCCACTCCGAGCAGGTTGAGCCCCTGGAACCCCTCGACACCAACCTCGACACCGACGAACAGCGCCTCGACGAAGATCACGCCCAAGGTGCCCGTGAACGTGATGAAGAAGCCCTGGCCGAGAGTCAACTCGCCGACCTGGCGGCGAACCTCGGCAAGGTACTTCTTCCCGACCAGGGGTACCGCGACGACCGCGCGCGCGGCGAACAGCGCCATTCCGCCGACGAAGGACAGGTTGCGTTCGGTGCCCGTGCGGGCGAAGCGGTAGGCACTGAAGAACGGACGCAGCACGGGGCGCGGGTAGGTTCCTGCGGTCCAACGAGTCGCCATCAGATCGTGCTCTGCGGGACGAGGGCGAAGAAGACCTCGGTGATGATCAGATTCTCGGCGAAGAGCACGATGCCCGTGATGACCACGGACTGGTTCACTGCCTCACCCACCGCCGTCGGACCCTTGCGCGCGGTCATGCCCTTGTAGGCCGCGATCAGCCCGGCCGTCACACCGAACACCGCGGCCTTGATTTCGGAGGTCACCAGGTCCGGCATCGAGGCGAACTGCGCGAACGAACCCACGTAACTGCCCTGTGTTCCATGCAGGATCGCGAGATCGAAGTAGTACCCGCTGACGATGCTGACGAAGATCACGAGAAAGTTCAGGAACAGCGACACGACCAGGCTGGCGAGCAGCAGCGGACCGACGATGCGCTGCAACGGGTTGAGCCCCATGACCTCCATCGCGTCGATCTCTTCACGGATCGTGCGGGCACCGAGTTCGGCGCAGACGGCCGAACCTCCGACGCCGGCGAGCAGCAGCGCGGTGACGATCGGAGAGGCTTCACGCAGCACGCCGATCGCATCGGCCGCACCGACATAGGACGAGGCGCCGATCTGGCTGGCGATACCGCCGACCTGCAGCACGATCGCCATGCCGAGCGGCGCCGACACGAGCAGCGCAGGCAGGCTGGTGGCGTTGGCGAGGAACCAGGCTCGATCGATGAACTCGCGGTAGAGGAAACGGCCCTTGACCAGATCGGCGGCGAGGTAGGCGAACGATTTCAACCCCATCGTGTACATGGCGCCGACCGGCTCTAGATGCCGGCGGACCCGTGACGGGATGACGTCAGCAAGGGCCACGCGAGCCTCGATCTCCTTCCCGAGCCGTCACTCGTCGACCGGGCCACAGCGGGCGCCCAACGCACGGACCCGGGCAGGCTATCCCAGCGTGGCCCAGCTCACAGGTCGAAACCGTGGGCGGAATGATATCTCATTCCGTTAATCCGTCCAGGTCACGCGATTGGGCAAGTCTCGGCGTCGTCAGGATGCCGAAACTTGCACGATCGGGAGCGGGGCGGGTCTAGAGGGGCGTCACGTACGCGCCGCTGATCCCGCCGTCGACCAGGAACGTGGAGGCGGTGATGAACGACGCGTCGTCGCTGGCCAGGAAGGTGACTGCACCGGCGATCTCGTCGGCCTCGGCGAAACGCCCCATCGGGACGTGCACCAGCCGCCGAGCCGCACGCTCAGGATCCTTCGCGAACAGCTCCCGCAGAAGTGGGGTGTTCACCGGCCCTGGACAGAGCGCGTTCACCCGGATGCCTTCACGGGCGAACTGCACGCCGAGTTCGCGGCTCATCGCCAACACCCCGCCCTTGCTCGCGGTGTAGGAGATCTGCGAGGTCGCCGAGCCCATCACTGCGACGAAGGAGGCGGTGTTGATGATCGAGCCGCCGCCGCCTGCCTGCATGTGACCGATCGCGTACTTGCAGCACAGATAGACGGAGGTGAGGTTGACCTCCTGCACCCGGCGCCAGGCGTCCATGCCGGTGGTGAGGATGGAGTCGTCGTCGGGTGGCGAGACACCGGCGTTGTTGAAGGCGATATGCAGACCCCCGTAGGTGTCGACGGCGTGCTGGAACAGCGCCGCGACCTGCGCCTCGTCCGTGACGTCAGTGCGCAGGAACGAGCCGCCCACCTCGGCCGCCGCCTTCTCCCCCGCCTCGGTGTCGACGTCAGCGCACACCACCTTGGCGCCCTCGGCAGCGAAGCGTGTGGCGGTGGCGAGGCCGATGCCGCCGCCCGCCCCGGTGATCACGGCGACCTTGCCTGCCAACCGTCCGGTCATCAACTGCCCCTTTTCCACTTCCGTCGCCTACTGCGTAGTCGAGATGAAGACGTTCTTGGTCTCGGTGAACGCGAAGGGCGCGTCCGGGCCGAGCTCACGACCGAGCCCGGAAGACTTGAACCCACCGAACGGTGTCCAGTACCGCACGGACGAATGCGAGTTGACCGACAGGTTTCCCGACTCGATGCCGCGGCTCACCCGGATCGCGCGCCCCAGATCGCGGGTCCAGATCGAACCGGACAGGCCGAACCGGCTGTCGTTCGCGATGCGGATCGCATCGGCCTCGTCGTCGAAGGGCAGCACGGCCACGACCGGGCCGAAGATCTCCTCGTGCAACACCCGGTCGGCACGGTCGGTTGGCGTGAGCACGGTGGGCGGATACCAGAACCCAGCCTCCGACGGCGCGCTGCCACGAAAGGCGACCTGATCCTCCCGAACGTAGGAACCCACCAGCTCGCGCTGCCTCGCACTGATCAGCGGCCCCATCTCAGCGGCCTCGTCGGACGGGTCGGTGACGACGACCTTCTTCACGGCTGTCTCGAAATGAGCCATGAACTCGTCGTATACGGACCGCTGAACGAGGATGCGCGAGCGGGCGCAGCAGTCCTGCCCGGCGTTGTCGAACACCGCGTAGGGCGCCGTCGAGGCGGCCAGCTGCAGATCGGCATCGGCGAAAACGACGTTCGCGCTCTTGCCACCGAGCTCGAGGGTGACCGGCTTGACGTGCCGCGCACAGCCGGCCATCACCTGCTGGCCGACCTCGGTCGAGCCGGTAAAGACGATCTTTGCAACGTCCGGCGAATCGACGAATCGCTGACCGACCACGCTGCCCTTGCCCGGCAGCACCTGGAACACGTCCTGGGGCAACCCTGCTTCGAGAGCGAGCTCGGCCAGCCGGATGGCCGTCAGCGGGGTGAGCTCAGCCGGCTTCAATACGACGGTGTTGCCGGCCGCGAGGGCGGGTGCGAACGCCCACGAGGCAATCGGCATGGGGAAGTTCCACGGGACGATTGCGCCGATCACACCCAGCGGTTCGTGGAATGTCACGTCGATCCCGTCGGCGACCGGAATCTGCTGGCCGATCAACCGTTCGGGTGCACCGGAGTAGTACGCAATGACATCGCGGACGTTGCCGGCCTCCCACCGGGCGTTCCCGATGGTGTGGCCGGAGTTCGTCACCTCGAGGCGCGCCAAGTTCTCGCGATCGGCATCGACGACCTCGGCAAAGCGACGCAGCAGCCGCGCCCTATCGCCCGGCGACACCTGCCGCCACGACTCGAACGCCGTGCGCGAGCGGGCGATGGCGGCATCGGTGGCGTCGGCATCGAGCAACGCGACGGTCGTGACGTACTGCTCGGTGGCGGGATTGACGACATCGTGCGTGCCGGTGGCGGTGGTGGTCATGCGCGTCAGAACCGCTCGAAGTTCCGGACGCGCTCCCAGTCCGTCACCGCGGCGTCGAAGGCGTCGATCTCGACACGGGCCATGTTGGCGTAGTGGTCGACGACCGCGTCACCGAACGCCTCACGCGCGATGCTGCTCGACGTCCACAGGCCGGCCGCCTCGCGCAGTGTCGTCGGTACGCGGTCGGCGTCGCTGGCGTAGCCGTTGCCTCCGAATGCCTCGCCAGGGGCGAGCCCGGAGTCGATGCCGTGCAAACCGGCAGCGATCATGGCCGCCACGGCGAGATAGGGATTCACGTCCCCGCCAGGGACACGGTTCTCGAATCTCAGACTCGAACCGCGCCCGACGACACGGATCGCACACGTGCGGTTGTCCCAACCCCACAGCACCGCGGTGGGCGCGAACGAACCGTGCTGGTAGCGCTTGTACGAGTTGATGTTGGGGGCGAAGAAGCAGCTCAGCTCACGCAGCGCTGCCAGCTGTCCACCGACGAACTGCTGGAACAACTTCGAGACGCCTCCGGGCTCGTCACCGGCGAAGACGGGATCGCCGTCTGGTGTGCGAAGCGACAGGTGGATGTGGCAGCTGTTGCCTTCGCGCTCGTTGTACTTCGCCATGAACGTCAGAGACGATCCCTGGTGCGCGGCGATCTCCTTGGCGCCTGTCTTGTAGATGACGTGGTTGTCGCAGGTGCGCAGCGCCTCGTCGTACTTGAAGGCGATCTCGTGCTGGCCAGGATTGCATTCACCCTTGGCCGATTCGACCTGCATCCCGGCATCGCGCATGCCTAACCGGATCTCGCGGAGCAGTGGCTCGACGCGGCTGGTGCCGAGGATCGAGTAGTCGATGTTGTACTGGTTCGCCGGGTCCAAGTCGCGGTAGCCCTTCGACCACGCCTGCTCGTAGGTGTCGTTGAAGACGATGAATTCCAGCTCGGTCCCGACCATCGCCTGCCAGCCACGTTCGGCGAGGCGGTCGAGCTGGCGGCGCAGTATCTGACGTGGCGACTCGACCACGGGGGTGCCGTCGAGCCAACCGGCGTCGGCCAGGAGCATCGCCGTGCCGGGCTGCCATGGCACGCGCCGCAGCGTGTCCAGGTCGGGAAGCATCACCAGATCGCCGTAGCCGCGTTCCCAGGACGAGATGGCGAATCCTTCGACGGTGTTCATCTCCACGTCCACCGCGAGCAGGTAGTTGCACCCATCAGTGCCATGGTCCAGAACGTCGTCGAGGAAGTAGGTCGCGTCGAGACGCTTGCCCTGCAACCGGCCCTGCATGTCCGGGATCGCGAGCACGACTGTGTGGATATCCCCGCCCGCGACAGCTGCGCGCAGTTCGTCGACCGTCATCGGTGCAGTCGGCATAGCGATCCCCCTTCTCGCTGAAGGTCCAGCGACCATACCTTCTCGCCCGGCTGAGCGGAAAGCCCTATGCCGGGTGGCAGGCCCGGATGCACGGCAGCTCGGCGGCGGTCAGCTGAGGAAGCCACGTAGCAAGGCAGCCGTGCCATCGACATGCTCCTCCATCTCGACCCGTGCAGCGTCGGCCTCACCGGCGAGGATGGCATCGACGATCGCGGCGTGCTGCACGTTCGAATGGGCGATGTTCGTCGCGATCACCGGGATGGCACGCAGCAATTCGTCGAGCCGCATCTGCACGTCGGCAACCACCGCGGTGACCGATGCGCTGCCGCCGAGCGCCGCAATGGCGAGGTGCAGCCGCGAATCGGCCAGCCGTCGCTCTGCCGCGGTGCAACCGGTCGCGTCGTCGAGGTATCGACGCAGGCTGGCTCGGTCGGCCGCCGTCAGGGTGCGCGAGGCGGCAAGCCCCGCAGCGCCTGGCTCGACCACTCGCCGCAGGTCGAGCGCGTCGTCGAGCGCGTGACCCAGCGAACGGCTGATCTGTTCGGCCGGACGCGCCCGCTTCGGCTTCGGCGACAGCACGAACGTCCCGCCGCCGCGGCCCCGGCGCGATTCCACCAGGCCGACGTCACGCAGCGCCTTGATCGCCTCGCGCAGTGTCACCCGGCTGACCCCGAACGTCTCGGCCAACTCGCGTTCCGGCGGCAACCGCTCACCGTCGGCCAGGACTCCGAGCCGGATGCTCTGCGCCAACCGCTCGACGGTCACCTCGAAGGCATTGCGGACAGGCACCGGCGAGAAGATCGTCCGCGCCCAGAGCGCCTCTACGTTGCCGCGCGCCGTCACGCCGGTACCTGGTTCCCGTCGGCGAAGACCCGGCAGGCATCGACGAAGCCGCGGAAGAGCGGCGCTCCGTCGGCGACCTCGGGATGCCACTGCACCCCCACCACCCAGTGCGGCCCCGGGCGCTCGACAGCCTCGACCACGCCGTCGTCGGCCCATCCGCTGGCGATGAGGCCCGTCCCGAGCCGGTCGACCGCCTGATGGTGGTACGTCGGCACCTGCGCGCTCGTGCCGATCAGTCCGGCGATCGTGGAGTCCGCCGCGAGCGCGACCGCATGACGGCCGTGCTGTCCGACGACCGGACAATGCGCGAAGTGGCCGACCGCATCGGGCAGGTGCTGCACCAGGTCGCCACCGAGCGCGACGTTGAGCACCTGCATACCGCGGCAGATGGCCAGTACCGGCATGCCGCGATCGAGCGCCGCCCTGGTGAGCGCGATCTCCCACGTGTCGCGATTCGCCCGTGCCGGTCCGGTGTGTTCGTCCCGCGTGGCGCGGTAGCGAACCGGGTCCACGTCCGCTCCCCCAGCCAGTGCGAGGCCGTGCAGGCCGTCCAGGACGGTGTCGGCCGAGCGCGCCGCATCATCGAGCGCGGCGGGCGGTAGCAGCAGGGGAAGTCCACCGGCAAGGGCGACTGCGTCGCAGTAGGACGTGGGCAGCAGGTCTGCTGCCTCGTTCCAGACTCCCCACGCGGCGGTCTCTCGATACGTGGTGAGCCCGACGCGGGGCATGGCCACAGGTGCCGGATCGGTCACCGCCAAATGGTACGACCGCTGGTCCATCTGCGCGCCGTTCATCATCGGCGAATCCGTCCGCCCTTCGGGTCGAAGAGGGGCTCGCACCGCACGGTGGCACCGGTCCACGCGCCGAACAGGTCGACCTCCACCCGCGTTCCTTCGGCGGCGCAGCCGACCGGCAGGTATGCATACGCGATCGACGCGCCGAGCGTGTAGCCGATACCGCCCGACGTCACGCGCCCCACGACCTCCCGTCCGTGGCGCACCGGTTCACTGCCGAGGACGACCGACGACACGTCGTCCAGCACGAGTGCGCACAGCCGACGGGACAGGCCGGCGTCCTTCGCCTCGACAAGGGCAGCCCGGCCCTCGAAGCCACCGGGTTTGTCGAGCTTGACGCAGAAGTCGAGACCCGCCTCGTATGGCGTTGTCTCTGCAGTGATGTCGCTGCCCCATACGCGGTAGCCCTTCTCCAGCCGCATGCTCTCGATGGCCCGGTAACCTCCGGCCACCATGCCTGCGGGGCGGCCGACGGCCCACAGCGCCCGCCACAGGTTGGCGCCGTATTCCGCCGGTGCGTACAGCTCCCAGCCGAGCTCGCCCACGAACGTCACGCGCAGCGCACGGACGGGAACGTCGCCGACGGTCAGTTCGCGCGATGCCATGAACGGGAACGCATCGTTGTCGAGCGGAACAGGGGTCAGCTCACCGAGCACGTCACGCGCGCGCGGGCCCCACAGCGCGAAACACGCGGACTGCCCCGTGACGTCCGCGATGCGAACCTGGGCACTGCGCCGTCGTGCCTGCTTGGCCAGCCAAGCACGGTCGTGCGACCCGAATGCGGTGCCAGTGACGATCAAGAAGCTCTGCTCGCCGGTGCGGGTGACGGTGAAGTCGCATTCGATCCCACCCCGGCGATTCAGTGCCTGCGTGTACGTCACCGAGCCGACCGAGCGGGCGACCCGGTTGTCGCACACCCATTCGAGCAGCGTCGCCGCGTCCGGTCCGCTGACCTCGATCTTGGCGAACGACGACTCGTCGAACAGCCCTACGGCATCGCGTGTCCCGTGATGTTCGGACGCGATCGCGGCTGACCAATAGTGCCCAGCCCAACCCGCCGGCCGCGGCGCGTCCGGAACGACGTCGGCGTTGGACTCGTACCAGTCGACGCGCTCCCACCCCGCCTTCTCACCGAACTGTGCGCGGTGGCCGACGTGCCAGCCGAAGGCCGGCGACACCCGCAGCGGGCGCCCCGATGCGCGCTGCATGCCGGGATACGGAATGTCGTAATAGGTCTGGTAATTCTCGACGGTACGACCGAGCGTGTAGCCCGGCGATCGGTACTCGTCGCCGAAGCGGTTGATGTCCATGTGCCAGAGGTCGAGGCCGGGCTCACCGTCCAGGATCCACTCCGCCATGACCTGGCCGATACCGCCCGCGCCGGCGATTCCGTGCGCGCAGAACCCCGCAGCGACGAAGAACCCGCCGACCGACGTCTCACCCAGGCAGAACTCGTTGTCCGGAGTGAACGCTTCTGGGCCGTTGATCACCTTGCGCACACCGACGGTGCGCATCGCGGGAACGCGCAGCCCGGAGTTCTCGGTGATCTCCTCCATGCGCTCCCAGTCCTCTGGAAGCAGCCGGCCGTTGAAGTCCGCCGCGATCGCATCGAAACTCGTATCGGTTGCCGTCCACGGCGCCGGGTCGCGTTCGTAGCCGCCCATCACCAAGCCGTCGACCTCGGGACGGAAGTACACCAGCAGATCCGGGTCTCGCAACGTCGGCAACGAGTGCTCGGTGCGGGTGAGGAACGGTTCGGTGATCAGGTACTGATGCGACATCGGAACGATGGGGATGCGGACACCGGCCATCCGCCCGATCTCTGCCGCGAACATCCCGCCGCAGTTCACGACGATGTCGCAGGTGATGTCACCGCGATCGGTACGTACCGATCGCACCTGCCCGTCGTGCACATCTATGCCGAGCACCCGGGTGTGTTCGGCAATGTGCACGCCGCGCTGCCGGGCGAGGTTGGCCAGCGCGTAACACAGTTGCGACGGGTCTAGGTAACCGTCGGATTCGAGGTATGCCGCACCGACGATGCCCGCCGTGTCGATGAGTGGGAACAGATCCTTCGCCTCGGCCGGCGAGATCTCGTGCAGCGGTAGGTCGTAGGTTCGCGCCCAGGCGATCTGTCGGCGGATCTCCTCGAGCCGTTCGCTACTGGAGGCGAGCTTGATGCTTCCGCACTCGTTCCAACCGAGTTGGTGTTCGCCGTCGCGTAGCTGGCGGTACAGCTCGACGGAGTACATGTTCATCCGGGTCAGCGTCGGGTCGGCGCGCAGCTGCCCCACCAGTCCCGCCGAGTGAAACGTCGAGCCGCTGGTCAGCTCCGCCCGCTCGAGCAGCACCACGTCCGTTTCGCCGCGTTCGGCGAGGTGATAGGCCACGCTGGCGCCGCCGACTCCGCCACCGATCACCACGACCCGTGCGGACTCGGGAACTTCGCGGTGGGAGGCCATGGCTGGTCATGATCCGACGACCGGGCGCCGACGACAAGAGCATCGCCGACAAAAGGTACGAGGACTAGACCGTTAAGACCCGGCGGGCCTACCATCCCGACACTGCCCGGCCACATCTGGCAGGCAGGCACGGGGGCCGACCACGCTCCAACGCGCCACCGGCTCCACGAGCGGGAGGAGGACGTGTGACCGCTCAGCCGACGTGTGCGGCGCCGGACACCACCTCCCTCGACTCGCCGGACGTCCCCGACGTACTCGACGTCGCTCTCGCGCAGCTA
>DASYGT010000017.1:0-1630 GCA_035999365.1 Jatrophihabitantaceae bacterium
CGCGATCGTGCCGACCGCCGCGCACTGCACGGCCAGGTTCACGAGGTTCTGCGGTGACAGGAATGTCGGGTTGAGCAGCTGGAACACCGCCCAGATGAGCACGAGTCCGACCACCACCGGCAGCGCGCCGAGGTCACCGCCGCGCACACGGTGACTGAACGCGGTGACCGCATCGCCGACGCCGCCGGTGTAGGGGAGCCGCGCATCCGCCACCGGGGTCGGCGCTGTGGTCGGTCTGGTGCGGGTCATACGAGGCCGTCCCTGTCGAATCGGTCGGCCGTGCTGAGGCGTTCGACGCGACGGCTGACCACATTGTCCGTGGCTCCGGTGATGGCGGAGATGATCTGTTCGTAGCTCACATCGGGGATGCGGAAGTCGCCGTTGTTGCGCCCGAGGCGAAGCACGGTGACCCGGTCGGCGACGGCTTGCACGTCTGCCATGTTGTGGCTGATGAGGATGATGCCGAGGCCGCGCTCACGGAGCCGCTCGATCAGGTTGAGTACTTCCGCGGATTGGGCCACCCCGAGTGCGGCGGTCGGTTCGTCGAGGATGACGATCCGCGGATCTCCGACCAGCGAACGGGCGATCGCGACGGTCTGCCGCTGACCACCCGAGAGCGAGGCCACGGCGACCCGCACTGAGGGGATGCGCGCCGACAGTTGCCGGAGCAGGGTCCACGACCGGCTCTCCATCTCCTCCTCGTCGAGGGTTCCGTGGGTGACCTCGCGCCCGAGGAAGAGGTTGGAGACAACGTCGAGGTTGTCGCACAGTGCCAGATCTTGGAACACCGTCGCGATGCCGAGTTCGCGGGAGGCGGCCGGACTCGGGATGCTCACCAGGTCGTCCTCGAACATGATCGTGCCGGCGTCCTGCGGATGCACGCCCGCGAGGATCTTCACCAGCGTGGACTTGCCGGCCCCGTTGTCGCCGACGATCGCCACGACCTCGCCCGCGTACACCTCGAAGTCGACCTCGACGAGCGCTTGCACGGCGCCGAACCATTTGGAGATGCCTCGCATCGTCAGTATGGGACGACGCCTGCCGAGGTCGGCGGTCTTCGCGGTCTCGTCCGGGAAAGCAACGGGTTCCATCGTCACGGGGTTCTCCGTCCTATCCGATTCCGTGCTCGGCGCACGCGGATTTGTAGTCGGTGCAGATCTTGGCGACGGTCGTAGGGCCGTAGAACTTGTCCTTCACGACGGTGACCTCTACGTTGTCGGCGCGCACCGGGGTCACGCTCAGCAGAAACGACGGCACGTTCGTTCCCGCGATGCGCACGGTCGACTGGGCCGCCGGATGCTGGGACCTGGTGAGCGCCACGGCAAGCTGTGCGGCCTTCTGTGCCTCCGGCTCGACCGCCTTGTACACGGTCATGTATTGGTCGCCGGCGAGGATGCGCTGCACGGCGGCGAGTTCGGCATCCTGTCCGATCACCGGCCGCAACGGCGAGACGTCGGCCGCCTTCAGGGAGGCGATCGCCGCGCCGGCCAGCACGTCATTGGCGGCGTAGATCCCGTCGATGCGCCCACCGAACTGGGTGAGCTGTCCCGTGACCCAATCCTGTGCCTTCGCGGGATCCCAGCCCGGGGTGTCGTATTCGGCGAGCACCCGGTACCCGCTCTTGTCGATG
>DASYGT010000007.1:0-1963 GCA_035999365.1 Jatrophihabitantaceae bacterium
TCGTCGTTGACGATGCGCATCTGCACACCGGCGATGAGGCGCCCGGACTTCATCCGCCAGTCCATCTCCTCCGCCGTCCCGCGCTCGACCTCGAGCGGCGGGTGCGCCATGCCGCCGACCGGCGAGGTCTCGGTCATGCCCCAGCCCTGGATGATGCGCACGCCGTACTGCTTGTCGAATGCCTCGGCGATCGACCGTGGGATGGCCGCGCCGCCCGACGTCCCCATGCGCACCGACGACAGGTCCAGTTCGCGCTGCGCGCCGAGCTGCAGGATGCCGCCCCAGATGGTCGGTACGGCCGACACCAGGGTCGCCTTCTCGGCCTCGATGAAGTCGACCCAGGCCGCCGGCGACATGTGCGCACCGGGGAACAGCAGCGAAGCGCCGGACAGGAACGCACCGTACGGAATGCCCCAGGCATTGACATGGAACATCGGGACGATCGCGAGGAACCGGTCCGCCTCGTCGGCCCCCGTCGCCGCGCGTGACAGCGTCCCCAGCGCGTGCAGGAACGTGGAGCGGTGGGAGTAGACGACGCCCTTCGGGTCGCCGGTCGTGCCGCTCGTGTAGCACATCGACGCGGGCGAGCGCTCGTCCAGTTCGGGCCAGTCGAGCTCGTCCGAGGCGCCGGCGAGCAGCTCGGCATAGCTGTGGACCGGCTTGTCGCCGAGGACGGACGTATCGCCGTCACCGATCACGACGTAGGCCTCGACGGTGGTCAGGTTCGCGGCGATCGGGGCGAGCAGCGGCAGCAGGCTGCCGTCCACGACGATGACCTTGTCCTCGGCGTGATTGACGATGTGCTCCAACTGGGCAGGAGGCAGCCTGAGGTTCAGGGTGTGCAGCACCGCGCCCATGCACGGCACGGCGTAGTAGGCCTCGAGGTGCTCCTGGTGGTTCCAGCACAGAGTCGCAACGCGGTCGCCGAGGCCGACCCCGAGTTCGCGTAAGGCGTTCGCCAGGCGCTTGGCGTTGGCGCCGATCTCGGCGTAGGTGGTCCGCCGAGCAGAGTCGCCCTGCCACGTCACGCACTCACTGCGCCCGTACACCCTCGTGCCGTGTTCGAGGATCGCGGTGATTGTGAGCGGGAAGTCGTCCTGCATCGTGCTGAGGATGTCGGCGGCCATGAATCGCACAGTAGTCGCGCGTGCGATGCACGCCACCCAGGCAGCGCGCGCAGCCCGCACCCGCTCGACATCCGCTACGAGAGCGTAAGTGCGCCCCGATGCCCGCGAGATTCGGACATTACGGTCGGTCGCTCGTGCGACACGGTCACCGCGCGCGCTGTTAGCGTGCCGGCATGGTCGACCGAGATCCAGGGGCGGTCGTCCGAGCTCACCTGGATGCGTTCAGCGCGGGCGACCTTGACCGCATGCTTGCCACACTCGCGCCCACGGCGCACTTCATGTCAGGCACCACAGTGGTCGACCCTTCCGAATTCTCGGAGTTCTTCGGTTGGGCCGTGCGGGAGATCTCGCCGACGATGCAGATCGACAACCTGCTCGTCGATGGCGATCGGGTTGCCTGCCAGTTCATCGAGTCCGTCACGCTCGACGGAGAACGCCGGCATCTGAACAGGGCAGCCTTCTACCGTGTCCGCGACGGGCTGATCACTGCGGCGAAGGTGTACGACGAGCGCGACTGACCGACGGCGCGCGGGCGACGAAGCGAGGCGCCCGCGGGATTGCATCCCGCGGGCGCCTTTCGCGAGGTGTGTTCGCTCGAGCCGCCAGTCAGCAACGGCCGAGGACGGTACAAGCAGGGATCAGTCGTTGATCACGACGCGCGCGGTGCCGAACCGCAGGCTGCCGTCGGTCGGCAGGGACAGACCGAAGGTCGAGTTCAACGCGCCTGCCGCCACGGGGTCGAGCTTGAGGCCGATGCCCGACAACACGGTGCTGTCGTCGTGCCCGGTTCCCACCCGCAGCCCGGAAAGGTCCAGATCGAGAACCGGAATCCGCGC
>DASYGT010000009.1:0-123622 GCA_035999365.1 Jatrophihabitantaceae bacterium
ACGCGGCGCGCCGTCCGACGGTCCGGTCACCTCGGGCGCGCGAATCATTGTGCGACCAACGATCCGCCTAGCCGAGCTTCTCGATGGTCAGCGAGGCATTGACGTTCTCTTGCGTTCCTCCGGCGAGGGGCTGCAACCCGACTGCGGCGTTCGAACTGTGATTTCGCAGTTCCAGCACGTCGCCTGCACCGAGCGTGACGATTGCCTGGCCAGTGTTCTGCTGGGTACCTGCAGCCGAGCCGTAGACGCTCCCTGGCACCTCGGCGCCGTTGACGAACAGCGCCATCTGGTTCGGCTCAACGGCGGACACCGAAAAGGTGATCTTGTAAGTACCGGGATCGGCGGCGACGATCTCAGAACTGCCCGGCGTGTGGAGGAATCCAACCGAGACGCCGTTGTCGCTGAACGGGACGTCGCCTTCAACCGGCACCACCACGGGCAACAGGTTGTAGATGTAGGCATAGTCGGCGATTCCGCCGGCCGGTCCCGACGGGCCGGCTGGTCCCGATGCGCCGCTCGGCCCAGGGCTGCCGGTTGGTCCAGGCGAACCGGCCGAACCTGGTGAACCGGGCGCCCCTGGTGAACCGGGCGCCCCGGACGGACCGATAGGTCCTTGCGGCCCGATGAGCGATTGTCCAGTGCTCGGCCAACCGCCGGCCGTCTTGGGTCCGTAAACGATGAACGTCGATGTATCGAGGTAGAAGTCTCCGGGGTTGCCAAGGTCGGCGGCGGGCGTGCCGATGCCGTTGAGAACGCTGTTGCCATTCGTGCCGGGGAGGCCCATCGCGCCGGAGTGGCCAGACGGGCCCGATGGACCTGGCGAGCCTGCCGGACCGGTCGCGCCGGAGGGGCCAGGCGGGCCTGATGGACCAGATACGCCGGTCGGGCCAGTGCGGCCTGGTGAACCCGGCGAGCCGAGTGAACCAGGGACTCCTGCCGGTCCCGACGGTCCTCGCGATCCAGCCGGTCCGCTTGGTCCGGATGGGCCTGCTGCGCCGGGCGCACCAGTCGCGTTCCACGACACCTGGACCAGGCCGGTCGGGCAATGCACCGGCGTGGCCGGACTGACCGTCACGTCGATCAAGGCACCGCCGGTGGAGGAGGGCACCAGACAGGCACTGAACAACTGCGCAGGTGTCGCGGTCGGCGCGGCTCCAGTGGAGGCCACCAACGCGAACGACGCGCCGCCGCAACAGAGAATGGCCGCTGTACCAAGCACGATCCAGCTTCGTGACGCAATCGGTGCTGAACCCTTCATTGCGATCCTCCCCGCGCGGCGGAGCCGGCCTCCGCCAAGATCAGTACACACCAAGACTGCGGCCAATGATGTGGACGAACGTACGTGGCGACATGGGCAGGGCGGCGAAGCGTCCGCTCATGCCGCATCGATCGCATGGCGGCATAGCGTCCGCTCATGCCGCGAGTCGGACACCGGACGCCTGCCGCTAGGTGAGTGCGGATGGATCCTCCTGTTCGCGGGTTCGCTCGACGACTGCGGCGGTACCGATGAGGAGCACTCCCACGGCGTCGCCGCCGAACGCACTGGTGATCCCGCCCGCTGCGCCGAACGCGCTGCCGGTCAAGCCGATGACCGCGTTCGCGTGCATTGCAGCGGCCGAGTTGCGAAGCGCAGCCATACCTCGTTCGAGTGCGCTGGTTCCCTTAGCCGTCGCGGTAAGACCGCTCGTCGCGGCAAGCTCCGTCACAACACCTAACACTTTCACCACGCGGTATCCAGGCAACGTCGGCAAGGTTGTGACGAATTCGGGCCGAATAACCGTGGCCGCCGTCGCGGCGATTGCGGCTAGCGTCGGTGCAATCGGAAGTCCGCACGAATTGCACGACTCGACACCATCATTCATCGTCGTGCCGACCTTGTTCTGCTTGATGAGTCCGCAGCCGCAGACCCTCATCGCTGATTCACGCGCACATGATCGCACGCGAATCGCGGCCCGGACCGGATGCCGGAGCGAAGATTGGTACGACCGGACATGCCGCGATCCGTGCGCGGTTCTGCCGATGAGCGGAAGTCCTACTGGGCGGTTGCGAGAACCAGTCAGCCAACCGGGATGGCCGTCCCGATGCCGGTCTTCGGTGGCGGCTGCCAACACATATGGCGTTTCGCTTCGTCAGCTGTTGCACTCGCTTGGGGTGAGGGGCGCGAGTCCGCCGGCGATTCCGGTCACTTGCTGATTTTGCGTGTTGAGCTTGAAGACGAGGTCGTAGAGACCGTCGTGGACGACGTATCCGGCGTGCGGATCGATGCCGCCGTTGCCCGGTAGGGGTTCGAATATTGCCGCTGATCCGTATGCGGCGCGGACGCGTGCCGCCGGGTCACCGAGGCGGATCCCTTTGCTGGTGATCACCTGCCGGGTTGGGACGCCGTTGGGCGTGAGCGTCGCGCCGACGCAGGAGTAGCTGCCGCCGACGGTGGACGCGGGTTTCCCGGCGAAGTTGCCGAGGTAGAGCACCGGATCAGTCGACCCGCTACTTCCGCCCGGCAAATAGACGCCGTCTCCTACAACGGTGAAGGTTGACACCCCGGCTGCCTGTGCTGCCCCGGTGAGGGACATGCCGATCCGGACGCCGCCGAGCGATCCACCGGTGATGAGAACGCTGTTGGCCGCCCACAGTCCGTTGGCCTGGGTCGGCTGGGCGCCATCGAGTCGGACCTCAACGGGACGCACACCTGTGCTGGCGAGCATGTAGACGCCCGACGGGATCGCTGACAGGGCGACGACGGCATCGCCGCTCCATTGAAATGTGACAGTGGCAGGGGGCAGGCTCGGGCAACACGCTGCATCGTGGGTTGCATAGTTGTCGTAGGTGACTCGCACCTCGCCCGAGCCCGCACTCGCGATCGCGTCAGTGGTCGTCGCCTCGGTGGTGCTGTCCCAGCTGATGAACGTGGCGTCGTGCCAGAAGAACACCACCATGCCGTGGCCGTCGGCATTGGGTGTTCTCGAGCCGATGGCTGCGGTAAGGGTTCCGCCGCGACCATCGTCGACGGTCACGGGATGGCCGGTAGGTGCGAAGTATTCACCAGGCGTCCCGATCTCTTCGGTGCTCTTCATGACCTCCCGGATCTGGTTCGCGGTGGGTGGAGGCGCCGCGACGCGCGATGCCGGCGTCGTGGATGGATGTGGCTGGGGTGTTGTCGGACCTGGCCTCGGACTCAGGTCGACCGTCGGACTGACACCGACCGTCGGGGTGGGGTGGGTCGCGGGCGAGCGCTGTTGCGCCGCGTGCACCGCAAACAGAGCGCCCGCGGTCGCGACCACCACGGCGGCAGCCGCGAGCATCGGGGTCATCCACCCGTTGTGGCGTCGCGCGCGTAAGGGCAGCGCGCTACTAGACCGTGCGGTCGCACCGACAATCAGGCGATCCGCCAGTCCGGCCGGCTCGACGATCCGCTGCTCCGTCTCCACCATCGCCGCCCGAACACGAGTCTCGAGCTGTCGGATGTCGTTCACGCCGCACCCCCTTCACGGCCTGCGCCCGACGAGATTGCCTGGTTCTGGGTCAACCTGGCCCGCATCAGCGCGAGTCCCCGGCTCGCCAGGCTGCGCACGGTCGCCGTCCGGCACCCCAGTGCGGCCGCGATCTCAGCGTCGGGCGCGTCGTGGACATAGCGCATGACCAGCGCGGCACGTTGGCGTTCGGGAAGCTCAGCCAGCAGGCCGATCAGAAGGCGCCGGTCGGTGGCCGCTTCGGCGACGTCCGGCCCCGCCGCGTGCTCGTCAACATTCCAGCTCGCCTGTGGATGAGCCAGCGCGCGACGGCGCCCGCTGACAAACCGATTGATCAACGCCCGCCGCACGTAGGCAACTGGAAAGTCCGCAAGCGCAACCGTCGACCATTTAGGAAACAGGGCGGCCAGTGTGTCCTGCACCAACTCTTCGGCCTCATGCGCCGAGCCCGTGAGCATGAACGCCGTCCCGTAGAGCGAACGACTATGGGACCGCACGAAGGCCGCGAACTCATCGCTGAGACCGCTCATCGCACTCCCTCGCCCACCGCCGCCCAGCCCCGCACACACGACACCGCAATCAACGTCTCACATCACACGACGCACCAACTCCCCGATCTGTGGCACCAAGGCCGGCCGAACCGCACAACAACCGTCGTCGCACGACCCGCCGACGCGGCCCCGTGAGAACGTGACCCGTCCGCCCAGTGTCGCGAAATCGTTACCGGCCGAGTGCCACATAGTGAACGGTCACGGCGTCACAGTGTCGAGATCGAGCGATCTCCGGCGGCGACAGGAGAACCTTATGAGCAAACGGTGGTCGGCGATCGGTGTGATACTCGCGCTGACGTCGGTCGGGGTGCTGGCACTGCCGGGGGCCGCGTCAGCCGACACTCCAAGCAGCGACTTACGACTGAGCTTCGGGTTTCTGCCGGGCCCGACACCGGCGGTCGGCGGCACCACGTTTACCTTCGACCTGTCCGCGGTCGGCGGAACGGCCGAGGAGTCAGCATCGATGACGCTGACACTCCCGCCGGAGTTCCAGTTCGTCAGCGCCTCGATCGACAGCCCGAATCCGCTGACGACCTGCTCGACGGTCGGCAACAGCACCACATGTGCACTCGGGACGATTACGGCGACGCCCCAGAGCGGCCCGGTCGTCTATTTCAACGTCAAGTTCGGGCCGAACGTTCTCCCGAACACTCGCTATAGGGCGACCGCCACGGTCACCGGGGCCCTGCCTGACCCGGACCCGTCCAACAACAACTCTTACGAGACGGTGCGCATCCTGCCCACCTCAGACCTCGTCGCGTCGGTTTCACCGACGGCCCTGATCCGGGGCCGGACCAACTGGGTGACCATCACGGTGAAGAACGCTGGCCCGGATCCTGCGGCAGCAATTCAGTTCACCTACCTGTACCTGCGGGGAGCCGGATTCGACTGGGGCCCCGGCGCCGATCTCGACTGGCACGCCACCGGACTGTTAGCACCCGGACGTTCACTGTCCAAATCCTTCCCGATCACCGCGTCGGCATCCGCCCGCACCGGCGAGATAGCCATCGCACCAGTAGCCGCCAGCAACGCCAACCCCCAGTGCACCGCTGGGCAATGCGCGGTGCTGTTCACCCTCACCGCACGAGACGCGCCGCCCACCCTCGCCGAGACTGGACGCCCGACGAAGGCACTTCTCATATGGGGGATCGCGATCATCGCCCTCGGACTTCTCACCACGGTGGTTGGCCGGCGGTCCTGGGAGTGACGACCCTCAAGCCACAATGACCGTCCGACACCAGCAGAGTTCGGTCCCGGCCGCGACGCCAGCTAGATCTCCGCTTCCGGTCTTGATCCTTCAGACGCCGTTCCGTCGGCCTATCGGCGAGGGGATGTGTCCGCTCATGCCGCTCCGTAGCTGCCCTCGCCGACGGACCGGAGATGTCGCATCGTCGCGGCACTATGACCGACATGGCATACAGATTGACTCCGAGGCGCGCAGGGTGCACCAAGTGCGGTGGCGTGGTCGAGGTGCGGGAGGTGTGGAGTGACGCCGCCCAGCGCGGCTCGCCTGAGCATCGCCGACCCGATGTCGTGACGATCTATCACGCTGGAACAGCCGGATCGGGCATCGACCTGGCGGACGACCTCTGTACGCGCGATCCCGCCGACGGGGACTGACCAGAATCGTCCGCTCATGCCGCGCCCAAGGCGCCGCGCGGGAAGGTGTCCGCTCAGGCGGCTACCCGAAGACTCCGAGCTGACCGAGGAATCCGGCTAGGTCCCAGTAGTCGCGATGCGAAGTGACACGGCCTGCCTCGGAGACCTCACCTACGGCGACGCCCCGGAAGGAGAAGGCTGCTCCGTTGCCGGGCAGCGGGCCGACCGCGCCCGTGTTCGTGCCACGGCAGATCGACTCGAAGGCGTACGAGCCCTGACCGGACACGCATCCGACGATTTCGAAGGTGATGTCGGAGGACATCGCCAGTGCTGCAGCCCCCATCTGCCTGATGCCGTCGTGGCCGTGAAAGACGGCACCTGACGGAACGTCCTCGTAGCGCACGTCTTCGCTCATGAACGCGAGGAGCGCCGCGAGAGCCTCCTGGCCCGTGTCGCCGCCAGCCTCGGGATGAACGCACCAAGCCGCTGCGAATGACGTCAGCCAGGCTTGGTCCATCGATAACTCCTCGCGCGGGTGCCCAATCATCGCACTCCCATGCCGCTGACGGTCACCCATGTCCGGGGCGGCTTCGCTTGTGTCACGATCACGTCGTGGCGAAGGCAGCGCCCTCCGGTGGCCGACACGAGTCGCGTTCTCCGTCAGGTCGCCGGCTGACCGCTCGTGACTACATGTCCGGCATTCCGAGAGAGCGCCGCCGCCGGGTTCGTGGGCAGGTTCTGCGCAACCGCGCTGTCGACGCTGAGGACCTGACGCTCGCGACTAGGTGGTGCGAAGAGCACTGGCGCAAGACGCGATACGGGCTGTTCTACTTCGGTGGTGGCTTGTTTTCACCATCCGCGATGGGCTGATCGCCCGCAAGGACACCTACATCGACGGCCTGAGCTTCCAGCGTCAGGTCGGCCTTGGCCTGGCCGCGACGGCCACGCCGTAGCGAGCCTTCGAGGCCTCGCCCCGGCGCCACGGCCGCCTCGGGAGGAGCGCCTGTGATCGGTGACCGGTGGGGTGTGACCGAGGCAGAGATCCTCCGTCACTACCCATGCGATGACATCGTCCCGTCGCCTGTCCTGGCCGCTTGGCGCGGCGTGGCGGTGAAGGCCGCGCCGGATGCGGTGTGGCCATGGGTCGCGCAGATCAGGCTCGCCCCGTACTCATACGACTGGGTCGACAATCTCGGACGTCAGTCGCCGCGTGAACTGATGGGGTTGTCCGAACCCACCGTCGGAGAACCATTCACCACGGTCGGGACTCGCAGGCTCGGGCGCATCCTGTCCGTCTCGCCGGGGGAGCAACTGACCGGCCGGATCGTGGGGGCGGTCATGTCCTACGTGCTCATCCCGGAGGGCGCGACCCGCCTGTTGTTGAAGATCGTGACGCCTGGGGGTCGCTGGGTCGCTCCGCTGCTCTCGGTTGGCGACCTCGTCATGGCTCGCCGCCAACTGCTCAACCTCAAGCAGCTCGCCGAAACGGCGTCAGCGTCGACTACAACGCCACCTTAGGCGCGAGGCGAGGCTAGCCGAGGCTGGGCCCGACGGCGACGTGGTCACCCCAGCGCGTCGCACACGACTGCCGGTATTTCGGGCCGTACAGCCGCAGGAGTACCACACGCAGGACAGGGTTGACCTTGCCGAGGACGTGGTCGTATCCCGCTCGGTCGGCTCCGTCGATCAGCCAGTGCCCCTCGAGCCCGAGGGCCTGCTTGCTCTTGGGCTTCACGTAGTAGGCGTGCTCCCACGAATCCCATTGGCGCGCGGTCAAGGTCGAGGCGACGAGGGGCATCATCTCGTCCTCCTCTCGACGCAGATGCGGATCCAGGATGCTGCGCAATTCGCCTAGGGCGTGCACGAGCGGCTCGAGACCGTTCGCAGATCTGCGGTATGCCTCGGCCGCTGCGGCCACCTTCGCCATGTGTGGAGCGATCGCCAGATGGTCCACGTCCATCTGGTCAAGGACTTCGGATGCTGATGGATTCAGCCTCCGCATTGTCGGCCAGAGCCAGGCGTCCTCGCCGGCGTGATGAAGATGCAGGAAATCCATCATGGAGTGCAGGTGCTCCGCGAGTGCGACCCGTTGGGCCTCGCCCCGCGGGGTTTCCTGGGACAGGATGCCGGCGGCTCGGTCAAGATCGCGCCCCAACGCACGGTGCACAATTCCCATCATCTGAGTGTCGGCCCTGGTTGACGGTGCTGCCTTCATGACATTCCCCCAGGAGCGACGGCAACCGCCCCGAAATCGTCTGCAGACGTCCGCTGCCAGCGGATTGGTCAAGCGGCGCGCAAGCAGCATGCTCGTCTACTCAGGAAATAGATACCGCTCTTGGTCCGGGCCGCAGCCGACGATCACGATCCCGAGATCGTCACGGTGCTTGTGCACCCCTTGACACGCGATGGGCAACAATGACCACAATGCGCCCAGTCGAAGTGCGAGAAGGGTGGAAATATGTTCGGTGGGAGGGCTTCGCGCGGGCGGGGTCGTGTCGCGTGGACGAGTGCAATGGTGGCAGCGGGACTGCTGGGAGCGGCGTTCCTCGTCGGCTCGCCCGGCGCCGCGGCGGGCAGCGGGGCCAGCACTGCGCCGTGTTCCGGTGTCACCCCGAAGGTGCGCAGCGGGCTGTTGATCGCGATGCCGATGTGGTCGAACAAGGCTTGCCCGTCCGGCTTCGCTAGCAACGCGACGACCGGCGATACCGCTGGCACTGCCGCGGCGCACGAACCGCCCTACAACAGCGTTCCGCCATTGCTGTTCCATGGTGGCGACGTGTTGGGCACGGCCTCGGTCGGCAGCCACATTGTGATCACGCCGATCTATTGGTCGCCAGGGGGATTCGCCTTCGATTCGAGCTACAAGTCGATCATCAACCAGTACCTGACAGACATCTCGGCAGACAGCGGTAAGTCGACCAACGTGTACTCGACCTTGCCGCAATACACCGGCGCGAACGGCACGATCACGTACAACTTCTCCACCAATGCCCCGATCATCGACACGTCGACGGCGTACGGGACGGAATGCACTCCCGACGGTGGTGCCGTCTACCAGGACAACTCGGGATACAGCGCCTGCGTCGACGACCACGAGATCATCCAGGAGGTGCGGGCGCTGACGACGGCGATGCACCTGCCGTGGGACCTCGCGCACATCTATCCGGTGTTCTTGCCCAAGGGCGTCGAGTCTTGCTTCTTCAAGGACGGCAACAAGCACCAGGAGTGCACGATCAATGCCTCGCCCGACGCCGCGTACTGCGCGTACCACAGCAGTTTCAACAAGGACTACGCGCACATGGGTGTGTACGCCGCGATGCCGTATCCGGTGCTCGACTCGCCGGTCGGTTTCACGTGCGGCCTGGATCCGCTTCCGACGATCCACGGCAACACCGACGCCGATGCCGAGATCAGCCCGCTGAGTCATGAGCTTTCCGAAGCGTTCACCGACCCCAACGGCCAGTCATGGTTCGACAAGAACGGGTTCGAGAACGGTGACGACTGCGCCTACATCTACGGACCGACCCAGGGGCTCAAGGGCAACCGCTACAACCAGGTGATCAACGGTGATCAGTGGTTGACCCAGGAGGAGTTCAGCAACGCCAACTTCGTGCCGCACGTCAGTGGCTGTGTGCAGCACGCGGCGCCGTTGCCGGTGGTGACCACGGTGTCCCCACACCAGGGGCCGCCCGCCGGCGGGACAACGGTGACGATCACCGGCACCGACTTCACCAATGTGGTCACGGTGTCCTTCGGCAAGGCGAAGGCGGCGTCCTTCACCGTTGATTCGCCGACGCAGATCACCGCGGTCAGTCCGGTGCACGCACCCGGCACGGTGTCGGTGAGCGTGACGACTGACGGCGGGACGAGTGCACCCGTCGCAGGATCGGATTACCTGTTCGTCGCCTCGTAACGTCGACGAGAACGTCTGCGCCCGTCGTGTGGGATCTGCCACCGACGGGCGCAGGCGTGTCTGCGTCCGGATCTGCGCTACACACCGCTCTGCCATATCCGATGACTGCTCGTGCAACCCTTTCGCCTCATCTGGACGTTCTAGAGGTTGTTGACACGAGATGTCCGAAATAGTCACCGGAGGTAGGAATGTACGCACGTCTGAAGAACCTCGTCGTCACGTCGTCGCTCGTGAGCGCCACGCTCATGTGCTCCGCGGTCGTGATGACCCAACATCTCGCCAGCCCCACCATGGCGAGCGCCTCGGCAGCTGCCGCAGGCTCCGTCCATGCGAGCGGCTGCAAGAGGGATCAGGTCGACGCCTGCAAGCCGGGAGGGTGCTGCATCGTCAACTGAGGCGAGCGCAGTACGGCGGCGAACGGGGAGAGGGGGAGACCGGCCGGCTCCCGCTCTCCCCGTTCAGCGCTCTAGCGGTGCTTCCAGGTGACGCTGAACGTGGTGTTGCTCGTCAGGTTCGACACCAATGCCTTGATCGTGCTGCCGCTCGCCATCGTGATCTTCTGCGGCGTCGCGACGGCGCCGAGTGCGGCGCCGTTCACCTTCGCCCCGCTGAACGTCATGGCACCGAAGTTCGCCAGGGGTAGTACGCCGCTGGAGCTTGAAGGCGCCTCTGCGATGACCTCGGCAGAGGCGTTGCGTCCCGAACTCGCCGTCCCGGTCTTCGTTTGGGTCCAGCCCTGGGTGCTGTCGGTGAGCGTCAGCGTGTAATGGCCGGCGCTGGTCGAGGTCACCGTCGCCGAGAAATGATCACCCGGACGGACGGTGTTGGTGTAGTTCACCGGGTATGCAGGGTAGAACTCGTACCAGCTGTAGTAGGTGGCGCGTCCGCTCACGCAGTCGCTCTCACTGCCCGTCTGCTCGACGGAATTGCTGCCGTCGCCATCGAGACCGATCCAGAACGACGCATAGCTGGTCTCGCGTACCGCACAGGTCACCGTGGGCTGCACCCAGCTGGCCGAGACCGTCGTGTACCTGCCGCCTGTGTTGTCCCACCCTGCCCAGTTGGACGATGTCGCATGAACGATGCGGGCGAGGTGGATGGGGGCGTGCCGCAGCGAAACCGTCGAACGTGCCGACGCCGGTGCGGCGAGGGCGACGGCGGTGGTTGCCGCAACCGCGACGGCGACAGCGGCGCGGCGGAGAAATCTGCCGGACAAGAGGACCTCCTGATGATCACTCACGGGATGGGGAGGACCACAGTGTGATCCGCCGGATCGTCAGCGGGTGCAGACACATCATGCAGGTACCTGCATGTCCCCAACAAGACACTTCGGCTCGATTCGCCGCCCATCCCGTGGTACTAGGCCGGCGGGGGAGCGAGTATCCGAAGCGATGCTGCCCGGAGAGTGACGGTGACCGGCAACATGCCCAACTCGTCGCCGTCGGCGCACACGGGGACCGGGCGGTCAGCGCTCAACGTCACCTGCGTCGCCGTCGACACCTGAACCTCGGGCCGCCCGGCATGCGTGCCGTGCTTTGTCTCGCTCATGAAGGCGGCGACCTTGTACTTCGGGACGGCACCGATGAGCATCGTGTGGAGCATGCCGTCGTCGAGAACGGCCGACGGCACGATGTGCAGGCCATGCCCGTACCGGCCCGAGTTCGCGATGACGACCATATGGCCGGCGCCGGTCATCGTTCCCGTGTCACTGCGCACCGTGAAGGTGGCCGGCTTCCATCGGGCGAGCGCCAACACGGGCGCGAGCCGGTACAGCAGCTTCGCCGGTACCCGCCGGTTGTTATTGATGATCTTTGTAGCGACGGCGTCGAGCCCCGCGTACACATTGCCCGGCACGATCGTGCCGTTCACCTCGAGCACGTCGATGGCGCGGCCGGGGGAGTGCAGCAGGAGGTCGGCGAGCTCCGCGTGCCCCGTAGGCAGACCTAGGGCCGCCGCAAGATCGTTACCACGCCCAGCAGGCACGATGGCCATCATCCCGTCGGCGGCAACGACGCCCGTCGCGACATCACGCACCAGGCCGTCGCCACCCACCGCGACAACTACATGGCCGTCCGCGGCCGCCTGCTCGGCTGCCTCGACGGCATGGGCCTGGCTCAGGGTGAGCACCACGGAGACCTCGGCGCCCGCGTGCTGCAGGCGCGCAGCAAGCGGCGCCCACTTCAGCGCAGCCGTCCCACCGCCGGACACCGGGTTGACGAGCGCCGTGAACGATCGCATGTCAGTGGGCCGTCCCGATGAGCACGCCGGGGTTGAGGATTCCGACGGGGTCGAGCGTGTTCTTCACGGCCGCGAGCACCTCCACCGCGATCGGGCCGATCTCCTCGGCGAACGTGTCGCGATGATCAGTGCCTACCCCATGGTGATGCGTGATCGCCGCACCCGCCGAGCGGATGGCGGCATTGGCGCGAGACTTCGCCTGCTGCCATTGCGCGATCGGGTCATCGCCCTGTGCGGTGATCACCGTGAAGTAGAGCGAGGCGCCGGAGTGGTACACGTGGCTGATGTGGCACATCACGAGCGGCGGCGTGCCCTGCCCGCCCAGCGACTCGGTGAGTGCTGAGGTGACGGCTGCCTTGACGGTGTCGAGATTCGACCAAAAGGTCACCGTTTCGAGCGTCTCGACGAGGACTCCCGCGTCGAGCAGCGGATCACGAAGGTAGGGACCGCGGTACCGGCCCGCGCGCCATGCTTCACCGGGCTGCTCACCGAGTGCTGTGCCCCCGCGCGCGGTGAGCACGGCGGACGCCATCTCGCGACGATTCGCGACGTCGGTGGCCTCGCCCTCGTAGCCGGTGATGACCAGGCAGCCGCCCGCGGACTCGGTGGCCCCGGTGGGGTCGGCGAGATTGACGGCCGTTTCGACCTCGTCGGACAGTCGCACCACGGTAGGCAGGGGGCCGTCCTGGACCAGCGTGCGCAACGCGGCGGCCCCGTCGGCGAACGATGCGAAATGCCAACCCTCGAAGCGTCGGACGGCGGGAACCGGATGGACCTCGACGGTGACCGCCGTGATCACGCCGAACGCGCCCTCTGAGCCGAGCACGAGCTGGCGCAGGTCAGGCCCGGCGGCCGACTTGGGCGCGGTGCCCATGGTGAGTGTGCCCCGCGGTGTGGCGACGACCAGGCCGACCACCATCTCGTCGAATCGGCCATACCCGGCTGAGGACTGCCCCGCCGAGCGTGCCGCCGCGTAGCCACCGATGCTGGCGCCTTCGAAGGACTGCGGGAAGTGGCCGAGGGTCAGGCCTTGGGCATTGAGCAGCTGTTCGGCAAGGGGCCCGCGCATGCCCGCTTCAAGGGTCGCGGTACGCGACACCTCATCGACAGCGACGAGGCGGTCGAGGCGACGCACATCGAGGGCCACGACACCGTTGAATCCATCGCGCGCGGCAACGAGCCCGCCGACCACGGAGGTGCCGCCTGCGAAGGGGACCACGGCAACGCGGTGCTCCGCACAGGCGCCGAGTACAGCGACCACCTCTTCGTGCGTGCCCGGGAAGACCACCGCGTCCGGCGCGTCAGTGACGTCACCGGCCCGCATCTTGAGCAGATCCGGTGTGGAGTAGCCGCGTGTGTGTTGGATGCGCTCCACATCGTCGACCGTGATGTGCTCGGCACCGACGATGTCGGCGATGGCACGGCGTGCGTCGTCGGTGAGGACGCTCAGCGCTACCTCGATCTGATCAGGAGCCACCGCGGGACGCGGTCCGGTCACACCGAGCGCGCCCAGGGCCTGCTCGGCAACCGGGGGCAGGCTCCCAGGGGTTGCCGGATTACCCCAACGTGGCCGGATCATCTCGACGACCGGCAGATCGGACTCCGTCACGACGGTTCCCTTCCCTCGGCGCGGGCTGGAGTTGCTGCCGCCCATCCGCGCGCTGATACACTGTGTCACATGATGTCGCAGCATCGCAATGTGGCCCAATCGTCGGTGGCCACCGTCGAGCCGACAGCGCACAACGCCATTGAGGACGACCGGATTCTCGACGCCACGTATCCTCTTCTGCTGACAATCGGGCCGCGCCGCCTGACCATGGCTGATGTCGCTCGTCAGGCCGGGGTATCGCGAGCCACGCTGTATCGGCGTTGGCCGAACGTACGCTCGGTCGTAGCGGCACTCATCACCCGCGAGTGGTCATCACTTGCTCTTGGCGCCATCGATCTGGACGAGCCGGTCGGAAGGATCAGGCTCGTCCGCGGTGTCGTCGCGATCGCTGCGGCAAGTCGCGATCACCCTCTTCTGCAGACGATCATCGAGAACGATCCGGAGTTCTTGATTCCTTACCTGCTCCAGCGGCGCGGAACGAGTACGGAGATGCAGTTGCGCATGCTGACTCGCGAGATCCGGGCGGGGCAGCGCGATGGCTCGATCCGCCGTGGCGATGCGGCGCTGCTCGCCGCTGCCGTACAGGTCACTGCGACCTCATTCGTGCTGTCGGCGCGCGTCGTGGTGTCTGACGCCCACTCGCCCCGTCGCCTGGATTCTGAACTTGGCCGGCTGCTCGACAGTTATCTCGCCGCGTGAGCGCCGCCCCCGGCATCGCGATGCCAGGTGCGTCCCTCAACGCCGAGCGTCGCGCACGCGAGCTTGCCGGGCTGGCCACCAGCACGGTAGACGTCCTCGTCATCGGTGGTGGGGTCACGGGCGCTGGCGTGGCGCTTGACGCCGCCACCCGCGGATTGTCGGTGGTTCTCGTCGAGAAGCACGACCTCGCATTCGGCACGAGTCGGTGGAGTTCGAAGCTGGTCCACGGGGGCCTGCGCTATCTCGCCTCCGGCCGGGTCGCCATTGCCCGCGAGAGCGCGGTTGAACGCGGCATCCTGATCGAACGGACGGCGCCGCACCTGGTTCGGCCACTCGCCCAGGTTGTTCCTCTGCTGCCGAGCGTCTCGAGGTCGCAGGCTGCGCTGGTGCGAGCAGGCTTCATCGCCGGTGATGTGCTTCGTTCCACCGCCGGAACGTCTCGCCGCACGCTGCCGCGCTCGACCCGGATCACGCCCGCCGAGGTGCTGCGGCTGGCGCCGACCGTACGTACGGCGGGGCTGCGCGGTGGGCTGCAGGCCTGGGACGGCCAGCTGGGCGACGACGCGCGCCTGGTCATCGGTCTCGCCCGCACCGCGGCCGCACACGGAGCTCGAATCCTCACCCGATGCACTGCGACTCAGGTCACCGGTGACGGGGCGGTCGTCCGCGACGAGATCACCGGGGCGTCAGTGGACGTCCGGGCCCGCGTCGTGATCAATGCAGCTGGCGTATGGGCAGGGGAGGTCGCAGGAGGGATCTCGCTGCGCCCGAGTCGCGGGTCGCATCTCGTCGTGGCGTCGTCGGCGATGGGGGGTCTCAGCGCCGGCCTCACGGTCGCGGTGCCCGGGTCAATGAGCAGGTTCGTCTTCGCCCTGCCATCGCCGGAGGGGCGCGTCTACATCGGACTCACCGATGAGGACGCGTCGGGCGAGATCCCTGACGTTCCGGTGGCCACGGCGGGTGAGATCGACTTTCTGCTGAACACGGTGAACTCCGTACTCGAGGTGCCGCTCACCGCTGCAGATGTGCTCGGGACGTACTCGGGACTGCGTCCACTGCTCGACGCCGGCGCCGACAGCACCTCCGACATCTCACGCAAACATGCGGTCATCACCGCACGCGACGGCCTCACGACGATCGTCGGCGGAAAGCTCACGACCTATCGCCGGATGGCCGAGGATGCCCTCGACGCTGCGTTGGCGCGAACTGGTGTGGCAGCGGGACCGTGCCGAACGCGAGCCGTCGCGATCGCCGGCGCGGCGGCGCCCGCCGAACTCGCTCGCGTCCACGGCGGCTCACGGCTCGTGCGTCGCTACGGCACCGAGGCGAGTGCGGTGGTGAGCGTCGCCGGTGGTGACCCGGCCTTGCTTCAGCCCATCGCAGAAGGCATCGACATCACGACAGCCGAACTGATCTTCGCCGTTCGGCACGAACTCGCCCTCGAAGCCGACGACCTGCTGGACCGGCGAACCCGGATCGGCCTCGTCGCGACCGACCGGGAACTGGCGCTGCCCGCCGCCCGGCTGGCGCTGGAGGTGGCGGGTCGCGATGTCTAGCGCTGCGGCTATACCGGCTCGGCGATCTCGACTTCAGCGGCGGGATTACGAGGCTGGGCGACCACGTGCTCGAGAAGCAGCAGCACGAGCACCCCGCCGATGACGAGCAGTACCGATCCGACGTGGTACGCCAGGCTGTAGCCCTGGGTCTGCGCCACGTGTAGCGAGATTCCGTGGTGCATCTGCGCACCGGCATGGCGCAGCGCGAGCGTGACGAGCACGGACAGGCCGAGCGCGCCGCCCACCTGCTGCATGGCGCTCTGGACGCCTGAGGCCAACGAGGAATCCTGACCCGTCACTTCGTGCAGCGAGGCGTTGCCGATCGCTGGGAAGCTGATGCCCGAGCCGAAGCCCAGCACGACCATGCCGGGGAAGACGCCACCCATGTACGAGGAATGGACGCCGATGCCACTCGTCAGGAACATCCCGATGGCGCACGCAAAGAAGCCGAACGTCAGCAGCGGCTTCACGCCGATCTTGGGCATCAGGGCGGTACCGATACCGATGCCCATGCCGATCGTGATGCCGAACGGCAGGTAGGAGAGTCCGCTCTTGATCGGCGAGTAGTGCAGTACCTGCTGTTCGAACAGGGTGAGGAGGAAGAAGTAGCTGAAGAATGCCGAGGAGAAGAACAGTGTCGTGAAGTTCGTGACGACCCGAGTGCGGTTGCGGAAGAACTCCAGGGGGATGAGCGGGGCATCCGAGTGGGCCTCGATCCACACCATCACGACGATCAGCACCAGGCCGCCCACCAGAGGCAGCAGGACCTGCCACGAACCCCACGGATGCGTGGCCGCGTTGAGCAGGCCGTCGACCACCGCGATCAGCCCACCCGTACCCGTGATGGCGCCGGCGAAGTCGGGGCGCTCGGCTCGGCGATCCATCCGGCTCTCGGAGACGAGGCGGGGGACCAGGAGCAGGGCCACCGCTGCGACCGGGAGGTTGACGAAGAAGATCCAGCGCCACGACGCGTAGTTGACGAGCACACCGGAAATCACCGTGCCGGACGTGCCGCCGAGCCCGGCCACGCCGCCCCACAGCCCGAGCGCCTTCATCCGCTCGTGCGGGTCGGGGAACAGCAAGGCGATCAGTCCGAGCGATGCCGGCGCTGCCAGCGCCTCGCCGGCGCCCTGCAGGAATCGGGACACGACGAGCATGCTCGGGTCGACCGCGGCACCGCAGGTGGCTGACGCGATCGCGAACAGCGCGACGCCGAGCAGGAATACGCGCCGCCGCCCCACGATGTCGGCAAGCCGCCCGCCCAGCAGGAGGAGACCGCCTGCCATGAGCACGTAACCGTTGACCACCCATGCGAGTCCGGACTGGGAGAACGACAAGTCGTGCTGGATCTTCGGCAGGGCGACATTCACTACGGTGACGTCGAGAATCAGCATGAACTGGATCAGCGCCAGGACGCCGAGTGCCTTCCAGCGGCGCGGATCCGGCTGGGCGCCGGGCGTGGCGGTCGCGCCGGCGGGCGATGCGTCCGATGCCGGATCGGTGCTCATGGTGTGGGCCTCTCGGTCGACGGCGGATAGATGGGCCGCAATGGACGGTCTCACGGATACGACGAACCTAGGCAGCAAATTTCGACAACGTCCCGACACTATGGGGACCCCCTGACAAAGTCCGCCCCGCGCGGCGCGCACGTTCTTCCGCCGGGTCGGCGCCGGGCGGCATAGTCATGGCATGCACACCGTCGGGCTGAGCTGGCAGGACTCCGCCGAGACGGCTGCCGTACTCGCGGCCGTCGGCGCGGGAATGGCGTTCGTGCCCCGGCGGGCCGTCCGCGCGCTGGGGGCGTTCGCTCGAGAAACGGCGATGATCGGGTTGCTCTACGCGCTGTGGGAGCTCGCCAACATGGTGTCGATCGCGGGTCCGGCGGGTGCCTACCAGCGGGCGCAATGGATCCGCGAAACCGAACGACATCTGCCGCTCCCGACCGAACGCACGGTGCAGCACCTCGTACTGGGTCACCGCTTCGTGGTGGAGGGGGCCAACCTCTACTACGCGGCGATGCACCTGAGCGTCATGCTCGGTTTCCTGATCTGGTTGTTCGTTCGGCACCGCGAGCAGTACCGGCCGGTGCGCATGGTGATGGCCTGGACAACGCTCGGCTGCCTGCTGATCCAGCTGCTTCCGGTGGCGCCGCCGCGCATGCTCCCGGGGATCGTCGACACCGGCCTGCTCTACAACCAGTCGGTGTACAGCAACGGCCTGCCCATCGACCAGTTGTCGGCGATGCCGTCGATCCACGTCGCGTGGGCAGTTCTCGTCGGTTATTACACCTGGCGAATCAGCCCGAGCAGGTGGCGGGCGCTCGGTCCGGTTCACTCGATATTGATGACCTTCGTGGTCGTCGCGACGGGCAACCACTGGTGGCTCGACGGCGTCGTCGCCGTCGCCGTGCTGGCGGCATCTGCTTGGAGCGTCTACGGCGCACGGCGGGCTTGGCGGGCTGCCTTCGCGCCACCGCGCGCGGTCGTTGCCGCCGAGCCTGCCACGGTGCTGGTATAGGCCGGCGTCAATCGATCGGGCCGGCTCGCCGGTAGTCCAAGGGCCATGCCACCTGCCACGTGCGGCCCCCGTCCTCCGTGCGTTGCCACTCCCAACGGAAGGCGTCCGCCGAGACGTCGAGCCACACCATGCGCTGGAGCACCTCTGGTGTCTCGGCGGACGCCGGGCGCTGGAAGCTGATCCGGCCGTCGGCCGCAACGCCGACGAAGTCCAGGTACGCACCCGATGAGTCCACCCAGGTCTGCTTCCACCGGCCGTCTTGGGCATCGAGTACCGAGTAGCTCCGCCCCGACAGCGCCTCGTCGGCTCCCTGGCATTCGAAGATCTCCTCGATAACGCGATCGTCAAGGATGCGTCGGATCTGATTGGTGCCGGTCCCGCCGGGCCACGACACGGTCCAGGCGCCGATCCAGAAGTCGAGGGCGTCCGGCCCGAGTGCGCTCGTCATCGGGTCAGCCTCGGCCGCCCCGCCCCCGCGCGCAACCCGTGGGCGTCGGCCAGGTCTGCGGCTCAGCCCTGCGCTGCTGCGGCTTTGCGTGCGCGATAGGCCGCAACCGCCGCACGGTTGCCGCAGCCGCTCTCGCAGTACCGCTTGGAGCGGTTCTTCGTGAGGTCAACGGTCACGTTCTCGCAGTCCGGTGCGGCACAGATCGTCAGCCGGTCGAGCTCGTCGGCACGGACGACGTCCACGAAGGCCATCGCGGCCTCGACGGCCATCCGGGTGGCCAGCGGGGCGTCGGCCGACGTCGCGTGCAGGTGGTAGTCCCAGGTGTCGTGGCGGACGAGTTGAGGCAGCGCCTTCGCCTCTCGCAGCATCTCGTTCACCAGCACGACGACCGAGTCGCGGTCGCACTCCCACAACTGCCTGATCTCGCGGCGCAACGCCCGGACGGCGGTGAGTTCGCGGGGGTCGCGCCGACGCTCACCGGTAAAGCCCCATGTCTCGACGAACGTGTCGAGGGCCGCCATGTCGGTGAGGTGATCGTCGTTGCCGTCAAGCGTGTTCACCAGCGCGGCCGCGGTGGCGAGCGCCACTTCGGTGTCATGAGCAAAAACCATCTTGACTCCTGACATAGAGGCTCGGTACCGTGGACCGTGTCATCAGCATATAGGACTTTTGCTCATTACCGATCAGTCGGAGAGGTCGCCATGGCACAGCGGACGGCCGGCCTCGTCCTGGCGATGATCTCTGCGGCCACGTTCGGTACGTCCGGGTCGTTCGCGTCGGCGTTGCTCGGCGCGGGCTGGTCACCTGGCGCTGTCGTGCTGGTGCGCATCAGCGTCGGGGCCCTGCTCCTCGCGGTGCCGACCCTGATCAGCCTGCGCGGCCGCGCCCAGCTCGTGCGTGCCTCTGGCGGCGTCACCCTCGTGTACGGGGTAGTGGCTGTCGCACTCGCGCAGGTCTGCTTCTTCAACGCCGTTGCGCACGTGCCGGTCGGCGTCGCGCTGCTGCTCGAATACCTCGGCGTCGTGCTCGTGGTCGCGTGGATGTGGTTGCGGCACCACCACCGCCCACAACGGCTGACGGTCGCCGGAACGGCAGTGGTGCTCGTCGGGCTCAGCTTCGTGCTCGATCTGTACGGCGGTGTGCGTTTCGACATGGTCGGTGTGCTGTGGGGCTTGGGTGCCGCCGTCGGGTTGGCGGGCTATTTCGTGCTGTCGGCCAGGTCGGTCGAGGCACTGCCGCCCGTGGCGACGGCCGGACTGGGCATGGCAGTTGGTGCCGTGGCACTCGCTCTCGCCGGCGTCAGCGGCGTGATGCCGATGCGCGCACATTTCGGCGCCGTGCGATTCGCTGGGCAGCACGTGTCCTGGCTCGTCCCGGTAGCGGGGTTGTCGGTGGTGGCGGCCGCGATCGCCTACGTCGCGGGCATTTCGGCAGCTGTGCGGCTCGGACCCAAGCTGGCGTCGTTCGTCGGCCTTACCGAGGTGTTGTTCGCCGTCCTCTTCGCCTGGGGTTTGCTCGGCCAGCTGCCTACTGTCGGTCAGCTGTTCGGTGGGCTGCTCATCATCGCCGGCATCGTTCTCGTCAAAGCCGACGTCCCGGCAGCACCCGTGGCCGGCACGGAAGCAGAACCCTCCGAGTTCGCCATCGAGCCACTCGGTGTTGCCGGGCCGTGAAACCCGCTCGCCAGTCCTAGCGGCTGAAGCCCGTAGCGCGGGCAAGGACGGCATCCACGACCCGCGTCGGCGTGATCGCCGTACCGATGAGCTGCGCCCTGCCGATCGCGTCGACCTGGTAGCGCGCCCTCGGCCGCCGCGCCGTCAATGCCGTCTCGATCGTGCGGGCGACCCGCTCGACCGGGACAGCACGCTTCTGGATCATCGCGACTGCCTTGGCCGACTTCGCGAGCCGCTGCGCATACAACTGCGCGTGGGCCGGCGAGAGCCCGGTGATGACCGCCTCGTGCTGCTCGAGTGCGGTGCCCCACATGTCGGTCGCCGTGGAACTCGGCTGCACGAGGACCACCGGCACCCGCCACGGCCGAAGCTCGACGCGCAGCGCGTCGGCAAGTGCCTCGATCGCGAACTTCGATGCGTTGTAGGCGCCGCTGAGCGGTGTGGAGACACGTCCACTGATGGACGACACGAAGACGACCCGCCCACGGCCCGCGCGCACCAAAGGAAGGACGCTCTGGGTGACGGCGAGCTGGGCCACCACATTGACCTCGAACTGGAGCCGGACCTGATCACTGGACAGTGTTTCGACCGGTCCTTGTACCACGATTCCGGCGTTGTTCACGAGGGCATCCAGCGTCGGCCCGAGCCGTGCCGCAAGTTCCGCGATGTCCTCAGCGGACGTGATGTCGAGCTGGACGGGGACGATGTTTGCCCCACCCTCGGCCGCCAGCCCTTCGCCGTCGGCGGCAGAGCGCACCCCGGCATGCACCGTCCATCCCCGCGCGGCCAGCCGGAGTGCCGTGGCGCGGCCGATGCCACGGGACGCCCCGGTGATCAGCACCGTGCGTGTGGGTACGTCGGGACCTCGTGACACGGGGGGCATAGGCCCATGTTTGGCCACAGGTCTGAATCACGCCAACTCGAGACCGAGTCCGGGCAGCCGCCTCCGTGTGCAGGTGGCTGCCCGAACGGCCGGCGTTAGAGCGTCAGATCCATGGTGCGATCGTGTGATGCAGGATCACCAGGATGATCCCGAACACGGCGTAGAAGCCTATGAACATCCATAACTGCCGTCGTGGCACCTCTGGATTGATCAGCGGTATGCGGCCTTCCTTGTGTTGCAGCCCGACCTCTTGGAGAACCCTCCTCAGCAAGCGCATCGGTCACCACCCAATCGCTGCAAAGCAACCGCCGAGCATCAATACCGCTACGCCCACAGCAGTGACTTCGAACGTTGCCCCCTCGGCCACAGCCGCAACAGCCGCTTGCGCGGTGAGCGTGCCGACCGTGGTGCGCGTCCCTCCGGCGAAGCAGGCGGAAATCGTGTCCCAGATGGAGCCCCAGATCTTCGACCAATTCCAGCTCGCGGGGTTGTACCAACTACCGGACAGCAGTGTCGGGTTGATACCGGGAGTGCAGGTGCGGTGCGGCGTGACGCTGCGGGCTGTCGGCGGCACGATCGTCGGGTTGTGGTCGGTGACGTCCAGCTTCGCCACGTAGTGCTTGACGTTGTGACAATCGAGGTAGGACGTCCACGTGCCGTTGACCGTGGCTTGGCCCCAATATGTGTTGGCGTTGGGGCCTGCGGACAGGCCCTTCAGTTTCGCCTCGGTCTGGGCAAGGGTATGGGTCGTGCTCACCGCCGACGCGGGCGGCGCGGCGACGGTGAGTGCTGCCGCGAGTGCGGCGGTGACGAGGGCGGCGAGGATGCGCCGTGTCATCAAATATCCTCCTGAGGATGTGTCGGATGTCTGGCGTCGCAACGTACGCCTGCAGCCACCGCGACCGCAAAGAGTGTGGAATTGGGGGTGCTACGCGCGCCGAAAGGCCCGCCGATTGCAGACAGCGGCGGGGCGGGGTTGCCGCTATGTCAGCGGCGCGGGGTCAGCTAGCGGCGAGGATTGCGGCGCAGTGCTCGCCGATCATCATCGACGCGGCGTTGGTGTTGCCGCCGACGATGCTCGGCATGATCGAGGCGTCTGCGACGCGAAGTCCGTCGACTCCGCGCACGCGTAGCTGCGGATCGACCACAGCGCGCTCGTCCACCCCCATCCGGCAGGTGCCCACAGGGTGATAGACGGTGGTCGCGCGGTTCAGCACCTCCTTGGCAAGGTCGGCGCGCGTGGCGAACTTCGGGCCGGGCTCGATCTCGGCCTCGACGCCACTCGCGATCCCGGAGTGCCGCATCGTTTCGCGAATCAGTTCGAGACCGTCGACGAGGACGTCGATGTCGTGCTGCTCGTCGAGGTAGTTCGGGTCGATGGACGGGGCGGCCAGGGGATCGGCGGACATCAACCGAATCGTGCCCCGGCTCCGCGGGTAGATCAGCGTCGACATGATCGTCAATGCCCGCCGGGGATCGGGGTTGTGGCGAATCGGCGCGTCCTGGTTCGGGCCGGGATAGCTCCAGGGCAAGACATGCAGCTGAAGGTCCGGGATGCGACCGGCGTGCGAGCTGCGGGTGAACGCCACGACCTCGAAGACGCTCCGGGCAAGCCATGTGCTGTTGCCCTTGAGGTTCTCTCTGATGAACGCGCGCGCAAAATACCCGGGGGACGGTTTGCGGATGCCTGTCGGCATGGCGAACGTGATCGGGACGAATAGGTGATCGTGCAGGTTGTCGCCCACGGGCAGGTCTGCGACGACGTCCAATCCGAAGGCGCGAAGATGGTCGGCTGGCCCGATCCCCGACAGCATCAGCAGGTGTGGCGAGCCGAAGGTGCCTCCGGACACGATGACCTCGCGGTTCGCCTGCAGGACCTCGCGCCCGTTCTTGGTGATGATCTCGACGCCGGTGGCGCGGCCATGCTCGATCACCACGCGGGACACGTGCGTCTTGGCCAGCACGGTGAGGTTCTTGGGGCGGTCGTCGAGGTATCCGACGGAGGTGCTGGAGCGCAGGCCACCGGAGTTGCTCTGCTGGAAGATCGAGACGCCTTCCTGGTCCTCGCCGTTGTAGTCCGGGTTCTTCTTCAGGCCACCGGTGTCGGCCAGCGCGTCGATGAAGGCTTCCGAGGCCGGTGTGAGGTCACGCGCGCGGATGACCTTGATGGGTCCGTCACCGCCGCGCCAGTCATTGCCGCCGTCCTCGAACGCCTCGAACTTCTTGAAGCTCGGCAGGACGTCACGGAAGGACCATCCGGCGTTGCCCTCAGCAGCCCAGTCATCGAAGTTCTGGTGGTTACCGCGAACGAACACCATTCCATTGATCGAGCTGGAACCGCCCAGGACCTTGCCATGCGTCTGCGGGATCTTGCGGCCGAGGGCGTGCTTCTGTTCGACGGTGTAGTGCCCCCAGTCCACCGTCTTCTTCAGTTGGGGGACGCTGTGCATCGGCCCGATCATCCCGGGTTTGCGCACCAGTTGCGTGTTGTCGCGACGCCCCGCCTCGATGAGGGTGACCGCAGCGCCCGAGTCGGCCAGTCGGCGGGCGATGATGCTACCGGCGCTGCCGGAGCCGACGACGATGTAGTCCGCAGTCTGGTTCATCTGATCCCTTGATTCTCCGCGTCGAGGAAAACTGAAACGTGTTGCAGTTTTGCAGATAGTCGGCCCCGGCGAAAGCCGGGGCAGGAGGCGGGCCTGACAAGCGGGCTTACAACGGCATTACGCCCGCGGGGTACCCCCGTAACCGGCGGCGCCTCGGCGGAGCAGTCCAGCGAGGGGGCTGGGGCGCCGTCCGTGGGCCCAGCATCGCGGAGGCATTCCGCCCGGACCGTTGCAGGGAAAATCATTCACGAGGATGTCATTGCCCGCCCCTACACTTCCGCCCAACCGAGGGGATGGAGGCGCTATGCGGCGCTGGGGCGAATTCGTACTGCGTCACCGCAGGTGGGTGATCGGCATCTGGCTGGTGGTCCTGATTGCCGGCGGGGCGCTCGCGGGCAAGACGTCCAAGCGTTTGACGGTCGACTTCTCCCTTCCTGGCCAGCCGGGCACGCAGGCAGCGATGAAGATCAAGCAGGCCTTCGGCAACGGCGGCGACACCAACCCCTACGTCGTCGTTCTCACGATGCCGGCCGGGCAGACGGTCACCGGCCACGAGGCGCAGATTGCCTCGTCGTTCACCGCGATCGAGTCATCCGTGCCCAGTACACGCGTCGTTGACGAGTCGAACACGGCCGATAAGGCGTTCCGCACCAAGGACGACCGCACCGCGTACGCGCTCGTGTTCTATCGGTTCAACCCCGATCCCAATCAGAAGCTGCTGACGACGCCGATCAAATCGGTTGCCAGCGCCGGCGCGCCCGACGGCGCCTCGGTGCAGGTGACCGGCGAGGACACCCTGGCGAGCGGTGGCGGCGGGGGCGGCCCGGGCGTACTCGGCGAGACCTTGCTCGGCGCGCTCGGTGCATTCGCCGTGCTCGCCTTCGTCTTCGGCTCGTTTCTCGCCTTCCTGCCACTGATCGTGGCCGCCGTGTCGATCCTCGCGACGTTCGTCATGCTCCTGCCGATCACCTACATCACGCACGTCTCGTTCATCGTCCAGTTCCTCGTCGCCCTGGTCGGTCTCGGCGTGGCGATCGACTACTCGTTGCTGCTCGTCACCCGATGGCGAGAGGAACGTGACCGCGGCCGCGAGAATCACGAAGCCGTCATCGTTGCGATGGAGACGGCCGGACACGCCGTGCTGTTCAGCGGTGTCACCGTCGCGATCGGTCTGCTTGCTCTGATCGTGCTGCCGGTGCCGTTCATGCGCAGCATGGGCTACGGCGGCGCGCTCATCCCGCTGGCGAGCGTGCTGACCACGCTGAGCCTGACACCGGCCATTCTCGCCGGCATCGGCCCGAAGGTCGATTGGCCCAAGCTGCGGCACGAGAACCGCGCGAGCCGTGGCTGGAGCCGTTGGGCGCAGATGATCGTGCGGCGGCGGTGGATCGCTGCCATCGCCGCGCTCGCCGCGCTGGCAGCGTGCATCGGCGTGTTCATGGGCATCAAGATCGGCCTCGCCTCATCGGCCTCGTTGGCGAAGAAGGGTCCTGCCTACGAAGCGCTCCAGACGCTCGAGCGGGGTGGTGTCTCGACGGGCACGCTCACCCCGATCGAGGTGCTCGTACACAGTGACCAGGCTGCGGCGGTGGCGAGCAGGCTGAGCACGATCCCTGGCGTGGAACACACCCTGCTGGCCAAGGGTCCGGCGGGCACGCGAAACGGCCTCACCGACCTCATCCTGATCCCTGATCAGGAGACGGTGAACTCCAAGAGCGTCGGGGTCGTCAAGCGGGTCAAGAGTGCCGTCGACTCGCTTCCCGGCGTCGTCGGCGTCACCGGTGTCGGTGCGGCGCAGATCGATTTCATGCATGCCGTGTACGGCAATTTCCCGCTCATGCTCGTCGTGATTGCCCTGCTCACCTACATCCTGCTGGCACGCGCCTTCCGGTCGCTGCTCCTTCCGCTCAAGGCGCTGCTGCTGAACCTCGTCTCACTCGCGGCGACGCTCGGAATCATGGTGCTGTTCTGGCAGGACGGCCACGGGTCGTCGTCCATCTTCGGGATCCACGCCACCGGCGCGGTGACCTTCTGGATCCCGCTGATGGTCTTCGCCTTCCTGTTCGGCCTGTCGATGGACTACGAGGTATTCATCCTGTCGCGGGTGCGGGAGGAATATGACGCCGCGAAATCGACCGACGCCGCCGTGGTCGAGGGGATCGGCCGCACTGGGCGGCTGGTGACGAGTGCGGCGTTGATCCTCTTCCTCGCCTTCGCCGCGCTGGCCTCCGGCCCCGGCACCGACCTCAAGACACTGGCCACCGGTCTGGGCATCGGCATCCTGCTCGACGCGACGATCGTCCGGTCGGTGCTGGTGCCGTCGCTGGTGTCACTGTTCGGCAGTTGGAATTGGTACCTGCCACGCGGAGCCGCGCGGTTGCTGCGGGTCGAGCCGTCGTACCCGCACGCGGAGGATGATCGCGAACTCGTCGGCTCCGGGGTCAGGTGAGCGCCCGCCCGCCTATGCGGCTGGTTCGCAGATGACGACCGGGATCTCGCGATCCGTCCACGACTGGTAGGAGGCGTAGTCGGCGTAGAGCTCGACGAGTCTCGGCCACAGTACGGCGCGTTCGTCGGCGTTGGCGGCGTGTGCGCTCATCGACTGCGTGCGACGGCCGATGCGTACCTCGACGCCGGGATTGGCCAGGATGTTGTAGTACCACTGCGGGTTAGTCGGGGTGCCGCCTTGCGAGGCGACCAGGATGATGCGCTCGCCGTCGGCCATGAAACACAACGGTGCCGTCCTGGGCTGGCCGGACTTGCGGCCGATCGTCGTCACCAGGCAGATCGGGACGCCCTTACGCACCGCGCTGCCGATTCGCCACTTCTTGCCGAGCCGGCCGCCCGTCACCCGGTACATCTTCGTATGCACCGCCGACATGACCTTGATGATCTTCAGCGTGCTCGGCCGGTCGAGTCCGGTCGGCTTCGGCTTCGGCCCCTGCTTCGCTTTGGTCTTCGGCTCATTCATCCGCAAAGTAGAACGTGTTACACCTGCTGGACGCAAGACCTCTGCGGGCGAGCGTGGCAAGCTGTAGGTATGTGCCGCAACATCAAGACCCTGCACAATTTCGAGCCGCCGGCCACACATGACGAGGTGCACGCGGCAGCCTTGCAGTACGTCCGCAAGGTATCCGGGGCGAGCAAGCCGTCCGTCGCCAACCAAGAGGCGTTCGACGCGGCCGTGCACGAGATCGCGCACACCACCCGGCACCTGCTCGAGGCCCTTGTCACCGCTGCGCCACCACGGGATCGCGAGACCGAGGCGATCCGCGCGCGCGAGCGCAACGAGAAGCGGTTCGGCGTCGGCGCTCAGCTCTGACGAACCCTCAGACGGCGGCCCAGCGGTTCGCGGTCAGTTTCCAGCTCGGCATGTCGTCGAGTGACTGGGTGGCCTCATAGCTGCGGATGTATCCCGTCTTCGCGATGCGCCACGCGCCGTCGTCGCAGCGGCGGTACACGTCGTCGTAGAACGCCGCGCCGGTAAGCAGCATGTTGTACTCGGTGATGATCACCTTGTCCTCGAGGTACCAGCGCCCCGTGGCGGTGTCCCCGTCGACCGTGATCTCGGGGTGATGACACTGATGAACGGTGATGATCGCGCCGGTGCCCAGTGACTCGGTCATGAACGACACGACCGCATCACGGCCGTCGCACTGCAGATGTGCGCCGTAGTTGGCGGCCACGTCGACGGTGAGTGTGTCGGCGAACTCGTCCCACTGCTTCAGATCAAGCGAGCGCAGGTACCGGTACTTGAGTTGTTTGATCTGCTCGAGAACCACCAGGTCTTCCGGGCGCACTCCTACCTCCTGTGTCGGCTGCCCGCAGCCTAGGCGACCCGGCGCGTTGAGGGCGCGGTGACGGCGGGGGATGATCGCTCGATGCGGATCCGGGTGATCGGGGCGGGCATCGTCGGATCGGCTTGCGCTCTGCGGTGCGCGCAGGCCGGGCACGAGATAGAGATCGTCGCGGAGGCAACGACCGACCTGACGACGTCGGCCATCGCTGCTGCGCTCTGGTACCCGTATCGGGCGCTGCCTGAGGTGGCTGTCACTCGCTGGGCGGGCATCGGCTACGCAGTGCTCGCCGATCTCGCAGCGGAGGCCGCCAGCGGTGTGGATCTGCGCACTGGCCGGCAACTGTTCCGTGTACCCACGCCCGACCCGTGGTGGATCGACGCCGCCCCGCCCTTGAACCGTCTGGCAGCCGACGCGCTGCCCGACGGGTACGTCGACGGCCTCGAACTCACCGTGCCGGTCGTCGACATGCCGGTGCACCTGCGTTGGCTGACCGATCAGCTGCGCCGCTCGGATGTCACGTTCACGTTCGCGCACCTGGACACCCTTGAGCAGGCGACGCCAGGGGTCGATCTAGTGATCAACTGTTCCGGCCTCGGCGCGCGAGCGCTCGCACGTGATGACTCCCTGTATCCCGTGCGTGGTCAAGTCGTTCTCGTGCGGCAACTGGGCGTGCGGCAGTGGCTGCTCGACGAGAGCGATCCGAGCAACCTCACCTACATCGTGCCGCGACGAGACACCGTCGTTCTGGGCGGCACTGCCCTGGAGGGCGACGCGGACGAACGAGTGCGAGCCGAGACCGCGGCAGACATCCTGCAGCGGGCCATCTCGCTGATGCCTGCGCTCGCCGGCGCTGAGGTGCTCGCGCACCGCGTGGGGCTGCGGCCCGCACGGCCGAGCGTGCGGTTGGAGCGCGAAGGCGACGTTGTGCACTGCTACGGGCACGGAGGCGCGGGGGTCACACTGGCCTACGGCTGTGCGCAGGACGTCGCTGACCTGCTTGCCTAACCCGGTCAGACCAGGCCGAAGACGGGTACCGCGGCGCCTGACACGAGTGCGGCTCGGGGCGAGGCAAGAAAGACGAACACTTCGGCGACTTCGCCGATCTTCGGCCAGTTGTCGTGTGCGGCGCCGGGCATCGCCGCGCGGTTGGCCGGGGTGTCGATGATGCTGGGCACGACTGCGTTCACCGTGATGGCGCTGCCGCGCGTCTCGCGGGCCGCCATCGAGACAAGATGGAGCACTGCGAGCTTGCTCACCGAGTAGGCGAAGCCGACACCCTCGAGTGACTGCGCGGCCCGGCTGGACGTATGCACGATGCGGCCTTCGCCCACCGTCGTCATGCGTCGCAGGGCGTGCTTGGTGAGCAATGCTGCACTCGTGAGATTCAGGCGAAGCTGCTCGTGCAACTCGTCGACGTCCAGGTCGCGCAGCGACGATGCTCCGGCGAAGCCGCCGACGACGTTCAGGACGGCCCACGGCACCTCGGTATTGTCGAACCAACTGCCGAGTGCCGCGTCGTCCAGCACGTCCACGGCTTCGTAGGACACTCCGGTCATCTGGTTTTCGGCCGCAGGGACGTGCCGATCCAGGCCGGACACCGTGGCCCCGGCGGCGAGGCATGCACGCGCCACGCCACCGCCCAGCGCCCCGGCGGCGCCGACGACCACGATTCGCCTGCCGTCGAGATCAGCCACGGGGCCGACCCTAGCCGAGCCAGTCCCGCAGGTGCTCGTAGATGACACGGTCACCCAGCAAGTGGAAGTGGTGCTTTCCCCCCAGGTGCAGGGTGCGTTCGACGTCGAACGTCAATCGCCGTCGTGGTCCGTTGCCCGTTGCGCTGGCGTGGTCGACGAGCAGGTCGCCGAGGAAGGGCACCCGGCTCGTCGGCCGGCGGCTCAATGTCGCCGACACCGCGTAATGCGCGACGTCTGCCAGAAGCGCGATGTCGGTGCAGTTGTCGATGCAGTCTTCGGGGTCGAGGTCGCGCCAGTCCGCCTCTACGAGCGCGCCGTGGCGCAGGTCCTTGATGCCCACGCTGCGCCGATTGAGCCACGTGGCGAACGGCCTGGCCTCCGGCAGCCTCGCCATCGCGCGCGTGCCCTTGTTGACGATCCGCTCGAGCGGTGCGCCGAGATGCGGTGCTCCGAGGCCGACGACGTGCCGAAGCGCGGTGACCCACTGCATCCCCGACTCGGCAGCCTGGTGCGCGGCGCTGCGCGCGACGAGACCGCCCATCGAATGACCGACGATCGTGAGCTCGCGCACCGGAACCGGCCAGAGCCGGACGAGTTCGTCGAGCTGTTCGGCCAGCTCCCATCCGTTCGCCGAGATGTGCAGACCGGAGTTGAAACAGACGTACAGCGGGGTCCAGCCGCACTCGTCGCGCAACAGCGATCCGTAGGTCACAGTGCGGCCGCCCCAGGTGCGCTCGGCGCGGAAACTCCACGACACGTCGCTCTCACAGAGGCCGTGCAGGAACACGATCACCCGGTTGGTGGCCGTGTCGCCCACGTCGTGGACGACGTTCGCCGGGACGCGGCGCAGGCGGCCGCCGTGCATACGAACCTTCATGTCGGTCGCGAGGGCGGGTCGGTCGGCTGCGAGGCGATCTCCCCAGAATCCGTTCAGTGCACCGAGGGCGAACCGGCCACGAGCATCGTCGTGCAACGACGGGGCAGCCGGGTCGATGGCAGTCTGAGCAGCGAGGCCCAGGACGGCTGGGATCACCTGCACACCTAGCCGGGTCGAGGTGTGGGCGATCGCCGAGATCCCGTCGTGCATCATCCGGACCGGAACCCCCGGCGGGCCGACCAGGTCGAAGAGCCTGCGTGCTACAGCCCGGTGGACGTCGCGGGCCACCTCGGCCACCTCGCCCAGTGCCACGCCGAGCAAGCCGCCGGCGTCACGCGCCTCCTCCGGCCTCATGCGGTCACGATACAAAGTCGATCGTCTGCGGGCGCGCCGACGCACCGGCGACGTCGGGGCATACATCGGCCCTGCGCCGCGGTTGAACACGATGGCAAGCTGACAGGGACGCACGTGACGCGGACGCCCGGACGCGGCACATCGCACATCGCATCGCGTGGAAGGGTGATCGCCATGGCACTGCCCGCCGGAACGCCCACCGAGTTGTTCATCGACGGCAAGTGGAGCGGTGGCTCCGCCGGCACCTTCGCGGTGCTCGACCCGTCTACCGGCAAGTCGATCGTCGACGTCCCGCGTGCAGGCACCGACGACCTGGATCGCGCGCTGGCCGCGGCCGCGGCCGCGCAGCCGGGGTGGGCGGCAACGGCGCCCCGCGAGCGTGCCGAGGTACTGCGCAAGGCGTTCGAGCTGATGATCGAGCAGCGTGAGCAGATCGCGTACCTGATGGCACTCGAGATGGGTAAGTCACTCACGGACGCACGCGGCGAGGTCACCTACGCGGCCGAATTCTTCCGCTGGTTCAGCGAGGAGGCCGTGCGCATCGACGGTCAGCTGCGCACGGCCCCGTCCGGGGCCAACAAGATTCTGACGATGCGCAAGCCCGTCGGGGTGGCCCTGCTGCTGACGCCGTGGAACTTCCCGGCGGCGATGGCGACCCGCAAGGTCGGCCCCGCTCTCGCGGCCGGCTGCACCGTCGTGCTCAAGCCGGCAGAGGACACGCCACTCACGGCGCTGCTGCTCGCGCAGATCCTTACCGACGCGGGCGCGCCCGCAGGGACGGTGAACGTGCTGACGACGGACAAGCCCGGCGAACTGGTCGCGGCAGCTCTGGCCGACAGCCGGGTGCGCAAACTGTCGTTCACCGGCTCGACCGGGGTCGGGCGGACGTTGCTGAAGCAGGCCGCCGACCGGATCGTCAACACCACCCTCGAACTCGGCGGCAACGACCCGTTCATCGTGCTCGACGACGCCGATGTCGACGCCGCCGTCGACGGCGCGATGCTGGCCAAGATGCGCAACGGCGGCCAGGCGTGCACCGCGGCCAACAGGTTCCTCGTCGCCGATTCGGTGGCGGACGAGTTCGGCCGCAAGCTGGCGGAGCGGATGAGTGCGCTCCGGGTCGGTGCCGGCACTGACGAGAACACCCAGCTCGGACCGATGGTGAACGCCAAGGCTGTCGACGGCATCGCCGACAAGGTCGACCGCTCCGTGCAAGCCGGCGCGCGGCCTCTGATCGGCGCCGTTCGCGACGAGCGCCCCGGGTTCTTCTATCCGGCGACGGTGCTGGCCGACGTTCCGCGCGATTCCGCTGTGGCGACCGAAGAGGTGTTCGGCCCGGTCGCTCCCATCATCCGGGTGCACGATGAGGACGACGCTCTGGCGATTGCCAACGCCTCCGAGATGGGCCTGACCGGGTACGTGTACACCGGTTCGCTGGCCCGCGGGTTGCGTGTGTGCGAACGGCTCGAGGTCGGGATGATCGGACTCAACCGCGGCCTGGTCTCTGACCCGGCCGCACCGTTCGGAGGAGTGAAGCAATCGGGGCTGGGCCGCGAGGGCGGCTACGAAGGCATCGACGCCTACCTCGAGACGACGTACGTCGCCACCGAGTGGTGAGCGCCCGCCCATCGGAGGCCGTAGGCCGCGCGAGCTCAGCCTCGGGACAGTGCGGCGCCGATCCGGCGAGCGGCGGCCACGAGCACGGGCGCGAAACGCGCGCCAGGCGTGCGGCCGAGGCGCTCGATCGGCCCTGAAATCGAGATCGCTGCGAGCAGGTCTCCGCTGGCGGAAATCACCGGCGCCGACACCGACGCCACGCCCGCTTCGCGCTGCCCGACCGACTGGGCCCACCCTCGGCGGCGAACTTCCGCCAGCGTGCGAGGGGTGAACTCAGCCGCCGCGAGCACGTCGCCGATCGATGTCGGGTCGGCCCAGGCACACAGCACCTGGGCGCCCGAGCCTGCCGTCAGTGGCAGCCTCGATCCGACGGGGACCGTCGTCCGCAGTCCTGTCGCCCGCTCGGCTGCCGCAACGCAGACCCGGTCGTTGCCCTCGCGGCGGTAGAGCTGTGCGCTCTCCCCGCACTCGTCGCGCACCCAGGCCAGCGACGGCTCGGCGGCGATGATGAGCGCGTCCGGCACGGCCGTGGCGAGCTCGCCGACCCGTGGGCCGACCACGAATCGTCCCGTGCCCTCACGGGCGAGCAGTCCGTGTACCTCGAGTGCCACAGCGAGGCGATGCGCTGTGGCACGGGGGAGCGATGTCGCCTCCACCAGTTCGGCGAGCGTTCGCGGCGCTTCGGCGGCCGCGGCGAGGATGGCTACTGTCTTGTCGACGACGCCGATGCCGCTGGATGGGGCCGCGCTGCTAGTGTGTCCCATGAAGCGATACTAGTTTCTCATATGTTGAGATAGCAAGAGAGAAGGCGGCCATGGGCAAGACGCTTGCCGAGAAGCTGTGGGATGCGCATCTGGTACGGAGTGCGGCGGGTGAACCCGATCTGCTGTACATCGACATGCACCTGATCCACGAGGTCACCAGCCCGCAGGCATTCGATGGGCTCCGGCAGGCGGGGCGTCCGGTCCGCCGCCCCGATCTCACGCTGGCCACTGAGGACCACAACACCCCGACGGACTACACGCTGCCGCTGGTCGGCACGAGTTCGATCACGGACGAGGTCAGCCGCACGCAGATCGAGACGCTGCGCAAGAACTGCGCGGACTTCGGTGTCCGCAACTACCCGATGGGCAACGCCGAGCAGGGCATCGTGCACGTGATCGGTCCTCAGTTGGGCATAACGCAGCCCGGCATGACACTCGTCTGCGGCGATTCGCACACCTCGACGCACGGCGCCTTCGGGGCGCTCGCGTTCGGCATCGGCACCAGCCAGGTAGAGCACGTGCTGGCGACGCAGACGCTGCCGATGGACCGGCCGAAGACGATGGCGGTCACTATCAATGGCGAGCTGCCCAGCGGTGTGACGCCCAAGGACGTGATCCTCGCGGTCATCGCCAAGACGGGTACGGGCGGCGGTCAGGGCTACATGGTCGAGTACCGCGGCAGCGTGTTCGAGCAGATGTCGATGGAAGGCCGCATGACGGTCTGCAACATGAGCATCGAGTGGGGCGCGCGCGCCGGCATGATCGCACCTGACGACACGACCTTTGCCTACCTGCAGGGTCGTGATCATGCGCCGACGGGCGCCGACTGGGATGCGGCGGTGGCGTATTGGCGGAGCCTGCGCACCGATCACGACGCCGAGTTCGACGCCGAGGTCACGCTGGACGCGGCGACGCTGAGCCCCTTCGTCACGTGGGGAACGAATCCGGGCCAGGGCGCGCCGCTCAGCGCGTCCGTTCCGTCGCCTTCCGATTTCGCCGATGCGGGTGACCGCGTCGCTGCCGAGAAGGCGCTCGTCTACATGGGCCTCGAGCCCGGAACGCCATTGCGTGACATCGCGATCGACACGGTATTCGTCGGGTCGTGCACCAACGGCCGGATCGAGGACCTGCGTGCTGCAGCGGCGGTGATCGACGGCCGTCACGTCGCCGACGGCGTCCGCATGCTGGTGGTCCCCGGCTCGATGCGTGTTCGCGTCCAGGCCGAGGCCGAGGGGCTGCACGAGGTCTTCCTTGCGGCGGGTGCCGAGTGGCGACAGGCGGGCTGCTCGATGTGCCTCGGCATGAACCCCGACCAGTTGACACCCGGCGAGCGCAGCGCATCGACGTCGAACCGCAATTTCGAGGGCCGGCAGGGCAAGGGCGGCCGGACTCATCTGGTGTCGCCGCTCGTCGCCGCGGCAACGGCGGTCGCCGGGCATCTCGCCAGCCCGGCAGAACTGTAGGAGGTCGACATGGACAAGTTCAGCGTGCATACCGGTACGGCACTCCCGCTGCGGCGCAGCAACGTCGATACCGATCAGATCATCCCTGCGGTGTACCTCAAGCGGGTGACCCGCTCGGGCTTCGAAGACGGCTTGTTCAGCGCGTGGCGCACGAACGAACCGGAGTTCGTCCTGAACCTGCCGCAGTTCCGGGACGCCTCCATCCTGGTCGCCGGTCCGGACTTCGGCACCGGCTCCTCGCGAGAGCATGCCGTCTGGGCGCTGCATGACTACGGGTTCCGTGTGGTCATCTCGCCGCGGTTCGCCGACATCTTCCGCGGCAACTCACTCAAGGCGGGCCTGCTGACGATCGAACTGCCGGAGAAGATCGTTCATGCGTTGTGGGACGACATCGAGGGCAACCCCGCCATGCCGGTCACCGTCGATCTCGTCGAACGGCAGGTCCGGTGGCGCCCCGCGTCGAGCGCCGAGGACGCCGACGAGGTGCACGACTTCGCGCTGGACGACTACGCGCGGTGGCGTCTGCTCGAGGGTCTTGACGACATCGATCTGACCCTGCGCAACACCGATGACATCGCAGCGTACGAGGGCACACGGAACCCGTGGTTGCCAAGCGTGACCGTCTGATCCGAGCACAGAAACCGCTCTGGGCAAGAAAAGTCTTGCGACACAAGCAGAATGCGTTGTTGTCGGCCCCGATACGTCCTACGGTGTCGAGCGAAGCGTCCGTACTTGGTGGGCGTGGTCGACAACGACTAGGTCCGGGGAGGACTTGTGCCAAACAAAGCTCAATTCGTCGAGATGCTGTCCGAGCGGTTCGACGGTGACAAGAAGCGCGCCGCGGCCGCACTCGATGCGGTCATCGACACGGTGTACTCCGCGATCTCCCGAGGCGAGCGTGTCGCGCTCACCGGGTTCGGCATTTTCGAACGTCGTGAGCGCGCCGCCCGCATGGCGCGCAACCCCGCCACCGGCGCGGCAGTGCGGGTGAAGAAGACTGCAGTCCCGGCGTTCCGGGCAGGTGCAGAATTCAAGGCGATCGCCAGTGGCGCACGCAAGCTCGCGGCAGCACCCGCCCAGCGCGCAGCCGAGGTCGCCAAGACCGTTGCGGCGGACGTTCGCAAGGCCGCGCCGGGCGGTAAGGCACCGGCGAAGAAGGCTCCGGCCCGCAAGACCGCCGCGAAGAAGGCGGTCAAGAAGGCGGCGGCGAAGAAGGCTCCCGCGAAGAAGGCGGCGGCGAAGAAGGCTCCGGCCAAGAAGGCTCCCGCGAAGAAGGCGGCGGCGAAGAAGGCTCCGGCCAAAAAGGCTGCAGCGAAGAGGGCTCCGGCCAAGAAGTCGGCGCGCTGACAGGTTCGGCTCGACTGGTGGGTGTCGGCACGCGTGCCGGCACCCATCGGCATGCCGGGCCCCGATCGACCCGGGAGCCGCATTCGGGCTAGCGCGCCGGGGAAGCCTCGTAATAGTCGGCGCAGATCACGTCGCCGTCGACGGCCGACAGGACCCACGCGGCGCCCTTGCGGGTGTCGGCATGCTGAACGCCTGGGCTCAGCGCGTCGATCAGCGAGGGGATCGTGACGCCCTGACTGCAGATGACGGTCGTGCCGGCGAGCTTGGCGATCAGTCCATGCACAGCGGCGAGGGTGGTTGCCGGGGCAGACAGGTAGGCCTCGTCGCCGAAGGTGGGCTCGATCTCGACCGGCAGCCCCAGCACGGCTGCGAGCGGCTCGACGGTCTGCACGCATCGCACCGGCTCGGCTGACAGCACCCGCTCGGGACCGAAACACCGCAGAATGCCGGTCATGTGTAGCGCCTGCTGGACCCCGAGGTCGTCGAGGGGCCGATGGACATCGTCGCCATGCCAATCCCGGCGCTTGCCGGCGTGGGCGTGGCGCACGAGCGCGACCACTGTGTCAGGCAGCGGGAGCGCGGCGAAGTCGTCGACCATGCCACGGTCGACGTCGTAGCTCAGCCGCTTCGTCGCCTTGCCCGGCGTCAGCCACTCGATGTCATCCACCTCGTCGTTGGCATCGAACGTGCCCCCCGTGTGCTGCATCGCCCAGTAGGTGACGGTCTTCGGTGCGTCGCCGGCGAGGTAGCGCACTCGGCCGATGCGGCGCGAGACGGCGACACTCGAACCGGTCTCTTCGCCGACCTCGCGAACCGCAGCGGCAAGCTCGCTCTCACCGGCCGCGAGCTTGCCCTTGGGCAGCGACCAGTCGTCGTAGCGCGGACGGTGCAGGACCGCGATCTCGACGGTGCCCCGCTGGCGCCGCCACAACACGCCGCCCGCTGCGGCTACCGGTCCCGGCGCCAAGGGTTACTCGCCGCGGTCCGCGAGCCGCTTCATCAACAGCTCCTGGAGATCGATGTGGGCGCGCGCGCCTGTACGCACCCACTCGCCGTCGCGCTGCAGGTCCCATGCGATGACCTCCGGCGCGAACGCCGTCGTGAGCAGGTTGCGCATGTGCTGGCGGGCATCTGGATCGGACACCCCACAGAGCACCTCGACGCGCCGGTCGAGGTTGCGGTGCATCAGATCGGCCGAACCGATCCAGTACTGCGGGGATCCGTCGCCGCCGAAGTAGTAGATACGTGAATGCTCGAGGAATCGTCCGAGGATCGAACGGACGGTGATGTTGTCTGACAACCCGGGCACCCCGGGGCGGATCGTGCAGAACGTCCGTACGAGCAGCTGGACCTGCACCCCTGCCTGCGAGGCGCGGTAGAGCGCGTCGATCGTCTGCTCGTCGACGAGGTGGTTCGTCTTGAACTGGATGTGTGCGGGACGTCCGGCGCGGGCGTATTCGATCTCCTTCTCGATCCGGTCGATGAGGCCGGCCCGGATGCCTTGCGGCGCGACGAGCAGGGAGCGGTACTCGGTTTGGCGTGAGTAGCCGGTGAGCACGTTGAACAGGTCCGTCAGATCGGCGCAGATCGCTTCGTCGGCCGTGAACAGGCCGAGATCTTCGTACAGTCGAGCGGTCTTCGGGTTGTAATTCCCGGTGCCGATGTGCGCATAGCGCCTGATCTGGTTGCCTTCTTGGCGCACCACGAGAGCGGTCTTGCAGTGTGTCTTCAGGCCGACGACGCCGTACACCACGTGACAGCCCGCGCGCTCCAGCGCTCGGGCCCACTTGATATTGGCCTGTTCGTCGAACCGCGCCTTGATCTCGACGAGCGCCACGACCTGTTTGCCCGCCTCGGCCGCGTCGATCAGGGCATCGACTATCGGCGAGTCGCCGGACGTCCGGTACAGCGTCTGCTTGATGGCCAGGACGTGCGGGTCGGCGGCGGCCTGCTCGACAAACCGTTGCACGCTCGTCGCGAACGACTCGTACGGGTGGTGCACGAGGACGTCGCCGTCGCGCAGGGTGGCGAAAACCGACTTCGGTACCTCACCCTCGGCGAAGCGAGGGTGGGTGGCCGGCACGAACGGGCGGTCCTTGAGGTGCGGCCTGTCGACGTTATACACCTGCCACAGCGCGCTCAGGTCGAGCAGCCCAGGTACGCGCTGCACGTCCTCCCGAGAGACGTCGATCTCGTTGACGAGCAGGTCCAGCACGTCATCGTCGATGTCGTCGGTGACCTCGAGCCGGACGGCCGGCCCGAACCGGCGGCGGACCAGTTCACGCTCGAGCGCCTGCAACAGATCCTCGTCGCGATCCTCCTCGACTTCGAAGTCGGCGTTGCGCGTCACCCGGAACAGGTGGTGTTCGACCACCTGCATGCCGGGGAACAGCATCGGCAGGTGAGCCGCAATGAGGTCCTCGAGCGGCAGGAACTCCGATTCGACGGCCGTCTGCGAAACGACGACGAACCGGGGCACGTTGTTAGGGACCTTCACCCGTGCGAAGCGCTCGATGCTGCTGGCGACATCGCGGACGAGCACGGCAAGGTTCAGCGAGAGCCCTGAGATGTACGGAAATGGGTGCGCGGGGTCGACAGCGAGCGGGGTGAGGACAGGAAAGACCTTCGTGCGGAAGTAGTCGGCCAACCGCGCCTTCTCGTCCTCGTCGAGGGCATCCCAACGCCGGATGTGGATCCCCTCGTCGGCCAGGCGTGGAAGCAGCACGTCACGAAACTGGAGGGCGTGCCTGTGGGCGAGCTCGCGCGAACGCTGAGCGAGCGTGGCCAGCACCTCTCGCGGGGAGAGGCCGTCGGCCGATTGCACCTGCAGCCCCATGTCGGCACGACGTTTGAGCCCGGCGACCCGGACCATATAGAACTCATCGAGGTTGCTGGCGAAGATCGCCAGGTACTTCAGGCGTTCGAGCAGTGGCTGGTGCTCGTCTTCGGCGAGGGCAAGCACGCGTGAGTTGAACGCGAGCCAGGACAGTTCGCGATTGCTGAACCGGTCCGGCGGGAGGTCGGAGGCCAGTGGCGCGAAATCGTCCAGATCGCCTTCGGGTACGGAGTCTGCGGGGTCGATCGGGGGCTCGACGACCTCGGGGGCGGCCTGGTCCGTCGTAGGGGGCAGTGCCGTCTGAGCCGTCTGCCCGAGCTCAGCCGTCTGCAGCGCCTGCACCGGCGCGAGGGCCTGGGGACCGGTCATGGGCGCATCCTGCCGTCTCAACGTGAACACGAGGTGACCGCTGCCGCTGCGGCCCGGGTCATCGGGCCCGAGCCGAGTTCGAGCGCGCGGAATAGGTCGGACTCGGTGTCGACATCTTGACGCAAGCCCGGCGCGCCGACCACCGAGAGGGCGTGCTGGGCATGCCGAAGCGCTGATCCGGCACCAAAACTGGGAGCGAGCGCCGTGCCGGGGCGGGCCGTCAGCAGCGTCGTCCCCTCGCCGCTCGAGTCCGCGACAAAGGCGGCGTCGGCACCGGCTGCGAGCCGCAGGGCCTCGCCCAGATGCTCCGGCTGTAGGGCGGGCAGGTCGGCGACAAGGGCCGCCACCCCGTCCCCGGGCCAGCGGGCGGCCGCGTACGCCGCGGCCTCGCGCAGGCCGGCATTGAGGCCCGGTTCGCCCTGAACGATGACCTCGGCGGCCTCGACAGCCTCGACGCCGTCAACGTCGGCCACGACGAGGATCCGGGCCACGCCCTCGGCGTGAGCGGCGGCGGCCAGCGTGTCGCCGCGGATCGCCCGAACCAGCTGATCGTGCGTGCGGGAATCGCGGACGGTGGACGCCAGCCGGGACTTGGCGGCGGGCAGCGCCTTCACCGGTACGACGACGGTCCACTGCACTCTGCGAGTCTACGGAGGTGGCCGTCCGGCCGCCGACTGTCATGCATTCGCGGCGCTCTCGCAACGCTGGTGCATGATCATCGCGTTTGCTCGATGCGAGAGGAGACCACGAGTCCTGTGCTCTTCCTGCGCGGGCTGCTCTGGCGGCGTGGCTTCACCGCCGCCGTCCTGATGGTCGCGACGATCAGCGCCGCCGTGGCCGCAATCGGACCCCTCTACGCGCGCGCCGCGAGCGAATCGACGCTCACCGACGAGCTGCGAGCGGCAGGGGCACGCGCCGGGCTCTCCTTCAACTTCATCGGCCTCGCAGGCCACCCCGGCGCCGCAGCAGCTGACGGCGATCTGGCCAGGCGGAACACCGCCGCCGGCTTCGCCCCGCCGCTCGAGGCTCGCTCGGTGGTCATCACTGCCAAGGCCATGACCGATCGTGGCCCGACGAACAGCACGATGGCCTTCCGCTCGGGGCAATGCGGCGAAGTGACGTTCGTGAGCGGACGCTGCCCAGCAGCAGTGGGGGAGGCGATGGTCCCGGCGAACGCGCTCGCCACCGTCCCGAACTGGCGCGTCGGTGCGAACCTGACGCTGCACCAAAGCATCAACACGAACCAGGGAATCGTCGAGGGTGCCGAGTACGGCGTCGTCCGCATCGTCGGCGTCTACCGCGCACACGACACGAGTGCGCCGTTCTGGTTCGGCCGGCAACTCTTCTCGTCGCAGTACGGCCCGGGAGTCTCGAGCGGACTCAGGCTCGGGGTTGACGCCGTGTTCGTCACCCGCGGGCAGTTCGACCGCATGCCGGATTCAATGCCGTACCAGCTGGGCGAGGACCTACCGCTAGTTCCGGAGCAGATTCGACTCGCCGACCTACCGCGGCTGCACCTACTGCTGTCTTCCCTGCGCGCGTCGTATCCCAGCGACGCAGTCACGTCAGGCCGCCCCGGTCTGAACACCGACCTGGCCGCCGTCCTCGATGACGCCGCGCGGGACAAGCGGCAGGTGCAGAACGCCACGCTCGTCGTGGTGCTCGAACTCGCCGCGCTGAGCTTGCTCGTCCTGTTCCAGGTTGTCGGTGGCGCCGTCGAGGCACGCGGCGACGAGATCGCGCTCGCCAAGCTGCGCGGACTTCGGCCCGCGCGCACCGTCGCCTTCGCGCTACGGGAGCCGATCACGCTGCTCCTCCTAGCGGCGCCGCTAGGACTGCTCCTCGCCTACGCGGTGACCGGCGCACTGTCTCGGGCTGCGCTGGTCGCGGGTAGTCCCGTCCGGTTCACCACGCCGACCGGCTGGGCCCTGGCAGCGGCGTTCGGCGGCAGTGCCGTGGCCGCGATCCTGGCCGCCGCGCGCACGGTCACCCGCCCAGTGCTCGAACAGTGGCGCAACACCTCGCCCAAGCAGCACGGCAAGCGCCTTCTGTTCGCGCTCGACATCGGCTTCGCCGTCGTCGCCGTCGCCTCGGCGATCGCCCTGCGGGCGGGCAGCGCAGACCGGCCACGTGCCGTCTTCCTGCTCACGCCGGCCCTGATCGTCTCCGCCGTGGCGCTCCTCGGAGTCCGGGCGCTGCCACGACTCGGCCGGCTCGGGCTGCCCCGCACCCGGGCGTCGCGCCATGTCGCGATGTTCCTCGCGCTGCGTCAGACCGTGCGCCGCCCAGGTGGGCTGCGATTGGCTGCGTTGCTCGCCGTTGCCGCCGGACTGGCGACCTTCGCCGTGTGCGGGGAAGCGGTCGCCAAGTCCAATCGTGCAGCGCGAGCGCAGACCGAGATCGGAACGGCACAGCAGGTCGCCGTGCAATTCGACGCCGGACACGATCCGCAGACGATCGTCGATGCCGTAGATCCGGGTGGCCGCTGGGCCATGGCGACTGCCACGTGGGTTCCGGACGGTTCGGTGGTCGTCGGCCCGACGATCATCGGGCCGCTGCTCGGCGTCGAACCGGCTCGCCTGAGCGCCACGAGCTACTCGGTACGTGGCCAGCAGTCAGCGGCATCACTCGCCTCGGCGATCACATCGGCTGTCAGCATCCCCGCGCGCTTCACCGGCACCCGGCTGCGCGCAAGGATCACCTCGCCCGGAATCGTCGGCGACCACTCCGTTGTCGAACTCGACTACCGCCGCGCCCACTCCACACCCGCCGCGATCCCCGCCGGCCCGTTGCTCACCGGAACGCACGACTACACGGTGACGGTCGACTGCCCGGACGAGTGTGATTTCACCGGCGTGACCATCGACCGGACCATTCACGCAGCGCCGTTGGTGCGCGGGTCACTGACGCTCGAGGGCGTCAGTGTCGGGGGCCCCGCCGGCTTCCGGCCGCTCGACGTGCGTTTGACGGACGCACGGGCATGGCGCGCGGACGAGCTCGGATTCACCTCGGCGCAGCAGATCACGGTGTCGTCGAGGGGCGTGACCACCCGGTTCGAGGCCACCAACGGCGCGTCACCCATCCTCGCGTACAACGACGCTCCGCTGGAGATCCCGATCGCGGCCACGCCGAAGTCCGCGTCGGAGTCGAGCGCGGCAGGCAGCCTCGCCGACTACTCCAACGCTCTCGCGCGCTACCGGGTGCAGCGTTGGGCGAGCCCGCTGCCGGCGGTGCTCGACGCCGGCGCCATGGCGGATCTCGACTACCTGCGCGTGCGGCTGCCGAACGTCGTCAACGAGGCGTCCTGGACGGTCTGGCTCGGCCCCCACGCGCCGGCCGACGCAGTGGCACGTCTCACCGCCGCCGGGCTGCTGGTCGAGCACGTCACGACCGCACGAGCGCGGGTTGCGGCACTGGGCCGGCAGGGTCCCGCGCTGGGGCTGCTGCTGCTGCTCGTCTGCGCGGTTGCCGCGGCGATACTCGCCGTCGGCGGCACCGCGGTCGCACTGCTCGCCGACGGCCGACGGCGATCGTTCGAGCTGGCGGCCCTGCGCGTCGTCGGCGTGCCACAACGCACGCTGCGCCGGAGTGCCGTGGTCGAGCAGGCGTTGCTGCTCGGCTCGGCCGTCGTTCTCGGCCTGCCGAGTGGCTACGCGGCGGCCGCGCTCGTGCTACCCGTGGTGCCCGAGTTCTCCGATACGACCCCTGTCGTCCTCCGCTACGGGCCGCCGATCGTTCTGGCCATCGCCTGCGTGGCTGCATTTGCACTGCTGCTCGCTGTGACGGCGGTCGTCGCCGGGCGCACGCTCGCGCGGGCCGCCGTGCCTGCCCGCCTGCGGGAGGCGATGCGATGACAGCCACGTTCTTCGACGACCCGGCGATCGCCGGCGGAGTCTCGGTGAGCTGCGTCGAGCTCACCCACGTGTACCGCACGGCGGACGCCGAGGTGACAGCACTTCGCGCGGTGAACTTCGCCGTTCCGGCGGGTGGCCGCCTTGCGGTCGTCGGGCCGTCGGGATCGGGCAAGTCGACGCTGCTGACGCTGCTGGCCGGTTTGCACCGCCCGACATCGGGCGAGGTGCGAGTGGGTGCCGACGATCTTGCGACGCTGCACGAGCGGGATCTCATCGCGCTCCGCGGCACCCGCATGTCCACCGTCGTGCAGAACCCCGGCCGGAACCTGCTGCCATACGGCACGGCCGAGGACAACATCCGCTTCGCGCAACGACCTGTTGCGCGCCGGTTGCGGGGACGGCTGCCGCGAGCTGCGGAGTTGCTCGACAGCCTCGGCCTGGCCGCACTCGCCGGGCACCGCGTGGCGCGGCTCTCCGGCGGTGAGCAGCAGCGATTGTCCATCGCAGTGGGTCTGGCGCGCGCACCCGGCGTTCTGCTGCTCGACGAACCGACGAGCCAGCTCGACTCGTCCAGCAGAGATCGCGTCGTCGACCTCATCAGCCGCCTGACCGAAGCCTCGGGCTGCACGGTTGTCGCTGTCACCCATGATCCGGCCGTGGCCGACGCCCTGGGTAGCTCGATCGCGCTCGCGGACGGTGTCGTCGTCGAAGGGGGAGCGCGATGACAGTTCCGCTGTTGCGGGCGCAGGGCGTCACCTTCGCGCGGGGCGGTACGGCGATCCTCGGCGGGGTGAACGTCGACGTCCACGCGGGCGAGGTGCTCGCGATCATGGGACCGAGCGGTTCCGGCAAGACCAGCCTGCTCGCGCTGCTTTCCGGGCTCGAACGGCCCGACCACGGCACCGTCAGCCTGCGCGGTGTCGGGCTCGATCATGTGCCCGCGACCTTCGGGATCGTGCTTCAGGGCTACGGCCTGGTCAACCTGCTCACCGCCGCCGAGAACGTCGAGATCCCGCTGCAGACTCGTGGCCTGGCGCCGGAAGTGGTGCGCGCCCGTGCCGCCGCAGCCTTGCAGGCGGCAGGGCTCGAACCGGTGAGTGATCATCTGGTTGAGGAGCTTTCGGGCGGTCAGCAGCAACGAGTAGCGGTGGCTCGCGCGCTCGCGATCGAGCCGGAGGTCCTGATAGCGGATGAGATGACCGCCGAACTGGACACAGCGACGAAGGACGTCATCGCCGAGCTGGTCTTTCAGCGCGCCGCGAGCGGTGTCGCCGTGGTGCTGGCTACTCACGACGACGACCTCGCGGCGCGTTGTCATCGGCAACTGCGCCTGATGGACGGCGTTGTCGCGGGCGCGGGCTGACCCGGGGAGTGGGGCCGATACGGCAGACTTGACGGCGCGCTCCTGTACCGCGTGGAGCCGAATACGCGAAGGGGATGTAGTGCCGAGACTGGCAAAGTTGCGCAGGCCTGGTCACGGAGAGAAGCTCGGCGCCGTCTGGCGCATCGTGTGGCTGATCCTGTATCCGCCGTTCTCGCTGCTGGTCAAGAGCAGGTACCTGCACCTCGAGCGCGTGCCGCAGGACGGGCCGGCGATCCTCATCGTCAACCATGTCTCGCATGTCGATCCGTTCCTCGTCGCCAAGATGGTGATCGACGCGGCACGAACGCCGCGCTTCCTTGCGAAGGATGCGATCTTCGACGTGGCCGTGGTCGGCGCGGCGATGCGGGGGATGGGGCACATCCCGGTCAAGCGGGGTACCGCCGACGCACGGCAGTCGTTGACTGCTGCGGTCGACGCGCTGCACGCGGGCAAGCTGATCGTGCTGCATCCGGAGGGAACCGTCACCCGCGACCCCGACGGCTGGCCGATGGCCGGGAGGACCGGCGCCGCACGGCTGGCGATGCTGGCCCCGGACGTGCCGTTGATTCCCGTGGCGCAGTGGGGTGTGCAGGAGTCGATCGACCTGTACCGCAGGAGGGTGCGACTCGTGCCACGGCCGAGGAACACGATTTCGATCGGCGAACCGCTCGACCTGGCGAAGTTTCGCGCCCGTGATCACGACCTCGCGACACTGCACGAGATCTCGGACGTCATGATGCGGCGGGTGCGCGAGGACGTCGCCGAACTGCGCGGCAAGCCTGCACCTGACGGCGACCTGTTCGTATGGGTGCGCCCTGGCGAAGGAGGGTCGACGTGAGAACGACGGTCTTCGGTGCCGGCTCCTGGGGCACTACCTTCGCCAAGATCCTTGCCGACGCGGGCAACGAGGTCACGTTATGGGCGCGCCGGCCAGAGCTTGCTGATCAGCTCAACCGCGAGCGGCGCAATCCGGAATACCTGCCGGGCATCGTCCTGCCCGAAGCGGTGACCGCGACGGGCGACGCGGCCGACGCACTGCGGGGGGCGGAGCTGATCGCGTTCGCGATCCCGTCCCAATCTCTGCGGGAGAATCTCACGGCGTGGGCGTCGGACGTCCCCGACATCGCCACGCTGGTCAGTTTGATGAAGGGCGTCGAGCTCGGTACGACCAAGCGGATGACGGAGGTGATCGCCGAGGTCACCGGCGCCGGGCCGGAACGTATCGCGGTGGTGTCCGGTCCGAACCTCGCGCTCGAGATCGCTCAAGAGCAGCCGACCGCGACCGTCGTCGCATCCGCAGACGAACAGTGCGCGATCGCCGTTCAGGCCGTGTGCACCGCGCCGTACTTCCGTCCGTACACCAACATCGACGTGGTCGGCTGCGAACTCGGTGGAGCCGTCAAGAACGTCATTGCCCTTGCCTGCGGTATCGCGCAGGGGATGGGATTCGGCGACAACACGCTTGCCTCGATCATCACTCGCGGGCTGGCCGAGACGGCGCGCCTCGGTGTCGAACTCGGCGCCGATCCGCTGACTTTCGCCGGCCTCGCAGGGTTGGGCGATCTCGTCGCGACGTGTTCCTCACCGCTCTCGCGTAATCGCAGCTTCGGCGAGCGGCTCGGCCACGGGGAATCGCTGGACACGGCGCAGGAGGCTACGCACGGGCAGGTCGCCGAGGGGGTGAAGTCGTGTCGCTCGGTCCTGGAACTCGCCCGGCGCCACGGGGTCGACGTCCCGATCACTGAGGCCGTCGAGGCAGTGTGTTTCCGTGGCCTGACACCGCCGGCGATGCTCGATCAGCTGATGTCGCGATCGGTGAAGCCGGAGATGTAGGCACGTCGAGCCGCGGTCGCACTTGCCTCGGTAGGGTCGGTGCGTGGCGCGGATCAGAGTCGCCGTCATCTACGGCGGCCGCAGCAGTGAGCACGGGATCTCGGTCGTCTCGGCCGGCAGCGTTCTCGCCGCCCTCGACCCGGCCAAGTACGATGTCGTCCCGATCGGCATCACGCCCGAGGGCGCCTGGATGCTCACTGATGCCTCGCCTGCCGCCCTGACGATCACCGATCGCACACTGCCCGAGGTGGAGAAGGGCACGGCGATCGTTCTGGCGCCGGACCCGACTGCCGGCGGGATCGTGCGGATCGACGCCGGTACCGGGATCTCTGTTTTGGAGTCCGTCGACGTCGCGTTCCCCGTGTTGCATGGGCGCTTCGGCGAGGACGGCACCATCCAGGGTTTGCTCGAGATGGCGGGTGTGCCCTACGTGGGGCCCGGTGTATTCGCGAGTGCTGCCGCAATGGACAAGGAGTTCACCAAGAAGTTGCTGCACGCAGAAGGACTCCCAGTCGGTCGCTATGTCGTGCTGCGCTCGCGCACCGCCGCGACCGACGAGTTGCAGGCGCTCGGCCTACCGGTCTTCGTCAAGCCGTCGCGGGCCGGCTCGAGTCTCGGCATCACGCGGGTGAGGTCGTGGGAGCAGTTGCCCGCCGCCCTGGACGATGCGTTCGCCCTCGATTCCAAGGTGTTGGTCGAGGCAGCGGTGAGCGGCCGTGAGATCGAGTGCGGAGTGTTGGAGGACGAGGACGGTCTGCCCGAGGCGAGCGTTCCTGCCGAGATCCGTCTCGTTCGCGGCCACGACTGGTACGACTTCGAGGCCAAGTACCTCGACGACGCATGTGAGTTCGACATCCCGGCGCGCTTGCCGGATGGCGTCACCGCGAGGATCCAGGATGCCGCCCGGCGGGCGTTCGTCGCGCTCGACTGCGCGGGGCTGTCGCGGGTCGACTTCTTCCTTCGCCCGGACGGTTCGATCGTCGTCAACGAGCTGAACACGATGCCTGGGTTCACGCCGATCTCGATGTACCCACGCATGTGGGCGGCGAGCGGCGTCGACTACCCCACGCTGGTAGATCGCCTTATCGGGGCGGCACTGCGCCGCGGAGCGGCGCGCTGACTCAGCGCCGCGGAGCGGCGCGCTGACTCACGCGAGTGCGCCGGCTTCGCGTAGCGCCGTGACCTCCGACTCGCCGAAGCCGAGTTCGTCGAGGACGTCCGCCGTGTCGGCATCGATATCGGTGAGCGTGCGCGTGAGTCCCGGAGTTGCCGAGAACTTGGGCGCGGGCGTGGCCTGAATGGCGCCCCCGACTTCGGTGAACGTGCCGCGGGCGACGTTGTGCGGGTGGTCGGGCGCCTCGGCGAGGGTCAGCACCGGTGCGACGCATGCGTCGAGTGGTTCGAAGATGGCTGCCCACTCGTCGCGCGATTTCGTGGCGAACCGCGCACCGACAGCGGCAGCGCAGTCCGCCCACTGCGCCGGGTCGTACGGCGACGGCGCCGCGTCCGCATCGAGCCCGAGGCCGGCGACGACGGCTGCCCAGAACTGTGGTTCGAGGGCGCCGACGGCGACATACCGCCCGTCTGCACACACGTAGCAGCGGTAGTTCGGTGCTCCGCCGTCGAGCATGTTGGCTCCGCGCTGGTCCGACCAGCCGCCGGCGGCCTGGAAGGTGCGCGTCATCGAGCCGAGGTACGCCGCTCCCTCCGTCATCGCTGCGTCGATGACCTGCCCCTGCCCCGTCGACCGGGCGTGCAGCAACCCCGCGAGCAGGCCGGTGGCGAGGAACATCGCGCCGCCGCCGAAGTCCGCGACGTAGTTGATCGGCGGAACAGGCGGACCGTCGGCGGGACCGATGCCGTGCAACAGTCCGGTCACGGCCAGATAGGTGATGTCGTGCCCCGCCGTGGTGGCGAGTGGGCCGGCCTGACCCCAGCCCGTCATCCGCCCGTAGACGAGCGACGGATTGCGGGCCAGCACGACCTCCGGACCCACGCCGAGCCGCTCGGCCACGCCGGGTCGGAAACCCTCGATCAGCGCGTCGCTGCGTTCGGCCAGCCGCAGCACCACCTCTGCTGCTCCGGGCCGGCGCAGATCGATGCACACCGAGCGCCGTCCGCGGCCGAGCGGGCCGGCGGCCAGTCCGCCGAACATCCCGGCCTTTCCAGGCAGCTTGTCGATTCGCACCACCTCGGCCCCGAGATCGGCGAGCAGCATGCCGAGGAACGGAACCGGGCCGATCGCAGGCAGTTCGATCACCCGCAGGCCCGCAAGCGGTCCAGCAGTCGGCATGCTCAGAACGTCTCGCCGTTCTCGGCCTTCTTGCGCAGAAGCGGGTTCGGGGTGAACCGTTCGCCGTACTTATCGGCGAACTGGTCGGCGCGGGCCACGAACGCCGCGACCCCTCCCGGATACCCGTTGATGTACTGCAGCACTCCGCCCGTCCAAGGCGGGAAGCCGATGCCCATGATCGAGCCGATGTTCGCGTCGGCCGTCTGCACGATCACGCCCTCTTCGACGCAGCGCGCGGACTCGACGGCCTCGATGACGAGCATCCGCTCTTCGAGTTCCGTGAGATCAACTGCACCGGGATCGCCGGCGATCGGGAACACCTCGGCGAGTCCGGGCCAGAGCCCGGTCCGCTTGCCGTTCTCGTCGTAGTCGAAGAAGCCGGCGCCGCGGAGCCGGCCCGCGCGACCGAGCTCGACCATCTTCTCCACGACCTGCTCGGCGGGATGCCGAGGGTGCGACCTTCCCGCCGCCTCGAGCGCGGCCCGCGTCTCGTTGCGGATCTTCAGGAACAGCTCCATGTTGAGCTCGTCGGCCAACTGCAACGCGCCGACGGGGTAGCCCGCCTGCGTGGTCGCCTGTTCGATCGTTGCGGGCGCGATGCCCTCACCGAGCATGGCGAGCGCCTCGTTGACGAAGGTGCCGATGACGCGCGAGGTGAAGAAGCCGCGGCTGTCATTCACCACGATCGGCGTCTTCTTGATCTGAGCCGCGTAGTCCAGCGCCCGCGCCAATGCGGCGTCAGTCGTCTGCTCACCCCGAATGATCTCGAGCAGCGGCATCTTGTCGACGGGGGAGAAGAAGTGCAGGCCGATGAAGTCCTGCTTGCGCTGGACGCCCTCGGCGAGACCGGTGATCGGCAGCGTCGAGGTGTTGGAGCCCAGAAGGGCGTCGGCGTTGACGACCGGCTCGGCCTGACCGAAGACCTCGTGCTTGAGCGCGACGTTCTCGAACACGGCTTCGACGACGAGGTCGCAGCCGGCCAGGTCGGCGTAGTCGGCTGTCGGCGTGATGCGCGCAAGGATCTCCTCGCGCTTCGCCTCCGTCATCGATCCACGCCCGACCGCCTTGTCGAGGAGCTTCTGCGAGTACGCCTTACCCTTTTCGGCCGCCTCGAGGGAGACGTCCTTGAGTACGACATCGATCCCGGCGCGGGCGCTGACGTAGGCGATTCCCGCGCCCATCATTCCTGCCCCCAGCACCGCGACCTTCTCCGCTGGCCGCGGCGCGAAGCCCTCCGGGCGCGAGCCGCCTGCGTTGATCGAGTTCAAGTCGAACCAGAACGCCTGGATCATGTTCTTCGCCGTCTGACCCTTCGCCAGGTTGACGAAGTAGCGGCCCTCGACGGCGAACGCGGTGTCGATGTCAACGGTCGCGCCCTCGACTGCGGCGCACATGATGTGGTGCGGAGCAGGCATGGGCGCGCCCTTGAGCTGCTTGCGCAGGTTCGCCGGGAATGCAGGCAGCATTCCGGCGACCTTCGGGTTGCTCGGCGCACCGCCGGGCATCCGGTACCCCGGGGCGTCCCACGGCTGGACAGCCTCGGGATTGGCCACGATCCAGTCCCGTGCCTTGTCGAGCATCTCCTGCGGCGTCGCGGCGATCTCGTCCACGATGCCGACACTGAGAGCGTCGGCCGTCTTGAATCGGGTGCCCTGCAGCAGCACCTTCATCAGGCCGTCGGCCAGCCCGAGCAGCCGGACGATTCGGGTGACGCCACCGCCGCCGGGGAGCAGGCCGAGTGTCACCTCGGGTAGCCCGAACTGCGCCTTCGGATTGTCGAGTGCGATGCGGTGATGACAGGCGAGGGCAATCTCGAGGCCGCCACCCAGCGCGGCGCCGTTGAGTGCGGCGACGACCGGTCTGCCCAGCGTTTCCAGACGCCGCAGGTCGGCCTTGATCGCGGTGACGCCGGCCAGGAATTCAGCGGCGTTCTCGTCGGTCACCTGCGACAGCAGCTTCAGGTCGCCACCGGCGAAGAAGGTGTCCTTACCCGAAGTGATGACGACGCCGGTGACGGAGTCCTTCTCGGCGTAGAGGCGATCGACGGCGGCCTTCATCGAAGCCTGGTAGGCACCGGACATGGTGTTCGCACGCTGGCTCGGATCGTCGAGGGTCAGTGTGACGATGCCGTTCTCGTCCTGGTCCCAGCGGATCGTGTTCTGATCGGTCATTGCAGGTCTGCTCCGGATCTGTTTCGCGGGACGAAGGACTAGAGACGCTCGACGATGGTGGCGACACCCATGCCGCCGCCGACGCAGAGCGTGGCGAGGCCGAAGCGCTGGTCGCGGCGCTCGAGTTCGTCGATGACGGTGCCGAGAATCATCGCCCCGGTAGCACCGAGCGGGTGGCCGAGCGCGATCGCGCCGCCGTTGACGTTGATCTTCTCGTGCGGCACGTCCATGTCGCGCATGAACTTCATGACGACGGCGGCGAAGGCTTCGTTCACCTCGAAGAGGTCGATCTGGTCGGCAGTCATACCGGCCTTTGCAAGCGCCTTGCGTGCCGACGGTGCCGGGCCGGTGAGCATGATCGTGGGCTCGGTGCCGACGACGCCGGTGGCGACCACGCGCGCCCGGGGCGTGAGTCCCATGGCCGCGCCGGCCTGCTCGCTGCCGATGATCATCAGCGATGCGCCGTCGACGATGCCCGAGGAGTTGCCCGGAGTGTGAACGTGGTTGATCTTCTCGACCCAGTGGTACTTCTGCAGCGCCACCGCGTCGAAGCCACCCATGTCGCCGATGCCGGCGAAGGAGGGCTTCAGCCCGCCCAGCGACTCCGGCGTGGTGCCCGGGCGCGGGAACTCGTCGTGATCGAGCACGACCTGACCGTTGATGTCGACGACAGGAACGAGCGAACGATTGAACGCGCCGTTCGCAATCGCCTTGCCCGCGCGGGTCTGCGACTCGGCCGCGTAGAGATCGACGTCGTCGCGGCTGAACCCCTCCATCGTCGCGATGAGGTCGGCGCTCACGCCCTGCGGCACGAAGCTCGTGGCGTAGGCCGTTTCCGGGTCCATCGCCCACGGGCCGCCGTCGGAGCCCATCGGCACGCGCGACATCGATTCGACACCGCCGGCGAGGATCAGGTCTTCCCACCCCGATCGCACCTTCTGGGCTGCGATGTTCACCGCTTCGAGGCCAGAGGCGCAGAACCGGTTGAGCTGGAACCCGGCGCCGGAGGTCTCCAGCCCCGCGGCGAGCGCCGCGGTACGGGCGATGTCGGCACCCTGCTCGCCTACTGGGGAGACGACGCCGAGGATCACATCCTCGATCTGGGCGGGGTCGAGACCGGGGTTGCGCTTCTGCACCTCGTCGATCAGGCCGACGACCAGCGACACCGGCTTCGTGCCGTGCAGTGATCCGGTGGCCTTGCCGCGCCCGCGAGGGGTGCGTACCGCGTCATAGACAAACGCTTCGGTCATGTAGCGCGCTCCAGGGTCGAGGTGCCAAATCATTGCCAGTATTACTGTGACAGTAGTGAAGGGCCAGTAAATGTGTCGTCGTCTACAGTCGGGCGGGTGACGTCCAAGGTCGACGCGGTGCCAGATCGGGCCGACGAGCGCGCGGATGGTGCGGAATTCACCATCGACGAGCTCGCAGCTCGCACGGGCATGACGGTACGCACGGTGCGGTTCTACGCAACTGAGGGGCTGCTGCCCCCGCCGCAGCGACGCGGCCGGATGGCGTTCTACGGCGCCCAGCACCGGATGCGTCTCGATCTGATCCGGACGTTGCAGGAGCACGGCTACACCCTCGCCGCGATCGAGAAGGTTCTCGAACGCATCCCCGCGGACGCGAACCCAGCGGAGTTCGCCGTGCACTCGGCGGTCCTGGCACCGTGGCTGCCCGACCAGCGCGAGGAACTCGACCGCGCGGGTCTCGAGCGGCGCATCGGCCATGGCGTCAGCGACGAGGAGCTGGGCTATCTCGAACAGGTCGGGGCCATGGAGATCGTCGGCGACGACGCGTTCCGCGCCTCTCCGGGGGTACTGGGCCACGCGGCGGAGTTGCTGCGGCTGCCGGTGCCGGTCAGCGTGCTGCAGGACTCGGCACGAGTGATCGACGAACACGCGACGGCTGTCGCGGACGGGCTGACCGACATCTTCATCCGTGCCGTCTGGGGGCCGTATCAGCGCGGCGAACTCGATCACGAGCAGGTCGTCGCGATGCTGGCCAGGCTGCGCCCGCTCGCCTTGCAGGGGTTGGTCAGTGCATTCGGCCGGGCTGCCGACCGCGCCGCTCGGCGTGGTTTGTGACCGTCGCTAGCGGCGGGTGCAGAGCTTCGTCGGGTCGGTGACGGCCGGATCGACGACGCAGACGGCGGGGAGCACCGACGCGAGCGCGTCCGAGATCACTGCGAGCGGTGGCTGCGCGTAGGACGACGGCACGGTCACCTCGATGTACGCGGCGCGGTCGATCACCGTCCAGACCGTCTGCTTCTTCTGCTGCGCGGGAAGCCAGTACACGCCGTCGATACCGATTGTCTGCGCCGAGCTACCCGGTGTCAGTGCGGCGGGACGGGGAACGCCGCACCGCAGGACGATCGCCGGATCGCCCCATGCCACGACATACGTCCACGTCGAGAGCGCCGGCCGGACAGCCAGCCCGTTGAGGGAGAGGGGGAGCACGCCGAGCAACTTCGTGCACGGCGCGTCGGCCGCCGAATTCGCCGGGGGCGCGGCGACCGTCACCGGTGCGAGCGCTGCGGGCGACCCGCTGCGCACCGGCGCCGGATTCTTGTGCTGCAGATGGCCCAGCAGCAGTGCGACGACGAGAACGATCGGGACCGTGACGGCCGTGGCGATCAACGCAGCGCGACGGCGCACCGGGTCCGCAGCGCGACGGCGCACCGGGTCCATGGTGCCGACCGGATCGACCGTCCTCAGAGGTGCACGACCGGGCACGTCAGGGTGCGGGTGATGCCGTCGACTGCCTGTACCTTGGCGACGACGAGCTTGCCCAGCTCGTCCATCGTCCGGGCCTCGGCGCGGACGATGACGTCGTACGGGCCGGTCACGTCCTCGGCGTTGGTGACGCCTTTCAGCGCGCCGATCTCGTGGGCCACGGCAGCTGCCTTACCAACCTCGGTCTGGATCAGGATGTAGGCATGAACGCTCATCGCCGTGTCCTCTCGTCGTCGAGTCAACCGGACCGGTAAAACCTAGCGCAGGGCCCGATGCGCAGTGCGTCCGGTTCGCGTCGTTCATCGAGAAAGGGCGTCCGTCATCACCGTCTCGGAGCTGGGCGAGTTCGGCCTGATCAAGCGGGTGAGCAGCGGCGCGACACCCGTCGAGTCCACGCTGCTCGGCCCCGGCGACGACGCTGCCGTGATCGCAGCGGCAGACGGTCGGGTCGTGATCTCCACCGATCTGCTCGTCGAGAACCGGCACTTCCGGCGCGACTGGTCGACCGGCGACGATGTCGGGCACAAGGCTGTCGCGCGGTGCTTCGCCGACATTGCTGCGATGGGCGCCGTCCCGACAGCGCTCGTCGTCGGCTTCGCGGCTCCGGGGGACCTGGCGCTCGAGTGGGTCGACGGGCTGATCTCGGGAATGCGCGAGGAATGCGGCGGCGTGGGGGCCGCAATCGTCGGTGGTGATGTGACGGCGGCTGACGCGATCACACTCGCGATGACCGGCATCGGTGACCTGCAGGGACGGGCTCCGGTGACCATCGACGGTGCCCGTCCGGGTGATTCGGTCGCCGTCGCAGGCCGGCTGGGCTGGGCGGCCGCCGGCTTCGCCGTGCTCAACCGGGGCTTCCGGTCGCCGGTGCAGGTGGTCACCGCGCACCGGCGTCCCGAACCGCCCTATGCCGAAGGACCGATCGCCGCCGACGCCGGCGCGAGTGCGATGACTGACGTCAGCGACGGGCTGGTCGCCGACCTTGGCCACATCGCCACCGCGAGCGGGGTGCGGATCGAGCTGAGCGGCGGCCTCATCGATCTGCCGGCCAAGCTGGCCGAGGTAGGGGCGGCGCTGAACGTCGACCCGCTCACCTGGGTACTCACGGGGGGTGACGATTACGCCCTCGTCGCGACCTTCCCGCACGGAGTGGCACCACCGCCGAACTGGCAGGTGATCGGCGCGGCCGTCGAGGGTGACGGGGTTCGCGTCGACGGCCGCCGCTGGCCCGTCGGTGGATTCGAGCACTTTCGCCAGCAGACCTGATCCTGGTGTCGTCGGTATCGCTGCCTACGCTCGGCGGCGTGGATCTGGTGATCGAACGGCGACCGTACGGCGATGCGGCAGTGCAGGAGCTCGTCGATGCCGTGCAGGCCGAGTACGTGGTGCGTTACGGCGGCCCGGACGAGGCACGGGTCGACCCGGCGGACTTCGAGCCACCGCGCGGCGAGTTTCTCATCGGCCTGCTCGACGGCGTCCCCGTGGCGATGGGTGGATGGCGGCTCGTCGACACCGCGCAAGCCGAGATCAAGCGGATGTATGTCGCCCGCGCCGCCCGGCGGCTCGGTCTGTCGAGGCTGATGCTGGCCAGGATCGAGGCGTGTGCCGCGGCTGCCGGTGTGCGGCGGCTGGTGCTGAACACCGGGCTCGAGCAACCCGAGGCGATAGCTCTGTACGAGACGTCGGGATACGAGCGCATCGACGGCTTCGGGCACTACGCCGACGCCCCTGCCGCCGTGTTCTACGGCAAGGAACTGGTGGTCGCGGTCAGCCCTGCCGACCGGACCGGCGAGGCCGTCAGCCCCGGGTGACCTTGCCGGCCTTGAGGCACGAGGTGCATACCGTGATGCGGCGGCGGGTGCCGGGAGCGACGATCGCGCGCACCTTCTGCACGTTCGGGTTCCACCGGCGGTGCGTGCGGCGGTGCGAGTGCGAGACGGACATGCCGAAGCCGGGGCCCTTGCCGCAGACGTCGCAGACGTTGGCCACTGGAGCCTCCTGATTCGACTCGCACGCACGTCGCGTGCCAAGAATTGCTGGGTAGCGCCGCGCTGATGCGGCCGGTGCCGCCTGCGTCCGATTCAGGACGCTGGGCAACCTTGGCAGTCTAACGAACGCAGCCGCCCGCGGCCAAACCGCCGTGCCCATGGCGTCGGCGCGGCCGCCGCGCCTGCCTATGGCTGCCAGCTTGGTGCTGCCATGAGAATATGCGCCAACCGCGTTTCGGCCTGGGGGTGACTGTGCTGGATGCGCTCGATGCCCACGCGGTCCGGCGCTGGAGCCGCGCAGCGGTCGCCGTGCTCGTGGAGCATCGAGCCGCGATCGACGCGTTGAACGTCTACCCCGTACCGGATGCCGACACGGGCACGAATATGGCCCAGACACTGGCCGCGGCCGACGACACGCTTCGCGCATCGGCAGCCGTGACAGCTGGGGACGCTCTCGCCGGCTTCGCGCGCGGCGCCGTGCTCGGGGCTCGGGGCAACTCCGGTGTGATCCTGTCGCAGATCCTGCGCGGGCTGGCCGACTCGGTCGGTGCCGCGTCGGTCGTCAACGCGCACGAGCTCCGGGCCGGGCTGCGGCGCGGCTCCGACCAGGCGTGGGATGCCCTCGCCGCACCTGTGGACGGCACGATTCTGACCGTGGTCCGGGCGGCCGCCGACGCCGAGCCTGACGATGGGTCGATGGCCGCCACGGTGCGTGCCTGCGTGGCGGCCGCCGAGGACGCACTGGCCCACACGACCGAACAGCTGGCCGACCTCGCCCGCGCCGGCGTCGTCGATGCCGGGGGGCAGGGCCTGGTGCTCGTGCTGCAAGCCCTGGCGCAGGTCGTCGCGGGCGACGTGCCGTCATCGCCCGCCGCGAGCTCGGCCGGGGCGCGGCGGGTCCAGCGCGAATCGGGCAGTGGCGAGTTCGCATTTGAGGTGCAGTACCTGCTCGATGCAGCAGAGGGCGCCGGCGATGCGCTGCGCGGGCGGCTGAGCGGGATCGGCGATTCGGTGGCCGTGGTCGGAACGGGCGAGGGCGTCTGGAACGTGCACGCGCACGTCAACGATGTGGGCGCCGCGATCGAGGCAGGCGTCGAGCTCGGCCGCCTGCATCGCATCACCGTGGTCCAGTTCGCCGCCGACGACGTCGGCACCCACCCGGCCGAGACGGCGGTTGTCGCGGTGGCGCCCGGTGACGGCCTCGGCCACCTGTTCGAGGCCGAGGGCGTGCGTGTGGTCGACGGCCGACGCCCGTCGGTCGAGGAGGTACTCGCGGCGGTCCGGGCAACCGGTGCGTCGGAGATCGTCCTGCTGCCCAACGCCGAATCGGTCGCGGGCGTCGCACAAGCAGCTGCCGAACGTGCCCGCGCCGACGGCACGCGGGTGACCGTGGTGCCGACCCGATCGCCCGTGCAGGGGCTCGCCGCCGTGGCCGTACACGACCCGCTTCGTCGCTTCGACGACGATGTCGTCGCCATGGCCGAGGCGGCCGCCGCCACCCGCTTCGCCGAGATCACGGTTGCAGAGCGCGAGTCGTTGACGTCCGTGGGCGTCTGCCAGCAGGGCGACGTGCTCGGCCTGATCGACGGGGAGGTCGTCGAGATCGGCCGCGGCCTGGTCTCCGTCGTGTTCGCCATCACCGACCGGCTGCTCGGGGTGGGCCCTGAGATGCTCACCGTGCTCGTCGGCTGCGACGCCCCGCCGGGCATCGGTGACCTGCTCGTAGGGCACGTGCGGGAGCGTTCGCAGCTCACGGAGGTCACGGTGTACGCCGGGGGCCAGCCTCATTACCCGGTCATCATCGGCGTCGAATGACACCGACATGACCACGCTCGACACGCGTCTGGACGAGGTCGTCGGGCGCGCCGCGAAGCCCCTCGACAAGGCCTTCGGGCTGCGCACCGTGGGGGACCTGCTGCGGCACTACCCACGCCGCATTGCCGAGCGCGGCGAACTCACCGATCTCGCATCGCTGCGCGTCGACGAGGACGTCACGGTGATGGCGGAGGTGCGGCGCTGCGACATCCTCGGTCATGCCAACGCCACCCGGCTGGTTGCCGTCGTCGGAGACGGCACGGACACGCTGGATCTCGTGTTCTTCGGCAAGCGGAACCTCTGGCGCCACAAAGAGCTGCTCCCGGGCGCGCGAGGACTGTTCTCCGGCAAGGTCGGCATGTTCAACCGGCGCCGGCAGCTCGCCCACCCCGAATACATGCTGTTGCGCGGCGACGGGCTCGACTTGCACGAGGCCGACGATTTCGCGGGCGCGCTCATCCCGGTGTATCCCGCGACGAAGGACATTCGCACCTGGGCGATCTCCAATGCCGTAGGCATCGTGCTGACCCTGTTGGATCCGCTCGCCGACCCCGTTCCGGTCGAGATTCGGGCACGGCACGGGCTCGCCGATTTCGATACCGCGATCCGTTCGATCCACCGGCCGCAGTCGCGAGATGAGTGGTTCGCGGCCAAGCGGCGCCTCGCATGGGACGAAGCCCTCGGCGTGCAGCTTGCCCTCGCGCAGCGCCGCACTGCCGCGGCGCGCAACCCGGCGACGCCGCGCGCCGCGCTTCCGGACGGGATCCGGGCAGCGTTCGACTCGCGGCTGCCGTTCACCCTGACGGACGGCCAGCGCGAGGTCGGCGATGTGCTCCAGTCCGAGCTGGGGCGGGACCATCCGATGCACCGCCTGCTGCAGGGTGAGGTCGGCTCGGGAAAGACCGTTGTCGCCCTGCGGGCGATGTTGCAGGTGGTGGATTCGGGTGGACAGGCGGCGCTGCTGGCTCCCACGGAGGTGCTCGCACAACAGCATGCGCGGTCGATCGAGGCGATGCTGGGACCGCTCGCAGAGGCGGGGCGGCTCGGCAGTCCGGACGGTGCGGCCACCCGGGTCGCGCTGCTCACCGGCTCCCTCCCGGCGGGGGCTCGCAAAGCCGCGCTGCTCGATGTCGCGGTCGGCACGGCGGGCATCGTGGTGGGCACGCACGCCCTCATCCAGGAGCACGTCGCGTTCGACGACCTGGGTCTCGTGGTCGTCGACGAGCAGCACCGATTCGGCGTGGAGCAGCGCGACGCCCTGCGGAACAAGGCGAAGCAGCCGCCGCACCTTCTGGTGATGACGGCGACACCCATTCCCCGGACGGTTGCGATGACGGTGTTCGGTGATCTCGAGATCTCGACGCTGCGCGAGCTGCCACTGGGTCGGGCGCCGATCACGACGGTCGTCGTTCCATTAGCCGAGAAGCCGAACTGGCTCGACCGGGCGTGGCAGCGCATCACCGAGGAGGTGGGTCACGGCCGGCAGGCGTTCGTCGTGTGTCCGCGGATCGGTGACGGGGGTGCCGAAAGTGATATCGACACGGCCGACCTGCCCGACGAGGAGGTCGACGACGGCGCCAAACGGGCACCCGTTGCCGCGGTCGACACCTATGAAATGTTGCGCGCAGGGCCGCTCTCGTCGCTGCGTGTCGCGTTACTTCACGGCCGTCTACCGCCGGACGAGAAGGATCGCATCATGTCGGAGTTCGCCGCAGGAGGGATCGACGTGCTCGTGGCGACCACGGTGATCGAGGTGGGCGTCGACGTGCCGAACGCGGCGGTCATGGTCGTGATGGACGCGGACCGCTTCGGGGTGTCACAACTGCATCAACTCCGAGGCCGCATCGGTCGCGGTTCCGACCCCGGCACCTGCCTGTTCGTCACCGCATCGCCCACCGGATCCCCGGCGCGTGAACGCCTCGACGCGGTCGCAGCGACGACGGATGGTTTCGCACTCGCCAGGCTCGACGTCGAACAGCGGCGGGAAGGCGACGTTCTCGGTGTCGCGCAATCGGGCAGCCGCTCGCAGTTGCGGCTGCTGTCGCTGTTGCGCGACGAAGACCTCATCGTCTCTGCGCGCCACGAAGCGGCGGACCTCGTGGCCGCCGATCCGGAGCTCACGGGACATCCGCTGCTGGCCGCGCAGGTGGCGGCACTCGTGGCGGCTGATCAGGCCGAGTACCTGGAGAAGGCGTGACCCGGATCGTCGGCGGAATGGCGAAGGGGCGCCGCCTCGCCGTACCCGCCCGCGGTACTCGCCCGACCTCCGATCGAGCCCGCGAGGCCCTGTTCAGCTCGCTCGGTGGGCTGCTCGACGTCACCGGCTCGCGGGTACTCGACCTGTTCGCGGGAAGCGGTGCCGTGGGATTGGAGGCGCTGTCGCGCGGTGCGACGGCCGTCACATTCGTCGAGTCCGACAGGGCTGCCTGCGAGGTGCTGCGCCGCAACATCGAATCCGTCGGTCTGGACGGAGCCGACCTGCATCGCCGTCCCGCGGCAACATTTCTCGTCACCGGCGGTGCCGACGAACCGTTCGACCTCGTGTTCGCCGACCCGCCGTACTCCCTCGGCGAGGCGCCGCTCGGAGCGTTGCTGGCAACCCTCGCCGATCCGCACTGGCTCAGCGAACACGCCGTCGTCGTGGTCGAACGTTCAGCTCGCGGCACCGAGCCGCAGTGGCCGGACACGATCGAGGCCGTCAAGCAGAAGCGCTACGGCGAGGGCGTGCTTTGGTACGGTCGCCGACGATGAGCACCCCAGGGGATTCCAGCTTTTCCGGCGATCGGCCGCCCGTGCGCCGCGCCGTGTGCCCAGGCTCCTTCGACCCGGTCACGAACGGTCACCTGGACATCATCGGGCGGGCCGCGCAGCTTTACGACGAGGTGGTCGTGGCTGTCTTCGTCAACCAGTCGAAGTCCAGCCTCTTCACCGTCGAAGAGCGTCGCGAGATGCTGCAGGAAGTCACCGCCTCGTATGGCAACGTCCGCATCGACACCTTCCACGGACTTGTCGTGGACTACTGCCGCACGCACGACATCCCGGTGATCGTGAAGGGGCTGCGCGCCGTCAGTGACTTCGACTACGAGTTGCAGATGGCCCAGATGAATCGCGGGCTGGCAGGCGTCGACACCCTGTTCATGCCGACCAACCCCGAATACAGCTTCCTCGCCTCGAGTCTGGTCAAGGAGATCGCGAAGTGGGGCGGGGACGTTTCCGCACTCGTCCCGGGGAACGTCCTGAAGAGTCTCATCGATCGAGCCACGTCCAGCGAGTGAGGCCATGACGGACCAGGCGCTGCGGCGGACGGACGAGCTTCTCACCGAGCTCGTCGAGCTGGTCGAGACGGCACGCACCGTGCCGATGTCGTCCTCGATCGTGCTTCCGCGTGAACGTGTGCTCGACCTGCTCGATGAGCTGCGCGAGACGATGCCGCCTGAGATGCAGGAGGCGCGGCGCACGATCGCGAGCCGCGACACGATGCTGCACGACGCCTACGAGCAGGCCGGACAGGCGCGGGAGACGGCCGCGGCTGAGGCCGAGGCACTGCTCACCGACGCTCGTCAACGGGCAGATCTCGCGCTGCACGAAGCCGACGTCCACGCGCACGAGATCATCGAGGCCGGCCGCGCCGAGCACGCCCACCTCGTGTCGGCCACCGGCGTCCACCAGGCAGCTACCCAGGCTGCCCAAGAGCTGCGGGCTGAGGCGCAGCATCGCGCCGAGGAGCTCTGGGCTGACGCGCAGCACCGTGCCGAAGAGTCGAACGCCGAGGCAGAACGGCGCGCCGACCAGCTGCGCCGTGACGCGGAGGCCTACGCCGCGAAGCTGACCGCTGACGCCGAGGACTATGCCGACCGCACCCTGGCCGAACTCGCCGAGACCTTGCAGCGCAGCGCCGCAACCGCCGAACAGGGCCGATCGGCATTGGCGAGACGGCGCGCCGGCGCGCAGGGTGATGGCGGGCCGCCCGAGCCACCGGCATCGGCAAATTCGGACTGACTCCTGATCTCGGCTAAGCTGAAGGCGGCCTCAACTGGATCCAGGCCGTCCTCGTATGCCTGAGAACATCACACCGAACCGGCGCGAAGCCCGCGCCAATGCCCGCAGCCCGTTCGTCTTCGACGTTCGCGAGTTGGGGCGGCGAGCGGGCGCGATGCAGGAATTTCGGCGCAGTGTTCCCGCGCCTGCTGGGCTCGGCCTGGAGATCATCGAAGTACCGGAAGGTGCTCCGCTCGCGCTCGACATCCGGCTGGAATCGGTTACCGAAGGTGTGCTCGTCACAGGCACCATTTCGGGACCGCTCCGCGGAGAGTGTGGACGGTGCCTCGAACCGGTCTCGGAGAACTTCGCGGTCGAAATCTGCGAGCTGTTCGCCTATCCGGACAGCGCGACGGATGAGACCACGGAGCAGGACGAGGTGCGCCGGCTCGAGAAGGACCTGCTCGATCTCGAACCGGTGGTGCGTGACCTGGTCGTTCTCGGTCTGCCGTGGACGCCCCTGTGCGGGCCGGACTGTTCCGGGCTGTGCCCCACCTGCGGGGAGCGGCTGGACGACCTGCCGGCCGGTCACACACACGAGGTGTTAGACCCGCGCTGGGCCGCTCTGGCGTCGTTTGCAGAAGACGCAGCGCCGGGCGGCGCGGCACCAGAATCATCAGATCAGCCTGACTAGAGGAGAACGACGTGGCCGTCCCGAAGCGGAAGATGTCGCGCAGCAACACCCGGGCACGGCGCTCGCAGTGGAAGACGAGCGCACCGACGCTTGCGCCCTGCCCGAACCGCGCCTGTGGCGAGATGAAGCTGCCGCACACCGCCTGCAGCAACTGCGGGCAGTACGACGGCAAGCAGGTCCTCTCGGTCTGACGCAGTGGCTGTCCAACCAGAGGCTGCCGCCGCCGACCAGCGCGAGCTCGCCGACGCCCTCGGTGTCGTGCTCGACGGCGGCCTGCTTCAGCGTGCCCTGACGCACCGCTCGTACGCCTACGAGAACGGCGGGCTGCCGCACAACGAGCGACTCGAGTTCCTCGGCGATTCGGTGCTCGGCATCGTCGTCACCGAGACGCTGTATCGCGCCCACCCTGACCTGCCCGAGGGCAAGCTGGCCAAGCTCCGGGCCTCGGTAGTGAACATGCGGGCGCTCGCCGACATCGCTCGCGGCATCACCCCCCGCGGCTTGGGCGCGTTCGTGCGCCTGGGACGCGGCGAGGAGGTCACTGGCGGCCGCGACAAGTCCAGCATCCTGGCCGACACGTTCGAAGCGGTGCTCGGCGCCATCTACCTCGAGCACGGCCTTCCAGTGGCAGCGAGAGTGGTCCACGATCTGTTCGACGAGCTGTTGGACGACGTAGCTACGAGCGACGCCGGGCTGGACTGGAAGACGAGCCTGCAGGAGCTCACCGCCGAACGCGGCCTGGGCGTGCCGGACTACATCATGTCCTCCGAAGGCCCCGACCACGCCAAGACGTTCACCGCGCGTGCCGCAGTCGCGGGGCAGACCTTCGCTGCGTCCACCGGACGCAGCAAGAAGGAAGCCGAGCAGTTGGCGGCCGAGACGGCGTGGCGCGCGATCATCGCCAACGACACACGCGCCGGCTGACCCGGACGTGCCGGAGCTCCCCGAGGTCGAGACCGTCCGAGCGGGTCTGCAGCGATGGGCCATCGGCCGCACGATCACCAGCGTCGAGATCACCCATCCCCGAGCGGTGCGCCGACACCTCGCCGGCGCCGGCGACTTGGCGGCCCGCCTGACCGGCGCGCGATTTGCCGCTGCCTGCAGGCGCGGCAAGTACCTCTGGCTGCCACTCGAACGAGGCGGAGCCGACGAACCGGACGACGCGCTCGTCGCGCATCTCGGGATGAGCGGGCAGTTCCTGGTACGTCCCGACGACGCAGCCGACGAACGCCACCTGCACGTCCGGATCCGGTTTGCCGACGGGGCGTCACAGTTGCGATTCGTAGACCAGCGCACCTTCGGCGGGCTGATGCTCGACCAGCTCGTCGGCGACGGTGACGACGCCCGGGCTGACGAGACGCTGCCTGCGCAGATCGCGCACATCGCTCGAGACCCGATCGACCCGCGTTTCGACGATGCGGCCTTCGCCGTCGCCCTGCGTCGCCGGAACTCTGCACTGAAGCGGGCGCTGCTCGACCAGAGCCTGGTGTCGGGGATCGGCAACATCTACGCCGACGAGGCGTTGTGGCGCGCTCGCCTGAATGGCGAACGACCGGCCCGGACGCTGACCCGCGCGGCCGTGACGGAGCTGCTTGCCGCCGTGCGTGCTGTCCTCGGCGAGGCGCTGCGGGCCGGTGGAACCTCGTTTGATGCGCTGTACGTGAACGTGAACGGCGAGAGCGGGTACTTCGATCGCTCGCTCGCTGTGTACGGGCGGGAAGGTGAGCCGTGCCCACGCTGCGGGGCGAGGATTCGGCGGGTCCGGTTCATGAACCGTTCGAGCTTCTTCTGCCCGTCCTGCCAGCGACCGCCCAGGATCCGGGGCCTGCGGGTGCCGGCCGCCGGCGCTGAGGGTCCCGTATCGGGCGGGCAGTCCACCCCATAACCCATGCTTGTTGACCCGTCGTTACCGTGGTGCGACCATAAAGTGACTTGGCGGGGGCCCACGCTCGGTGTATGGAGCCGTCAGCGCCTCTCCCGCCCTGTCGAACATCGGTATCACGCACATGTCCCTGGTCGGCCGGGATCAATCCGAGCCCGCGAGCACCGGCCCCGGCATCAGATGTAGCGAAGGGTCACCCCACATGGCGCGCGCCTTGCTCGGTTATGTAGGCAACAGCTCGGATCAGGCCCTGGCCTTCGAAGTTGCGAGGTTGCGTCGGCGTGTCGCTGATCTCGAGGCACAGGTCGCCGATCTGCGCGAGCGCGCGCACGTCGAGCTCGACCTCGAGCTGCACCAGATTGCGCACGCTGCAGAACCGGCGCTGACCTGACGTATCCGGTCGCGCCCGCTCTGTCGAGGGCTGAGATCCAGCAGAGGTAGCGCTGGTAGGTTTTGCGCACGCGTCGCGGCGCGTCGCCGTACATCGCCGCGCTGCCCGAACGTCTGATCCGGGAGTCCTGTGCACCTCAAGTCGCTGACGCTGCGGGGCTTCAAGTCCTTCGCTTCGGCCACGACCCTTCGGTTCGAACCCGGCATCACAGCCGTCGTCGGTCCCAACGGCTCGGGTAAGAGCAACGTCGTCGACGCGATCGCCTGGGTGCTCGGCGAGCAGGGCGCCAAGGCGTTGCGCGGCGGCAAGATGGAGGACGTCATCTTCGCGGGCACGGCCGGGCGCCCGCCGCTCGGGCGCGCCGAGGTGACCCTGACCATCGACAACTCCGACAACGCCCTGCCGATCGACTACACCGAGGTGTCGATCACCCGCCGGATGTTCCGGGAGGGCACCAGCGAATACGAGATCAACGGCGAGGCCGCCCGCCTGCTGGATATCCAGGAATTGCTCAGTGACTCCGGCATCGGTCGCGAGATGCACGTCATCGTGGGCCAGGGGCAGCTCGACTCGGTGTTGCAGGCACGCCCGGAAGACCGCCGCGGATTCATCGAGGAGGCCGCCGGCGTCCTCAAGCATCGCAAGCGCAAGGAAAAGGCGCTGCGGAAGCTGGAATCGATGCAGGCGAACCTCACCCGCCTCACCGACCTGACGGCAGAGTTGCGGCGCCAGCTCAAGCCGCTGGGCAAACAAGCCGAGATCGCCCGCCGCGCGGCCGGCGTCCAGGCCGAGTTGCGTGATTCCAAGTTGCGGCTGCTGGCCGACGATCTGTTGCACCTGCGCACCGAACTCGATCGTGAGGTTGCCGACGAGGAGGCGATCCGTGCTCGCCGTTCCGAGGTCGAGGCGGCACTCGACGAGGCGCGTCGGCGCGAGACCGAGCTGGAGCAAGCCGTGGCTGCTGACGCCCCGCTCGTCGCTCGGACGCAGGAGAACTGGTACCGGCTGTCGGCACTGGAGGAGCGCTACCGCGGCACGTTGTCCCTCGCGGCGGAACGAGCGCGGCTGCTCGCCGAGGAGACCGAGCTCGTCCGGACCGGCCGCGAGCCCGAGGCTATGGAGGCCGAGGCCGAGGAGGTTCGCGGCGCGGAGGCCGAGCTGCAGGCGGAGCTCGAAACATCGCATGCAGCGCTGACCGAGATCGTTGGCAACCGCCAGGAACTCGAACGGCAGCTTGCTGACGCGGAGCGGGCACTGGTGGCCGCCGCTCGTGCGGTCGCCGACCGCCGCGAGGGGCTGGCCAAGCTCATGGGTCAGGTGAACGCACTGCGCACTCGGGCGAGCGCCGGCGGCGACGAGATCGCCCGCCTCGTGGCGGCCGCGACCGATGCTCGCGAGCGTGCTGCTCGCGCCGAGGCTGCGCTGCATCAGCTGCACGCTGACATCGGCATGCTCGACGAGGGCGAACTCAGTCTCGACGAGCGGCACGAAGCGGCGGTGGCGGCATTCGAGGCCGCCAGTGCGCGAGTGCGCGAACTGGTGCAGATGGAGCGGGACGCCGAGCGGGAACGTTCCACCTGGACGGCGCGCGCCGACGCACTGGCCATGGGTCTGACCAGCAAGGACGGCGCAGGGGCGTTGCTCGCGGCCGGGTCCCGGCTGCCGGGCGTGCTCGGATCCGTTGCCGCGCTGCTCACGGTCGAACCGGGTCACGAGGCGGCCCTCGCCGCGGCGCTCGGCCTGCTGGCCGACGCGGTGGCCGTCGCCTCGCCGTCGGACGCGGTGCAGGCTCTCGAGCTGCTGAAGGAAGGCGACGGCGGGCGTGTCGGGCTGCTGGTTGGTGGCGATGCCCCGGCGCCGGACCGCAGAACATGGCCATCGCTGCCGCCCGGTGCTCGCTGGGCCGTCGATCTCGTCCGAGTGCCGGACGCCATCCGCGCGAGTGTCGCGGCCGCACTCGATCGTGTCGCGGTGGTCGACGACCTCGCCGCGGCGCAGCGGCTCGTCGGCCAGCATGCGGAGATCCGCGGCGTCACGCGAGCGGGCGACGTGCTCGGCAGCCGATGGTCGGCCGGTGGGTCGTCGTCGACCCCGAGCGCGATCGAGATCAGGGCCGCGGTCGACGAAGCGCAGCAGAAGGCGGACGAGGCGGCGTCGCGGCACGATCGATCGCACGCGCAGCTCAGCGAGGCCAAGCAGCGGGCCGCCGAGCTCGAGGCAGAGGTCACTGCTGCGCTGGTGGCGCTGCACGAGTCCGACGCGAAGCTGTCGGCTGTGGCCGAGCAGCTCGCCGAGCTGGGGCAGGAGGCCCGGTCGGCCAGCGCCGAGGCCGAACGGCTGGACGCGGCTCGCGCTGACGCGGAAGAGGCGCGCGACCGCGACCTGGCCGGGCTGTCTGAGTTGGAGGAGCGGCTGCATCTCGCGCAGGCACAGGCCGACGAGCCCACCGAGCCGGCAACCGACGAGCGGGACTCATTGCAGGCGCGCGTCGCGCAGGCACGCCAGACCGAGATGGATGCGCGCCTCGCGGTGCGCACCGGCGAGGAGCGGGTTCGCGCCGTCGCCGGACGTGCCGAGCAGCTGTTGCGTGCCGCCGAACTCGAGCGCGAAGCTCGCCGGCGCCAGCAGCAGGCTCGGGAGGCTCGCGCACGCGGCGCGGTTGTCGCCGCCGAGGTGCGCGACGCGGCGAGGCGAGTACTGACGAGCATCGCGGCATCGCTCGACGCCGCGGTGATCGAGCGTGACACCGTGCAGCACGATCGCGTCGTCCGCGAGGGTGAGTTGCTGACATTGCGCGCACGCAGCCGCGAGCTCGCCGAGGAGCAAGCACGGCTCACCGACGCGGTGCACCGCGACGAGATGATCCGCGCCGAACAACGGCTGCGCATCGAGCAGCTTGAGCAGCGGGCCGTCGAGGAGTTCGGCGTCGAGGTCGAAACCCTGTTCGCGGAGTACGGCCCAGACCAGCCGTGCCCGCCGAGTGCGATCGAGGTGGCCGAGTACGAGCAGGCTCGCGAGCGTGGCGAGGAGGTCGTCGCTCCCCAGTCGGGCCCGTTCCACCGGCCGACGCAGGAGAAGCGTGCCGCCCGAGCTGAGCGGGATCTCGCCCTGCTCGGCAAAGTGAATCCGCTGGCCCTGGAGGAATTCGCCGCCCTGGAGGAACGGCATCAGTTCCTGTCGACGCAGCTGGAGGACCTGAAGGCGACGCGACGGGACCTGCTGACTGTTGTCAAGGAGGTCGACGAGCGGATCCTCGAGGTGTTCACGGCCGCCTACAACGACGTCGCCCGCGAATTCGAGATCGTCTTCGCAACGCTGTTCCCCGGAGGCGAGGGGCGCCTCGTGCTCACCGACCCGGACGACATGCTGCTCACCGGTATCGATGTCGAGGCCCGTCCCCCGGGCAAGAAGGTGAAGCGCCTCTCGCTGCTCTCCGGTGGTGAGCGATCGCTGACCGCCGTCGCCCTGCTCGTGGCGATTTTCCGGGCGCGTCCCAGCCCGTTCTACGTGCTGGACGAGGTCGAGGCGGCACTGGACGACACCAATCTCGGACGGCTCATCGCGCTCGTCGCCGAACTGCGCGCGAGTAGCCAGATCATCATCATCACGCACCAGAAGCGCACGATGGAGATCGCCGACGCCCTGTACGGCGTGACGATGCGGGGCGACGGAGTCACTCAGGTGATCAGCCAGCGCCTGCGTGACGCCGAGGGCGAGGCACTGGCCGCGGCTCAGTGATTTGCGGGGGCACAAGCCCCGGTGAACAGCCGGCGCCCGCTGATTCGCTGTGAATTGGACCAGTCGGTTGTGGACACGCTGAGCCGCTCACCTACCGTGGACGGGTGATGACTCCGAGCCGAAGTCCGCGTCGTGCCCGAATCCTGGGCGCCGTAACACTCGCCGCAGTAGCTGCCCTGACCCTGGCGTCGTGCAGCTCGGCGGCCAAGAGCGGGCACGGCTCCGCCGTGATCACCGGTGCGAATGGCTCCACCAGTGCCCCCGGATCCACGTCGGCCTCGACGTCGGCTTCGGCGTCTCCCGCCGCGGCACCCGTGCACGTGAGACTCACCAATTCCGACGGCACCACCGTCGGCATCGGCATGCCGGTCATCGCCTACTTCTCCAAGAAGATCACCAGCGCCAAGGCACTGCAGCAGGCGACGACCATGACGGTCAACGGCGCCCCGGCGACGGGCGCGTGGTACTTCGAGACGTCTGCGGCGTTCAAGGGCTACCCGATCGAAGGGCACTTCCGGCCACAGAAGTTCTGGCCGGCGCACGCGACGATCCACATCGGCATGCCCATCAAGGGACTGTCCGCGGGCGAGGGCCTCGCCTATGACGACAGCCTGACCCTGGACTTCTCGACCGGCTCCGCTGACATCGCGGTTGTCGACGACGTCTCGCACACGCTGCACCTGACCATCGACGGCCAGGACAAGGGCACCTACCCGGTATCGCTCGGCGCGTCCAACACGCGAACCCGCTCCGGCATCAAGGTGATCATGGAGAAGGGGCGGGTCACTCGCATGTCCGGCCCGGGCTACGACGAATGCTGCGTGAAGTACACCCAGCGGCTGACCTACGACGGCGAGTACCTGCACTCCGCACCATGGAACGTGTCGAACATCGAGCACGGCGTCGATTCGTCCAACGGCTGCACGAACCTCCTGCCTTCCGACGCGATCAAGCTGTACGGCCTGCTGACGATCGGCGACGTCGTGGAGTACCCGAACGCCAACGGCGGCAAGATGCAGCTGGGGCAGGGTTACGGCGACTGGAACGTGCCGTGGCCGCTGTGGCTGACGGGCGGGCTCGTCAGTACGTCCTGACCGTGGCGCCGAAGGGCGCACCCGCACTGCGAAGATGAGCACGTGGTCTACCTCTGGATAGCTCTCGCTGTCATCGTCGTCGCCGTCCTGCTCGTGGCGACGCTCGTGCTCCCACGAGCAGCACGGCGGCGGGAGGGGCGCGGGCCAAGTGTCCTGCCAACAGCACCTCCGGCCGCGACCCCCGCGCCGACAGCGCCGACCCTCGAAACAGCGCCGACCCTCGAAACACCGGAACCCACCGCGGGCCGCCTCCTCAGGATGCGGTCGCGGTTGGCTCGCTCGCAGTCGACTCTCGGCCGTGGGCTGCTGTCCGTTCTGGCCCGCGATCAGCTCGACGAGCAGGCCTGGGACGAAATCGAGGAGACCCTGCTGACCGCTGACGTCGGGGTCGCCGCGACAGGCGAGATAGTAGAGCGGCTGCGCATGCGAACGAAGGTGCTCGGGACCCGTTCGCCGGGGGAGTTGCGAGCCCTGCTCGCCGAGGAACTGGTTGCTGCGCTGCAGCCCGATCTCGACCGCTCCTTGCACACCACGCCCGGCGAACATCCGGCGGTCGTGCTGATGGTCGGCGTCAACGGCACCGGAAAGACCACGACCTGCGGGAAGCTGGCTCGGGTGCTCGTAGCTGACGGCCGAACCGTCCTGCTCGCTGCCGCAGACACGTTCCGGGCGGCAGCCGCGGATCAGTTGCAGACCTGGGGGTCGCGTGTCGGCGCTGAGACCGTACGCGGGCCCGAGGGCGGTGACCCGGCGAGTGTCGCGTTCGACGCTGTCAAGAAGGGCGCGGATGCGCATGTCGACGTCGTCCTGATCGACACGGCCGGCCGGTTGCACACGAAGGTCGGGTTGATGGATGAACTCGGCAAGGTCAAGCGCGTCGTCGAACGGCAGGCGCCGGTGGACGAGACGTTGCTCGTGCTGGACGCGACGACTGGGCAGAACGGCCTCACTCAGGCGCGTGTCTTCACCGAGGTGGTGAACGTGACAGGAATCGTGCTGACCAAGCTCGACGGCACGGCCCGTGGTGGCATCGTGATCAGCGTGCAGCGGGAGCTCGGAGTCCCGGTGAAGCTCATCGGACTCGGCGAGGGACCGGACGACCTCGCTCCGTTCGATCCGGGGGACTTCGTGGACGCTCTGCTGGGCGAATGAGGGCCTTGTACAAGCCTGCGGCTGCCGCAGGCTTCGAGCTGACCGAGCGGCCCCGTACGCACGCCGGGCCGGGCGATGTCGAGATCCGTGTACTGCGCACCGGCATCTGTGGCACCGACCTGCACATCGAGGCGTGGGACGCCTGGGCGGCGGGGGCGGTGCATGCGCCACTCATCCCGGGACACGAATTCTGCGGCGAGGTCATCGCGATCGGTGCCGGCGTTCGCGACGTCCGCGTCGGCGATCTGGTGTCCGGTGAGGGGCACATCGTCTGCGGCACCTGCCGAAACTGCCGTGCCGGCCGTCGACACCTCTGTATCCGCACGTCGAGTGTCGGCGTCAATCGCGATGGTGCGTTCGCCGAGTTCGTCGTGCTTCCCGAGTCGAACGTGTGGGTGCACCACGACCCGATCGATCCGGACCTCGGCGCGATCTTCGACCCGTTCGGCAATGCTGTGCACACGGCGCTGTCCTTTCCGCTGGTCGGTGAGGACGTGCTGATCACGGGTGCGGGCCCCATCGGTCTGATGGCTGCCGAGGTTGCGCGGCACGTGGGCGCGCGCTACGTGGTGATCACCGACGTCAGCGAGTACCGGCTTGCGCTGGCCCGCCGCATGGGCGCCGATCTCGCTCTCGACGTCTCCCGCGAGTCGGTCGCTGACGCGCAGCGGCGGCTAGGCATGGTCGAGGGATTCGACGTCGCACTCGAGATGAGCGGGCATCCGTCGGCGCTGCCGGACGTTCTGGCCAATCTGAATCACGGCGGCCGCATCGCGATGTTGGGGCTGCCCAGTGCGCCGATCGAGATCGACTGGGCCAAGGTGGTGACACACATGATCACCATCAAGGGCATCTATGGCCGCGAGATGTTCGAAACGTGGTACGCGATGAGCGCGATGCTGCGATCCGGACTGGACATCTCCTCGGTGATCACGCATCGCTTCGCCGCCCGTGACTGGGCCGCAGCCTTCGCCACGGCGCGCAGCGGCCAATGCGGCAAGGTCGTTCTCGATTGGACGGAGATCTGATGTATGGCTCGGTCGGAACGCAACTGCAGGTGACGCTGGACGAGATTCGCAGTGCCGGTCTGTACAAGCAGGAGCGCCAGCTGGCCTCGCCGCAGGCTGCCCATGTGCGCGCCGGCGGTGCCGACGTCCTGAACTTCTGCGCGAACAACTATCTCGGCCTCGCCGACCATCCGACCGTGGTCGACGCGGCCAAGCGCGCGCTGGACGAGTGGGGTTTCGGCATGGCGAGCGTTCGCTTCATCTGTGGAACACAGGTGCAGCACGCCGAACTCGAACGGCGACTGTCGGCATTCCTGCACACCGAGGCGACGATCCTGTATTCATCCTGCTTCGACGCGAACGGCGGCCTGTTCGAGGTGCTGCTCGACGAGAACGACGCGGTGATCTCCGACGAACTGAACCATGCCTCGATCATCGACGGCATCCGCCTGTGCAAGGCCGAGCGACACCGATACCGCAACCGTGACATGGACGACCTGGCGCGCATCCTGAGCACGTCGGCGGCCGGTGCTCGTCGGCGGCTGATCGTCACCGACGGGGTGTTCTCGATGGACGGCTATCTCGCGCCGCTGGACGAGCTGTGCGACGTGGCCGATCGCTATGGCGCGATGGTCATGGTCGATGACTCGCACGCGGTGGGTTTCGTCGGCCCGTCGGGCGCTGGTACGCCGGAGTTGTTCGGCGTGCAGGACCGTGTCGACATCGTGTCGGGAACGCTGGGCAAGGCGCTCGGTGGTGCCTCCGGGGGCTACATATCGGCGCGTTCGGAGATCGTTGAGTTGCTGCGGCAGCGATCGCGTCCTTACTTGTTCTCGAACGCGGTAGCGCCATCGGTGGTGGCGGGATCACTCGCCGCCCTCGACCTGGTGGCGAGCAGCGAGGAGCAGCGCGCAACGCTGCGGTCGAACACGGCGTTGTTCCGCCGCCGCATGGGCGAGGAGGGCTTCGACCTTCTTGCCGGCGAGCATCCGATCACGCCGGTCATGTTCGGCGACGCCGCGCTCGCGACACGGATCGCCGACGCGATGCTCGGTCATGGCGTGTACGTGATCGCCTTCTCCTATCCCGTCGTGCCCCAGGGAAAGGCGCGGATCCGCGTGCAGCTCTCCGCGGCGCACTCTCAGGCTGACGTCGAGACATGTGTCCGGGCATTCGTCACCGCCCGCGACGAGGTGGGGTGAACCCTACGGCGCGGTATGACGGGCGACGTTCGCGACGATGGCGTCGTGGACGTACTGCGCAAGGCCCGGCGTGATGTCGTCGTACGTGGCGGTGAAGCGTGCGTCGCAGATGTACATCTCGGCCAGTCCCAGATGCATGGCGTAGTCGCAGTCGTAGAACCACCTCGTCAGGAACTGGCGATGCTCCTCGGCCACGGTGGTTGCCCGGTCGCCGTCGGACGGGGCGCCCTCGCGCAGCGCAGCAGCGAAGGCCTGTGTGGCCGCATCGCTCTGCGTCTTCATCTCGACCCAGTCCTGCTTGCTGTACGTCGCGGCCCGGCGCTGTGACTCGCGGTAGGCGTCCGTGTCGCCCCAGCGCTGCTCGGCCTCCTCTGCCCATTCGCCGGCGACCTTGTCGGTGCCGAACACCTCGAAGGACTCCTGCGGCGTCATTCCGATTCCCATGGCGCGTGCCTCCATCTCCTTTTCCAGCGCCTCCAGCAGGCGGTGCTGACGCTCGACGCGTTCACGCAACAGTCGGTGCTGCCGGCGCAGGTGATCCTCGGCCGTGACGTCGTCGTCGAGAATCTGCGCGATCTCGTCCAGACCGAAATCCAATTCGCGGTAGTACAGGATCCGGCGCAGCCGAGTGAGATCGTCGGCGTCGTACTGGCGGTAACCGCCGGCCGTTCGATCTCGCGGAGTCAGCAGCCCGACCTCGTCGTAGTGGTGCAGGGTGCGCACCGAAACGCCGCTGAGCGCCGCGACCTGCCCAACCGTGAACTGGGTCATGGCATCACTGTGCCGCCTCACGTGCCGTGAGGGTCAAGCGATTGATCGGGCGGTCTAGTCGAGTCGCTTCTGCACCAACATGTGGTGCACGTACATGCCCGCGAGCGACGGGATGAACAGGATCGCCATCGCGTTGCGCTGGAACGTGCCCACCACGGCGAGAGCCAGGACGAGAACCACGATCACCGCGTAGACGAGGATCCACGGATGGGTGGCCCACACCCGTCGGTAGTCCCACCACACGTCCACGGCGCCGATGCTACCGGCCGTTCTCGCGCGACGAGATCGGGCAAATGACGCCGAACGAAGTGTGACGTTTGCGGTTAACCGCGATGAGCCATCCGTGACACGTGGACGAAACACGCCGCAGCCATCGTGACCGCGACGCTTCCCGCGCCAGCTGGCGCCTATCCAGATGAGAGGAAGGCTTGTGTCTCACCTCCCACTTGTGCACTCGCTGCTGACGGCAGCCACGAACGGGTGCCCCGATCCATCGACGCTGGGTAAGTACCAGCCGTTCAACCAGCAGCTGTTCCAGATCGGCGCGGACGGCAAGCAGATCCTCGACAACTCGGGCAAGCCGGTGCCGTGCGCAGGCGCGATCAACACGGCTGTCGATGCGGGCGCCACCGCGTGGATCCTGGCCTCATCAGCGCTCGTGCTGCTGATGACTCCGGCGCTCGCGTTCTTCTACGGCGGCATGGTTCGCGCCAAGCACGCGTTGGCGATGCTGATGCAGAACTTCACCGCGATCGCCGTCGTGAGCGTCACGTGGATCGTCATCGGATTCACCTGGGCCTTCAGTGGCACGGGCAAGTATCTCGGCGACACGCACTTCCTGTTCCTGCGCCACATCAACGACGGCGTGCCGACACTGGGCACGGCACAGCTGATTCCGACGATGTGCTTCGTCGCATTCCAGTTGACCTTCGCCATCATCACGCCGGCGCTGATCACCGGATCCACCGCTGACCGGTGGAAGTTCGGACCGTTCGTTGCGTTCGTGACGATCTGGTCGATCGTCATCTACGCGCCGGTTGCGCACTGGGTGTTCGACGCGTACGGCATGCTCAACCGCTCTGCGATCGAGCCCGGGGCGCACTTCTTCGCCGAGGACTTCGCAGGTGGCACCGTCGTGCACATCAACGCCGGCGCTGCGGGTCTGGCGATGGCGCTGCTGCTCGGCAAGCGCAAGGGCTGGCCGAAGGAGTCGATGCGGGGCCACAACATTCCCTTCGTGATGCTCGGCGCTGGGTTGCTGTGGTTCGGCTGGTTCGGTTTCAACGCCGGCTCCGAACTCGGCGCCGACAGTGTGGCGAGCGCGGCGTGGGTCAACACGAACACCGCCACCGCCACGGCCCTGCTCGGCTGGGTCCTCGCCGAAAAGCTCCGGTACGGAAAGCCGACCGCACTCGGTGCCGCGTCAGGAGCCGTCGCCGGCCTTGTCGCCATTACGCCGTGTGCGGGTTGGGTCAGCCCGATGGGGTCGATCTTCATAGGCTTCATCGCCGGATTCGTCTGCGCGTACGCAGTCAGCCTCAAGACGAAGATCGGACTCGATGACTCGCTCGACGTGGGCGGCGTTCACTTCGTCGGCGGGTGGATCGGGACGCTGAGTGTCGGTTTCTTCAGCACGACCGGGACCAATGCGCTCGGCAACAACGGCATTCTCTACGGTGGCAAGGGCCATTACGGTGGTTGGAACCTGCTGATGCACCAGGCGATCGCCGCGGGAATCGTGAGCGTCTTCTCCTTCGGTGGGACGCTGATCATCGGGTTCGTGATCAATCTCTTCATCAAGAACCGGGTCTCGGAAGAGGCCGAGATGGAGGGTCTGGACACCGCGCTCCACGGTGAATCGGCGTACGAGTTCGGTTCGGTCGGCGGCGCGGGTAGCTACCTTCCGGCTGGACTGTCGGCGGGGACGAAGGAGACGGTGGGGGCATGAAGCAGGTAACCGCGGTCATCAAGCCGTTCAAGCTCAACGACGTCAAGGCCGCGCTGGAGGTACTCGGCATCCAGGGCCTCACCGTCTCCGAGGTACAGGGCTTCGGTCGGCAGAAGGGGCACACGGAGGTGTACCGCGGCGCGGAATACACCGTCGACCTGGTGCCGAAGGTGCGTGTCGACGTGCTGGTAGGCGACGCCGATGCCGACAAGGTCGTGGATTCGATCGTGGAGGCAGCCCGGACGGGAAAGATCGGCGACGGAAAGGTGTGGGTCACCGCGGTCGAGACACTCGTCCGCGTCCGGACAGGTGAGCGTGACGCTGACGCCGTCTAGCCGATCGACGCTTGCTCCACCTACGGTGCGAGCGTGAGCCAGTCGCTCAGTCAAGTCCGGGCCGCCGTGTTGCGTCGGCCCGGACTTGTCGGCGTCGAGTTGCGGGTCGCGCTCGCCGATGCGTACGACGATTGGCTGCGGGGGCTGGTGCCCGAACGGCCCGGGCTGGCGCTCGTCGCTGTCGGCGGGTTGGGCCGCGAGGAGCTGGCGCCGTACTCCGACCTCGATCTCGTGCTGCTGCACGACGGCCGGGTTCCGGATCTGTCGAGCGTTGCTGACTCCATCTGGTACCCGATCTGGGACGCCGGCATCGGCCTCGACCATTCCGTGCGCACCGTCGACGACGCCGTGTCGGTAGCCAAGGACGACCTCAAGGCCCTGCTCGGCCTGCTCGACATCCGGCACATCGCGGGGGATGCCGGGATGTGGGGGCCGCTGCGAGCGCGGGTACTCGACATCTGGCGCGCCACCGCCCTCAAACGGTTTCCGGAGATGCAGGAGCTGTCGCAGCAGCGGTGGGCGGTAGCGGGTGAGGCAGCCTTCCTGCTCGAACCGAACATCAAGGACTCGCGCGGTGCCCTGCGGGACGCGCAGCAGCTGCATGCGCTGGCCGTGGCCCAGGTCGTCGACCTTCCGACGTCCGTGCGAGCGGCCTACCCGATGTTGCTGGACGTGCGCGGCGAATTGCACAGACGCACGGGCCGCGCCGAGGATGTGCTGCGCCTGCAAGAGCTGGCGAGCATCGCCGAATCGCTCGAGCTGTACGACGACGGCGGCGAGCCCGACGGCGACGCAGTGCTGAGGATGGTGAACGACGCCGCCCGCACCGTCGCGTACGAGCTGGACATGGCCTGGCACCGGATCGAGCGTGACAACAGGCCCACCAGGCGGCGGCTCTTCAGCGCGAATCCCGATCCGAGCCGGGTCGGTCTCGCTCGCGACGTCGTCGCCCAGGACGACGAGGTGGGGCTGGCGCGGTACTGCGATCCATCGGCCGATCCGGGTCTGGTGGTGCGCGCTGCGCGTGCGGCGGCCGAGCACGATCTGCGCCTATCGGAATTCACGCTCGCCCGGCTCGCCGAATCCGCCGCCGAGGTACCGGTGCCGTGGCCGGACCAGGTCCGCGCCGACTTCGTGTCCCTGCTCGGGGCCGGGGTGCCGGCGGTGCGTGTGCTCGAATCTCTCGACCACGCGGGCCTCCTCGAACGTCTCATCCCCGAATGGCGCGACGTGCGCTCCAAGGCGCAGCACAACCCCGTGCACAGGTTCACCGTCGATCGACACCTGCTCGAGACGGCCGCTCAGGCCGCCGCGCTCACCCGCACCGTGTCGCGGCCCGACCTGCTCCTCGTGGGCGCACTTCTGCACGACATCGGCAAGGGGTACGCCGGGGATCACTCCGAGGTCGGCGCAGTGCACGCGGAGGTCGTCGCGAAGCGGATGGGCTTCTGCTCGGCCGACGTCGTGACGATCCGGGCGCTGGTTCGGCACCACCTGCTGCTGCCGGACACCGCCACGCGGCGCGACCTCGACGACCCGATGACGGTCAACCTGGTGGTCGACTCCCTCGACGGTTCCGCGGAGGTGCTCGCGCTGTTGCACCAGCTGACCATCGCTGACGCTGCCGCAACCGGGCCCGCAGCGTGGAGTGAGTGGAAGGGCGGCCTGATTGCCGACCTCGTGGCCCGCTCGCATCTGGTCATGAAGGGCGCACCCCTGCCGCCGATCGAGCAACTCGACGATGCCCGGCGAGCACTCGCCGACGCGGGGCGCCTCGCGGTCGAGATCCGGGAGGATCAGGTGATCGTCGCGGCCCCGGATGCCGTGGGTGTCCTCTATCGCACTGCCGGGGTGCTCGCCCTGCACTCCCTCGACGTGCGCTCGGCAGCTATCTGCACCCATAACGGCATGGCGATCAACACCTTCGCCGTCGAGGCGCGGTTCGGCCGGTTGCCCGACCCCGCGGTCGTGCGCGCCGACCTGGCGAGGGCCATGGATGGCGAGCTGGGGCTTGCCGACAAGCTGCGGCAGAAGGAGCGCGCCTACGCCCGCACGACGCCGGCCGATCCGCGTCCGCCGGCCGTCCTGTGGTTCGACGACGCCGCGACCGACGCGACGGTCGTCGAGTTTCGCGCCACCGATTCGATCGGGTTGCTCTGCCGGATCACCGCCGCCCTCGAGCGCTGCCAGGTGGACGTCCGTTCGGCGCGCGTGTCCTCGATGGCCGGTGTGGCTGTCGATGCGTTCTATGTCACCACCCGCGACGGGTCCCGTATTCCGGAGGCGGCCAGGGCCGAGATCGAGGCAGAATTGACCCGCGTCCAGGGTTGACCCGCCGTTGCGGGGGGCACCGGAGATTGCTCACACAGATGTCATTTGGCGTCTGTGCGAAACGTGCCGGTAACCTGGAGCTGCCGTACGGGCCGACGTCGTCCCGGATCCCGGAGTCGCAGTGAGGCGATCATCCGCGGAGAACATCCCGAGTCGACCGGCCCCGCAGGAGAGTGCATGACCCGCAGTCGCACGAGGCCGTTCTCGACCGTCCCGAGCGCGCAAGGCCTCTACGATCCGCAGTTCGAATCCGATGCCTGTGGCGTCGCGTTCGTCGCCGATCTCACCGGCCGGCCCGCGCACAAGATCGTCGTGCAGGCGCTCACCGCCCTGCACAATCTCGACCACCGCGGTGCTGCGGGGGCTGAGCCGTCCTCTGGTGACGGCGCCGGCCTGACCGTCCAGGTTCCGGACGCGTTCCTGCGGGCCGTCTGCGATTTCGACCTCCCCCCGGCGGGGGAGTACGTCGTCGGCATCGCCTTCCTGCCCGTCGACGACGCGCAGTGCGCCGCCGCCGTCGCGATCGTCGAAGGCACCGCAGCCGACGAAGGCCTCGCCGTGCTCGGGTGGCGCGAAGTCCCCACCGTGCCCGACGACCTGGGGCCGACCGCTCGCAGCGTCATGCCGCGGTTCCGCCAGGTGTTCCTGCGAGGTAGCGACGGAGAGTCCGGGCTGGCGCTGGAGCGCCGTGCCTTTGTCGTGCGCAAGGTCGCCGAGCATCGAGCGGCGGCCGACGATGTCGAGCTCTACTTCCCGTCGCTGTCCTGCCGCACGATGGTCTACAAGGGCATGCTCACGACCGATCAGCTTGGGGCGTTCTTCCCCGACCTCGTCGATGAGCGCTTTGCCAGCGCGATCGGCCTCGTGCACAGCCGGTTCTCGACGAACACCTTCCCGTCCTGGCCGCTGGCGCACCCGTACCGCTACATCGCGCACAACGGTGAGATCAACACGATCCGCGGCAACCGCAACTGGATGGCCACGCGGCAGTCGCTGCTCGAGAGTGACCTGATCCCGGGCGATCTCCAGCGCACGTTCCCGATCTGCACGCCCGACGTCAGTGACTCCGCCAGCTTCGACGAGGTTCTCGAACTGCTGCACCTGGGTGGGCGGACCCTGCCGCACGCAGTGCTGATGATGATCCCGGAGGCGTGGGAGAACCACACCTCGATGGATCCCGACCGGCGGGCCTTCTACGAGTTCCACGCGTCGCTCATGGAGCCGTGGGACGGGCCCGCGTGCGTTAGCTTCACCGATGGCACGCTGATCGGCGCCGTGCTCGACCGCAACGGACTGCGGCCCGGGCGCTGGTGGCGCACATCGGACGGTCTCGTGGTGCTCGGCAGCGAGTCCGGAGTCCTCGAACTCGATCCGGCAACCATCGTCGCGAAGGGACGGTTGCAGCCGGGCAAGATGTTCCTCGTCGACACCGCGCGAGGCGAGATCCTGTCCGACGCAGATGTGAAGTCCGAGCTGGCCGCCGAGCATCCTTACGGAGAATGGCTGCACGCCGGCCTCATCCACCTCGAGGAACTGCCAGCGCGGGAGCACGTCGTCTTCTCGCACGAAGCGGTGACGCGACGCCAGCAGATCTTTGGCTACACCGAGGAGGAGCTGCGCGTCATCATCGGTCCGATGGCCACGACGGGCGCCGAGCCGATCGGCTCGATGGGCACCGACACTCCACTCGCGGCGCTGTCGCAACGACCGCGTCTTCTGTTCGACTATTTCACCGAGCTGTTCGCACAGGTCACGAACCCGCCACTGGACGCGATCCGGGAAGAGATGGTGACGTCGCTGTCCGGGACGATCGGGCCCGAGCAGAATCTGTTGCTTCCCGGCGCTGCGTCGTGCCGGCAGATCGTCATCCCGCGTCCGGTGATCGACAACGACGAGCTGGCCAAGATCTGGCACGTCAACGCCGATGGCGACATGCCCGGCTTCGATTGCGCATTGATCGACGGGCGTTACCGCGTGCACGGCGGCGGCGAGGCGCTCGCGGGCGCCATCGAGCGGGTGCGGCGCGAGTGCGTTGCCGCGGTCGACGCAGGCGCCCGCATCCTGATCCTCTCCGACCGTGACTGCGACGCCGACCACGCGCCCATCCCGTCGCTGCTGCTCACCTCGGCGGTGCACCAGCATTTGATCCGTACCGGCCGCCGGACGAACGCCGGTCTCGTGATCGAAACCGGAGAGGCCCGCGAGGTCCATCACATCGCCTTGCTCATCGGCTACGGCGCAGCGGCGGTGAACCCCTATCTCGCCTTCGAGACGATCGACGACCTCGTCGCCAGCGGAGCGGTGGAGGGCATCGACGCCGAGAAGGCGATCAAGAACTACGTCAAGTCCCTGAGCAAGGGCGTGCTCAAGGTGATGTCGAAGATGGGGATCTCGACGATCGCGTCCTATACGGGTGCACAGGTCTTCGAGGCGTTCGGGCTCAGCGAGTCCGTCGTGGCCGAGTACTTCGGCAACACGCCATCGCGGCTGGGTGGCGTCGGACTGGATGTCATCGCAGCCGAGGCCGCGGCGCGACACGGCCAGGCCTACCCGGCCGTCGAGACGGCTCGAGCGCACCGCCGCCTGGAGGTCGGCGGCGAATACCAGTGGCGGCGTGAGGGCGAGCTGCATCTGTTCAACCCGGAGACGGTTTTCCTGTTGCAGCACGCGACCCGGCAGCGCCGGTACGACGTTTTCGGCGAGTACACGCGCAAGATCGAGGAGATCAACCGGGTCGGCGGGACGTTGCGCGGACTGTTCGAGTTCCGCAGCGACCGGCAGCCCGTGCCGCTCGAGGAGGTCGAGCCGGTCTCGTCGATCATCTCGCGGTTTGCGACCGGTGCGATGTCCTATGGCTCGATCTCCGCAGAGGCCCACGAGACGCTCGCCATCGCGATGAACCGCATCGGCGGTCGATCGAACTGCGGCGAGGGTGGCGAGGACGCCCGCCGGTTCGTGCCGGACGAGAACGGTGACCTGCGCCGGTCGAAGGTGAAGCAGGTCGCCTCCGGACGGTTCGGCGTCACCAGTCACTACCTCGTCAACGCCGACGACATCCAGATCAAGGTGGCGCAGGGGGCCAAGCCGGGCGAAGGTGGCCAGCTGCCCGGCTTCAAGGTGTATCCGTGGATCGCGCGAACCAGGCACTCGACGCCAGGGGTGGGGCTGATCTCCCCGCCGCCGCACCACGACATCTACTCCATCGAGGACCTCGCGCAGCTGATCCATGACCTGAAGAACGCGAACTCGCAGGCCAGGGTGCACGTCAAGCTCGTCGCGGAGTCCGGGGTCGGCACGGTGGCTGCGGGCGTCTCGAAGGCGCACGCGGACGTCGTGCTCATCTCCGGACACGACGGCGGCACGGGTGCGGCGCCGCTGACATCGCTCAAGCACGCGGGCCTGCCGTGGGAACTCGGCCTCGCCGAGACGCAGCAGACGTTGTTGCTGAACGGTCTGCGCGACCGGATCACCGTGCAGGTCGACGGCGCCATGAAGACCGGGCGCGATGTCGTCATCGCCGCGTTGCTCGGTGCAGAGGAGTACGGCTTCGCGACGGCCCCGCTCGTCGTCTCTGGGTGCGTGATGATGCGCGTCTGTCATCTCGACACCTGCCCGGTCGGTGTCGCGACGCAGAATCCGGTGTTGCGCGAGCGGTTCACCGGCAAGCCCGAATTCGTCGTCACCTTCTTCGAGTTCATCGCCGAGCAGGTGCGCGAGATCCTGGCATCGCTCGGATTCCGCACGCTCGACGAGGCGATCGGGCATGTGGAATTGCTCGACACAAGCAAGGCGATCGCCCACTGGAAGGCCGACGGCCTGGATCTGACGCCACTCCTCACGGTGCCCGAATCGCCGTACGGACAGGCGCGTCACCGCACCCGCGACCAGGACCACGGTCTTGATGCCGCCCTCGACAACACCCTCATCCAACTCTGTGAAGGGGCATTGCTCGACGGCTCATCCGTGCGTCTGGAACTGCCGGTTCGTAACGTGAACCGGACGGTCGGGACGATGCTCGGATCGCTCGTCACACAGCGCTACGGCGCCGAGGGGCTCGATCCGGGCACGATCGACATCACCTTCCACGGATCCGCGGGGCAGTCGTTCGGCGCGTTCCTGCCGCGTGGCATCACGCTGCGGCTGTTCGGCGACGCGAACGACTACGTCGGCAAGGGGCTCTCCGGCGGGACGATCATCGTCCGACCCGACGAGACCGCCACCTTCGCCGCCGACCACAACGTGATCGGCGGCAACGTGATCGCCTATGGCGCCACATCCGGCGAGATCTTCCTGCGGGGAGTCGTCGGCGAGCGCTTCTGCGTGCGGAACTCGGGCGCGACTCTGGTGGCCGAAGGCGTCGGCGATCACGCGCTGGAGTACATGACCGGCGGCGTCGCTGTGATCCTCGGTGCCTGCGGCCGGAACCTCGGAGCGGGTATGTCGGGCGGCCACGGCTTCGTCCTCGACCTCGACAGGTCGCTCGTGAACGGCGAGCTCGTCGACGTCGAACCGGTCGCGGATGACGATGCGGACATGCTGCGCGGCGTCATCGAGCGGCACGTGGCCGGCACCGGGTCCGCTGTCGGCGCCGCCCTGCTCGCGGATTGGCCGGCGGCACTGGGCCGCTTCAGTGCGGTCGTTCCCCGCGACTTCAAGCGCGTGCTCGAAGCCACGCGCCGCGCCCGCGCGAACGGCGAGGATGTCGATACCGCCGTGATGGCAGCCGCCCGCTCGTAGGCGACATTCTGCGCCGGTCGGTCATGGGACGCGATGACATACACCTGAGAGCAACCGGCGTTCATCTGCGCGAAACTCGGCAACTGGCGGGTAACCCCTAGGCTGGATACCGTGACGCGCCGCGCGAAGATCGTCTGCACACTCGGGCCGTCGACCGATTCGCCAGAGCGCTGCCGGGCGCTCGTCGAGGCCGGCATGGACGTGGCCCGGCTGAACTTCAGCCACGGCACCCATGCCGAGCACGGGCGGCGATTCCACGAGGTGCGCCAGGCCGCGGCGGCCGCGGAGCGCAACGTCGCAGTGCTCGCTGACCTGCAGGGCCCGAAGATCCGCCTCGGCAAGTTCGCCGAGGGGCCGGTCGAGTGGGCCACGGGCGATCGCGTGCGGATCACCGTCGAGGATGTGCCCGGCGACCACGACCGGGTGTCGACCACCTACCTGCAACTGGCCGACGACGTACGCCCGGGCGACAAGTTGCTCGTCGACGACGGCAACGTGGCCTTGGTCGCCGTGTACATCGACAACGGCACCGACGTCGTGTGTGACGTGACCGAAGGCGGCATCGTCAGCGACAACAAGGGGTTGTCGCTACCCGGTGTCGCCGTGAGTGTTCCGGCGATGTCCGACAAGGACGCCGATGATCTGGAGTTCGCGTTGCGGCTCGGGGTCGACTTCATAGCGCTGTCGTTCGTCCGCCACCCCGAGGATGTCAAGCTCGTTCACCGGGTGATGGATTCGGTCGGGATCCGGCGCCCCGTCATCGCGAAGCTCGAGAAGCCGGAAGCCGTCGACGCACTCGAGGACATCGTGCTCGCCTTCGACGGTGTCATGGTCGCTCGCGGTGATCTCGGTGTCGAGATGCCGCTCGAGCAGGTGCCCGTGGTCCAGAAGCGGGCGATCCAGATGTGCCGCGACAATGCCAAACCGGTGATCGTCGCGACCCAGATGCTCGAGTCGATGATCACGCACTCGCGTCCCACCCGGGCCGAGGCGTCCGACGTGGCCAATGCCGTGATCGACGGCGCCGATGCGGTGATGCTCTCGGGCGAGACGAGCATCGGCCGCTACCCGGTGCAGGCGGTCGCGACGATGAGCCGAATCATCAATTCCGTCGAGGCCGCAGGAACGCAGGTCACCGGTCTGCAGCACAACCCGCGCACCCCCGGCGGCGCGATCGCCAAGGCTGCCAAGGACATCGGCGACGCCTTGGGTGCCGTCGCACTCGTGGCGTTCACCCAGACCGGCGACACGGCACGTCGACTATCGCGCCTGCAACCGTCCCAGCGGATCCTGGTATTCACACCCGTCGAGCAGGTGCAGCGGCAGATGGCGCTGCTCTGGGGAGCTGAGGCCCACCTGGTGTGGACGGTCAAGACCACCGATGACATGGTGCGCCAGGTTGATTCGGCCCTCCTGAACCGTCGCGTGTGCCATCCGCACGATCTGGTGGTGGTCGTCGCCGGAACTCCTCCTGCGACTCCGGGCGCGACCAACACCATCCGCGTGCATCACATCGGCGATGTTCTGCGTCATGACGTCTGAGCGGCCGCTGGTGCGGCCACCCTCGCGCCACAGCGGGAACGATGCCGAGGACATCGGCACCGATTACGGCGATCACGGCGCAACGACCGATCAGCATCTCGGCCAGGTCGTCGTCGACGGTCTGGTCCGGCTGCTCGACCTGGAAAACATCGAAGAGGACATCTACCGCGGCGTCAGTCCCAAAGCGAGATGGCAGCGTGTTTTCGGCGGACAGGTTGCCGGTCAGGCTCTCGTCGCCGCCGGGCGTACGGTGCCCACCGAGCGCCATGTGCACTCGTTGCATTCGTACTTCATCCGGTCGGGCGACCCGACAGTGCCGATCGTGTACGAGGTCGATCGGGTCCGCGACGGCCGGTCGTTCAGCACGCGTCGGGTCGTCGCCGTGCAGCACGGAAAGGCGATCTTCTCGCTGTCGGCGTCCTTCCAGCTCGACCAGCCCGGGATCGACCACCAACCGGCCATGCCCGAGGCGCCGGATCCTGAGACGTTGCCGACGCTCGAGCAGCGCTATCAGGACTCACCCGACGCGGCGGCGTTCTTCCGGATGCTGCCTCGGCCGATCGACCTGCGCTACGTCGACGATCCGCCCTGGCAGCAGCACGCGAAGGGTCCGCGCATCGGGCTCACCCGGGTGTGGATGCGTGCTAACGGCACGCTTCCTGCCGACCCGCTGTTGCACGTGTGCGTACTGACCTTCGCGTCGGACATGACCCTGCTCGACTCGATCCTGGTGAATCACGGGCTGGCCCCTGGCCTCGACCCGATCTCGATGGCATCACTCGATCACGCCATGTGGTTCCAGCGCCCGTTCCGAGCCGACGAATGGCTGCTCTACGCGACGAAGTCGCCGTCGGCCGCCGGCAGCCGCGGGCTGGCGACCGGGCGGTTCTTCTCGCGCGACGGAAGGCACGTGGCGAGCGTCGTGCAGGAGGGGATGATCCGGGTCGGTCATCCCGAGGAGTGACCGCGCAGCAGGTGCCAGGCAGCCTCGACATGGCGGTCCTCGGTCTGCGGGGAGCCGATCGCGAAGCGCAACGCCACCGCGCCATCGACGAGCGTGTGGGTCAGGTACATCTCGCCCGAGGCGTTCACGCGTTCCATGAGCGCGCGGTTGGCGTCGTCGCCCGCGCGCAGGCGGAAGGTCACGAGCGCCAGGGGATGCGGCGCAACGATCTCGAAGCGCTCGTCTGCCGCGACCCATGAGGCGAACTGCTGTGCGAGTTCGACGTGCTTACGGATGTGCGCGCGCAGCCCCTCAGCCCCGTACCAGCGGATCACAGCCCAGAGCTTGAGCGCCCGGAAGCGCCGACCGAGGGGGACATGCCAGTCGCGATAGTCGATGACGGCTCCCGATTCGGACGCCGAGTTGCGCAGGTAGTCCGGCAGGATCGACAGCGCGCCGATCAGGGACGCGCGGTCGGCAACCCAGAACGTGTCGCAGTCGAAGTTGGTCAGCAACCACTTGTGCGGGTTCGTGCAGTACGAGTCGGCCTCCTCGAGGCCGTCGTTGAGCCATCGCAGCTCGGGCGCGATCGCCGCCACACCGGCCCATGCGGCGTCGACGTGCAGCCATGCGCCATGACGGTGCGCGATCCTCGCCAGGTCCCGCACGGGATCGACGGCGCCGGTTCCCGTGGCGCCCACCGATGCGACTACGAGCGCGGGCGTGTGCCCCGCCGCCACGTCGCGCGCGATCATCTCGGCGAGGTGTTCGGGCTGCGCGGCGAGTGTCGTCGGGTCGACCTCGATCCGCCGCAGCGCGTCGGATCCGAGGCCGGCGATGCGGCACGCCTTCTCGATCGACGAGTGCGTCTGCCCGGACGTGTACACGGTGTAGTGCCCGGCTGCGACGCCCGACGCCTCGGTCCGCCCCCCACTGACGCGGTGCAGCGCCGCGAGCAGGGCCACGAGGGCCGCGTCCGAGGCGGAGTGCTGGATGACACCCCCGCCCGCGGACGTGGAGCGGAACCGCTCAGGCAGGCCGAGGAGTTCGACAAGCCAGTCGAGCACGTGCGTCTCGAGCTCCGTCGCGGCCGGCGAGGTGGCCCACAGCATGCCCTGCACACCGAGTCCGGACGCGAGCAGATCACCGAGAACGGCTGGGCCGCTGGCGTTGGCGGGGAAGTAGGCGAAGAACGAAGGGTGCTGCCAGTGCGTGATGCCGGGCAGGATCAGCTCGTCGAGATCGGCGAGCACGTCGCCGAATGCCTCCCCGCGCTCGGGGGGATGATCCGGCAGGCTGGCGCGGATCTGTCCCGGTTCGACCTGTGCCAGCACAGGAAACGATTCCAGCCGCTGGTAGTAGTCGGCGATCCAGTCGACGACCTCACGGCCGTATTCCCGGAACTCCTCCGGCGTCATGTGCGCGCTCACGTGAGCATTGTGCCGTCAGGTCTTCGGGCCGACGTGTCGCTCGAGCAAGGCGACGGATCTTCGACGGGCTATCGAGATGCTGTTCGGCCGGTTATACCGCCAATCGACGCCAACCCGATCGAGGACGTTGCCCATGATCTTCAGGATGTCTCGCGATTCGTTGGCGAAGAAATACCTGACGTAGTTGTACCGCTTGCCGCGGACGGTGACGCGGTTGATCGCCCGGCACCCGTCGGAGTGGATGAGGCCGCGGACGAACGGCCACGGGTGCGTGTCGACGATGACGGACTGCCATCCGTCGAGGACGATGGGTCGCTCGTGCTTGCGTCCCGGGCCATGCTGCGGGAACAGGCAAGGCCAATGCTTCCAATACGACCCGCGGTCTGTGCACCCGGCGAGCTGCCTCGTGCCCGATCGGTTTCCCGATACCTGCTGCACGGCAGCGTCGACCTCAGCCGCGATCTGCGGGTACCCGTCGGCACACGCGATCCGCATTCGAAACACGCGACCTGAACGAGCGATGTAACCGTCGCCCAGATACTGACCGAGCAGATAGGCGTATGCGCCTGCCCTGTCGGGTGGGGCGTCCTCGTCGTCACATCGCCAGCAGCGAGCGAGCGGACGAGGTTCGGTTGGATATCTAATCCAGCGCCATACGGTCGTGCTCGATACTCCGAGCGAGCAAGCGATGACGTCACGGTGTTCGCCGCGCTCGTGGCGGAGGCGAGCAGCCGCTCTCAGTCGTGGGTCGTACATGCGGTCAGCATTGCTGACCGCACTGACGATCCGGTGCCCCCGGTGGGATTCGAACCCACATGCCTTTCGGCAATGGTGTTTGAGACCATCGAGTATTCCAGTTCCTCCACAGGGGCGTTCGGGCTCATGCATTCTAGCCAAGCTAGGCTTGGCGCTCGCGCTCCTGCGCGCTTGCCGGCATCGATTCGAGAGGGACGCACGTGGCTGCCGCTTCCGCGACTCCACCGCCGGGCCCTCCCTCCACGCGCGTGCTGATCGCCGAGGACGAGGCGCTCATCCGGCTCGATCTTCGCGAGATGCTGCAGGAGGAGGGCTTCGATGTCGTCGGCGAGGCGGCCGACGGCGAACAGGCCGTCGCGATGGCCCGCGACCTGGTGCCCGATCTGCTCATCTGCGACATCAAGATGCCGAAAATGGACGGGATCGCCGTCGCAGCGGTGGTGACAGGTGAACGCCTCGCTGCCGTCGTGATGCTCACTGCGTTCAGCCAGCGCGACCTGATCGAGCGGGCGCGCGATGCCGGGGCGATGGCCTACCTCGTCAAGCCGTTCCAGAAACGGGACCTGCTGCCCGCCATCGAGATCGCCACCTCCCGCTTCGCCGAGATCAAGGCACTGGAGGCAGAGGTCACCGGCCTCCGGGAGCGATTGGAAGCCCGCAAGCTGATCGAGCGGGCGAAGGGCGCCCTGATGTCGCGGCATGCGATGACCGAGCCGGAGGCGTTCCGGTGGATCCAGCGCGCCGCCATGGACAACCGAACCTCCATGCGGGCGGTGGCTGAGCTCGTGCTCAGCGGCGACACGCCCCAGCAGTGATCAACTCACCTGCCGTTCGGAAAGCCGCCCGAATAGCCGGGTGTGCGGTTGAGATTTGGTCACGACGCGCAAACGCTGCGCGCAGACCAGTGCATTCGCCCCCTGGTGTGGGCTAACGTGCCCTCGATCACGCGGTGCTTCTTGTAGCGCCCACGGTACGTCCCTCATAGGAGGCTATTCAGTGCGAAATCGTACGTTAACCACGATCGCCGTCGTCGTGACAGCGAGTGCAGTGGCGCTGGCAGGCTGCTCCAGCAGTAAGAAGAAGAGCAGCGGGGGTCTCGGCGGCGGCTCAACCACCTCGGGAAGCTCGTCAAACCAGACCTACACGATCGGCTTCATCGGCGCGCTGTCGGGCGGTAGCGCACAACTCGGCATCAACGAGAAGCAGGGTGCCACGCTCGCCATCTCCCAGTGGAACGCCGCCAACAAGGGCTTCCAGGCCAAGCTGGACGCGCAGGACAGTGAGGGTGCAGCCGCCACCGCCCCCGCCGCTGCTACCGCGCTGACCACGAACTCATCCGTCATTGCCACGATCGGCCCGGCGTTCTCGGGTGAGAGCAAGGCGGTCGACCCGACCTTCTGTGCCGCGGGAATGCCGATCGTGACGGCATCGGCAAGCAACGCGACGCTGCAGGACCAGGGCTACAACTGCTGGCACCGCATCATCCCGAACGACAACGTCGAAGGCAGCCAGGGCGCTGACTGGTTGGCGCGTACCGGGTCGAAGAAGGTATTCGTGCTCGACGACGGCAGCCCGTACGGCGAGGGTGTCGCGACGACGGTCGCCACCGAGCTCAAGGCGAAGAACGTCTCTGTCGTCACCGGCCGCGTCCCTTACGTCACCGGTTCGACCACGTCGCCGAACTACAACCCGATCGCGAACACGATCGTCAACGACGGTGTCGATGCGCTCTTCTACGGCGGCTACGACAGCCAGACCGCGCTGCTCGCCAAGGCTCTCGTCGGAGCCGGTTTCAAGGGTCGCGAGGTGTCGGGTAACGGCTCGAAGGACTCGACGTTCACCACGCAGGGCGGTTCTGCGGCCGAGAAGTGGTACCTCACCTGTGGGTGCCAGGACCCGACCAAGGCTCCGGCGGCGGCCAGCTTCGTCACCGCGTACACGGCGATGTTCCACCAGGCGCCGAGCACGTACTCCGCGGAGGCCTTTGACGCCGCGAACGTGCTGCTCGACTCGATCAAGAACGCCGCCGCGAAGGGAACGGTCACCCGCGCAAGTGTGTTGACCGCGCTCAATGCCGAGAACTTCCCCGGCATCACGACGACGATCAAGTTCCAGTCCAACGGTGAGGTGATCCCGAGCAACCTGATCGTGAACCTCTTCCAGGTGAAGGGTGGCCAGATCGTCGGGCTCGGCGACATCACAAAGATCAACAGCTAGGTTCCGAGTCATCTGCGAGCAGATGACTGTCCAACGATGCACACAGTGAGGGGGCGGGCCGTCCGGCTCGCCCCCTCCTGTTCAACTTCCGGGCTGCCCGCGTTCTCACGCCGGCCGTTGTCGTCAGGGGGACCGTAGGCGTGAGCCACTCGGTGGACTGGTTCCATCAGATCCCACAGAACCTCGTCATCGGGCTTGAGCAGGGGTCGCTGTACTCGCTCGTCGCCCTCGGCTACACGCTGGTGTACGGCGTCCTGCAGTTGATCAATTTCGCGCACAGCGAAGTGTTCATGGCCGGCTCCTTCGGCAGCTATCTCGTTGTCAACGGCATCGTCGGGAAGCGACATCTCAGCGGGGCGATGGTCCCGCTCACGCTTCTTGCCGGACTCATCAGTGGCGCGATGGTCGGGGCCGGCGTCGCATGGCTGCTCGAAAAGGTCGCCTACCGGACGCTGCGGCGCAGCGGGGCGCCGAAGCTGGCGTTCCTGATCAGTGCGATCGGTGCATCGCTGTTCCTGTCGAACTTGGCGGGCAAGCTGTTCAACCACCTGTCGAACAACCCGTTTCCCAACTACTTCAACGTGAACTTCATCGTGCTGCGGGTCGGTACCGCGAGGGTCAGCCTGATCGTGTTGATCATCGTGGCCACATCCATCGTCATGATGATCTTCCTGGACTGGATGGTGAACCGGACGAAGCTGGGCCGCGGCATTCGTGCGGTCGCCGAGGATGCGCCGACTGCGGCGCTGATGGGCATCGACATCGACAAGACGATCTCGCGCACCTTCTTGATCGGTGGAGCACTCGCCGGTGTCGCCGGCTTCATGTTCGGAACGGCATTCGGCTCCAGCTACCTCATGGGATTCACTCCGGGCGTCAAGGCCTTCGCTGCTGCGGTGCTCGGTGGAATCGGCAACATCCGCGGGGCGATGATCGGCGGATTGATTCTCGGTCAGGCCGAGGTCCAGATCGCGGCGTTGCCCTTCGTCGGGGCGAAGTGGAACGACGTGATCAGCTTCGTCGTCCTCGTGCTCATCTTGCTGATTCGGCCTACCGGCATCCTCGGCGAGCGGTTGGGACGGGCGGCATGAGCGAGCGACAGAAGGTACTGCTGAAGCGACTCGTCGCGTGCCTGCTGGGCGGCGTTGTGCTCGCCATCATGGTCGGCCCGCAGGAAGGCACGCTGACCGACCTCGGGGTCTCCTTCCATCAGGCCGTAGTTGGTCCACGGGTGTTCCTGTTCCTCGGCATCGGATTGATCATCTTCCTGCTGATCACCTATTGGCCGCTCGTCAAGCCATTCATCCGTCGCCCAGGAGTGCTTCCGCTGGGCAGCGGGACGCTCGTCGTGGTCGGCGCCCAGACGATCATGAATTGGTACGACCCGTTGATCAACGCCAAGGGCAGCGGAAAGTTCAACGCGGTGCGCTCGGCCGTCGACGCGTCATCCGGCCTGGCCACGACCACGCCGTGGTTCTTCGATTGGCTCGCCTGGACGCTCGTCGCCGTCGGACTCATCGCGTGCGGCACTGCTGTGATCATGCGCATCCGCGCGCTCGGCTATCTGACGACCGTCGTCGGGGTCGCCGGCGCCGTGCTCGCGTACTGGGCGCATTCGGATGTCGTGAGTGCGGGCGGCGGCCCGGATCACTCTCTCGGCGTGTACGCCGACATCATCGGCTTCCTGGTTCTTGCCGCCGCTGGACTCATCGCTGCGCGCTCGAAGGCGGAGGTCGCGGATCCCAAGGGGGCCCTTCAGCGGATCGCTGACTATCGCCCTGGCTTGCCACTCGCGACGATCGGCCTGATCTTCGGATTGCTGGCGTTCACCAGTGACTGCTGGTTCGGGCCGACGACCCTGAATGACAACTTCGCGCAGTCACACAGCGATTTCGCCGGCCAGGGCCTGTCTCAGCTGGCCTCGCAGTACCTCAGCTGGTTGGGCTGGGCACTGTTCGCGGTGGCCGCGCTGCTCGCACTGGCTGCGACCTGGCGGGCTGACCGCATCCTCGCGTGGCTCTGCATCGCGGTGTCGATCGCGGGGGTCGTGATCACCTTCATCACGATCCATTCCATGACCAATGTCGGTGCGCAGGTCGCCGTACAGAACGGCGGCAACTGGAAGAATCTCGGCGTGGGCGGATACATGGCCTGCCTGGTCTTCGCTGTATTCGCCGCCGCAGCCGTCAATGCGCTGAGCACGGCGAAAGTCGCCCGTGCGGGTGATCGCGCGACGAACGTTGGCGGGGTGACACTGCCGGTCACGAAGGCCGTCAATCAGATACGGACGAGCTCCAACGCCAAGGCCCTGTTCATCGTTGTCGGAGCGATCGCCCTCTTCTACCCGCCCATGTTGCCGGTGACATGGCAGAACGTGCTTGTCGTGCAGATCGGCGTGTACGTGTTGCTGGCCGTCGGTCTGAACGTCGTGGTCGGCTGGGCCGGGTTGCTCGACCTCGGCTACATCGCGTTCTACGAGATCGGCGCCTACACGACGGCGTACCTGGTCGGCGCGCTGCCTCGGAAGCCTCCGCACTGGCTGCACATGACGCCCTTGCTGACGATTCCCTTCGCGATCCTCGCGTGCCTGATCGCCGGGGTACTGCTGGGCGCGCCGACCCTGCGGCTACGCGGCGACTACCTGGCCATCGTGACGCTCGGCTTCGGCGAGATCATCCAGATCGTCGCGTTGAACAACCCCGGCAACTTCACCGGTGGCGCTCAAGGTCCGGTGATCAATCACCCACGGATCCATCTGTTCGGTATCCACGTCACGTGGGGAAGTGACAACCTGCCTTACTGGTACTTGCTGCTGGTGATGCTGGTGGTCGTCATCGTGCTGTTCTACCGTCTGGAGGGCTCCCGGCTCGGCCGTGCCTGGTCGGCGATTCGCGAGGACGAGGTCGCAGCGCAGGCATCGGGCGTGAACACGGCCCGCGTCAAGCTGTTGGCCTTCGCGATCGGGGCGTCGACCTCTGCGCTGGCCGGGACGTTCTTCGCCACGCAGGTGGGCTATTTCGACCCGTCGCTGTTCACCTTGCAGGCATCGATTCTCATCGTCGCCTACGTCGTGTTCGGAGGCATGGGCTCGCTGCAGGGTGCAATGGCCGGCGCGGCCGTGCTCACCTGGGTACCGCAGTTCCTCAAGGACCAGGTGCCGTCGGAGGACCGGCAGATGTGGGTGGGTGCGCTGGTGCTGGCGATGATGATCTTCCGTCCGGCCGGCCTGCTCCCAGCCAAGCGACGAAAAGCCGAACTGGAAGGGTTCGAAGGTCTCGAGGGCGCCGACAGTGCCGAGACGGTCAACGTCGTCCCTAGAGGGGGTGCGCTCTGATGACCGCAGCAGCGGCAGACGCGCCGCAGACCGGTGACGTTGTCTACGACATCGAGCACGTGACCCTGCGCTTCGGCGGGGTGGTCAGCCTCAACGACGTCTCGATGCAGATGCGGCGCGGCGAGATCCTCGCCGTGATCGGGCCGAACGGTGCGGGCAAGACCTCGCTGTTCAACTCGCTCACGGGCGTCTACACGCCGCAGGAGGGCCGGATCACCCTGGTCGGCCGTCCCGGTGAGACACCGGTCAGTGTCATCGGCAAGAAGACCCACATCGTGAACCACCTCGGCGTGGCGCGCACGTTCCAGAACATCCGGCTCTTCCCGGCGCTGACGGCGCTGGAGAACGTGAAGGTCGGCATCGAAACGAGGCAGAAGGCGGGGCCGATCGCGGCGATGCTGGGCATGCCGTGGCAGCGCAGGGAGGAGCGCGAGAGCACGCAGCAGGCCAATGCGCTGCTGCGTGAGGTGGGGCTCGCGGGGAAGGGCAACGAGTTGGCCGGTGCACTTGCCTACGGTGAGCAGCGTCGGCTCGAGATTGCTCGGGCGCTCGGCACCAACCCGGGCGTGCTGCTGCTCGACGAACCCGCGGCCGGCACGAACCCGGCCGAGAAGCGCGACCTGGCCGAGCTCATCGCGCGGATCAATGCCGACAAGAACATCAGCATCCTGCTCATCGAGCACGACATGAAGCTCGTCATGTCGATTGCCCACCGCATCGTCGTGCTGAACTTCGGCGAGAAGATCGCCGAGGGGAGCCCCCATGACATCCAGCGCAATCCCGTCGTCGTTGCTGCCTACCTGGGGACGTCGGCGGAGGAGGCCGAGGCGCAGGCTGAGCACCAGCCCGAGCTGAGTCTCATCGACACCGAGGGCATTCACCTGGAGGACGGCGATGAGTGAGGCGACGGTCCGGCCGCCTGCCGAGGTGTCGCTCGAAGTCGACAACATCGAAGTGCGCTACGGCGCGATCCGTGCGCTGAAGGGCATCTCGTTCTACGTCAACAAGGGCGAGATCGTCGCATTGCTCGGGGCGAACGGTGCCGGGAAGACCACGACTCAGAAGACCGTCTCGGGCATGCTGCGGCCGTCGTCGGGCTCCATCACCTACGCGGGCAAGCGCATCGACGGTATCCCCGCCCACGAGCTGATCAGGCTCGGCATCTGCCACGTGCCCGAGGGTCGGCACGTCTTCCCCCGGATGACCGTCGCCGAGAACCTCGAGATGGGTGCGTACCGGTTCAAGGAGATCGACCACGGCGATCTCGACCATGTCCTCGAACTCTTTCCGCGCCTCAAGGAGCGGTACAAGCAGTTGGGGGGCACGCTGTCCGGCGGCGAGCAGCAGATGCTGGCGATCGCCCGTGCCTTGATGGGCAAGCCTGACCTCCTGCTGCTCGACGAGCCCTCGATGGGGCTGGCACCGATGATCGTCGCGCAGATCTTCGAGATCCTTCGCGAGATCAACAGCTCGGGTGTGACGGTGCTGCTGGTGGAGCAGAACGCTGCCCAGGCGTTGCGCCTTGCCGATCGCGGCTACGTGCTCGAAACCGGTGAACTGGTGCTGGACGGAACGGGGGCGGAACTGCTCGCCGACGACCGGATCAGAGCGGCCTACCTGGGCGAGGAAATCGCGGCATCATAGCCATGCGGGGTCGCTCCGCAAGGCCGGTACAACTAGCTGCCACGACGACGACCTCCCGGTCACGATGCCGCTCCGGGCGTCTATCGTTGCGCCTGCAGCCAATCGCCGGGGGAATCGAGCAACACCGAGGAGATCGCCGCAGTGACTCGCGCCAACGTTCGAGTTCGCCCCGTGGATTCCGGCGATGTCTCCGGGCTGGTGCGGCTCACCCAATCCGTCGATCTGTCCACCGGCATGTTCAGCGGTCGGCCGTTGCAGGACGGCACCGGCGAGCACCTGGAGCGCCGCTTCGCCGAAATCATCGCTGAGGGTGTCCGGACGCTGCTGGTGGCGGTGGACGACAGTGACGGGGTCGTTGGTCTGCTGGTTGCCCGGCGCGACGAGATCGGCGCGATAGACCTCACCCCCGTGCTGCACGTAAGCCACCTGATGGTGAGCCCCAAGTTCCGCCGTCGCGGCGTGGGTCGCATGCTGCTCACAGCTGCCCTGCACCTGGCAGAGGAGCGCGGCATGGACCACATCCTCACCACCGCCGCGACCGGCTCCCGCGAGGCCAACCGCTACCTGGCCCGGCTGGGCTTCGCGCCGCTGGTGATCCATCGGGTGGCCCCGACGAGCGTGCTGCGCCGCTCGCTGGGGATTACCGAGGCACCCGAGCGGATGGCTGTACTGCGCCGCGCCCGGCTGCGTGCCACCCGCCCGGCTCTGTCCGGCCGGGCCGTGCGCCGCGGCGCCTGAGCGCCACCCGCGACCGGTGGCGTGACCGACGCCGGGTGGCGTCGGCGCGTCAGACGCTGCACCTAAACTCGGCGCCATGACGCCGCCCGACAACCGATCGGCGAAGCTGCTCCTGATCGACGGGCACTCGGTCGCCTACCGCGCGTTCTTCGCTCTCCCGGTCGAGAACTTCTCCACCACGACGGGGCAGCCCACCAACGCGGTCTTCGGCTTCACCTCGATGCTCATCAATTTGCTGCGTGATGAGGAGCCGACCCATCTCGGCGTCGCATTCGACGTGTCGCGCCAGACGTTTCGTCGCGACGAATATCCCGAGTACAAGGCGGGGCGGCAGCAGACGCCGAGCGAGTTCAGCGGGCAGCTCACGCTGATTCGCGAAGTTCTCGAGGCGCTGCAGATCCCGTCGATGGCCGTCGAGGGATACGAGGCCGACGACGTGATCGCGACGCTGTGCTCGCAGGCCACCGGCGAGGGGATGTCCGTGCTCATCTGTACGGGCGACCGCGACGCCCTGCAGCTGGTAAACGACCAGGTCACGGTGCTGTATCCGGTGCGCGGTGTGAGCGAGCTGACGCGGTTCACGCCTGCAGAGGTCGACGCCAAGTACGGCCTGACGCCGGCGCAGTACCCGGACTACGCCGCGCTGCGCGGCGACCCTAGCGACAACCTTCCCGGGATCCCCGGCGTCGGGGAGAAGACTGCGGCCAAGTGGATCCGCGAATTCGGTTCTCTCGACTCGCTGGTGGCCGGCGTCGACACGGTCAAGGGCAAGGTCGGCGATGCACTGCGCGAGAACCTCGCCAATGTCATCCGCAACCGTCGCCTCACCGAGCTGGTCCGCGACGTGCCGCTGGACGTCACGGTCGACGATCTGGCTCGCGGGCAGTGGATCCGCGACGAGGTGCATGCACTGTTCGACGATCTGCAGTTTCGCGTGCTGCGCGAGCGGCTGTTCGCCTCGGTGCAGGCGGCCGAGCCGGAGGCCGAGGAAGGCTTCGACGTCGCGGTCTCCCGGCTCGACGTCGATGAGGTCGAGCAGTGGCTGGACGAGCATGCCCGTGACGGCCGGCGCGTCGGGCTGGCGTTCCGCGGGCAGTGGGGGAGGGGGACGGGAGCGCTGACCGGCATCGCGCTGGCGAGCTCGGATGCTGCCGCGGCGTTCATCACTCCCGAGGCGATGACGCCTTCCGACGAGGCTGCGCTGGGGCGGTGGCTGGCCGATCCGGCACAACCCAAGGCGGTCCACGACGTGAAGGGCCCGCTGCTCGCACTTCGTGAGCACGGCTGGACGCTCGACGGCGTCACCAATGACACCCAGCTCGCCGGCTACCTGCTGCGACCCGACCAGCGCACCTTCGACCTCGCCGACCTCGCGCTGCGTTACCTGCACCGTGAACTGCGCAGCAATGTCGAAGAATCGGGGCAGCTCACGCTCGACGGTGGCCTCGAGGAGTCCGACGACGCGATCGCCGAGAGCGAGACGCTGCGCGCGAGCGCGGTACGTGATCTGGCCGACGAATTCGATTCCGCGATCGATCGTGACGGCGCAGCGAAGCTACTCACCGACCTCGAACTTCCGCTGACCTTCGTTCTTGCCGACATGGAGGCGGTGGGCATCGCGACGGATACCGACGCGCTGCTCAGCCTGCAGGCTGAACTCGGTGCGAGTGTCAAGGTCGTTGAGCAGGATGCCCACGCGGTGGTCGGTCGCGAATTCAACCTCGGCTCGCCGAAGCAGTTGCAGGAGATCCTCTTCGACCAGTTCGGGTTGCCCAAGACGAAACGGATCAAGACGGGGTACACCACCGACGCAGACTCCCTGGCAGACCTCTATGAGAAGACGCAGCATCCGGTGCTCGAGCTGCTGCTTCGGCACCGTGAGGTGGCCCGGTTGAAGTCCGTCGTCGATGGCCTGCTGCCGCTCGTCGACGACCACGGACGCATCCACACCACCTTCAATCAGACGGTGGCGGCCACGGGCCGGCTGTCATCAACCGACCCGAACCTGCAGAACATCCCCGTGCGCACGGCCGAGGGTCGGCGCATCCGCGAGGCGTTCGTGGTGGGCCCGGGTTTCGAGAGTCTGATGACCGCCGACTACAGCCAGATCGAGATGCGCATCATGGCGCACCTGTCGCGCGACGCGGGCCTCATCGAGGCGTTCACGACCGGTGAAGACCTGCACACGTTCGTGGCCTCTCGGGCGTTCAACCTGCCTGTCGAACAGATCGATGCCGAGCTCCGGCGCCGGGTCAAGGCAATGTCGTACGGCCTCGCGTACGGCCTGTCGGCCTTCGGCCTGTCCAAGCAACTCAAGATCACGCCGGAGGAAGCGCGGGGCCAGATGGATGCGTACTTCTCCCGCTTCGGCGGCGTGCGTGATTATCTGCGGTCGGTAGTCGACGACGCGCGGCAGACCGGATTCACCGAAACAATCATGGGACGGCGCCGCTACCTCGACAAGCTGAACAGCGATAACCGGAATCTGCGTGAGATGGCCGAGCGAGCTGCGCTCAACGCGCCGATCCAAGGCAGCGCGGCCGACATCATCAAGGTCGCCATGCTCGGGGTGCATAGGGGAATCGCAGCTACCGGGCTCCGGTCGCGATTGCTGCTGCAGGTACACGACGAGCTGGTGCTGGAGATCGCTGCGGGCGAGCGAGATGCGGTCGAGGAACTCGTCCGCCGCGAGATGGGCGGCGCCTACCCGCTCGACGTTGCGCTGGATGTCTCGATCGGTGTCGGTCGCACCTGGCACGAGGCAGCGCACTAGCCGAGGGTTCTCCTCAGTACGGGTCAGGCGTTCCGCGATAGCCGACGACCCGAAGCACCCGCAGCCCGATCTTGATCGCGACGTTGCGGGCGAACCACGGGAGCTCGGCCAGCATCCGCATCCGGTCGCGGCGGCTCGGGGCGCCGACCTCGAAGCGTGCCATCGATCCGGTGCGCCCGAGATAACGCAACCGTGGATTCGGCAGCGCATGCAGCAGCAGGCCGAGTGTGACACCGATCGAGGAGAACGAATCGTGCACGAGAACCGGTGCGCCGTCGGTGACGTGTTCCGTCCAGCGCAGGTCGTCGCGCACCGTCCAGTAGTCGTGCTTGCCGTCGATGTACAGCATGGCGAGCGGCTCGGTCCAGGTAGGGCGGAGCACGGTGCTCTTCTCGACGATCAGATCGACGACGTCGCGGACGCCGGCCTGGGCGAGGTTCTGTTCGAAGCGGTCGCGGGTAGCCATGCCGCCGAACAGCCGCCCTTCGATGAACGGGTCAATCGCCGTGACGCGGGCTGCCCGGCCGCGCGCCGCTGTCGCGAGCACGACCGTCGACCGTCCTTGATGGCTACCGATCTCGAGGATGCGCTCGCCGGTAGCTACCGCCGCCGCCGCGGCCCAGAGCCCGCGTCCCTGCTCGACAGTCATCCAGCCACCGACGTTCTCGGCGTGGTCCCACGCGGTGGCCCAGTCGGACCCCGGTGCGGCCGCAGAGCGCGCTGGTTCGGGCGTCGAGGCGGACGTCATAGTGGACTCAGCGTATCGGTGGGGGCGGGCTCGGCCTGTTGCCGCAGAGTGATCACGACCGCGAGGCAGGCGGCCACCGCGGCCACGCTGACGAGCGTCACGACAACCCGAGTCGGCGTCGCGTGGCCTGCGCTGAGCACCACCACGATGTCGGCCGCCGCCGTGCACCAGAGCAGCACGGTGCGGCGGACCCGCCGCTGCGCGAGCCCGGCAAGCACCGACAGTTGCATCAGTGCGAGCAGTGCGCCGAGTAGGGCGAACAGCCACGCAGTGGCGTTGAGCTGGGCATACTTCGAGCCACCGACGACCGTGACGACCAGCGGGCCGAGTGCGGCCGTCCCGGCGACGACGAGCAGCCCGACGCCGGCCACCGCCAGTGTCGCGCGCCGGGCAGTCGAGCGCTGCGCACCCCGTTCGGCGAGCGAGGCGAACATCAGCGTGACGAGCGACTGCGGCAGCCACAGCGCTGCTCTGCTGATCACCGAGCCGACGCCGTACACGCCCGCCGCAGTCGGCGAGAGAACGTGGCGCGCCAGCAGTACATCCAGGCTGGTGAGAAGCAGGAAAGCGGAGTGCGCGTGCCCGGCATGGACCGCCTCCAGAACGACGCCGGCGCTGGCTCGCTGGAAGGCGTCGCGGCGCAACCGCGTGGCGTGGCGACCGGAGGCAACCGCAACGGCTGCGGCCGCTGCGGTGCCGGTGAGAATCCCGACGAGGGTGGCCACGGGCGAATGCCGGACTGCGAGCCCTGCGATGCCACCGAGCGAGCGGCCGCCCGTGGTCATCAGGATCAGCCATGCGAGGCGGCGGAAGTTGCGGCGTCCCTGGGCCACGCCCATCGCGGCGCCGAGCACGGCCGTGAGCGGCACGGTCGCCGCGACGACTAGGACGGCGACGGGCGAGTGCAGGTGCAGGAACAGCGCAACGAGCGGGCTCGCCGCGGCAAAGATCGCCGTTGTCCACGCTGCGAGAACGACGGTGCCACGGACGACACCTGCCACTCCCTCGTCTGCCGCGGTGCGCCGGGCCGCGACGGTCTGGAGCGCGAGCATCGGAACCGAAGCGATGAGGAGCAGGCCGAGCAGTGAGGACAACGTGCCGTAGTTCGCCTCGGTCATCACGTGCGCGGCGGCGAGGAGCAGGGCGTAGCTGGTGACGTTCGCAGCGATCGAGGCGATGGGCACGGCCGCAGCCGATGCGGTGGACGGGCCGACGATGCTCCCCGCCACCCAGCCCTCCGCTCGACGGCCCCCCGGAGGGGGCGGACGTTACTGTCTGGTCGAAGCGTAGAGCGGCAGTGTCCGATGCCGGAGGCCTCCGGCGGCAAGAAGGCGGTGCGCCGGTGATGCTCGCCCGCCTGCGTCCCTGGGCGACGGTGTACGGCTGGGCGCTGGCGTTGGCGGCGATCCTGCTCTGGCCGGTCAGCGGATCGGGCTACCTGCTTGCCCGCGACATGGTGTTCACGCCGCACCAGCCTCTCGATCTCGCCGCTGTCGGCGCTTCCTCGGCGGCTCCCCGGGCCGTTCCGGTCGATGCCCTCGTGGCGCTCGCCGAACAGGTCGTCGACGGCGCCGTGATCGCCCGATTCGCTGTGTTGCTGCCGGTGGTGCTCGCGGGTGTCGGTGCGGCGCGCCTGCTCCGTTCGGCGTCGACGGCTGCCCGGCTGGCGACATGCGGCTTCGCCATCTGGAACCCCTATGTCATCGAGCGCCTGGCGCTCGGGCAATGGGCCCTGCTGTGGGGTTATGCGGCGCTGCCGTGGCTTCTGGACGGGATCGCACATGCGCGGCCTGGCCGTTGGGCCGGACGTGCGCTGGCCCTCGCCGCGGCCTCGATCACACCGACCGGCGGCCTGGTAGCTGCCGTAACGGCCGTCGTCACCGTCACCGGACTGCGCCGCGGCCGTCGGGAGATCGCCGCGACGGTGGGTCTGGCGTTCGCGATGCAGCTGCCATGGCTGGTCCCCGCGCTCATCTCGACCGCGTCGCGCACGAGCGACCCGGCGGGAGTCTCGGCATTCGCAGCCCGCGCGGAACACGGCGGCGGGGCACTGCTGACGCTGCTCGGCGGAGGAGGCATCTGGGACGCCGACGTCGTTCCAGGCAGCCGCGCCGGGGCGCTGCCATGGGTCGGGATAGCGGTACTTGGCGGCGCGGCGGTGATCGGTACCCGATGCCTCGCCGAACTCGCGGGTGCCCGCCTGGTCCGTTGCGTGGCCGCGCTCGCCGCCGTCGGACTGTTTCTCGCTCTGTTCGCCGACCTGCCGGGTGGGCATGCAGTGCTCACCGGCCTGATGCGGCACGTGCCCGGCGCCGGGCTGTTGCGCGACGGCCAGAAGTTCGTCATGCCACTCGTGCTGCTCGCCGCTCTGCTCGCGGGTGCGGCCGTCGAGGTGGCGGTCCGGCGTTGGCGATCCGCGCCCGCGATCGGCCTGCTCCTTGTGGGGTCGCTCGCTGTGCCGCTGGTTCTGCTGCCTGATGGGGCGGCGACGCTGCGTCCCGCGCTGCGCCCGGTGCACTACCCGGCAGAGTGGAGCGCAGCCCGGTCGCTGGTGCGCGGTGGCGATGCCCTGTCGCTTCCGCTCGGGTCCTACCGGTCGTTCCCGTGGGCACCTGGGCGCACCGTGTACGACCCGGCTTCGCGGCTGCTCCGGGTCCCGACGGTCATCGACGACCGGCTCGCGGTGTCGGGCCACCTCATCGCGGGTGAGGATCGGCTGGCGGAGCGAGTCGTGGCCGCCGTACAGGCCGGACCTGAGGCGGCCACCCGGCTCGCCGCCCTCGGGATTCGCTGGGTGGTGGTCGAGCACAGGACTCCGGGTCCGGTGCCTGTACTCATGGGCTTGCCGCTCGTGCGCGACGGAGCGGACGTCTCCATCTACCGCGTCCCCGCGGCTGTCGCCCCGGCACGGGCCGCGCCCGCGCGGGTGGCGGCCATCCTCGCTGCGGACGTCATCGCCCTGCTGGTGCTCGCCGTACTTGTCGGCGCGCAGGCCCTCCGCCGACCGCGCCCAGCCGTTCGACGGGCAGAAGAGGGGACTTAAGACAGGGGTGACCGATCAGCGGAGGGCTATGATCGGTGTTAAGCAACAACGAGGGGTGGCGTTTCATGAAGTGGCTTTCGATTCTGCTGTCGGCCATCGTCGGCGGTTCGGTAGCGGCGGTGGCGGCGTGGGGCGTGGTCACCAGCAATACCGCTGCGCCCCACCACAACCCGGCGCAGAACACCAGCAGCATCATCGGTTACGGCAGCAAGTAGTCGCTCGGCTCGAACACGGCGGTCCGCCTCGGCGGCACTGCCGTTTCGTGTGTCCAGCCGGTTTGTGCGTGACCGTGCCTGACTGTGCCTGACTGAAAGGCGATCAGTCGACGAGGCGCCGGTCGAGCACGTCCTGGAACTGCTCCCCGGTTGAGTCCCATGTGAACCTGGCGGCTCGCGCGCGCGCGTTGCGGCCCATCCACCGGCGCAGCGTCGGGTCGAGCAGCAACTCCTCGGCGCGCTTCTGCAGCCCGTCGAGATCGTCGACGATCCAACCGGTCTCGCCGTCGACGATCGCTTCGGTGACACCGCCTGCCGAGGCATACGCCAGAGCCGGAACGCCGCGGGTCGCAGCCTCCATGATGTTGATCCCCCAGCCCTCCTTGACCGACGGCACGAGCAGGAGCCACGAGCGGTCGAGGACGGTATCGCGGTCGTCGTCACTGAGGTGGCCGTGCAGCGTCACGCGGTCGGCGAGACCGAGCTCGGCGACGCGTTGCTCGATGTGCTCGCGCCACCAGCCGTCGCCGACGAATTCGACGCGAAGGTCAGGCACGGACGTCCTGAGCGCCGCGGCGACGTCGAGCGCATGCTCGGCTTGCTTGTGCGGAACGAGCCGGCCGAGCACGCAGATCGTCGGCGCGCTCGCAGGCGTGCCGAGCCGGTCAGGGTGCGGGACGTCGATGCCGTTGTGGACGACCTCGATGTCGGCCGGCGCAACGCCGAGCTGGATGAGATCGCTCCGGCTGGCGTTCGACACGGTGATGTACGGACGTCCGCGGTACAGGCGCGGAGCCAGTCGCGATTCGATCCACCAGCCGACCCGCCCGACGAGCCCGGGATAGATGATCTGCCACTGCTCGCGATGGACGTGGTGCACCAGCACGACGACGCCGCGGCGGCGGGCGAAGGTGCTGAAGAAGGGGATGCCGTTCTGCACATCGACCACGACGTCGGCACGACGTCCCGTCGGACCGAGTAGATAGGCCAGGCCGTGCAGGTACACGGTGAGGCGGCCGCCGCGTCGGCGCAGATACACACCGCGCCGGCGCTCGTCGCGCGGGGCGTCCGGATACGCGGCGCAGCAGATCGTCACATCGTCGCCGCGCGCGGCCAGGTGCTCGGCGACGCGTTCGACGAACTTCTCCGACCCGCCCCCTTCGGGGTGGGTGGAGTCCCGCCAGGTCAGGAGGACCACTCGGCGGCCGGCGCTGCGGCGAGTGCGCTGCATACCTCCAATCTAACCGGAATCTCACGTTTTCTTCACAGGGACCTAATACCCATTCGAGCGGCCGAAAGCCCTGGGTAGCGTGTGCCCGTGCGACAGGTGGCCGACGCTGCACTCGCGACGGCCCGTGATACGGCCGGACGCGCCGTCGAGCGACTCCGCGTCGCGGCGGTCGTGCTGGGGTTGTGGCTGGTCACCTTCGCGCAAAGTTCGGGGTTGCCGGCAGCCGACACGAAGCTCGACCTGGTCGTCGCGCCCGCCCGGTTCCTGCGCCAGGCGCTGTCGATGTGGGACCCCACAGCGGCGTCCGGGCAGATGCAGGACCAGGCCTACGGCTACGTGTTCCCGATGGGGCCGGCCTTCCTGCTCGGCAAGCTCGCCGCGCTGCCCGCTTGGGTCGTGCAGCGCTCGTGGGATTCTCTCCTGCTGACAGTGGCCTTCCTGGGCGCCGTGCGGCTGGCGCGGCTGCTCGGCGTTCGCGGCTTCCTGCCACAGATCGGGGCTGGGCTCGCGTACGCGCTCGCCCCGCGGATGCTGACAGAACTCGCGGTCATCTCGGCCGAACTGCTGCCGATGGCCGTGTTGCCGTGGGTGCTGGTCCCGCTCGTCACCGGTAGCAAGAGCGGATCCCCACGGCAGGCGGCGGCCCGGTCCGGCATCGCCTTCGCGTTCGTCGGCGGGGTGAACGCGTCCGCGGCGCTCGCGATCCTGCCCGTTCCCGCGCTGTGGCTGTTGACTCGCGGCCGCGGCCCACGCCGGCGCTCCCTGATGTCGTGGTGGATCGTGGCGGTCGTTCTTGCCAGCGCGTGGTGGGTGGTACCCCTACTGGTCCTCGGCAAGTACAGCCCACCGTTCCTCGACTGGATCGAGTCGAGTTCGGTCACGACGCGGGTCACCGACCTCGTCGACATCCTGCGCGGCACGGATCACTGGCAGGCGTTCCTCGGGCCGGGCGAGTGGCCCGGCGGGTGGGTTTTGGTCGCCGCGCCCGCCGCGATCCTCGCGACGGCGGCCGTCGCCGCCGCCGGTCTGACGGGCATCGGCCGTCGTGGCACCCCGCACCGCGGGTTCCTGCTGGCCTGCCTCGGCCTCGGCGTGGTCCTCGTCGGGATCGGGCATGCAGCCACCATCGGTCCGCCCTTCGCAGGGACCATGCGAGTTCTGCTCAACGGTTCTCTCGCCGCCTTTCGCAACGTGCACAAGTTCGATCCCGTCCTGCGCCTTCCGCTCGCCATCGGCGTGGGGCACATGCTGGCCGTTCTCGTGGAACGCACGCCGCGAACGGCGGACCTACGACTGGCCGGGCAGCGCGTTGCGGTCTTCCCGCGCTTCATGGCCGCGGTTGCCGTCGTCGGCGTTGCCGCCGTGGCGATCGGTCCGGCGCTGGGCGGCGATCTCGTTCCGCACACCCGAATCGTGAACGAACCGTCGTGGTGGAGCCAGACGGGGCACTGGCTCGGCGAGCACGGCGCGCAGGGGCGAGCGCTCGTCGTTCCGGGAGCGGCTCAGCCGAGCTATGTGTGGGGAGCCCCGCGCGACGACGCCCTCCAGCCCGTCGCCGACGGTTCGTGGGCCGTACGTGACGCGGCGCCGCTGGGGCAACCGGGATACGTGCGGCTGCTCGATGCCGTCGAGGCGATCCTGGCCGCGGGGCGCCCGGACCCGTCACTCGCACCGCTGCTGGCCCGCGCGGGCATTCAGTACCTGATCGTGCGGAACGACCTGGATACGCAGCGGTCGGGTGCCACTGCGCTGCGGTACGTCCACGCGACGGTGGACAGTTCGCCCGGCTGGTCGCAGGTGGCCGATTTCGGATCCGTCTTCGCCGGACGCGACGATCCCAGCCGGCTCATCGATCAAGGGCTCACGACGTCGCGTTACGCCGTGCAGGTGTATGGCAATGCCGCCTACACCGGCCGGGCGGCGCTGCTTTCCGCGTCGAGCGCGATTGCTGCGACGGGGTCGTCGGACGCGCTGGCCGCCTTGGTCGCGGCCGGGGTGCCGGCCCAGACCCCGGTGCTGTTCGGTTCGGCCGCGGATGCGGTGCGTGCTGCGGGCGTCGCCGTGCACACCGTTGCCACTGACGGGATACGCCGTCGCGAGTACCGCTTCGGTGGCGTCGACCAGTACTCGGCGACGATGACCGCCGAGCAGGCGTTTGTACAGCAGCGCAAGGTGCACGACTACCTGCCCAGCGATGCGGGACCGCAGTCGAGTTACACCTACGACGGCGTATCCGACGTGCGGGCGTCCACCTCGGCGGGCAGCGTGGGCGGCTTGTATCTGTCCTCATCGGACGGTCCGTGGGCGGCGCTCGACGGTGATCCGGCGACGGCCTGGCGCAGCGCCGCATTCACGGCTGTGGGGCAGTGGCTGCAGGTCGACCTGCCCACGCCCACCGAGGTCGGGACGGTGCAGGTCGCCTTTGCCATCGGCGCAGGACCGCTGCCCGCCCGCGTGCGGGTGACGACGGATGCGGGCGCGCTGGACCAGGATGTGGCCCCGGCGGACCTGCTGCAGCGGCTGCGGGTACCCAACGGTGCGACGCAATCGCTGCGGCTGACGGTGCTGGCGGTGGCCGATGGCAGCCGCGGTGCCCGCGTGGCGATCAGCACCCTCGACATGTCAGGCGTCCACCCGTCTCGCAGCCTCGTCGTCCCCACCTCCGGGCTGCCGGACGTGATGAGCTTCGCTGTCGCCAGCGGTGCGCGGCCGGACTGCCTGACCTTGTCCGACGGTGCTGCCGCCTGCGACCCGGCGTGGGCTGCGCCGGGGGAGGAGGACGGCTCTCTCGACCGGACGGTGACGCTGCCCGGCCCGGCCGACTACGGCGTCGGCGCGGACCTCCGGTTCGTGCCCGGCGACGTGCTGGACGCTCAGCTCGATTTCGGCAATCCGCTCCGCACGATCGCATCCTCCACCAACTCCGACGATCCGCGGGAGCGGCCAGGCGCCGCGGTCGACGGCGACCTGCGGACCGGCTGGGTGGCCGAGGCAGGCGATCGGCAACCGACGATCGAGGTGTCGCTTGCCAAAGCGGTCACGGTCCGCTCGGTGACCGTCCTGCCTATCACCGGTGCGCCGGTGACGGCACCGCAACGGGTTCTCATCGTCGCGGGTTCGGAGATCTTCGCCGCGACCGTGCCTGCCGACGGCGTCATCACACTGCCCGCTCCCGTGCATACCCGATCCGTCCGGCTCACCGTGCTCGCCAGCTCGCTACGGGTCAGCACCGATTCGTTGACGGGCATCGCTCGTCAGCTTCCGGTGGGTATCGGCGAGGTGCGCCTCGGCGGATCCGGCGTGCCCACGCCGCGGGCGGCGACGACGGTTTCACTCCGCTGCGGCGCGGCGGTGCTCGCGGCGGGGGCCGGATTCGTCGGCTTGCAGGTAACAGCGAGCGCGGCCGACGTGCTCGCCGGTCGGTCCGTTTCCGCGCAGGCCTGCGGCACTGCCACGCTGCACACGGGTGCCAACACGGTTCGCCTGATGCAGAATGCACTGCTCGCCCCCGTGTCGGTCACGCTGGCGAAGGTCGGTGTCTCCCTCTCGGCGACGGCACCTGCGGCGGGAGAGATGCAGGTACGACGGTGGGGCTCGACCACGCGTTCGGTCCGGGTGGCCACGACGCAGCCGGCGCTGCTCGTCGTGCATGAGAACGCCAACGCGGGGTGGCACGCGACCTTGGCCGGGCAGACTCTCACACCGATCAACGTCGACGGGTGGCAGCAGGGCTGGATCGTTCCCGGCGGCACGACCGGTGTCGTCACCCTGACGTTCACACCGCAGCGCAGCGTGGAGATCGGTCTGATCCTCGGCGCCATCGCGATCGTGGTGCTGTGCGTGGCGGCAATCGTGCGTCCGCGGCGCGCCGATCCGGCACCGATCGGCGACGGCACGCTTGGGCGCCGTGTCGGTCAGCTCGCGGCCGTGTTGGCGCTCACCGCGATGGGCGGAGTGGCCGGCGCCGTCGTAGCGGTTGCCGTGGCCGTGCTCCTCGAATGGCGGGTACGTCGTGGCGTTGCGCTCGCGTTCTCCTCGGCGCTGCTGCCTGCCGCGCTGCTGCTCGCCGCTGCGGCCGTGCAGGCGATCGGGCCGCCAGGGTCAGCTCACGTCCTGGGTAACAGCAACGGTGTCCAGCTGCTCTGCCTGCTGGCGCTCGCCTGCCTGCTCCTCGGTGCTGCGACGCCATGGGCGGCTGAAGCGACGCAGGAGGGGACGCTCGACCAGGCGCCACGACGTGGCCGCCACCGCGGTCGCGGAGACGGCGGTGAGGACGTACAACGACCAGAAGTGACCGGTGAAGGAGTGCCACCCGATCCAACGTTGGACGAGGAGCAGCAGTCCGAGATGCCAGAGGTAGACGCCGTACGAGATCTCACCCAGCCATCGGGCGACGCGGCTGCCGAGCGTGCGGCTGATCCACCCGCTCGACCCGAGGACAACGGGTAGCAGGAAGAAGAACGCGGTGCCGCCGTACAGCAGATGCTTCGTCGTCCATTGCCACGGTGTTCCGGGCAGAAGATTGCGTGGCCCCGCGACAGGCAGCGTTGCGATCCAGAACAATCCCACTCCGATCGCCCAGCACGTGCCGGGAGCCGAGGCCCAGTCGCCGAGCGTGCGTCGCCATCGCGGGCCGTCCACCGGTAGGCAACTCGCGATGGCGAGCAGCATGCCGAGGCCGAACCAGTCGAGGTAGGCGGGCAGCCAGAGCAGCCCGATCGCGGCGTCGCCCCAGCCGGCATGCATGGCAAGGTTCGCCGCCAAGGCCGCCGCGGCGAAGAAGCCGACCAGGCACAGCTGTCCGGTCAGTTCGGCGCGACGGAAGATCCGGCGGGTCACGACACTGGCGAGTGGAAGGCAGGCGTAGAAGGAGATCTCGACCGCGAGCGTCCACATCTGGGTGAGGTAGGTGTCGACGTCGTGCCCGGTGTAGGTCTGGGTGAGCAGCAGGTAGCTGCGCCATTCGGTACCGCTCGCGCGACGGGTGCTGATCAAGGCCAGGGTCACCGACAGGGCGAGCCAGTACGCGGGCGCGATGCGCAGGAACCGTCGCCACCAGAACGGGCCGATCCGCGGACCCGGCGTCCCTCGGACGGCGGCGGCTGCGAACGGCCGGAACAGCAGGAAGCCCGAGAGCAGGAAGAACAGCGTGACACCGAAATCGAGCCGTGCGAGCAACGGCGCAAACGGGCCATTGTCGAGGGAGCGGCCGGAGTTGAATCCGACATGCGTCGCGATCACGGTGTACGCGGCCACCGCGCGCACGCCGTCGAGGGCGCCGAGGTGACGCGGCGCGTGCGCCGTGACGTCGGTCATGACTGGGGCCGGAACGGGTAGCCCAGCGTGATGCCCGTCAGGCAGACATTCGTCGCGGCACTGCCACCCTGAATCCGGATGCCGATCGGCGACGCGGCGGGGAAGCGAAGGTAGAGCCGGCCGAGGCGCGTGGCCAGCACGGCCGAACTGCCCTGCACCGGCGCAATCTCGCGACCGCCCGCGTCGATCAGCCAGATGTCGATGACGGACGGGTGTTGCTGGAAGTAGTCCAGCCGCACGTACCACTCGTTCGATCGCGGCTGGGAGGCGAACTGTTCGTGGCGTTCGGTCGAGCCGGTGACCGCGTTGCTGCAGAACGAATTTTGCGTCGGTGGCACGATCCGCGTCGAGATGACAAACGTGGCCGTCGCGAGGTGCCCGTCCGCGCCGACCACCTTCGGTGTCGTAGTCGCACCGTCGAAGTGGACCTGCAGACCCATCAGCGTGGCCAGGTCGGAGATATGCCGGTTCGGCTCGATGCCGGGAATGACGGCGGGATCGACGAACGTGTCGAAGACGTTGACGTTCGGTCCGGCGGCGCGCAGGTCGTGCTCGAGGTTGCTCACGTAGCGGTGCGCCGGCGACTTCGACCAGTGCATGTCGTACGTGATCGCCGACCCCAGGGAGGCGCCGACGACCGCGGCCGCCACGGCGATGGCTAGGCGTCGACGGCGGCCCTGCTTCGGCAGCTGAACGCCCGCTACGGGCGGTGCGGGTTCACTCTGCGGTGCCGGTTGATCGGCGGCCGATGCGGAGAGGCGTTCGCGGATCTCTGCCGGCGTCGTGCGCCACCAGGCGAGGCAGAGTGCGACTGCAGCGGGCACCGCGGTATGTGCCGAGTACTCCAACCGGCGCGTGATCAAGCCGCCGAATTCGTGGTAACGGCCCACCGCGACGACCACGATTCCGATCGCGGACACCGCCAGTGGAATCGCCCAGGCGGCTAGGGCTCGCCAACCCGTGCGACGGACACAGACGGCGACGAGGCCGAGGAAGAACACGCCTGCAGCAATCTGCACCGCGACGGCCGGCGCCGTGAATGCGAAGTAGTTGCCGTTGTCGCTGTTCCAGGCGAAGGGTCCGCCGAGGACGGACGGACCGACGGAATTGGCCCATTCACCGCCGACGGCGCGCAGCGCGTTCGGCACGGACACGCCGAGGGTGCCGTTGTGGTACTTGCCGGAACCGAGAAGGTAGGCAGCGAATGCGAGCACGGGCCCGCCGATCAGCGCCCACTCCCGCCAGCTGCGGAGCAGCCCGCGCAGCCGTTCACGGAGGGGACCTTCATGCAGGAACGCGAGCGAGAGCAACGGCAGAACGAGCCCGATCACCGCCGCCTGCTCGGATACGAGGGTGGCGCCGAACAGGGCCGCCGCAGTGGCGATCGCCCAGCGCAGGCGCAGCGTCACGGTGTACCGCACGTGCCAGGTGAGGGTCAGCAGGACGAGAAGCTGCGAGCCGAGGAAGCCGATCGACGAGGTCAACCACAACACGCTCTGAACGAGCAGCGGGCTGACTGCGTACAGGGCGAGCACGACGAGCACGCCCTTGCGGCGGCCGACGAGGACCGCGAGCAGCTTGGCGAGCAGCGCTGTCGCCACCGCCTGACCGGCGAGCCGGAGCACGATGGTGAGCGGGTGGTTGAGCCCCCCGAGGCGGTTCAGGAACCACAGCACGACCGCACCGACGAGGCCGAGGTGACCGCCCTGAGACGTCGTCAGGTAGGACAGGCTGAGCGGGCGATGGTTCGCCGAGGCGAGGTTGGAGAAGTCGGCCTGGTAGTACCAGCCTCGGCTCATCAGCGTGCCGAGCCAGACGGCCTGGGCGGCCATGATCGCGGCCAGTCCCGTGCTGAAGCCGTCCCATCCGTGGCGCCCGGTGCCGCGGGACGCGGACACGGTGCGATCGGGGACGACCGTGTCGGTGTCGGCGCTCACGTGCGTGGTGTCCTGTCCCCGGGGGTCGAACGGCCGCCATTCAGCCGGATCGCTGACGACCTGCCACGGGCACGGTTCCCGGGGCGTCTGTCCACTGAACGCGGACCTTCCGGGCCGGGCCATGGACCAACGTCCCCAATATTGCGCCCCGGCGACCATTGGTAGCTGAGCCTCGCTGATCTAACCTAACCTTAACGGCAAGTAAACCTGGATCACACATGCCACAAGGCAGTTCACGATGGCGGGGAGTCATGATGCGAAGGATTTCCGGAGCGGTACTTATTGGGATCGGCGTGTTCGGCGTCGTCCTGGCCGTACTGCTTCCGACAGTTGTCGTGCACGGATCCAAGCGCATCCCGTTGAACCTGAACATCACGCTGCACTCCACCGACCCGGCCGCGAAGATGCTGGACGCGACCACCGGGTCGGTCAGGACCGTCGCGCTGCGGGCAACCCGGTTCGTCCAGACGGACTCGAAGGCGTCCAACGGCACGGACACCACAGTCAACGAGACGGTCTGCGTGGTGATCGTGCAGGGCCCGACGCCGGACTGTTTCGCCGGCCAGCGGCCGCAGGACGCCAACCGTGACCCGCGCCTGGTGAGCACCACCACCGACCGGGTCACGACCAATCGGCGCAATGCCCAGTCGGTCGCACCGCAGGCCTCGTGGGGCCCGGAGCTGATCAACGGCCAGACGACGATGAACAATGTCGCGGTCAAGCACGTCGGCGTCGCGTACGCCTTCCCGATCGACACCAAGAAGACGACATACAAGTTCTTCCAGCCGGACCTCAACGCTGCCTATGACGCCACCTACGTCGGCTCGTCCAAGCTGAAGGGGCTGACGGTCTACGAGTTCGTCTGCAAGACCGGCGATCAGCCGTACACGATCAACGGCACGTTCGCGGGCACGTACAACGACACCCGGACCGTGTGGGTCGAGCCGAAGACGGGCGCGATCATCAAGGGCAGCGAGCACCAGATCCAGACCCTGCAGGGCGGCACCGTCGCTCTGGACAGCACGCTGACCTTCGACGACGCCGCGCAGAACTACCAGGCGCACTTCGCGAAGACCAAGATCGCCGCGCTGCAGCTCGCCCAGGTCTGGGGGCCGCTGATCTGCGCGATCCTCGGCATCGCTGCTCTGGTCGGTGGCGCGTTCCTGCTCAAGCAGCGCCGCGGTCCTGCCGAGTCCGACGACGACACCGACGAGCGTCCGGACGCCACCGTGCCGCCGGGTGCTGTGCCGCCGGGTACCGAGACCCCGCCAGTGCCGGTGACTACCCAGGCAGGCGACAGACATAGATTGCCGTACCGGGAAGGATCGCCCCGCGAAGCGGGGACCACTGGCCCCACTCGTCGGTGAGTCCCGCGGGCCATTCCGGCTCGACGACATCGATCAGCTGGAATCCGGCCGCCGCGATTTCACGGACCCGGTCACCCAGCGTCCGGTGGTGCTCGACATAGGTGGGCTGCTCGTCGTCGTCGTACTCGACGTACGGCGTGCGGTCCCAGTAGGGCATCGTCGCCGTGAGGCCGGCCGGGCCGGGATCGTCAGGGAAGCACCAGCGGGTGGGGTGCGTCGTGGCGAATACCCAGCGACCACCCGGCTTCAGGACGCGGGCCACCTCGAGCATCACCGTCGCCGAGTCGTGCACGAACGCCACAGCACCGAAGGCGGTGAACGCGACGTCGAACACCCCGGAAGCGAACGGCAGATGCTCGGCGTCGGCCTGCACCAGCGGAACGTCGATGCCCGTGCGCTGGGCGCCATCGCGCGCGTGTCGCAGCATGCCCGCTGAGATGTCGAACGCGACGGGGTGAGCCCCTTGGCCCGCAAGCCATCGCGAGCACATCGCGGCACCGCATCCGACCTCGAGAATCGTCTTGCCTGCCACGTCCGCGCCGAGCAGATGCGCATCGCCTTCGCGCAGGCGCTCGGGCGACCAGACGAAGTCCGCATCGCCGAGGAAGCCGCCGTGCGCCAGGTGATAGTCGTCTGCATCGGTGTCCCACCAGTGCCGGTTGGCGCGTGCCGTGGCTGCGGAATCCGCGTCACGGCGGCCCGAGCCGACAGCACGGCCGATGCTGTGCGGCGATTCGGTCACAGGCCGATCCTGCCAGCCATCGGGCTGACGTAGGTTGCTCTCATGCCCGCACCCAACCGTGTCACCTACGCCTGGCGCCTGATCGCGATGCTCGAGCGGTCCGGACCGGCGGCGACGGATCCGACCGTCCTGCGGGCCGAGAGCAATCGCCGGCGCCGGTTGTCCCGACTGCCGATCGCACAGTTCGTCACCGGCCGCTTCGACCGCCGCGCCGTGGCCGAGGACTCCTTCGCTGACCTCGCCGACGGGACCACGCTCTCGCTGCGGATCTACCGGCCGCGGTCGCAGGGCGATCGGACGTTGCCCGTCGTCGTCAACTTTCACGGCGGCGGGTGGGTGTCCGGCGATCCGCGGCAGTCGGACTGGTGGTGCAGCTCGGTAGCCGCCGGCGCGGGCGTTGTCGTCGTCTCTGTCGACTACCGGCTCGCCCCGGAATACCCGTTCCCGACGGCGGTGGAGGACTCGTACGCGGCGACGTGCTGGGTCGTCGAGCGCGCGGACGCACTCGCAGTCGACGCGTCACGCGTGGCCGTCATGGGCGACAGTGCCGGCGGCAACCTCGCAGCCGTGGTGAGCCTCCTCGCACGCGACCGCGGCGGCCCGAAGATCGGTCTGCAGGTGCTGATCTATCCGGCGGTCGAAATGATCGACGAATTCCCGTCGAAGGCCGAGAACGCCGAAGCGCCGGTGCTGCGCGCGGTCGACATGGACCGCCATCGCGATGTCTACCTCAACGGTGCCGATGGCAGCGATCCGCTTGCCTCGCCGTTGCGGGCCGAGCACGCCGGCCTGCCGCCCGCGCTGATCCAGACGGCCCAGTACGACCCGTTGCGGGATCAGGGTGCGGCCTATGCCGACGCCCTGCGATCGGCGGGCGTCGATGTGAGGCTGACGAACTACGCCGACGCAGTACACGGCTACGCCTCGATCCCGGGACTGGTACCGCAGGCGAGCCAGGCACTCGCCGACGCCGTCGAGGAGATCGGCCGCGCATTCGCCGCGGATCCGGCGTCGGACGCGGCCGAGCGCTAGCGCTAAGGCGGGCCATGCGCGGGAATTTCCCCGTGTTCCTTGGTCTGGAGTAGGCTCATGCCTGCTGGACGCGTCTGTGGCCTCGACATGGAGCAGGCCGCTCGCGGAATCGAACCAGACATCATCGTTGATTTCGCGATTCGGGCATGTCCGCATCCGCACTACACATCGTCAGGACCCATCCACTCAATGACCGCGACCACCGAAGCCCCGACAACCCCGCAAGTGGCAATAAACGACATCGGCAGCGCCGAAGACTTCCTCGCCGCCATCGACTCCACGATCAAGTACTTCAACGATGGCGACATCGTCGAGGGCACCATCGTCAAGGTCGACCGCGACGAGGTCCTGCTCGACATCGGTTACAAGACCGAGGGTGTCATCCCGTCCCGCGAACTCTCCATCAAGCACGACGTCGACCCGAACGAGGTCGTATCCGTCGGTGATGAGATCGAGGCGCTTGTCCTTCAGAAGGAGGACAAAGAGGGGCGGCTGATCCTGTCCAAGAAGCGCGCGCAGTACGAGCGCGCCTGGGGCACGATCGAGCAGAAGAAGGAGAACGACGAGGTCGTCGAGGGTACGGTCATCGAGGTCGTCAAGGGTGGTCTCATCATCGACATCGGCCTGCGCGGCTTCCTGCCCGCGTCGCTCGTCGAGATGCGGCGCGTTCGTGACCTTCAGCCGTACGTCGGCAAGACGCTCGAAGCCAAGATCATCGAGCTGGACAAGAACCGCAACAATGTCGTGCTGTCGCGCCGTGCGTGGCTCGAGCAGACCCAGTCCGAGGTGCGCAGCGAGTTCCTGAACAAGCTGGCCAAGGGCCAGGTGCGCACGGGCGTTGTGTCGTCGATCGTCAACTTCGGTGCGTTCGTCGATCTCGGCGGCGTCGACGGTCTGGTGCACGTCTCCGAACTGTCGTGGAAGCACATCGACCACCCGAGCGAGGTTGTCGAGGTCGGCCAGGAGGTCACCGTCGAGGTTCTCGACATCGACCTCGACCGCGAGCGCGTGTCACTGTCGCTCAAGGCGACGCAGGAAGACCCGTGGCGTCAGTTCGCCCGCACGCACCAGATCGGGCAGGTTGTACCGGGCAAGGTCACCAAGCTCGTTCCGTTCGGTGCGTTCGTTCGTGTGCAGGACGGCATCGAAGGTCTCGTCCACATCTCTGAGCTGGCCGAGCGGCACGTCGAAATCCCCGAGCAGGTCGTACAGGTCGGCGATGACCTGCTGGTCAAGGTCATCGACATCGATCTCGAACGGCGTCGTATCTCGCTGTCGCTGAAGCAGGCGAACGAAGGTGTTCTCGGCGACGAGAGCTTCGACCCGGCGCAGTACGGAATGGAAGCCCAGTACGACGACAAGGGCAACTACATCTATCCCGAGGGCTTCGACCCGGACACCCAGGAGTGGTTGCCGGGTTACGACGATCAGCGCGAGGCGTGGGAGAAGCGGTATGCAGCTGCGCGCGAGCGCTTCGAGGCGCACCGCAAGCAGCAGGAGGACGCGCAGAAGGCCGACGCCGACGCGGCAACGGAGTCGGGCGATGCCAGCTCGTACACTTCCGAGGCACCGGAGTCGTCCGGCACGCTTGCATCCGACGAGGCGCTGGCCGCACTGCGAGAGAAGCTCGCGGGCCGCTGATCGGTCAAGAACGTCGAAGGGCCCGGGATACGTCCCGGGCCCTTCGCATTGAGCTTCCGATAGCGTCGAAGGTATGCGCGTCGGGTTGACCGGGGGAGTCGGGTCGGGCAAGAGCACGGTCGCCGAACTGCTCGCCGCACGCGGTGCAGTGGTGTTCGATGCGGACGCGATCGCGCGTGAGGTCGTCGAGGCGGGTACGGAAGGTTTCGATGCCGTCATCGCGCGGTTCGGTACCGACATCGTGGGTGCGGACGGCGAGCTCGACCGGGGGGCGCTTGCGGCGATCGTCTTTGCCGACGAGCAGGCCCGAGCCGACCTCAACGCGATCGTGCACCCGCTGGTCGGTCGGCGTTTCGCCGAGGCGATGGCGGCAGCACAGCCCGACGCCATCGTCGTTTACGACGTCCCGTTGCTAGTCGAGGGAGAGCTGGCCGCCGGATTCGACGTCGTGGTGGTCGTCGAGGCCGATGCTGACACGCGGGTTGCGCGGCTCGGCGGCCGCGGCATGTCGGAGTCGGACGCGCGCGCCCGGATGGGTGCCCAGGCCAGCGATGAACAGCGCCGTGCGGTGGCGCACGAGGTGCTGACGAACGACGGCACGCCGGACGCGCTGCGGGCGCAGGTGGACGGGCTGTGGCAACGACTCGTCTCGCGACAGGAGTCGGCGACGCCGTAGCCCTGGGGCGCCCGGGCGGTTTGGAGCGCTTCGCGCGCATCGGATAGAGTCATCGCTCGGTGCCCGACAGAGCGATGTTGGCACTTTCTATTGGTGGATCAGCACAATTTTGCGGACGTAGCGCAGCTGGTAGCGCATCACCTTGCCAAGGTGAGGGTCGCGGGTTCGAATCCCGTCGTCCGCTCGAGGCACCGCCCGCGGCGCCGCCGGTGACGGTGTTGTCCGGGTGGCCGGTGATCGGCCGGCACCGACGGCGGCGTGGCCGAGTGGCTTAGGCAAGGGCCTGCAAAGCCCTGTACGCGGGTTCGATTCCCGCCGCCGCCTCGCAAGATCACAACCACCGCTCGCGGTGTACATAAGGGCGATTAGCTCAGTGGGAGAGCACTACCTTGACACGGTAGGGGTCACTGGTTCAATCCCAGTATCGCCCACCCTTACAGGCTCCGGATTGATTGGGGTTCCATCCGGTCACACAAGCTGCGTGTCAGATACGTGGCACAACCGCAGGTGCCAGCATGACCAATTGGATCGCAGCGACCACGAGGTGAACGCGGGACGCGCGCGCAATCGCCGCAGACCTTCTCGAGACCGCCGAGCGGCTCGACGCCATTGCCGGCCAGGTGACCACGGCGACTCGCAGCGGACCCGACGCTGCGGCGAGGGCTGTCGCGCGAGGGCCACAGCGTGGAGGCCCTCGATCGTGGCGAGCGGGCGTGGGCAACGCGCGGCGGCGTGCCCGGCAGCGACCGATGATGGCGAGTGGGGCCCGATTCGGGAGGGATGACTCGGACCCCACTCCGCATGCAAAGGTCCCACCGGGTCAGGTGTTCGGCAAGAGGAGTCCTTGGGCGACTTCTCAGACCGGCTGGCTGCCGGCGTGGCCGCACCCTCGCCTCGGTCACGACGACAGCCAGGTCGGCTGCTTCCTAACCGAGGTCACGCGCGGACGAATCGGCAACGTGGCGAACCGAGCGTAAGACACCCGTGCGCGGTACGGCAAGACGGGCTCCGCCTCACCCCACGCGATTGCCAGGTGGCCTAGACGGCCGCAGCGATCCCCCTAACTGCACAGGCCCCTGACGCCTTCCAGTTTGATGTCGACTTCACGCGGGTAGATCACGTTCATGGTGATGCGCAGGAGCTCTCGACGCTCGGGGGGTGGGTCGAGCGTTGTCGCGACGCTCCTTGTGATCTGGTTGATCATCGGGGCGATCGCTGCGGGGCAACGGCACTACTACAGCGGGACGCCGAAGACGTGCGCGAAGGCCGGGACGATTGCGGTGACGATCCTTGCCGGGCCGCTCAACTATCTCGGCGTGAACCCAAAGATCAACTGCAAGACACCTCAGCCCAGCCGCTGAGTGGGCGGTTCGTCGTCAACCGAAGGGCCGGCGCGAATGACGCGTGGATGGGCTGATCAGCGGCATGACCGGACGGTATCCCGTAGTTGGCCGACGAGCGGCAACTCCGTGCGTTCGTTGTACTCGGAGGCCGCGAATGCTGGTCAGGGGACGCGTTTGATGCCAGCATCGGGACAACTGCCGCCTGGCAGCTGAGCACGCCCGTCCATCCCAGGAGCAACGCCATGGCAATTCTCTTCACTCAGGTCATGCCCGTCGGAGTGCCGATGGAAATGCTCGACGCCGTCACTGAGGAGATGGGTGTGGACAACGACCCACCCGAGGGCTTGATCGTTCACACGCACTTTGAGAAGGACGGCCGAGCGCACATTGTCGATGTGTGGGAATCCGCCGAAGCCCACCAGCGATTTGCTGATTCCAGGCTGAACCCCGCGATGGGCAAGGTGGCCGCTGCCCGTGGCTTCGACATTGCCCAAGCGGGCGAGCCGGAGATGTCGATCACCGATGTACATCGGATGGTTCGCGGGAGCTGACCCCAACCGATACCGCGCGGCGACCGCCGAGACCTCGTCGCGCTGTCTACTACCTCGACGAGCCATATCGCACCCCACCATGGCGGCATGAGCGGACGCGATGCCGCTGTGCCCGTGTAGCGGCATGAGCGGACGCTAGCCGCTGTGCCCGTGTCGCGGCATAACCGGACGGTATGCCCCAGTGCACGCCGAGCGGCAGAGCCCGGTAGACCGCGCTTCGCGGCAAGTCAGTTGCGGGCGGGTCTGCGTTCACCCCGCAACACCTGTGCAGTGCAGCCTTGGACTGCTTCGTTGGAGGCAAGGGAGATGCTCATGCGAGCCGTCCATAGCCTCATCTGGGTGGCCACCCGTCCAAGCAAACAGTTGGCGCGTCTGGCCGTCGTTCTGCTGCTTTGTCACGCGAAACCGATTCGCGTGATCAGCGGGCTCATTCTGATGTCTGCAGGTAGGTGTCGAGCGCCAGCATCAGGCTTTCGGTGCCTTCGCGGCGCGCGTCCACTGTGTCCAGGCCATCGAGGTAGACGCCCTGCTCGGTGACGATCAGCCGGGTTCCGCCGGCGACTGGCAGGAATTCCAGCGTCGCTACTGACACTGAGATGCGCCGACCGTCCATCGTCATGTCGTAGGAGTAAACGATGCGTTCGTCCTCAACGATGTCTTGGTACAGGGCGTAGTAGCCGAACGCGATGGAGCCGTCAGGCGCGGTGCCGACTGTTGTCTCGCGGCCGCCGACGCGGAAGTCGATCTCCTGCGGGGTCTTGTCATCGTTCGGGTCGCCCCACCATCGCGCCTTCGCGGCGATGTCGGCGAACGCGGTAAACACGCGGTGCTGCGAGGCGCGGTAGGTACGGTCGATGACGAACGTGTCGTGCGAAACGGTGCGGGTTGCGGTGCTGGTCATGGCTGTTCCTTCTCTTTGGTGGTGGACGTGGCGGCCTCCGGTGGGAGAGCCGCGAGGTAGGTGTCGAGGCGGTCGAGACGGCGCTCCCACGTCGCCCGGCGGGTGTCGATCCAGTCCTGAACGGTGTCGAGCTTCGTCAGGTCCAGGCGGCAGGTGCGGACTCGCCCGACCTTCTCCGAGCGGACCAGACCGCTGTGCTCGAGCACCTGCAGGTGCTGGTGCACGGCGGGCAGTGACATCGGCAGCGGCGCCGCCAGCGCGCTGACGGACGCTGGGCCCAGCGTCAACTGGTCGACCAGTGCCCGGCGGGTCGGATCGCCGAGCGCGTGGAAGGCCAGGTCGAGTGCCGAATACTTAAGCATGCGCTTAACTATGCGGAGCTGCGGCCCGCCTTGTCAATGGCCAGTGGTGACAGATGATCGGGTTGTGGATCAATCCCTTCTGACGGCGAGCGTCGCCATTCGCACGCCGGTTGGGGCCGTTGCTGATGGAGCGGGTGACCACGGCGGTCTCATCCTCTTCGTCGACCACGGGCGAATGTCCGCACTGGCGTACTGGTGGGCCACCGAGGACAGGTCCGACGAGTTCCCACGACGTCGCCTCGAAGCGGGCGTTCCTGGACGCACAATTCGGCAGAGCCGTGCGCTCGTTGCGGCATGAGCGGACGCTATGCCGCCATGCCCTCGTTGCGGCATGAGCGGACGCTTCGCCGCCATGCCCTTGTTGCGACATGTCTGGGTGGTCGCTTTCTTGCGCTGTCGCCTGTGTGAGCAAGGATCCCGGTGTGATCACGTCGAAGTGCGCGGTGTTGCCGGCACGTCGCGGCCGAGGAACGCGACCAGCCTGATGATTGCGGGCGCGGCGTCGGCGACGTGCCGGGGCGGGCCGAAACAGCCGCCGCCGGGCCGTACTGCTCGCCCATCGGCGCGGGCGAAGGCTAGTGATTCCTCTGCGGCATCCTCCGGCAGATCCGCCGGACGGCCGAGAGCTTGGGCGAGGTCCCAGCCGTGGGCCAGCAGGTCGTACATGCGGATCTTCAGCCGCTCCGCTCCGGTCGCGGCCCCGAGCGGGCCCTGGTAGGAGCGCTCGAGAACGCCCGGCTGTCCAAATCCGTCGAGCAACACGGCAGCCGATTCGCGATAGGCGCAGGCGAGGTGGTCGGACGCCATCCCGTCACCCCGCTGCGGCAGCGGTTGTTCAGCGAGCACCGCGGCGAACACGAGATTCTTACCGACCAGGTGCTCGACGAGACGGTGCACGGTCCAGTCCATGCACGGAGTCGGCGCGAGCCACTGGTCGGGCTGGATCGCATCGATCAGCCTGCCCACGGCGGCGAACGAACGAGCGAGTCGGTCGAGCTGGATTTCGTTGTCTGAGGCCACGAGGCCACCTCTCACGGGTGGCGCCGCCGGGAGAGCTGGCCTAGGTCAGCCAACTCCAGGAGGCGCGGAAACGGTTATCGACACGGAACGTCGCACCTCCTTCCAAGTTCAACGGTCGCCGACGAGTGTGGCATATCAGGCGCGGTCGGGCCGAAACCTATTGATCCTCGCTGAGCGTCGCCTCGCGGGTAACCAGCCGACGTCGCCGAGTTCGTGACGCCACACCGTTCTTCGGCCGACCGTCCGCCGCTTCGCGGCATGTGCGGGCGACCGCGCGCTGGCCGTAGGGTCGCGCCATCGGGCTGGTCGGCGACCAGGGAGACTAGGACCTCGTGGTGAGTCTCCTGCTTTCGATCACGTTCGCGTGTGGCCTCGTCATTGCGGTCGCGCACGTCCTCAACAGGCGTTTCGTTGCACCCGTCTATGACGTCGTCCTAAATCTCGCAGCCTTCGGGTGCGCAGTTGCGGCCTCGCTGCTCCTCGGCCACTGGCTGCCAGCTCTCTTGTCGGCCATAGCGATCGCTTGTTGGCTGGCCCTCGCGCGACGCACGATCCTCCACCGCCGTACAGCGTGAGCCACGCCGTACCCGCGCAGCGGCATGAGCGGATGCTCCTCAAGGCTCTGCGCGCACAGATCCGAGCTAGCAGGTGAGCCGGGTGGCGAGAAGATACCTATCCAGTTCCACGGTGTGCTCTCTTGGAGCTACGCTCCCGGCATGGTGACGCCAAAGCAAGCCATTGACACCTTGCGGGCGGCGTATCAGCCACCGCCGGGCTACCGCAGTGCCCACGCCAAAGGGGTGTTCTACGCAGGCACGTTTGCCGCCGCGCGAGAGGCCGCTGCGCTTTGTCGCGCCGCGCACCTCAGCGGTGCCGAGGTGCCGGTGCTGGTGCGCTGGTCCAACGGCAGCGGAACGCCGAGCTGGCCGGACGGGAAGCCCGACATCCGCGGGATGGCGATCCGCTTTCGCACCTCGGCGGGGGACACGGACCTGCTGGCTCAGACTTCGCCGCGCTTCCCGACCGACGATCCCGGTGTGTTCGTGAAGATGGCCCAGCCGTCGGTGCACCAGTGGAAGATGCCGTTTTTCATGGCAAGGCATCCCGCGACGATCGCTCCGCTGGTGGCCGGCATGCGTGGCGGCGCTCTGCCCAAGCCGGCGAGCTACGCCGAGATCCCTTACTACCCGATCCACGCCTACGGCTGGCGCAACGCTGCGGGGGACCTCACCTGGGTGCGCTACCAGCTCCGCCCGGTCGGCACCCTGGCTGACCGGCTGCCGGAAACCTACAGCGGAACCGATCGACTCCGCGACGAGATGGCCGCCCGTCTGGAGCGCGGCCCGGTGGCCTTCGACCTGCACGTCCAGGTGGCCGGCGACGGCGACGACCCACACTCGGCGACATCAGTCTGGAAGAACGACCGCGACTTCATCGCCGGCCGCATCAGCGTGACCGAGCTTGCTAAGGACCCCGAACAGGGCAACGATGTGGTCGTCTTCGATCCAACGCGGATCATCGATGGAATTGAGTTGTCTAACGACCCCATTCTGCGGTTCCGCCCGCTGGCCTACGCCGAATCGGTGAAACTCCGGCAACGCGTCGTATAAGGCCTTTCGATTCAGAGTCCAAGCGATGCCGGTGTTGTGGCAGGTGACGCAATGAGAGCAAGTGTGTACATCGCGATCGACCTTGAGCTCAACGACGGCGTTATTGATGTCGGGACCGAAGGCGGTCGGATCTTCTGGGAGATCTTCGACGCGATGGACGCGGCGGGGGAACCAGTCGGCGCTCAGGTCAGCGCAATGCGCTACTACGGCACCGACGCGGTGATGGCCGATCCAGCCATTGCCATTCCCGACGAATTGCGCCACATCCAATGGGGGAACACAGCTTAGAGCCTTGGGCCTGTCGAAACTTCCGTGCGCCACCTCGCGGTGTTGTTCGGTTCCGACCACCGTCAGCGCCCTGCGCTACAAGCGGTTAGTCGGATAGACGGGCCGCCTCGGAGCATGCGGTGCCAACGCCGGCATGCGCCGCTGCTGGAACTGACAGCGCCACAGACCGCTGTCGGCCACAACATCGCTCGGACGCGAGCATCCGGCCCACCACGCATCCAGGGCCTCCCGGACATCCGACTTCTCCTGCAGTTGGAGCGCTCCCATCGGCACGACCGCACTGTCGGGCGTGAGCGGACGCTCTGTCACCGTCCGCACAGCAGGGTCGGTGTCGAGGCCGGTGGTGCCGACTACGCGGTAACGACTACCGAAACGGCAGCCGCGACCAGTACGCCACCTGGTGCGCCGGGGGGACTGTCCTCCATTGCGGCAATCAGCTCGTACAGCCCCGGCGGCAAAGGATGCCGGGTCGCGTCAGGACGCGCGTAGTCGATGGGGCCGCTCGGGCAGCCACTCAACACGACCGGCGTAACGGGAACCGATTGCCCTGTGCCCGAGCGTGCGTCGGGTCCCACGATGACTCCAGTTCCGGCGACCATTCCGTGGTACGCACCGACGACCTTGCCGCCACGAACGATGTAGACGTCTACCGGCTGGCCCAGGTCGTCAACAACGCGGCTCGATCCGGCAACCTTGATAGTCGCCGTTGACGTGATGGTCGACCCGCTCACCGCACGGGAGGGCGCGAGAAGTGTGAGGACGATGCGTCCGTCGTCCCGTGCGGACGACGTCGGTGGCACGCCACATGTCGAGAGAGCTGGGACAGCACTCAGGCGCGATCCGCCCGTACACGCGGTCACCCCAATGACCACGCAGCTGCCGACCACTATCCGTCGCAGGACCGACACAGGACGGACGTTACGACCGCCGGATCACGATCTGGTCACCTCGCGACCGCTCGGGGCACGCCAACAACGCGGCATGAGCGGTCACCTCCTTTCACCGCTGATCGACAGGTGAGAGCACGGAGCCGATGATGCAGGTGTGCAGTATCGCGGCCACTGGCCTTATGACGGAGAGATCATCTGGCTGACACCAGAGCAGGGCGGTCGAACGTCCGGTCCTCCGCCGACCCAACCTGACCATGATTACGCAGCGACTGGGTTCGTGCCGCCCCACACCGTCGACAGTGGACTCGCATCGCTCGTTGTTCGGGTCGACGACCGCACCGCGTGGCGGACTCGCGCGCTGGCAGCCTGGCTCATTGTCGATGGTCAAGGAGACCAATCAGTCGTTCCTGGCGACCTCATCGTCGTGACCGAGGGACCCCGACATGTTGCGTTCCTACGGGTTGACCGCGTATCTGCGGACCCCGTACCCGCTGGCCTTCGCAATCTGGACCTCGGCTCGCTCGTCGGCCGCAGCGTCGAGGACGCGCGGCACATCGTCGAGTCGCTCGGCGGTGAACTCGCGGCCGGGCTTCCGGGCCAGCCTTGGCGGGCAGACCTCCGCTTCAACCGCGTCAAAGTTCTCCGCGACCCGTCGTCTGACAAGATCACCGAGATCCTCGGCCTCGGCTGATCGTGCCGTCGCGATAAGCGGCATGAGCGTGCGAGTTGGGTTGTGAAGTCGGCTCGTATTATTGGTCGATGATCGAGGAACTCGCTGGGCTTCCGGATGGCGTCATCGGGTTCGTGGTCAGCGGAACGATGGTGGCCGAGGACTACAGTGACGTGATCTTGCCTGCGCTCGAACGCGCCGCCGCTGCTGGCGACGTCCGGTTTCTGATCGAGATTCCCTCCTTCGACGGGATGACACCGGCCGCGCTTTGGGAAGACCTGAAGATCGGCGTCGAACATCTGCGAGCCTGGAAGCGTATTGGGCTCGTCACTGATATCGACTGGATGCGCTACATGACAGCGATGTTCGGTTGGATGACGCCGGGCCAGGTGAAGGTTTTTCCGATCGCCGATCGCGCCGCCGCGATCTCCTGGGTTGCCGCCTGAGGTTGGTTACCGCCTAGCGCACCA
>DASYGT010000028.1:0-68795 GCA_035999365.1 Jatrophihabitantaceae bacterium
CCCGCAGTGACCGCCACCGTCACCACCGACTCACCACCCAAACCACCCGGACCGCCAGCCTGCCCAGCCCCACCCCCACCAGCAGCACCCGACACATCAAAACGAGCAACACTCCACCCCGCCGGAACCGTGAACAGGTAGCTACCGGCTGCGGAGTACACCGTCGGAGGATCTGCGTGGGCGTCTGACAACGTCAGCGCTGAGAGGAGGACGGCCGCGATACCACTGCCGAAGAGCAGACCAACCGCGAAGGTCACGTGACGACGACGCGATCGCGACGTACCGCTCGACGCTCTGACGGGATGCAGCACCATGACCCACAACTTTCAATCGAGGTCGCGTGACGTGCATGCCGCCATCCGTGGGCCAGCACTCACTCAAACGATCAGACAATCTTCGGCGTACGACGCTGACGCCGCCGCCACTCGCGGCACTGGTCAGTACAACACGAAGATCGCTTAACAGCTAGCTTACGGCGGCCGCAAGGCGCGATTGTGCAGCATCCCCGGGCGACCGAGTGTGACGGCCCGCCGTCGTCACGAACTTCAGATCATCGGTATCTGAAGTTCCTCGGCCTGCGGTGCTTCGGCGCCAACCGGGACGCGGAATCGAGACGTCGCCACGTGATGGCGCCGCGTGCCATCGATCGTCCGGCTGGCTGTCACTACGCCGTAGACGAACAGCAAGCACGTCGCGGCGATGAGGAGCGCCCCGATGAACCAGCCTTCGGCTGTGCCGGCGTGCGCGTAGTGCAAGAGCTCGACGAGCGTTCCGAACTCCAGGAACGTGGCAAGCAGTGTCGTACCACTCGCCAACAGGAAGCCCAACGCCGTCGGTTTGCCGAACATGAACAATGGCGCGACGAGCACGAGGGCGCCGGCAAACAGACTGAGGCCGACGAACTTGGCTGTATCGAGCCCCGCCAGTTCGGAGGAGATGAATCCGGAAGCGCCGAGAACCGTGGCGAGCACCGCTCCGAGACCGGAGATGTTCTGCGCCCAACTGTCCTGGAACGACCATTTCGGCGCACCCCCGATCTGCGTCCTGCCCAATGCTGCGCCCGACGTACGGATCGCGATGACGATCGCCGCAAGCGCCGCGAGCACCGCGGCAACCAGGATCGGCAGCCACACGTCTGTCGCGCTCGGCGTTCGTGTGATCGCCAGTGGTACGACCACCGTCGCGCCACCGCTGACAGTCGCCTCAATCTGACCGGCCACCTGCCTGAAGCCGTATCCGCTGAGTTCGAGGGTGACGGTCTTGCTGCTGTACGGCGCGACATCTGCGGTGAGCGGACTGACGATCGCCGCGGATCCGTCGTCGAGCGTCGCCGCGAACGTCACAGCCGCCGCACTCGCCTGATTGTTGGATACGACCAAATGGATCGTCGCGCTGCGCGACATCGCACCGGTCACATGGGCGCTCACCTTGTCAGGCGCGACCCCGACCGTCGCCGTGTCGGCGCCCGCTCCGCTCGGCGCCAGGCACATCACGGCGAGCACGGTCGCGGCCGCCCCCCACCAGAGACCACGCAAGACTGAAGATCGGCTCTTCACTACATACCCTCCCTGCCCTGCGACGGCAGAAGCCGGCTGCATTCGCGCCGACTGTGCACCGCATTGCCGGGGGTCGCAATGGCGCGGGCACGGGAAACAGGATCGGGCACCTGCTGCCCCCGGACCGGGTCAGCGGCTGGACAGATTCCGCCGTGCAGGACACGGTGGACGGCATGCGGCAGCTGACCAGCCTTGATGCCCAATTTCTCGCGATGGAGTCTGCCTCCCAGTACGGGCACGTCGGGGGGCTTGCCATCCTCGATCCGTCAACCCGCCCGGGCGGTCTCGATCTGGCCAGCCTGCATGACTTCATCGGCGAGCGGTTGCCTCTCGTCCCGCCCCTGCGGTGGCGGCTGGCCGAGGTTCCGTTGAACCTCGACTACTCCTATTGGGTGGACGACCCGGATTTCGATCTCGAGTTTCACGTCCGGGAGATCGCGCTGCCTGCTCCGGGCAACGAAGCTCAGCTCGCCGAGCAGGTCGCGCGCATCGTCGCGCGGCCGCTGGATCGGCGACGTCCGCTGTGGGAGCTGTACCTGATCCAAGGTCTCGAGGACGGTCACGCTGCGGTGCTGACGAAGATCCACCACGCAGTCGTAGACGGGTTGTCGGGCGCCGAGATCATGGCCGCGCTGCTCGACCTGACCCCCGAGGGTCGCGAGCTGCCTGAGCCGTCCGAACGCTTCGAGCGCATGCCCAGTAGCGGCGAGATGCTCCTTCGCGGTGTCGTCGGTGCGCTGAAATTCCCCGTGCGCTTTGCCCGTTCGGCGCCGGCCGCGCTGCCCAATCTGGCCGAGGTGCGCTCGTTGGCGGTCGTGCCCGGCGTCGGAACCGTCGGCCAGATCGTGAACCGTACCCGTGAGGTGGCACTGCGGCGGCCACGGCACAAGAGCCTGCCCGGACTGCCCACGCCCCGCACACCGTTCTCCGGTCGGGTCTCGGGGCATCGCAAGGTTGCGTTCGGCCAGCTGAGCCTCGCCGACATCAAAGCGGTCAAAGACCGGCACGGAACGAGCGTCAACGACGTCATCGTCGCGCTGTGCGCAGGTGCCGTTCGGCGCTGGCTGATCGAGCACGACGCGCTGCCCGACGGGCCGCTGGTCGCACAGATTCCGATCTCCGTGCGTACCGAAGCGCAGGCCGGCACGTACGGCAACCGGATCATGCTGCAGACCACGCCGCTGTTCACCCAGATCGCCGACCCGATCGAGCGGTTACGCCTGACCCATGAGGCCCTGGGTGACATGAAGGAACGTCACAGCGCGCTACCGGCGGAGTTGCTGCAGGACGCGAACCATTTCATTCCTCCAGCGGTGTTCGCCCTCGCGGCACGCTCGACCTTTGCACTCGCTACGTCGGCTGCCGGCCGACCGCCCTGGAACCTCGTGATCTCGAACGTCCCCGGACCGCAACTGCCGCTCTATCTCGCGGGTGCGAAGCTCGTGGCGAACTACCCGATCTCCGTGATCACCGACGGCATGGGCCTCAACATCACCGTCATGAGCTACTGCGGGCATCTCGACTTCGGCCTGATCGCCGACCGTGACCAGATGCCCGACCTCCACCTACTCATCCCCTGGCTGCGGGAAGAGCTTGCGGTTCTGCTGAAGGAGTGATCGCCGGGGTCCGCACCATTTGACAGCCGGACCCGCCATTCATACATTCGTGCAACATCTGTATGAATGACAAGGGCGGGACGGTATGAGTCTGGGAACGACGGCAGTGGTCCTCGGTGGAAGCGTGGCGGGCCTCTGCGCGGCCGGAGCGCTGGCGCCGCACTTCGATGAGGTGCTGGTGCTGGAGCGCGACGAACTGCCGGCCGGGGCCGAACACCGCCGAGGGGTGCCCCAGAGCAAGCATCCGCACTTCCTGCTCAATTCGGGGCGCCGCGCGATCAATGCTCTGTTCCCAGGATTCGAGGATGACCTGATCGCGGCCGGCGGGCTGCACCTGACGGCGTCGATGGACGCGGCCTACTGCGACGAGGCCGGGTGGGCGCCGCGCAAGCAGGGCGTCATGACCATGGTCTACAGCTCACGGATCCTGATCGAACGGGTACTTCGCGACAAGGTGCGGCAACTGCCCAACGTCACCATCCGCGAAGGTGTCTCGGTGCGGGGCCTCGTCACCACCGACGGGCCGCGCGTCGCCGGTGTCACTGTCGCCGACTCGGCGGGTGACTCGACGCTCGACGCCGACATCGTGGTTGACGCGATGGGCCGCGGCTCGTCGGTCTCCGACTGGCTCGCAGCCGCCGGCTGGCCGGCGCCTGCCGTGCAGACGCTCGACGCAAAGGTCACCTACACCTCGCGCTGGTACGCCCTGCCCGAACCAGAGGACCGTCCCGAGACCTGGTGGTGGCAACACCTCGTGATCATGCCGACGCAGCACAAGGGCGATCACCCGCCCGAGCACGACTTTCTGGTCAACTTTTTCCCGATGGAGGGCAATCGCGCCATCGCGTGCATGGGGTCGTGGGGTATCGACATGCCGCGCACCACCGAGGACTTCATCGCCTCGGCCGAGCGTGTCCGCGCGCCGCTGTTTGCCGCAGCGATGGCCGAGTGCACCCCGATCTCGGACGTCCACCTCACCCGCTCGACCGGCAACAAGTGGCGCCGCTACGACGAGCTGCCCGTGGCACCGCAGGGCATCGTCTTCATCGGTGACGCGATCTGTGCGTTCAACCCCTTCTACGGCCAGGGCATGAGTTCGGCTGCACTCTCTGCACGCCTGCTGCGCGAGCACTTGCAGTCGGTCACACACTTGGATCAGCAGTTCTTCACGCAGTTCCTCACCGCACAGCGCACGGAACTCCTGGTGGCTTGGCGGCTGGCGATGGCGCGTGACCAGGGCTACGAATGCGCCACCGGCACACAGACCGTCGCACCATGGCGGCGCCGGATCGTCTCCGCGATGACATGGCCGGCCTTCAATCTGATCACTGGTGCGGCACGCGAAGACACCGTGATCGACGAACACTTCACCAAGGTCTTCAATCTCGACGAGTCGTTGGCCGACATGATGAAGAGCCCACGCGTCCTCTTCGGGCTGCTTCGCTACAAGATCAACTCGATGTTGGGACGTCTGAAACTGCCGTACGGGTTCGACTCGCAACTGGAACCTCCGGACACCGACTGGACCCCTCGCGCGGTCATGCGTGCCGCCGAATTCGACGTCGCATGAGCGCGACCTGCGACTCGGCTGCCGAGAAGCTCACGCACAACCTGGGGTTCGACTGTCACCACGTCAGCCCGGTCGTGTCGGTACACAACCCGTTCGATCTGGCCAACTGGACGATGCCGATCCTCGAGCTGATCATCATCGCCGGCGCCGTCTTCGGTTTCATCCATGCACTGCGCCGGTTCCGCGCCGGCGATCCGATCAATCTGTCGCTCTGGTGCGCGTCACTGGTCTATCTCTTGGTGACCGAGCCGCCGCTCTACTTCCCCGAATGGTTCGGTCTGGACAAGCAGTTCGGCTTCATCTTCGCGCACAACATCTTCACGGTGCAGTTCATGTGGGACCGGCTTCCGCTCTACATCATCGCGATCTACCCGGCGCTCAGCCAACTGGCCTACGAACTAGTGCGGGTGCTCGGCATCTTCCGGCGGGGCGTCGTCGTCGGGTCGATCGCGGTGGCCTTCGTCTGCCAGGTGTTCTACGAAATCTTCGATCAGCTCGGCCCGCAGCTGAAGTGGTGGGCGTGGAACGACGCCAACGTGAAGGTCAACCATCCCGCACTTGCCTCCGTGCCGATGAACAGCATGCTGCTTTTCGCATCGGTCTCGTTCGGGGCGATGACCTACCTGGTCGTCCGACTGGTCGGCTCACCGGCCGGAGACGGCGGTCCGCGCCGTGGCTGGCCGCTCGCCTGGCGCACGGTGGTGGCCGGCGTCCTGAGCCCCCCAGCGATGGGCGTGGCCGGAATCCCGGCCGGAATCTTCGGCGGCAACCACCCGAACATCCACGCACAGGCGTGGATCATCGGCGTCGAACTGGGCCTGGTGTGGTTGGCCGGCGCCTGGGTGCTGATCACTCAGTTCCGGAGCCGCCTCCAGAGCTCGAGCGCCGCTGAGGTCGAGCCGATGACGCCGTTCGCGCGTACCTATCCCGCGGCCTATCTGGCCGTGATGACGGTGCTCTGGTTGGGGGCGCTGCCCGCCTTCCGCGCTGCCAAACATGGCGTCACCGCGGACGGCACCCCGGTGGGCAGCGGGCTGTACGTCATGGCATGTTTCGTCGGTGCGGGCGCGGTCTTGACGCTGCTCTACACCGACCGACATCGAGTTCCGGTCCTGGCGAGCTGAAGGCCCATGGGACATCACGGTTGGAACGGCAACCCGCCGCGCACCGAGGACGAGGCGCGTCGGCGAATTGTGAGTGCAGCTGCCGCCTGCGTCGAGAAGTTCGGGCCCGCCAAGACGACGCTCTCCGATGTTGCGAGCGAGCTCGGCGTCACCCGCCAGACGGTGTACCGGTACTACGCCAATCTCGGTGAACTGCTTTCTGCTGTGGCCCAAGCCGGACTCGCCGACTTCGTGCAACGGATGGAACAGCACCTGGCGCGCTTCACGACGGCCGCAGACGTCGCGATCGAGTCCATCGTGTACGCCGTTCGGGCTATCCCACACGAACGACACATCGGTGCGCTGTTCCAAGCAGGCGAGGCCGAGGTATTCAGCCGCGGCGTCACCTCGTCCATGGCGCTGTCGGTCGGCGCGGGGATTCTGCGCCGCGCTCGCGTCGATTGGTCGCAGATCGACGTGACCGATGACGATCTCGAAGGGCTCGCTGAGGTGCTGATGAGGTTGTTCGTGTCGTTCCTTCAGTACCCGACGGACCCGCCGCGAACCGACGACGAACTGCGCGCCCTCGTACGGCGGTGGCTCGGACCGGCCTTGCATGCGCGGACGTTGTCGCCCGGCCGCTAGCGCGGCTTCACTGCGGTCAACCCTTCGACGGGGCGGTGCTGGCCGCACGTTCGTGCGGTCAGTGTCCGTTTCGAGGCGACGACTCCCGAAATTCCGAGGTGGCCGCACGTTCGTGCGGAAATCGTTCGTCTGAGAGGCGTTTCACCCGGTACTATTACCGTAAACCGCACGTTCGTGCGGGGACTGGAGCCCGGCCATGATCGACCATCGTTCTGGTCTCGCTACCACGTTGCGCGCGCGCCGCGAGCAGCTGAACTTGCGGCAGGAAGAGCTGGCCGACGTGGCGGGCGTGTCCGAGCGCTTCGTCTTCGCCGTGGAGAACGGCAAGCAAACCGTGCAGCTGGACAAGTTGGTCGCTGTGCTGAACGCGCTCGGCCTGCACCTGGAGATTCACCGCGGCGCCGATCGAGAGATCCGGTGAGCTCGCCGTCCGTCGATCGCCTTGAGCAACTGCGGACGATTGAGCAGGCCGACGTCTACAAATCCGGGCGCCGCGCAGCAACGCTGACACGTACCCCACGCGGCGTGGAGTTCAGATACCTGGCCGAGTGGCTCGAAGCAGCGCACCCGCAAATCGCGACCACGTTGCCGTTAGCGAGTGAGCCAATACTGCGACCGGCCGGCGCCGTGCCGTCATACTTCGCCGGGCTGCTGCCCGAGGGGCGACGACTCGGCGCGCTCAGGCGCGCGGTCAAGACATCGGCCGACGATGAGTTGTCTTTGCTGCTCGCTGTCGGCGCGGATGCGATCGGGGATGTGCAGGTCGTCGCTGCCGGCGTCACGCCGGCGGAGGTCCCGCCGCGAATCGTGATCGAGAACATCGCCGCGTCGAGCTTCGCGGAGCTGATCGCTGAGCTCGGAATCCGAGCGCAACGGATAGCTCTACCGGGCGTGCAAGACAAGACGAGCGCGGCGATGATCAATCTGCCGATCGCACGTGCGGGGGAGCGGCACATCCTCAAACTGAACCCAGTCGACGAATATCCGCACCTCGTCGAGAACGAGGCATTCTTCCTCGAAGCGGCGCGGCTGTCCGGGCTCACGGTGCCACCGAACGACGTCGTAACCGACCGCGATGGCGCGGTCGGCCTGCTGGTGCGCCGCTTCGACCGCATCACCGTCGACGGAGAAATGCGCTGTCTTGCGGTCGAGGATGGCGGTCAGGTCGCTGACCGCCCGCCTGCAGACAAGTACCTGCTCGGCACAGACGAGACCTTTGCGGCGCTGGCGGCCGTGTGCGATGCCCCTGCACTCGCCAGCCGCGAGCTCATTCGGCAGCTGGCATTCGCCTACCTCACCGGGAACGGCGACGCGCATGCCAAGAACTTTTCAGTCGTCCAGGATCTGGCAGGCGAGTGGATGACTTCGCCGGCCTACGACATGCCCTGTTCGCACGTCTACGGCGACGCGACGATGGCCCTGTCGATCGGCGGCCGGCCGGGCGCCGACTTCGGAGCTGACGACTTCGCGCGCCTCGGCGGAAAGCTCGGTCTACCGGAACGCGCCACCCGTCGGGTACTCGTCGAGCTTGCCGAGCGAACCGATCGCTGGCTACCCACGCTTGATCAACTACCGTTCGACCGTGGCAGGCTCAACAAGTTGCGGCGCGTAGTCGGCCACCGACGGGGCCGGCTGACTCACTAGCGAACGACGGACGGCGCTAGCGGTGGCGTCTCGGTGTCGGTGAGACAGCCAGTTCCGACAGCGGTACCTGGTGGCCTTCTCCGCACCGCACCTGCACGTTGACGGGCGCATCGCACTCGGTGTGCCGCAGCTGCACCGGCGGCCGGCCGCCGGGTGACACGTGCTTCGCACCCCACTCGAACAATCCGAGCACGACTGGCAGCAGGTCGCGGCCCTTTTCGGTGAGCACGTACTCGTAGCGCGTGCGCTGACCGGGGGACCGGTACGGGCTGCGTTCGAGCAGCCCGGCATCTGTCAGCTCGCGCAGCCGTGCAGCCGCAACCGCCTCGGTGATGTCGACGCGCGCGAAGAAGTCGTCGAAGCGCGTCGTGCCGTAGTACGCCTCGCGCATGATCAGCATGGCCGAACGGGTGCCGACGACATCCAGCGCCTTCCCAATGGGGCAGCGGTCGGCGCGCCATGCCGAGCGATCACTCAACTTGCCCAGCAACACAGCTGCATCCGTCATTCGCTCATTCTAGCTTGTGTTTGCCATAGTCAGCATCTAGTGTGCTGGCTATGGCAATTACTAGCCAGCGTCCAGGAGTCGTGCTCGCAATCGCTTCGACTGCGGCGTTCATGGCCAGCCTCGACGTCTTCATCGTCAACGTCGCCTTCAATTCCATCGGCGCCGACTTCCACCACCCCAGCCTCGCGCAACTGTCCTGGGTGCTCAGCGCGTACGCGATCGTCTACGCGGCGCTGCTCGTACCGGCCGGACGCATCGCCGACCGGTACGGACGCAAGGGTGGCTTCCTGCTCGGCATCGCACTGTTCACCCTCGCAAGTGCGGCATGCGCAGCAAGCGGCGACGTATGGTGGCTCGTCGCTTTCCGCGCCGCGCAGGCTGCGGGCGCGGCGTTGCTCACCCCGGCCAGCCTGGGTCTGGTGCTCGCGACCGCACCGGCGCAACACCGCCAGCGGTCGGTGCGCATCTGGGCTGCCACCGGTGCCGTTGCTGCGGCGTTAGGTCCGGCGGTCGGTGGCGTCCTCGTCGAAGCGTCGTGGCGCTGGGTGTTCTTGGTGAATGTTCCGGTCGGTGTGGCTGCGCTCGTTGCCACTGCGCTCTGGGTGCCACGGTCGCGAGACAAGTCGATCACCGATCTGCCTGACATGCTCGGCGCGGCCCTGCTCGCGGTGTCGATCGGCGCGCTGACGCTGGGCGTGGTGAAGGGCCCCGACTGGGGATGGGCGGCGGCGCGCACCGACGTCGCGTGGTTCGTGACAGTCGCCGCAGCGCTCGGCTTCCTCGTGAGTTCGGCGCGGCACTCGGCGCCGGTGATCGCGCCGGCGTTGCTACGCGTGCGGGCGTTCACCTGGTCGAACGCCACGGCCGTTCTGTTCGCCATCCCGTTCGCGGCGGCCCTGCTCACCAACGTGCTGTGGATGCAGCAGGTGTGGCACTACTCCGCGATCAAGACGGGTTTCGCCGTCGCGCCCGGCCCGATGATGGTGCCGATCTTTGCGGCGGTGGCCCACCGCTTGGCAAAGCGGATCCCGATCGGCGTGATCGTGGCGGTGGGTTGTGTCCTGTTCGCGGGCGGCGGGTTGATCACGCTGAGCCTTGTCGGGGCATCGCCGCACTATGCCGCGGAGCTGTTGCCCGGCTGGCTGGTCGGCGGGGTAGGGGTGGGATTCGCGCTGCCCGCCATCCTGTCGTCGGCGACCGCTGATCTTCCCGCGACGCATGCAGCGACGGGCAGTGCGGTGGTGACGATGAGCCGGCAGATCGGCACCGCATTGGGGGTGAGCCTGACGGTGGCATTGCTCGGCCACCCGGTCGGTTACGCCGCGGCGCACACTGCGTTCCAACATGCGTGGTGGGCGTTGGCCGCGGTGGCGCTTGCCGGGGCGTTGACGGCGCCTGCCATGACGCCGCGCGCAGCCAGACCGGAAACCGCCGTCGTCGCTGCGCCGACGGAAGCGACGAGTGTGGCATGACGTGACGTTGCGGCGCGGCGGGCCACCGGCTCCCGTTTGCCCGCCCCCGCGCTCGGGTACACCGGACGCGATTGGCGTTACCCAGCTCGAGGCGCGCTCGGCATTTCCTCTCGCCCTTGGCGCCGTGCCGACACACGAATTGGAGGCCCACCATGTCGCTGGCAACGATCCTCCACCTACGTGACGCTGTCGATGATGGGCGCTCGGCATGACCGGCGTGCAGCCGTTGCGCGACGGCATCCACCCCCGCAGCCGGCTCGCCGGCCCCTACGGACATCCGACGCATCCGGCCCTGGTCACGATCCCGATCGGTGCCTGGACAGCGAGCCTCATCTTCGACATCGCATCGCACATCGCGGGCAACCCCGCGTTCCTCGCGCGCGGGTCGGTATGGCTGATAGCCATAGGTGTCGTTGGCGCGCTGCTTGCCGCGATCGCTGGGTTCCTCGACCTGCTGGCCATTCCGGTGCGGTCGGCGCCGTTCCGCATTGCGCTGATACATATGACGCTCAATGTGGCTGTCGTGCTCGCCTACGTCGGCAACTTCGCCTGGCGCGAGGCCAACCACGACACGCTCCGTGCCGTGCCCGCGGGTCCGCTCGTGCTGTCCGTGATCAGCCTCGGCGTCCTCGGAGCATCGGGCTACCTCGGCGGCATGCTCGCGTACCGCTACGGAGTCCGGGTTGCCCGCGAGCACCTCGTCGTCCCCGCCCAGGGTGTCCCGGCAGCTCCGGCGGAGCGTGTCCCGGCAGACGTTGTCGCTCGTGACAACGTCCCTCCGGTATAGGGCGCCACAGCCTTACGCCCGGCGCTGAAGTATGGCTGCGCACTCGACGCAGTAGCGCGTGCTGGGCAGCGCTGCCAGCCGTTCGGCCGCAATCGCCTCCCGACAGCGCTCGCAGGTGCCGTACTCACCGACCGCGATCCGTTCGGTGGCCGCATCGATTTCGCTCAGGTGCTGCGTGGCCTGATCGAGAAGCGAATCGAGCTGGGCTCGTTCGAGCGCCACCGTCGAGCCTTCTGGATCGTGCTCGTCGTCCACGTTGCTGTCGACGGTGGACGCGTGCATGGCAACCAGCTCCGCCCGAATCGCGTCGATGCGTTCGCCAACCTCGGCGCGTTCGGATTCAAGTCGTTCGAGGGTGCTTGGTGTGCTCACGGCAGCGCAGTACCCCGGCAGGGGTCGGGCCTAACGCAAGGGATGGTTTCAGCACGACGCCGATTGGGCACCACCTCACCATCCACAAGAAAGTTGACAGCCGTTGATGACCAGCGTTTCCCGCACCATTGCGGCCACCCCGGACGAGGTTTTTGCGCAACTGGCCGACGGCTGGATCTACGCAACGTGGGTGGTCGGCGCTTGCCACATTCGCGACGTCGATGCCGGTTGGCCGGCGGTAGGCACCCGGATTCACCACAGGGTGGGTGCGTGGCCGACGACCATCGACGACAACACCGAGGTCATTGAGGCAGTCGCTGGGTCGCGGCTCGTGCTGCAGGCTCGGGCATGGCCGGCGGGAGAGGCGCGTGTTGAGGTGACCATCGAACCTGACGGCGAGGGGTCGTTGGTGACCATGTCTGAGGCGCCGACGCACGGCATCGGCTCGTGGCTCGACAACCCGCTCCAACGGTTGGTGTTGCGCAGACGCAACCTGGAATCTCTGGCCAGGTTGGCAAGTCTGGCCGAGAAGCGACCCCCCGTGCCGTAGTTCGCGGATCGTGTCCGATCCGGACCACCAGATGGTCAGGATCGGACACGATCGCCGTCGTGAGCCGGACTAGTGGTAGATCCGCTTGTACGCAGCGTCGATGGCGGCTCGATGAAAGCGACCTGTCCGGCCGCGCCGACGTAGCGCGGCCTGTGCGGCGTTCGAGCCGGGTGCACCGTGTACACCTCCGCCGGGGTGGGCAGACGCGCTCGCCAGGTACAGCCCGTCGATCGGCGTTTCCGGGCGTCCCAACCCGGGGACGGGGCGGAAGAACAATTCTTGATGGATGGCTGCGGTGCCGCCCCCCACCGCGCCGGCGAACAGGTTGGCGTCCGCGTCGTGCAGATCGGTGGGTGTCTGAACGGCGCGAGCCTGAACGAGCGCGCCGAATCCCGGTGCCTGTCGTTCGACGGTGGCCTCCAGTCGCGCGACTTGGCGCGCGACCGAGTCTGCGGTGAGGGACTGGCCATTCGGAACATGTGTGTAGGCCCACGCCGATTCGGTCCCGGCCGGCGAGCGCGTGGCGTCGGCAGTCGTCATCTGCCCGAGGAGCAGGAACGGTCTGGTCGGAAGCTGCTTGAGCGTCAGCGCCGTCGCGTAGCGCGTGAGCCCGTCGAGGTCGACGCCCAGGTGGACGGTTCCGGCGCCTCGTGCGCCCTCGGCAGTCCACGGGATCGGACCGGCCAGCGCCCAGTTGACTTTCAGCGTCGCGCTGTCCCACTGAAAAGCTTCAAGATCACGCAGCAACCGTCCTGGTAGATGCCGGGCTCCGATGAGGTCTTCGTACAGCTGGGGAGCTCCGACATCGGCCAACACCGAGTGGGCTTCGATGCGCTGACCGTCGCTGAGTGTGATCCCTGTCGTGCGACCGTCGGCAACGTCGATCGAGGCAACTTGCGAGTTGCACCGCACCGTTCCGCCCGCCGCGACGAGCCGGGTCACCAGCGCGTCGACAATTGCCCCGGAACCGCCGAGCGGCACCGGAAATCCCTCGGTCTGGGCGAGCATGCACAGCAACCAGCCGTAGATCGCACTGCCGGCCGCTTCGGGCGCGAGATCGGTATGCAGTGCATTGCCCGCGCACAGCATGGTGGCGCCCTCACCGGCAAACGTTTCCTCTCCGAAACGTCGGACGGGCTGAACAGCGAATCGAGTGAATCGCAGCAGGTCAGCGATCCCCATCCGGCGGGCCAGGCGGATGGCAGCCCGCATCGGCGGGAACGGACCGAGGATCGCGTCGAGGAACGGCTCTTTGATTGCTTCGAACCGGCTGACAAGTTCGAGCCACGCGGCTCCGTCGCCGGCGGCGAAGCTGTCCAGAGAGGCGGCCGTGACGTCACGGTCTCGCGACAGCACGGCGCAACGGTCATCAGGAAACACATGTGCGAGCACGGTGGGCGCATGGGTCCAGGTGAGGCCCCAGCGCTCCAGCTGAAGTCGGCGCAGCGCCGGAGAAACCGCGGCCAGCGGGTAGAACGCGCTGAACCAGTCGGTGACGAAGCCGGCTTGCAGGCTCTCGTCGGATCGAATGGCCCCGCCTACCCGGTCAGCGGATTCGAGAACGAGAGTCCTCCAACCGGCGTCGGCAAGCATGTTGGCGGCGACGAGGCCGTTGTGCCCACCCCCGACAATCACAGCGTCGACGGACTCGCGCGCGAGACCGGTCACGGCGTTGTGCCGATCATGTCGGACTGCAGGGCTGGATCATGGTGCTGCGATGGTGCCCAGCCGGCGCGCGGTTGAATCCTGGGTCTGATCGAGCAGCTGATGACACGCGCTCAGCTTAAAGCCGGACGAAGCCGGGTACCTCTGCCTCATGTTCGGCACGACCGATGTCGGGAGCAAGGGGACGTCGACTCCGCTGGCCCGGTGAGCGTCAAAGATGTTGGCCACCCATCACCTCTGCTCGCGAGGTGTCGACGTTCAGCCTTCCGTGACTTTCTGGAGCAAGGCGTAGCCGTATTGAAGGAAGTCGGCGCCGGCCACCGCCGACAACGTCACCATCGCCAGACGTGTCGGACGTGGCGCAATCACCAAACCCGCCGCGATCGCGGTGGCGCACCACTGGGCCAGGCACATCGGGCACCCGAGTAACTCGCCCACCGAATGCTGAACGCCGTGGCCCCGGACGGTTTCCTCGATCTCCTCGCCGGCGCCCGGTCCCTTGAAGCGGGTGAACGGGGCACGGAGCGGGCTGGTCACGGGGTCCTTGGCAATGGTTCGGCTCAGCCGATGCGTGGCGACAGTCAGCAACACGATGTCGCCGGCGCTGAAGCGATCGGGGATGCGGCGCCGCGCCAATCTGCCGACCACCGCGGTTCCGGCGACGACAGAACCGTATATGCCCAGCAACGCTGCGTATCCGCCCAGCGGGCGGTCCGTCCCACCGCGGTACTCGGCTGCTTGCTGTCGCCCCCACTGCGTGATCGTGCTTGTCATGCTCGAGATGTATCCGTGCTGGTTGGTACCCAAACCATCGGATGAATGTGTTTCAGCCAACGCATGGTTTCGGCCAGGGCCCGTACCTTGTCGCCGCACGGCCAATCGGCGCTGACTCACTCGTCGGTGTGTTTGCGGCGAGCCACGGCGGGAAGAACCACCCAGATAGACACGATCAGGATCGCCAGGACGATTGTCATCACGATGGCAATGAACGTGCCGCTGACGACACCGACGATCAACAACACCGCTGACGACATGGCAACGGCGAGGCAGCCCAGCCCCCAGGCCGCCAGATGCGCCGTCAGATCCACGACCTCGTCCTTGCGGTGCTGGCGAAACAGATGGCGGTGGATCGCGGTCGGCCCGATGAGCAGGGTTGCCGCGCTTGCCGAGCTCGCGAGCGTCACGAGGTAGAGAACTCGCTGGTACTGGTGCAGATGAGCGAAGCGCTGTTGAAACGCAATGCTCAGTAAGAACGCGAAGAGGATCTGCACACCTGTCTGCGCCACCCGCAACTCCTGGAGCAGCTCGGAGTAGTTGCGATCCAGACGGTGTGCCTCGGACTCCTCGCGCGAGTAGTCCTGCTGCTCGGCAGGGGGAGGCTCCTCGGCAGCGGGCGTCACGACGAACCCTCGCTCAGGCGCGCCGATGTCTCGAGATGCAGGGCATGGACAAATGCCTGCGGCACGTTCCCACGCAACTGGTGCTCGCGCGTGTCGAACTCCTCTGCGTAGAGCGCGGGGGAGCCACATGCCGCCCGCGTCCGCTCGTACCAACCCATCGCCGACACGTCGTCGCCGGCCTGGTGCTTGGCCAGCGCCATGAGAAAGCCGCACAGGAGGAAGGAGCCTTCTGCCTCGGACAACGGGCGCTCGTCGTGCCGAAAGCGGTACGCGTAACCGTCCTGCGTCAGGTCGCTTTCGAAGGCAGCGAGCGTAGCGATCGTACGAGGATCGTCGGGTGCCACGGCTCCGCGGATCCCGGACAGCAGCAAGGCACCGTCGACCGCCGCATCGTCCGGCGATCGCTGCCAGCGACCGGTGGGATGCAGAGCGTTGGCGGTCGTGTCGGCGAGGATGCGATCGGCCAGCCCCAGCCACTCGCCCGCTGCGCCGGTGTCCGGGTTCGCGGCGGCCACGGCCCGCAGCCCGGCAGTGCAGATGAGCCTGCTGTGGGTCCACGCGCGCGGTTCGAGTTCCCAGATACCCGCGTCGGGTTCGGTCCACCGTTGCGCTATCGCGTCGACGGCCACCCGAACTGCCCGCCACGCGTCGCCGTCCATCCGGTCGTGTCGCTCCGCCTCGGCGTACAGCAGGAGCGCCTCTCCGAAGGCATCAAGCTGAAATTGCTTGTTCACCCAGTTGCCGATGCGATCGCTGCCTCCGGGATAGCCAGGCAGCCTCAGCCGGCTCTGGTCCGGGATCGGACTGCCTGTCACGGTGTAGGCCGGCGCCAGAGCGGGGCCATGCTCGAGCAGCCGGGCGGTGACGAACCGGACCGCGTCGTCAAGTAGCCCGTGCGCTCCGGAGGCGGCGACACCATGGGCGGCCAGGCACTGGTCGCGGATCCAGACGTAGCGGTAGTCGTAGTTCCGGCCGGCCTCGGCGCGTTCAGGCAGGCTCGTCGTCGCCGCAGCGACCATTCCGCCTCCGCCCGACGTCAGCCCGCGCAACACGGCGTAGGAGTGACGGGTGTCGCGCGGCGACAGACAATTGTCGAGGGTCGGCACTTCGCGCTGCCATGCCGTTTCGGTTGAGCGCCAGAGGTTATCGGCGGAATCGAGATCGTCGGGCAGCGCCTCGTCCGAGATCTCCAGGACGAAGTCGTGGTGCTGGCCTGCGGGCACGCGCAGCTCGAACTCCAAGGCGGCGTCTCCGCGGCTGCCGAGCACCTGCGCCTGCTCGCCGCCGGTCCACCGAATGCGCAGATCACCGGTGCGTCCCGTCCAGATGCCGTCGGTACACCGCAAGTGGGTGAGCGCCTGCTTGCCGAAGCCGCCGCGTGGCTGCAGCGCGACCCGCACGCGCACCGCCCGTTCCATGGCAACCACGCGGCGAAGCACGACGGCGCGGTGTGGGTCGGCCGGATAGGCCAGCGCCTCACGACATTCGAAGCGGTTGTCTGTGGTGACCCATCGGTTGCGCCAGATCAGCGAACCCGGCTCGTAGTAACCGCCCCACACGTACCGGTCGACAGGGGTGATGGTGTATCCGCCGCGGCCGCCGATGAGCCCACCGAAGACCGCATCGCTGTCCCACTGGGGCGCACACATCCACGCCATGTCGCCGTCCGGACCGACGAGCGCCCCGCGCTCACCGTCAGCGATGAAGGCGTAGTCGCGCAGGACGTGCGGCGCGCACTGCTCCCGCCGGGTGGGCGTCGTCATCGTCGACGGGCACGGATGACGGCGGCGCCCGCCGCCGCGACCGCCGCTCCTGCCGCGATCAGCCCGTGGTGCATCGACGCCCACAACTGCGGGTCGTGTGAATGCGCCTCATCGTCGAACACACCGTGCGCGCCGAAGTCGTGACCGTGCCGCCCGTCGGCGGGCTTCCAGAGGTTCTGGGGCGCGTCGGGATCGCTGCGCTCCTTGGTCTGCTGAGCGGAATAGCCGGTGCGGCCGAGGTAGCGGTCGAGCAACCCGGGGGCGATGGCATTCGCGGCGAGCGTCGCAGCCGTCGTCGAACCGACCCAGTACTCCCGCCGATGCGGGTGATCGGCGGCGTGCACAACTGCACGCGCCGCAAACTCGGGTTGATAGATGGGCGGCACCGGCTGGGCGTGGTGAGGCAGCCTGGAGAGGACCCAGGAAAACTGCGGCGTATTCACCGCCGGCATCTGCACCATCGTGACGTGGACGTTGCTCTTGTCGTGCAGCAGCTCGCAGCGCAGCGCCTCGTGGAAGCCTTGGATGGCGTGCTTCGCGCCGCAGTAGGCGGTCTGCAACGGGATGCCGCGATACGCGAGAGCAGAGCCGACCTGCACGATCGTGCCGCGATCGCGCTGCTTCATCCGGCGCAGCACCGACATCGTCGTGTAGACGTAGCCGAGGTAGCTCACGTTGGTGACGCGCTGGTACTCCTCCGGCTTGATCTGGTCGAACGGCGAGAACACCGATGTGAATGCGACATTCACCCAGACGTCGATCGGACCCACGTCGGACTCGATGTCGGCGACGGCCGCCTCGACGGCGTCCGGGTCGGACACATCGAGCGGCATGACGACAGCTCGGCCGCCCTCCCGCTCCACGTCCTCGGCTGCGGCCTTGAGCCCTTCCCGACCTCGCGCGATCAGGACGACCGTCGCGCCGCGCGCCGCGAAGGCCCGTGCACTCGCCCGGCCGATCCCTCCGCTGGCACCGGTCACGACCACCAGTTCTGGTTGTCCGGTGCGCGGCTGTGGCCGCCGGTGAAAAACCCGCTCGAGCATCGACATGCCGTCACCATTCCCGCCTGCGCGCTCGAATATGCCGCGCGGCCTGGGTGGTGGCTGTGAGTGTGTTTTACCACCCAACCGGGCGGGAACGACGTGAGCATGACCGACACGGTGGCCGACGTTCTGCTCGCGCGCCTGCGGGAGTGGGGTGTGCGTCAGGTTTTCGGATATCCGGGCGACGGCATCAACGGCCTGCTCGCTGCGTGGGGCAGGGCGGACAACGATCCGCAGTTCGTCCAATCGCGTCACGAGGAGATGTCGGCGTTCGAGGCGGTGGGTTTCGCCAAGTTCGGCGGCGGGTTCGGCGTGTGTGCTGCGACGAGCGGACCGGGCGCAATCCATCTGCTCAACGGCCTGTACGACGCGAAGCTCGATCACGTTCCGGTCGTAGCCATCGTCGGGCAGACCGAGCGCAGCGCGATGGGTGGTAGCTACCAGCAAGAGGTGGATCTGCTGTCGTTGTTCAAGGACGTCTGCAGCGACTACGTGCAGATGTGCACTGTGCCCGAACAGCTGCCGAACCTCATCGACCGTGCGATCCGGATCGCGCTCACCGAGCGGGCGCCGACGTGCCTCATCTTCCCGTCGGATGTTCTCGAGATGCCGTACCAGCCGCCGCAGCATGCGTTCAAGCAGGTGCCGTCCAGCCTCGGGATGTACCCGCCGGTCGAGGTGCCTTCGCCGGAAGGTTTGCAGGCTGCCGCCGACCTGATCAACGAAGGACGCAAGCCGGCGATCCTTGTCGGTCAGGGCGCACGCGGATGTGTCGAGGAGCTGACCGAACTCGCCGACGTTCTCGGTGCCGGCGTGGCCAAGGCGCTGCTCGGCAAGGATGTGCTGCCCGACACGCTGCCATGGGTCACCGGCTCGATCGGATTGCTCGGTACGACGGCCAGCTACGAGATGATGAAGGACTGCGACACACTGCTGACGGTCGGTTCGAACTTTCCTTACACGCAGTTCCTGCCCGGTCTCGACCAGGCGCGCGCCGTGCAGATCGACCGGTCGGGGAAGTGGATCGGGATGCGCTACCCGTACGAGGTGAACCTCGTCGGTGACGCCAAGGCCACGTTGCGTGCCCTCATCCCCCTGCTCAAGCGCAACGACAACCGGGCCTGGCGTGAGGAGATCGAGCACAACGTCAAGCGTTGGTGGACCGTCGCCGAACGTCGAGCGATGACCGATGCCGAGCCGATCAACCCGATGCGGATCTTCCACGAACTCTCGCAACGTCTGCCGGCCAACGCGATCGTCTGCGCCGATTCGGGCAGCGCCGCGAACTGGTACGCGCGGCACCTCCAATTCCGTGACGACATGCGTGGGTCGCTGTCCGGCACGTTGGCCACGATGGGGCCGGCTGTGCCCTACGCGATCGGTGCGAAGTGGGCTCATCCCGACCGCCCCGCGATCGCGATGAGCGGCGACGGTGCGATGCAGATGAACGGCATGGCCGAACTGATCACGATCGGCAGGTACTGGGAGCAGTGGTCGGACCCGCGGCTGATCGTCGCCGTACTGCACAACAACGACCTGAATCAGGTCACGTGGGAGATGCGGGCAATGGAAGGGGTGCCGAAGTTCGTCGAGTCGCAGGCACTGCCGGACGTCGACTACGCGGCATTCGCGCGCAGCCTCGGGCTCAAGGGCATCAACGTCGATACCCCGGGTCAGGTCGGGCCGGCGTGGGATGTAGCGCTGTCGGCCGACCGCCCTGTGGTGCTCGACGTGCGCTGCGACCCCAACGTGCCGCCCATCCCGCCGCACGCGACGTTCGAGCAGGTCAAGGCGATGGGGTCGGCCCTGCTGCACGGCGACGAGGACCGGTGGGGCGTGGTCAAGGAGGGGATCAAGCAAAAGGTGCAGCAGTACCTGCCCGGCGAGAAGGAACCCACGGACAACGACCCGGTCGAGAAGGGCTGAGACGGCGGTGATCAGCCAGCTGATCCATGACGTGCGCACCGGGCGGTTCGAACGGATGCTGTCGGCCCTCACCGCAGCGGGTGCGGCGATCACAGCCGCCGAGATCTACATGGAGCACGACTCGGCCAGCTTCGGCAACAAGATGATGTGGTGGCCGGTGGTGGTGGTGCCGACCGCGATCCCCGCCGGTGTCGGCGCGGTGTCTTCGCGCCGCGTCGCCAAGACAGTGCTGCCCTTCGTCTCGGCGGCCATCGTGGTGAACGGACTGCAGGGGACCTACCTGCACCTGCGCGGCATCAAGCAGCGACCGGGCGGGTGGACGCGCTACAACATCGAGGGCGGCCCGCCGGTGTTCGCGCCGTTGCTCGCATCCATGGTGGGCGGAATGGGGCTGCTCGCTGCGGTGCTCCGCCGCGAGGACGAGCCCGAGGCGACGGCGTGAGCCTGTACCGATCGCCGGATCAACGTGGTGTGGTCCCGTCGGGCGGGGTGCGCCGGTTCCCCGGCTTCGACGTCCTGGACAGCACCGGAGACTGGGACCAGGTGACCGCGGGCGTCGTCCTGGAGCGTCTGTCGCCGACGACACAACTGGCCTTCTTCACCTCCTTCGAGGTGTCGGTGGCACGGCCGCTGGTGGATCTCCTGCTCGGTCAGACCGCCGAGCCCCGCGTGCCCGTACTCGAACTGATCGACACGCGGCTGGCGCGAGGCGAGACCGATGGCTGGCACTACGACGACATGCCCGAGGACGCGCAGGCGTGGCGACAGACGCTGCGCTGGCTGGACGACGACGCCCACGCAAAGCTCCATCGCGGCTTCGCGCACCTCGTCGGCGACGAGCAGGCCGAACTCATCCAGGCGGTGCAGAACCTGGTTCACGACGGCAAGTCATGGCACGACTACCCGGCCCAGCAGGTGTGGAGCCTCTGGACGCGCTACGCCTGCACTGCCTTCTATTCGCACCCGTGGGCGTGGAACGAAATCGGCTTCCCGGGCCCGGCGTACCCGCGCGGGTACCTGAACGCCGGCGTCGACCGCTTGGAGCACTGGGAGGTTGCCGACTCCGGGGAGCCGCAGTGAGTACGCGCTTCACCTACGCCGACGTGCGTCGCCGCAACGACTCGGCGTGGCTGTTGCCCAACGACGGGTCGCGCACCAATCACCACCTCCGCAACGACATGCGCCGCTACGCCGACGGCGACGAGGTAGACGTCGTGGTGGTGGGCGCCGGGGCCGGCGGTGGCGTATTGACGCAGCGGTTGGCCCGCGCCGGGTGGCGAGTGGTCTGCATCGACGCCGGGCCGTTCTGGGATCCGGACCGCGATTGGGTCAGCGACGAACGCGGTGCCCACGTCCTGTACTGGACCGAACCCCGGCAGATCGGCGGTGGCGATCCGGTCCCGCTCGGATCGAACAACTCCGGGCGTGGCGTCGGCGGCTCGATGGTGCACTTCGCCGGCTACGTCCCGCGGCTGCATCCATCGGATTTCCGGACCTTCACCGACAACGGCGTCGGCGCCGACTGGCCCATCGACTACGGCGATCTCAAGCCGTACTACGAGGCGATCGAGGCCGAACTCCCAGTGGCGGGGGAGGCGTGGCCGTGGGGCGATCCGCACCGGTACCCGCACCATGCGCATCCGGTCGGCGGCAACGGTGCGATCTTCCAGCGTGGGGCGGACGCGCTCGGCATCGGCGCGCGAGTCGGACCGGTCGCCATCCCGAATGGACGCTTCGGCAACCGTCCGCACTGCATCTATCGCGGCTTCTGCCTGCAGGGGTGCAAGGTCAACGCGAAAGCGAGCCCGTTGATCACCCACATCCCGGACGCCTTGGCGCACGGCGCGGAGATCCGCGCTGATTCACACGTGAGCCGCGTGCTGGTCGACGAGCGGACCAACCGGGCGAACGGCGTGACCTACCTGCGTGACGGACGCGAGTACCGCCAACGGGCCAAGATCGTTGTCGTCGCGGGCTATTCGATCGAGACGCCGCGCCTGCTGCTGCTGTCGGCGACGCCGGCACATCCGCAGGGCCTGGGTAATGAGCACGATCAGGTCGGGCGGTACCTCATGGTGCAGGGCGCCCCGCAGACCGCAGGGCGCTTCGCCGAGGAGATCCGGATGTACAAGGCACCGCCACCCGAGGTGTCCAGCGAGGAGTTCTACGAGGACGACCCGGCCAAGCCGTACCGACGCGGGTGGTCGATCCAGACCGTCAGCCCGCTGCCCATCACGTGGGCCGAGCACGTCGCCGCGCAGGGACACTGGGGGGCGAACCTGCGAAAGGCGATGCGCGACTACGTCCACTGGGCGACGCTCGGAGCACTGTGCGAGTTCCTCCCTCATGCCGACAACCGCGTCACGCTCGCCGATGAGACCGATCGCCACGGGCTTCCCGTCGCGCATTTCGCCTACACCAAGGGCGAGAACGATTCGATGCTCGTGAAGGCGGCGACGCGATCGATGGAGGACATCTTGCGCGCGGCGGGTGCGGAAGATGTCATGACGATCGAGCGGGTTGCACACCTCGTGGGCGGCGCGCGCATGGCGGCCTCGGCCGAAAAGGGCGTCATCGACGCCGACCACCGCGTGTACGGCGTCGACAACCTGTACGTCTGCGACGGCTCCGTGTTGCCCACCCAGGGTTCGGCCAACCCTGCGCTCACGATCATGGCGCTGGCGGCAAGACTCGCCGACCGCATGATCGCCCACGGGCGTGCGGCATGAAGATCGATCGTCTCGACGTCACGGTGTACCGCGTGCCGACCGAGCGCCCGGAGGCCGACGGAACGTTCGACTGGACGGCGACGACCGCCGTGGTGGTGACCGCAATTGCCGGCGACGCTGAGGGCGTCGGGTGGACCTACAGCACCGGTGCTGCAGCGGCTGTGGTGAGCGATCTACTCGAAGGCGCCGTCATCGGCCGAGCGGTCGAGGATGTCGGGGCGTGCTTCGAGGCGATGCGCCGCGCCTGTCGGAACGTCGGCACCCGCGGGTTGGTGATGCAGGCGATCAGCGCCGTCGACATCGCACTGTGGGACCTGAAGGCGCGAACACGAGACATGTCGCTGTCTGCTCTCTTCGGCGCCGCACGGTCCGGGGTGCCCATCTACGGATCCGGCGGATTCACCACGATGACGGACGCCGAGCTCGCTGAGCAGATCGCGCAGTGGCGTGAGCTCGGGTGCGGTGCCGTGAAGATCAAGATCGGGGAGGCGTGGGGCTCCTGTGTGGGGCGCGACCTCGACAGAGTGCGCCAGTTGGCCGACCAGGCGAGCGGCGCCGCGCTGATGGTTGATGCGAACGGCGGGTACACGCAAGATCAGGCGCGACGCGTCGGCGCCGCCCTCGACGACCTCGGTGTCGTGTGGTTCGAAGAGCCCGTGAGCAGCGACGACATCCACGGGCTGGGCACCGTGCGCCAGGCCGTGCGGTGTGCGGTGGCCGCGGGCGAGTACGTCTCCGACGAGTTCGAGGCCGCCGGCCTGTGCGACGTTGTCGACTGCCTGCAGCTCGACGCCACCCGGTGCGGCGGTTACACGGGCTTCATGCGGTGTTCCGCTGTAGCCCGTGCGAACAACCTGCAGGTGTCGGCGCACTGTGCGCCTGCGCTCCACGTGCCGATCGCGGCCGCGACGACCAACCTCCGGCACCTGGAGTACTTCGCCGACCACGTGCGCCTCGAACCGCTGCTGTTCGACGGCATACCCGTGGCCCTTGGCGGGGTGCTGACTGCGAACGAGTCGGCCGGTCATGGGTATCGGGTCGGTTCAGGCGCCAGGGAGTATCGGATCTGAGCTCACGGCGTCGGCCAATACCGGAGAAAGACGACGCCCCTCAGGGTTTCGAGATGCAGAGGGCGGTCGTCGTCAACTTGACGTCTCCGCCGGAGCGGTTCCAGACCTGACCAACCCAAGTATCGCCGGCGGGATCGTCTTCCAATATTGTGACGTCGACCGGGTTGCCGAGATCAGGTTCCTCACGCATCCGCACTCCGCCGCCTACCGGGGTCTTACCCGCTGGGCACGCTGCCACGACAAACTTGGATTTCCCGTCAGCGACCACCGCGGCATTGGTCACCGTGGTCAGGGATGCCGACGTGGCCGGGCCCGCTGGGCCGGTCGGACCTGTTGCGCCCGTCGCGCCCGTCGCGCCTGTGGGGCCGGTTGGTCCTGCTGGACCTGTTGCGCCCTGAATGCCCTGCTGGTTCCACGTCAGAGTGGTGTCACCCCTCGGGCACGAGCCTTTGGCCGTATCGATGACGAACAACGGCGCGACCACGCCCGCGTTCGCGGCCCCAGTGACGTAGCAGGCAGTAATGGTGCCGCTGGCGGCGGGGATGGACGCAACGGCCATGCCGCCGATACCCAATGCGACGCCGCAGGCCGCGACACCGATCACGAGAGCTCTAGCCCCAAAAAGCCGTCTACGAGACATTGGTAATCCTTCTGTCAGGGGTAGCCGCTGACCCCGCGCCAGCAACAGGACGTACGCCTGTTACAACGTGAGTTCGCCCGGAGAAGGTTGCATCGCCATGAACGATCGGCGATGACGGCAATCTCGCGACGGCCCGAAGGGCTACGTCGCCGGCCGGTACCGGAGGAAGACGACGTCGCTGGCGAAGCGATGCGACTCGACCAGTTCGAGCGATAGGTGCACGTCCTGTGGCAACCACGGCTTGCCGCCGCCCACGATCACAGGAACGACGAACAGCTGTAGTTCATCGACAAGGTTCGCGGCGATGGCCTGACCTGCCAGGTCAGCACCGCCCACGGTCAGATCGTCGCCGCTCGCCGACTTCAGGTGCCGGATCGCCTCGGCGTCGAAGCGTCGTTCGAGCCGAGTCTTCGCGCTCGACACCGAGTCCAGCGTCCGGGAGTAGACGATCTTCTGCGCCGCCTGCCAGATGCGGGTGAAGTCACGATGCAGGGCGGACACGCTGTCGTCGAATGGCGCGCTCTCCCAATAGAGCATCGTGTCGTACATCCGGCGCCCGTACAGGTACGTGCCGACGGAGCGTTCGAGTTCGTTGACGAAGCCGTGCACCTCGGCATCGGGTGCGCCCCAGTCGAACGCACCGTTGGCGTCCTCGATGTAGCCGTCCAGCGACGCAATCGCCGAGTAGATCAAGCTCCCCATTACCCTCAACCACCCGCCTGTTCGGCTCGCGCCTTCAACGCGAGAAGTCGTGAATCCCACTGCCGGGCCAACGCCGACATCCAATCAGCGGTGTCGGCGAGCGGTGCGCTGCGCACTTGAAACAGCACCTCGCGCCCGGCGCGGGTCGAGCTGACCAACCCCGTTTCCTGCAGGACGCCCAGGTGGCGCAAGACCATCTGCCTGCTGATGGGCAGTTCTCGTGCGAGGGCCGAGGCGCTGGCTGCCGGGTGGGCAGCCAGCGCCTCGAGCACGCGCCGCCGCGTGGGGTCGGCGAGCGCGGCGAGCACGCTCTCGACACTCATGCGCAGCGACTCACGCCTCTGCGCGAGTGCGCAGCGATGCGAGTTCTTGACCCCAACCGCCCGTGTTGGATTCGAAGCTCTGCGCCTTGATCTCCTCGGTCGCGTCGAGTTTCGAGAAACCGCTTTCCACGACAGCGACGGTCACGCCGGTGTCGGAGGGCGTCACCGTGAACTCGATCAGGGTCGTGCGGCCGGCATCCAGATCGGAGCCCGGGAAGCTGCTCGCCCAGCGGAAGGCGGCGTACGTCTTGGGACGCATCTCGACCACCTCGACGGGGAAGCGGCCCCACTTCTCCGACTCGCGGATCACGACAGCGCCCGGGGTGCGGTCGGCGTCGGTGCCGGCGTCGCTCGGCACCCACCAGCCCGGCTCGGTGACGAGGTCCCAGACCCGGTCGAGTGGTGCCGAGATGGCGATGCTCGTTTCGATGGTGTCCTGCATGGTGGCTCCTTGGAGGTCCGAAGGGGAATGTTGCAACTCCAGAGTTGCACATCCTGGGCTAAGACGCAACCCTAGAGTTGCAGGTCAGAGAAGGCGTACTCGCCCGGCGCGACCAGGCGGTCATTCGAGCGACAATCGTTACCAAACAGGCCTCGGTTGCGGCATCAACTAGCCGCTACGGTGTGTGACGCACATCATGAGGAGGCTGCGGTGGGTGGTCTGGTCGTGCGCGACGTGAGCGTGCGATTCGGCGGTCTTGCTGCGCTTCAAGACGTCTCCTTCGACGTTCCCCCGGGCGCCGTCGTCGGCATCATCGGCCCCAACGGTGCAGGCAAGACGACCCTCTTCAACGTCATCACCGGGTTCGTCCGCCCCACGGCCGGTGAGCTGAGCTGGGAAGACAAGCCGCTGCGCCCGTCGCCGGAAAAACTCGTCACGTCCGGGATCGCCCGCACGCTGCAGGCGGTCGGGCTGTTCCCGCAGCTGACCGCGCTCGAGAACGTCATGGTCGGTGCGGCGCGCTCACGTAAGGCCGGTTTCGCGAGTGCCCTGTTCGCACTTCCTCGCTCGGATCGCGACGAGCGCCGCCTAGAGGCGGACGCGTTGGCGTGGCTGGATCGCCTCGGTGTGGGCGACGCGGCACATCGCCTACCCACGGCACTGCCTTACCCGGTGCAGAAGCAGGTCGCCCTCGCCCGGGCCCTCGTCAGCCGACCCCGCCTGCTATTGCTCGACGAACCGGCCGGTGGCCTGGGCAGCAGCGACATCGCGGCCCTCGGAGACCTGATCCGGTCATTGCCGAAGTCCGGCGAGTCGCCGTGTTCGGTGTTGCTGGTCGAGCACCACATGGACCTCGTCATGGACGTATGCGACCAGGTCGTCGTACTCGACTTCGGCGTGCGCGTCTCGGTCGGCACGCCGGCGCAGGTCAAGGCCGATCCCGCCGTCGCGTCGGCCTACCTCGGCGTCGACGTGCCGCCGGACTCTCAGCTGCACGTCGGCGCCGCACCGGCGCACGGGGATGGCCAATGACCGCCCTCCTCGACGTCGAGAACCTGTGCGCCGGATACGGGCGCGTCGCGGTGCTGCACGAGGTGACGCTCCAGCTCGAGCCCGCGAAGATCACCGCAGTGCTCGGTGCGAACGGCGCCGGCAAGACGACGTTGTTGCGCACCCTGTCCGGGCTGCTCACGCCCACCGCAGGATCGATCCGACTCGGCGGCGCCGACCTGCGCAAGGTGCCGGTCGAGCGTCTCGTGACGCACGGTGTCGCGCACGTCCCGGAGGGGCGTGGCGTGATCGAGGAGCTCACGGTGGACGACAACCTGCGGCTGGGCGGGCTGTGGCGACGCGGCTCCGGCGCGGCCCGCGAGACGACCAAGGCCATCGACGAGGTGTACGGGATCTTCGAACCGCTCGCCCGCCGCCGGCGCAACCACGGACACCAGCTGTCGGGCGGCGAAAGGCAGATGCTCGCCCTCGGCCGCGCACTCGTCGCCCGCCCGTCGCTGCTCCTGCTCGACGAGCCCTCCCTCGGACTCGCGCCACTCGTCGCCGCTCAGATCATGGCTCTGCTGCGCACGCTGCGCGACACCACCGGGCTGGCAGTGCTTCTCGTCGAGCAGAACGTGCGCAGCGCGCTCGCCATCGCCGACCACGGCGTGGTGCTCGCCCTGGGCAAGGTCGTCGCCAGCGGACCGGCGGCTGAGCTGCAGGCGGACGAGAACCTTCGACACGCCTACCTGGGGTTCTGAAGGCGACGACATGAGCCGATTCCTCTTCCTCACCTTCAACGGGCTGTCTTTCGGCGCCGTCTACGCAGCGGTGGCTCTGGCACTCGTCCTCATCTGGCGCACGACCCGCGTGCTGAACTTCGCACAGGGCGCGATGGCGACGGCCACCGCGTACGTCGCGATCTCGGTGACGCAGGCGACGCACTCGTACTGGCTCGGCTTCGCCGCCGCACTCGCCGCTGGCCTCGTGCTCGGCGCGATCGTTCAACTCACCGCGTTCCGGAAGGCAGAGCACGCCTCACCCCTGAACACGATCGTGATCGGCGTAGGGCTGCTCATTCTGATCGAGGCCATCGCCGGGATGATGTACGGCGCCGCGAACCGCGACTTTCCCCCGGCTTTCAGCACCAAGACCTATGCCGTCGGCAACACCGCGCTCTTCTCCAACCAGAACATCTTCACCGTCTGCTCGGTGCTCGGCCTGATGCTCGCGCTGGCTGCGTTGCTCACCTGGACGCCTTCGGGGCTGCGCATGCGTGCCGCCGCTTTCGCTCCCGAGGTGGCCCGCCTGCTCGGCGTGCGCGTCGGCCGCATGCTCACGCTCGGGTGGGCGCTCGCCGGACTGGTCGGCGCGCTCGCCGGCATGCTCGTGATCCCGACCGGCCTCGGCCTCTACCCGCAGGCGATGGACGGCGTGTTCGTCCTCGGCTTCGTCGGCGCGGTGGTCGGCGGACTCGAGAGCCCGGTCGGCGCGGTGGTCGGCGGTGTGATGACCGGTCTGGCGCTGTCCTACGCCAGTGGGTACGTGGGCAGCGACATCACCCAGCTCGCCGCGTTGGTGCTGCTCGTCGTCGTATTGCTCGCCCGCCCGAGCGGGTTGTTCAGCAAGCCACCGGCGAGGCGAGTCTGATGCGCCGCCTCGCACACCTCTGGAGCGCGTCGACGTTGGCGCGGCACGTCGTGCTGCTCGCGATCGGTGTCGCGTTCGTCATCGTGCTCACCGCGACGTTCTCCGACTTCCACGACTTCCAACTCGCCACACTCGGTGCCTACCTGTGTGCTATCGCGGGCCTGACGGTCCTCACCGGCCTGAACGGGCAGGTGTCACTCGGCCATGCAGCACTCATGGCGATCGGCGCCTACACCGTCGCGCTTCTGCAGATGCACTTCTCGAATGCCGGTACGACCGGGGTGTGGGTGCTGCCGGTGTCACTGCTGGCCGGTGCCGCGGTCACCGCGGTCGCAGGGGCGGTGGTCGGCGTGGCGGCAGCTCGGCTGCGCGGCCCGTACCTGGCCGGTGCCACGCTGGCGCTCGGCGTCGCACTGCCGTCGATCACGTCGCACTACACGTCGGTGTTCAAGGGCGACCAGGGGTTGTTCGTACCCTTCGACGGCCCACCCGCCTCGCTGGGCTCGACATTCACGCTCGAACACTGGCAGTCGTGGTTGAGCCTGTTCGCCGCGCTCCTCGTGCTGTTCTTCCTGGCGAACCTGAAGCGATCGGCGGTCGGGCGGCACATGCGGGCCGTTCGCGACGACGAGATCGCCTCGGCGCTGTGCGGCCTGTCCGTGCCGCGGATACAGATTCAAGCGTTTGCCGTCAGCTCCGCCGCGGCCGGTCTCGGCGGCGGCGTTCTCGCCGTCGTTCTGCAGAATGCGTCGCCCGGCTCGTTCGATCTCGTGCTGTCGTTGACGCTTCTGTCGGCGGCGGTGATCGGTGGCCTCGGCACGCTGACCGGCGCCGTGTGGGGCTCGATCGTCGTGATCTATCTCGGAACATTCATCCGTGACCGCGTGAACGACCTGCACCTGTCGGCCGCATCGACGGCAAAGCTGCACGACAACCTGCCGAACGCCGTCTACGGCTTGATGTTGATCCTCGTGATGCTCGCCCTTCCCGGCGGCATCCAGGGCCTGCTCCGCAGGCTGCCCGTGTTCGGTACCCACCGCTCCACCCCACACACAGGAGGTTCCGCATGATGGTGACCAGAAGGCGGTGTTCGGCGGTGATTGCGGTCATCGCTGCCACCGCGCTCACGCTGGGGGCGTGCAGCAGCAGCAAGAAAGCCAGCAGCACCGGCGGCGGCTCAGGAGACACAAGCGCGCCTGGCGTGACCGCGACGTCGATCCTGCTGGGCACCACGCAGCCCCTCACGGGGCCGGCGGCGCCGGGCTACTCAAAGATCAGCGCTGCCATGTCGGCGTACTTCGCCTACGCGAATGCCGGCGGCGGGGTGAACGGACGCAAGGTCACCCTCAAGGTGCTCGACGACGGGTACAACCCGACGACAACCGCCACGGACACGCGTGAACTCGTCCTGCAGGACAAGGTCTTCGCACTCGTCGGCGCGCTCGGTACTCCGACGCACACCGCCGTGCTCGATTTCATCAAGCAGAACAAGGTGCCTGACCTGTTCGTCTCGTCGGGCAGTCGTAGCTGGAACCAGCCGACCAAGTACCCCACGACGTTCGGCTGGCAGCCGGACTACACCATCGAGGGCAAGATCCTCGGTGACTACGTGAAGAAGAACTTCGCGGGTAAGACGGTCTGCACCTTCGGGCAGGGCGACGACTTCGGCACCGACGGCGCGCAGGGTGTCGAGCTGACACTGGGATCCGGTTCGCTCAAGACCAAGCAGACCTACACCCCGACGAACACCAACGTCGGCCCGCAGATCGGCGCGCTCAAGGCTGCCGGTTGCCAGGTCAACGTGGCGTTCACGGTTCCCGGCTTCACCGCACTCGCGCTGGGAACCGCAGCGGCGCTGAAGTACCAGGCGCAGTGGGTCGTCTCGAACGTCGGCTCTGACATCGTCACGCTGACGGGATTCCTCAAGACGGCGACCAAGCCGCTGCTCGAAGGCGTCGTGTCCGACGCCTACGCACCGATCCCGACGGACACCTCCAACAGCTGGATCCAGCTGTTCCAGAAGGTGGACGCGCAGTACGACAACAACGCTCCGTTCGACGGGAACGTCCTGTACGGCATGGCTCTTGCGTACACGACGCTCCAGGCGCTGAAGGCGGCCGGCAAGACCCTCACCCGGGGATCGCTGGTTGCGGCCGTCGAAAAGGGCGGCTTCACCGGACCTGGGCTGACGCCGTTCCGCTTCTCGGCGACGGACCACTCCGGGTACTCCGGCACGCAGGTCGTCGTGATCCACGGAGGTGTGGCGGCGCCGACAGGGCCGGTCTACACCACCGATGACGGTTCCGGCGCGCTGAGTACCGTGTCGACGCAGCCGCCGAGCGCTCCGGCGAACGGCCTGCCGTAACACCACGACCGATCGTGCAAGGTTCGGCTGCCTGAGGGCGCCGAACCTTGCACGATCTGCGAGGTCGTGCCGCTACGAGAGGTCCCGAATGCCAAAGGTCGTACTCGTCGCCGGCGCGAGTGGATTTGTCGGGACCGCCTTGGTCTCCCGCCTCGTCGACGAGGGCTACGTCGTCCGGGCCATGACTCGACGGCCAAATGCCTACGACGGCGCCGCAGAGCCGGTGTTCGGTGACGTCGATAGGCCCGAATCGCTCGACGCCGCCCTCGCCGGTGCCGAGGTGGCGTATTACCTCGTGCATTCCTTGGCTGCCACGGATTTCGAGGATCGTGACTCGCGCGCTGCCCGTGCATTCGGTGCCGCAGCGGCGCGAGCCGGCGTTGGCCGCATCGTGTACCTGGGTGGTCTGGGTGAGGACGGCGCCGACCTCTCGGCGCACCTGCGCTCGCGCCGAGAGGTCGAGACATTGCTGGCCGAGGGCGGCGTGCCCGTGACGACCCTGCGCGCCGCGGTGATCATCGGGCACGGCGGAATCTCGTGGGAGATGACCCGCCAGCTCGTCAGCCGATTGCCGGTCATGATCACGCCGCGCTGGGTACAGACCCGCACCCAGCCGATCGCCCTCGAGGACATCGTCGGATACCTCGTCGCAATCCTCGACGTGCCGCAGTCGGCCGGGCGTGCCTACGACGTGGGGGGACCGGAGGTGTTGCGCTACGTCGACATGATGAAGCGCACCGCACGCATCCAGAACCACCGGCGGCTGATCGTGGTGCCGGTGCCGCTGCTCACCCCCCGGCTGTCGTCGATGTGGCTGCGCCTGGTCACCGACGTCGACATCCCCACCGCGCGCAACCTCGTCGATTCGCTGGGCACCGAAGTCGTGGTCACCGATGACGCGATCACGTCGCTGTTGCCGGGGCCGACGCTGTCGTTCGACGACGCCGTCCGGCGATCGCTCACCGAGCGCATGCGAGTAGCCGCCGCCAACGAGACGCATGCCCAGGCCGAACCGACCGCAGTGGTCCGGCGCCGGCGCATCGTCGTTCTGTTGACGCTGGCTGTCGGTGCCGCGCTCTTGGGACTGTCGCTCACCCAGCGGCCGGGCGCGGGGCTGTTCTATGTCGCGGCTGCGGCACTGGCCGCTACCTGGACCGTCGGCGGCTTGCTGTCGGGGCCGCTGCATCTGGGCCGCAGCCCTTCGGCCGACAAGGGCCGCAGGCCGTTGCTGGGCCCGCTGCTGCTCGGGCTGGCGATCGGCGGGGCGTTCCTGCTCGGCGCGCTGGTGGTGCGCGAGGTACATCCACTGCGTCATCTCGTGCAGCAGGTGCTCGATCACGCCCGGCACGGCTCGCTGCCGCTGGTGGTGGCGCTCACCGTGGCGAACGGCATCGCCGAGGAGATCTTCTTCCGCGGTGCCGTGTTCGCCGCGGTGGGCCGCCGTCACCCGGTGCGGGTGACCACCATCGTCTATGCCCTGGTGACGGTGGCGAGTGGGAACGCGATGCTGGTATTCGCCGCGCTGACCGTCGGCACCCTGTTCGCCGTCGAGCGTCTGCGCACGGGCGGCGTGCTCGCGTCGAGCATCACGCATGTCACCTGGTCACTGGTGATGTTGCTGGCCCTGCCGGCGATCATCTGATTGCGCGGTCGGGGGCCCTACTTGCCCAACACCACGTCGTACGCCTCGCTGAACGTCGGCGACGGGCCGTCGGCGGGGATCTCCATGCCGTGCGCCGCGGCGACGCTCATGATTGCCGGGGTCAACTGACTCGCATTGAAGGCGTCGTAGTCGGCCTGGCTGTTCCACACGTCGAGGATTCGGGTGCCGCCCTCTTCCTCGACGGCGATGTGGATGAGCAGACCGGCCGGTGGGTTACCGGAGACATCCATCTTCGCGCTGACTTCTTCGATCATCTGACGCGGGACGGGGAGGTGTTGTTCGAGCAGAACGGTCATAGCGCCCCTACTTCCTTGAAGGGACCGGCAGAGCCGGCTTGGCCGGACACTAAGCCCAATCTCATCGCGGCAACAAGGGGCGTCCGATGCCGAATCGGTGAACGGCTGGCTCGTCAGCGATGGCGAATGACGCGGGGCATCGGGTCGCGACTGCTGAAGCGCAGGCTGGTGACCTTGTCGCCTGCCCGCCACGCGTTGAACGCCATGATGTACAGCGCCACGTGCTCGCGCCCTTCGCGGCGGCGGACGGCCTGGCCGGCCTGCTTGCGCGCCATCCCGAACATCACCCGGCGGAACACCAGCCGCGGGTCGCCCTTGGTCAACCCCGCGCCGTCGATGACGCCCTCGAACCACTCTTCGAGTTCGGCCTTGCGCGACGCGCGGGAGACCAGATAGCTCGCCGCGCCGGCCGCACTCTTGATCATGCCCGTGGCCACGGCGATCTGCTCGCCGACGGTGATGAAGTCGCGCAGCTTGGGGTGCTGGTCGAGAGTAAGGACGACCTGGTGGTTCGTGACGGTGGCACCGCCGCCGGACCAGGTCTGATCGGGGCGGTTCTCGTACATCCAGACGGTGCGCACCATCGCGGCCAGCGTCGGCGAGGACTTCTCGCCCTCGATGGCCAGCACGTCGGCCGCATTGCGGCGCTTGCCGGTGTCGAGAACGTCGAAGGTGCCCTCGTCGACCTCGGTGAAGACGGTCATCTCGACGGACATGTCCGCCTCGATCACCGCTGCGAGGCGGTGTTGCCCGTCGACCAGGTAGCCGTTCACGTCGAACGCAATGCCCTGATGGGTGACCATCCAGTCCCCGCGCTGCATCGCCTCGGCGAAGGCCCGCACGATAGGCCGGGACAGTGGCCGGTTGGTGGTGTTGGCTTCCAGCATCTCGGCAGCTTTGGCCGGAGTGATGGTCTGCACCCTGCTACGCACGAAATGGGCCCCTCTGGTCGGTGTTTCTCCGCCCACCTTTCCATACCGCCCGCCCGGAGCCAGAGGTCCGAAAATGGCGGACGGTTGTCAGACCTGGCGGTCAGAATGGGGGGGTGACCGACACGACCCGCTACACCACGATCGAGTCCCCGCTGGGTGAGCTGCTGCTGGTCGGCGACGACGTCGGCCTCACCGATCTCTACCGCCAGACGACCCGCCGCGCCCGGTCCCTCGATCCAGCCTGGGCCCGCCACGACATCCACTTCGCTGCCGCGCGCAGCCAGCTGGAGGCCTACTTCGCCGGTGAGCTCCGCGACTTCGACCTGCGGCTGAATCCGCGCGGCTCCAGCCTGCAACTGCGCGTCTGGGCCGCCCTGCGAGACATCCCGTACGGCGAGACGGCCAGCTACGGCGCGATCGCGAACCGCATCGGCTGGGCGAACGGCGCGCGGGCGGTCGGGGCGATCAACGGGCAGAACCCACTGCCGATCATCATCCCGTGCCACCGGGTGATCGGTGCCGATGGCAGCCTCGTCGGGTATGGCGGCGGCCTGCCGATGAAGCAGTTCCTGCTCTCGCTCGAGGCCTCACATTCCGGCCTGTTCGCCACGGGCTGAGTCGGCGATCTGCACCGGGTAGCCGGCCCGAAGCACGGCCACGGTCGTCGGCGGGGTGATCACCTGGGCCAGCCCAGTGCCAGGGCGCTCACGCGGTAAGCCATAGCCAGCGGTGGTCCACGGCACCAGGGATCCGTCCAGGACGAGCGCCGGGCCGTCGCCGAGCAGCACGAACGCACCGTCGGGCAGCTCCGGCCAGCGCATCGGGTGCAGCCGGCGCCGGTGCGTGCCCCGCACGATCCGCTCGCCGTGCAGCCGTCGGTTCATCTGCTTCGCCGAGGGGAGGGGGCCGCCGAGGCTAGCGACCCAGGCCTGGCGATAGGCGTTGTAGTCCGCGCGCCGGCACTCGGCGCAGGGCCGGTGCCCCGCCGCTAACGACACTGCCTCGTCGTGGAAGTACAGGTACGTATAGCGACCCGGCAGCCACTGCTCACGCCATCGGCCCCGGAATTCCAGGACGCAGGTGATCCACAGATCGCTGGTGTGGAAGCGCACGATCTCGTGCCCGCGGTGCAGGATGCCGCGATTGCCCGTCCACGCTCCGCGCAGGGGCGTGGCGACGATCTCGCCCGTGGGCGTCACCCGATTGCGTTCGGTCACCGACAAGGCGTATCAGCGGGGTGCGACACCGGGCGTTTGCACGAACCTGCCCATATTCGGGCTGGATGCGAGACCCTGTCGACATGAACGCAACGGAGGTAGTCGATCTGTTCGGTGCGGCCTGGGCGGCTCACGACCTGGACGCGACGCTGGCGCTGGTCACCGACGACTGTGTCTTCGAGTCCACCGGGCCTGCACCCGACGGCATCCGATCGGTCGGCAAGGAGGCGATCCGACGCGCCTGGCAACCGATCTTCGACGACGCGGCGGCCACGTTCGAGGCTGAGGAGACGTTCGCCGCGGGGGACCGGGTCGTGCAGCTGTGGCGCTACAGCTGGGCCGACGGGCATGTGCGCGGCATCGACGTCTTCACCGTGCGCGGCGACCTCGTGGCACAGAAGGTCTCCTATGTGAAGGGTTGAGTTCGCGAACCTGTGCGAATCGACCCCCAGGGCGTCGAATGTGCTTACCCTGGCGTGAATGACCTCCGCCCGGCTTGCGGCCGTAACCCTGGCAGCGTTCGTGGTCGCCGGCTGCACCTCGTCGACCAGCGGCACCTCACCCAGTACCAGCGCCAGCCCGACGCGCACGACGCAAGCGACGACTTCTGCACCGTCGGGGACGCAGTACTACGTCTCGATCGGTGATTCCTACGCGGCGGGCTACCAGCCGACCAGCCACTCGGGAGGCCACACCACCCGCAACGGCTTCGCCTATCAAGTCGTCCCGGCGGCGAAGGCCCGTGGCTACGACCTGACGCTCGTCAACTTCGGCTGCTCGGGTGCGACCACGGCGTCAGTGCTGCATGCGCCCGGGTGTGCGGCCTCCGCCCTCGGCCCCGGCGCCGCGCCGTACGGCCCGAAGACCCAGGCCGGCGCCGCCGAGGACTTCGTGCGGACGCACCGCGCCCAGATCGCGCTGGTCACGGTGTCGATCGGCGGCAACGACATCACCACGTGCGGTTTCTCGGCGTCGCCGCTCACCTGCCTCACGCCCGCCCTCGACACCGTGAAGACGAACCTCGCTGCTTTGCTCGCCGGGTTGCGTGCCGCGGGCGGGCCGGGTGTGCGCATCGTCGGAATCACCTACCCCGACGTGCTGCTGGCCGGTGAGCTCTCCCCGGACGCGGCCACCAGAGGTCTGGCCCCGCTGTCCGTCCAGGCGTTTCGCAGCCTGATCAACCCGGCGCTCATGGCGACGTACTCGACGGTCGGCGCGACGTTCGTCGATGTCACGGCCGCCACCGGCGCCTACGGCTCGCTCAGCGCCACCACGACGCTCGCGCCGTACGGCACGATTCCGGTACCCGTGGCGAAGGTCTGCCAGCTCACCTACGCCTGCCAGTACACCGACATCCATCCGCGGACGAACGGATACGCGATCATCGCGAAACTCGTGGCGGGCACGCTGCCGTCGCGTTGAGTTGCGCGGCGGCGCGGTTCATGAATACTGCTGTTCATGATAAGAGCCGCAGTCGCCGCCACACTGCTCGCCGGCCTGCTGGTCGTGCCGGGGCTCAGCGGCACCGCCCAGGCAGATCCCGCCGCCTTCCACAGCGGCGACGGCCTCACGCTCGTCTCTGCCACGCCCGACGGCACCCGTACCTGGCACCTCGTCGTCTCGACACCGGCGCTCAGCCGCCCCGTGCGCGTGAACATCCTTCTTCCTGAGGGCTACGCGGATTCGCCCGCCCGCTATCCGGTGCTCTACCTCTTCCACGGCACGAGCGGCGGAGCCGACGACTGGCTCAACTCAGGCAATGCCGCAGCAGCAACCGACCCCTATCCGCTCATCGTCGTGATGCCCGACGCGGGCTACAACGGCAACGGCGGCAGCTGGTTCACCAACTGGTTCGACCAGCACACCCCGCTCGGCGTGGCGAATTGGGAGACCTTCGACATCGCCCAGCTCGTCCCGTTCATCGACGACAACCTGCGCACGATCACCGACCGGTCCGGGCGCGCCGTCGCGGGTTTGTCGGCAGGCGGGTTCGGCGCGTTCACCTACGCAGCACGGCACCCGGACATGTTCAGCTCTGCCGCCGCGTTCTCCGGCGCTCCCGACATCGCCTCGAACCCGGTCGCCCAGGCGGGTGCTGCCGGGATCATCGACGCCACCGAGGTGGGGCTCGACGGGGTGGAACCCGACGCGATGTTCGGTGACCCGGTCGTCAACCGCATCAACTGGCAGGGCCACGACCCCGCCACGCTCGTGACGAACCTCGGGCACACCGCGCTCGCGCTCTGGTCGGGCAACGGCATCCCGGGTCCGCTCGACAGTCCGTCGGTGCAGATCGTGCAGGACGCCCTCGTCGAGGGTGCCGCGCATGCCTCGACGCTGTTCTTCGCCCAGGAGGCCCGCAAGGCGCACGTCGCGTACGTACTCGATGACTATGGACGGGGCACGCACAGTTGGCCGTACTGGACGCGTGATCTCGCGCAGTTCCTGCCGCCGCTCATGGCCGCCTTCGCACACCCGCAGGCGACGCCGACGACGATCTCGTACCGGTCGATCGACAAGACGTGGATGCAGTGGGGATGGACCGTCGTGAACAGGCGGACGGCAGCGCAAGCGTTCAGCGGACTGGTGAACGCGTCCGCCGGCGGCTTCAGCGTGTCCAGCCCCACCGCCACCACGGTTACGACGCCCGCGCTGTACACGCCCGGTGATCACTACCGCGCCAGCGCCGTCGGGGGCAGCGCCCCGGCGACGATCGCGGTGTCGCCGAGTGGCCAGCTCACCGTGCCGGTGACGCCCGCAGTCGGTCACTCAACGGTGACGATCACACTCGTCCGGAACTGACGTGCGGCCTCGCCATGATGTCGCCGGCCTGCGGATCCTGATCACCGGTGCCGCAAGCGGGATCGGTCGCGCACTGTCGTTGCAGCTCGGGGCCGCGGGAGCGCTGCTCTACCTCACCGACCTGCAGCAGCAGCGCCTCGACGAGGTCGCGGCCGAGATCACCGCCGCGGGCGGCGGCGTCGTCCTGGCTCAGGCCGCCGACGTCGCCGACATCGATGCGGTGACCGCTCTGGCAGGCCGAGCGCACGAATCCGCCGACGCCCTGGACGCGGTGCTCAACGTGGCAGGGATCGCCACGTGGGGAACCGTGTCGACCTTGACACACGAGCAGTGGCGGCGCGTGATCGAGGTCAACCTGATGGGGCCCATCCACGTCATCGAGTGCTTCGTCCCCCCGATGGTGGCGGCCCGGCGAGGCGGCTACCTGGTGAACGTGTCGTCCGCCGCCGGGCTGATCGGAATGCCCTGGCACGCGGCGTACAGCGCGAGCAAGTTCGGTGTGCGCGGTGTGTCCGAGGTGCTGCGCTTCGATCTTGCCCGGCACAAGATCTCGGTGAGCCTGGTCTGTCCCGGGGGGGTCGATACGCCACTGACGGAGACAGTGCAGGTGGCGGGCATCGATCAGAACAGCACGGTCTTCCGAGCGATGCAGAAGCGCTTCCGCAAGCGTGCCGTCTCGCCCGAACGCGCCGCGTCGGCGATCGTCGACGGCATGCTCGCGCGGCGGTACCTCGTGTACACCTCGCGCGACATCCAGCTCATCCATTTCGTCCAGCGCTACGTGCCGCCGCTCTATGCGTTGCTGATGCGTCTGGCCAACCGCGGTGCAGACGCGTTGGCGGCGAGAGCTGGCATCACGGCGTCGGTGGCCGACACAACCATGGGTACGCGATGAGCCAGCCACGGATCGCGCCGGGGTCGCGGCGAGAGGCCGGACTGCTCGCCTGGGTCATCGCGCAAGGCGGTGGGCTGCAGGCACGTACCGAGCCGCTCACGCTGTTCCTCACGCTTGGGCGGCACCGTCGACTGTTCCGATCCTGGCTGCGCTTCGCCGGAAGGATGATGCCGGGAGGGATCCTGCCGCGACCCGACACCGAACTGGTGATTCTGCGCGTAGCCCATCTCCGCTCGTGCGCCTACGAGTACGGGCACCACGTACGGCTCGGCCGTCGTGCCGGGCTGACGCCTGACGACATCGCGCGTGTCGCCGAAGGGCCGGACGCACTCGGATGGACCCCGCGGCAGCGGGCGCTGCTTACAGCAGTCGACGAGCTGCACCGGGACGGCGATCTTCTCGACGAGACGTGGGTAACGCTGCGCCGTCATCTCGACGAACGCGAGTCCATTGAGTTCTGCATGCTCGTCGGGCACTACGAGATGCTCGCGACGACCATCGCGACCCTGCGCATCCAGCCCGAGCTGCGCCGCCGCGGACGGCGCCGATGACAGCGGCACGCTTGGCCGGCGGACGCCGCGGCGCGGGCGGCCTCACCCCGCAGCAGGTCACCGAGCATCAGCGCGGGCGGATTCTGCTCGCGATGGCGGAGGCGGTGGCTGCAAAGGGTTACCCAGCAGTCTCGGTCGGCGATGTGATCGCGGCCGCAGGGGTATCGCGGGCGACCTTCTACGAGCAGTTCGCCGACAAGCAGGAGTGCTTCCTGGCCGCCTTTGACGCTGCCTCCGAGCGAGTGATGTTCGCCGCGCGGCCCGCGGCGTCAGGGGCGGCCGACAAGGGCGGGTTCGACGGTCTGATCGCTGCGTATCTGGACGCCCTGGTTGATGCGCCGGGATTCGCGAGGGTGTTCCTCGTGGACATCTCCGCGCTCGGGCCCGAAGGAATCGCCCGGCGCGCGGCGGGTCAACAGCGTTTCGCCAGGTCTGTCGCGAACCTCTTCGGTGCGCGGACGGCCGCGGATCGATTCGCGGCGGAGGCGCTCGTCGCCGCGATCGCCGGCATGGTGACGACCCGGGTCGCGGCAGGGGATCTCGATGGGGTGAAGGCGCTGCGCGGGCCGATCGTCGAGCTTGCTGGGCGCCTGTTCCCCGCCGGCGTGGGCTGATCGCGCCGCTGCACCGCCGGATGCGGCGTAGTGTTGGGGCTACTGAGGCTCTGTCGCACACCGGCACCACTCCGGTCTCGCCCTCGGCGAACAAACAACGTCGCTTCGAGGCACACCTCATGACGCAGGCCCAGACGCTCGATCCCGTGCACGGCGCGACCGCCCCCAGCACACAGGCGGGAACCCGGATCAGACTTCGCACGCCGCTGTCCGGCGCCGGTTTCATCGACGGCGCCTGGTGGCCGCGCACTCGTGACCTCACCGCCGAGCTGCCCGCCCTCGTCGAGGCTCTGATTGCCGCAGGGAATGTCCCGGCGCGCTTCACGTACAACGTGAAGGCCTGGGATGCGGCACCGGCCCTGATGCGGATCGATGGACACAAGGTCCGGCTCGGCAGCTTCGCGACGAGCAACCCGAGCACGGTGTCGGTGGTCGACACCTCCGGCCGCAAGCACGTCGACCTGCTCGTCATCGACCCGGCCACCGAGGCAGCCACGGCCGAGCGTGCACTGCAGATCGCCGGACGAGCCGAGTCCCTTGGACGGGCCGACGAGATCCTGACCGAGGCCGGCGACGGCCTCGACGTCAAGGCGACGTCATGATCGCCAGCGCGCCGGCCGAGCTCCGGCTGGACCCTGACGGCAAGACATCAGCAGAGCACGCTGTGTGCCTTTCGTGCGTGCACGCTGTCCGCGATCACGACGCGATCAGTCACAGGTACTGCGATGCCACTCAGGCGCAAGCCCTTGCTCGGGGCTGCATCTGCGTGCCGGGCCCCGGCTGAGCCTGACGTTGCGCGCATGAAAGTGGCGATGCTCGCGCCGATCGCCTGGCGCACACCGCCGACGCACTACGGTCCGTGGGAATCCGTGGCGAGCCTGCTCACCGAGGGACTGGTTGCGCGCGGGCTCGACGTCACGCTCTTCGCCACGCTCGACTCGCTGACCTCGGCAACGCTGGACGGCGTCAGCGCGCACGGGTATGCGGAGGATGCCGGCATGGACGGTCGGATCTGGGAGGCGCTGCACGTATCGCACGCACTGCGTCGATCCGCGGAGTTCGACCTCGTGCACAACCATCTCGATTGGTTGCCGCTCGCCTTCGACGAGCATGCCGAGGCCCCACTACTGACGACCATTCACGGCTTCTCGGGTGCCGGGATATTGCCTGCGTATGCGCGATCGCGGTCGGCGTTCGTCTCGATCTCCGACGCCGACCGCAGCGAACAGCTCGACTACATCGCGACGGTGCACCACGGCGTTGATCTCGCGACGCTGCCGTTGCGCGCGTTGCCGAGCGATCATCTCGTCTCGTTCGGACGGGTGCACCCCGACAAGGGCACGGCCGATGCCATCGAGATCGCGCGGCGAGCGGGACGTCGGCTGCAGATCTGCGGGATCGTCCAGGACGAGCGGTATTTTGCCGAGCAGGTCGCCCCCCACATCGACGGCGATCGGGTGACGTATCTGGGTTCCGTCGGACCAACTCAACGAGCCGATGTACTCGGGTCGGCAGCGGCGTTGCTGCATCCGATCCACTTCGACGAGCCCTTCGGGCTCTCGGTCGTGGAGGCGATGGCCTGCGGTACCCCGGTCATTGCCTACGCGCGCGGGTCGATGGCGGAGGTCGTCGACGTCGGTGTCACCGGTTACCTCGCCGCGGATCTGGACTCCGCCGTCGCACTCATTCCGGCCGCGCTGCGACTGGATCGTGCGGCCGTCAGCGCGTGCGCCGGCATGCGCTTCGGCGTCGACCGGATGGTCGAGGAATACATCCAGGTGTACGAGAAGGTGCTCGCCGACCGTTGACGCAGGCTTCAGCGCAGATGTCAGCGGGTCGGTGTCAGCGCGTCGGCGTCAGCGCATCGAGAAGGTCGTCGAGCGGCGTCCACGCGACACCGATCCGGGCGTCATCAATGCCGTACGGCAGCCAGACCCGCCCGTCGTGCAGGAAGGCGCCGCACGAATACACGACGTTGGGCACGTACCCGTCGCGCCCGTCGTCCTGTGGAACCAGCAACGGTTGCGCGAGCCGGCCGAGCACGATGCTCGGCACGTCGATGTCCAGCAGTACCGCGCCGATCGAATAGGTGCGCATCGCTCCGACGCCGTGGGTGAAGACGAGCCACCCGCGGTCGGTCTCGATCGGAGGCCCGCAGTTGCCGACCTGCAGCTGTTCCCAGGGCGCCGTCGGTTGCTGGGTGACGACCGGCTGCGTCCACACGAATCCATCGGAGGAACTGGTCAGGCTGGTGCTCTCACCGTCGGAGCGGCACAGCGCGAGGTGGCGTCCACCGACGAGCCGCGGAAAGAGCGCCATCCCCTTGTTGCGCGCCGCCGCACCGGCCAACCGATGAGCGCTGAAGGAGCGCAGGTCTTGACTGATGAGCAGTCGCGGGGCGATGCGCTGACCGTCGTAGGCGGTGTAGGTCGCTCGGTATTCGACGGCACCGTCGTCGCCGACGAATCGCGTGAAGCGGGCATCCTCCATACCGTTTCGCTCCTCGGCCGCTGTGGGCATGAGGACCCGTTGCGCAAGCGCCACATCGTCGTCGAAGTCCACTTGATACGTGGACGCGACGAGCGTGCGCAGCAGTTGGACCGTCGCCATCGCTCCCGGGCGCACCAGTAGATCATGGTGAACCTCGGCGAGCGCACGTTCGAGATCGGCCGCGTCGAAGCTCGCCGGCAGCAGCCGCAGGACGGCGGTACGAAGCTCGTCGAGTGTGCCCGACTCGGCGAGTACTGCGCGCAGGTGCGCCCGGCGCCACCGCGCAGGGGTCACGTTGCCGGTGGTCACGGGCAACGGCCGCTCGTCGAAGGTGAACTGCTCACCCGGACCGACCACGGCCGTGCAGAAGGAGATCGACGAGATGTGCCCTTCGCCGATGCCGCGAAGGCTGATCGCGACCCGAGCCTGGCCACGCTTGAGCTGGGTCTGATCCGGATGCAAGACGGCACTGGGGTTGCACAGCGCGGCCGCCTCCGTCGAATACTCAGCGGTGAACGTCGCACCGAGCACCAGCTCGCGCGCCTTGGACAGCTGGGGCGCTTCGTCGAGGTGGGCCCCGACGATCGACGCATGGCGGATGAGCAGCTGCTCATAGTGGCGATGGCGCGATGAGAAGTCGGTCAGCAGGCTGCTGGCGAGGCTCTCGACCTCGTCTTCGTCGAGGGACATGACGCGGTCGACGACCTGCCCGGCACGCGACTGCGTCATCCGGAGCTCCTCGCCGGGAAGGAAGAGCCGGGCAATGACTCGAGAGGGGTCCGGGTGTAGAGAGGCGGGCACCAGCCGCATCAGCGGCTTTGTCACGACATGCCGTGCACGGAGCGCGTTTGTTGCGCCGTCGACAGCATCGCCAAGGTCGATTCGGCGCCCTGGTTCATGTTGCGGCCGTCGACCTCAAGGCCGTCGTAGCCGCCGCCGGTTGCCGGTTCGAACATCCGTGTCCCGCTGTCGTTGTTGCCGAGGAACCACTGCCAGGCCAGCCGGATACCGTCGAGGAAGTCGGTGTCCTGGGTCAGCCGATAGGCACTGGCGCACGCGTCAGCGATCGCGGCGACCTCAATCGGTTGCTGGTCGAAGCGAGGCCCGATGTCGTCGCGTCCGCGCCCGCCGACAGGTGTTACGGACAGGTGCCCGTCGCGCGTCTCGATCCGCATCAGGAACTCGAGCAGCTCGAGCCCCCGGCCCGACGCCCGGCCGTCGCCGATCGCTGCGCCGCTCACGATCAGTGCCTCGGCGAGAGCGCCGTTCCCGTACGTCAATCGCGGCTCGGGCCACGGCCAGGCCGTATCCGACCCGGGCGGGCCGATCGCGCGAATGGCGTCAGCGGCGAGCGCCCGTGCGGTCGGGTCGGCCGGTCTTGCCGACAGGATTTCGGCCGCGCCGATCGCCGCGAAGACCATCGCCTTCACATGTGGCGATCGCTGTTCGGCGGCGATCCGAAAACCGACGAGTGCCCGCGCCCTCATGCCAGCGGTGTGCGCGTGCACCGCTGCGACGCCCAACGCCCAAATGGCTCGACCCCACCAGTCGCCCGTCGAGGCAATGTCGCGCCATGTTCCGTCGACGCCCATCCGGTTGTGACACGTGCCGAGGGGATCGAGTGCGCCGACGACGAAGTCGAGATACACGTGCGAGAGTTCGCGCAATCGCTGATCGGGCCTCGGCTCGCGACAGACAACGATGAGTCCGCGGGCTACGTCGTCGACGCAGTAGCCGTGTTCGGGCCGCGGCGTGGACAGCAGAGCGTGTTCGAAGATTCCGCGGCCGTCAGTGAGCCGGGCGAGATGGTCGAAGACCGGAGCCGGGCATTCACCGGCGGCGTTCACGCAGCAACCCGCTCGCGAACCAGGCGTGCGGCCAGCGTCCGGTATTGCTCGGCGATGGCGGGCCACAGCAGTCGAGGAGCGGATGCCGCCGCGATACCAGCCATGTTCGCCGCCAGCGCACCACTGGTGAGGACGCTGCGCAGCGCGGCTGCGATTGCCGTCGGATCGCCGTGCGCGACGATCAGGCCGGCACCGTCGCTGAGCAATTCCGTCGCGTGCGGGAATCCGGTTGCCACGACAGGCTTGCCCGCCGCGACCGCTTCGATCAGGACCCCTGATGTCACCTGATCGGTTGAGTCGTACGGCAGCAACACGACGTCAGCCGAGCTGACCAGACGCGAGAGGGCGGCCGAGTCCCGGTAATGCCCCTCGAACGTCACGGCGTCAGCCAGGCCGAGCGTGCGAACCCGGTCGCGAAGGGCGTTGCGGTACGCCTCGCCCTCGCGAAGCAGAACCTTGGGATGGGTCTGACCGGCCACCACGTAGCGGGGCATCGGCGACAGGTCGCGCAACATGGCCATCGCCTCGATGCCCCACTCGATGCCCTTGCCCGGCCCGAGCAGACCCCAGGTGAGGATTGTCGGCTGACCGGTGCGGAAGACGGGCGACGCCGTGCGGATCGAGGGTGCGATCGGCGGCGCGCCGTGCGCGATGATGCTCAGCTTGGCGATGTCGACGGCATAGCCGGCAACGAGCCGATCGCGTGCGGTCGCGGTCATCACGACGACGGCCGCGGCCTTGTCGACCACGGCTTCGAGCACCTCGCGCTGATGCGTGGTCGGTGCCGTCAGAACGGTGTGCAGCACCACGATGCAGGGGATGGTGAGGCCGTCCATGAGATCGAGGACCTCGTCACCGTCGGGCCCTCCGAATACGCCGTACTCGTGCTGCAGGATGGCCACGGAACAGCGGTTCAGGTGCCCGAGGGCAGAACCCATGCTTGCGTCGTCGCCTGCCATCCACTGGGCGACGACGTGGTCGACAGGCCGTGGCTCGCGCTGCTCGACGAGGCGGATGACCGGCCCCTCGTCCGAACCGGGCCTGACCAGCGCGGTACGCAGCGACTCGGCGAAGGTGGCCAACCCGCATTGGGTCGGGGGAAAGGTGCTGACGAAACCGAAACGGGTAACTATGCACGCGCCTTTCGATTGAGCGGCTCCGACGAGAATCCGCCGGTCGTTCGCTCAGAAATGTTCCGCACCGGAACGCCGGCACACCGGGCGACTGCGGCAGAGAGCGCGTCGATCCACAAGCGCGCGTGGGATAGCACCAGTCTACGCGCGTTCGGCGGCGTCGCGTTCCATGCCGCGGAGGGCACGCAGCGGGGCACCCAGGTCGTCCAGGTAGCGAAGAACGACGGCGTAGGACCCGACGAGCGAGGTCTCGACGTAGGGAATGCCCAGGCCCGAGCAGTATCTGCGCACGATCGGCTGCGCCCGGCGCAGGGCATATCGCGGCATATTGGGGAACAGGTGGTGCTCGATCTGGTAATTCAGGCCACCGAGCACGACGTCAGTGACGAGGCCACCCCGCACGTTTCGGGAGGTCAGGACCTGGCGCCGAAGGTGATCCAGGTTCTGGTCGGGAGGGATGGTCGGCATGCCTTTGTGGTTCGGGGCGAATGAACACCCCATGTACATGCCGAAGGCAGCTTGATTCACCGCAGCGAAGGCGAGTGCCTTCAACGGGGACATCACCAGCAGCAGGCCTCCGACGTACACCACGGCATGCAGCATCAGCAGCATCGCCTCTGAGGTGCGGCGACCACCGCGCGCACTGCGGTCGGCGCCTGGCAGCAGCGATCGCACGCTCGCGACGTGCAGGTTGAGTCCCTCGAAGGTGAGCAGCGGGAAGAACAACCATGCCTGCCACCGGGTGATGCTCCGGCCCAACGCGCCCGTCCTCGCGGCGACCTGTTGGGTCGTGAAGGCGAGCACGCCGTCGCCGATATCGGGATCGTGTGCTTCCTTGTTCGGATTCGCGTGGTGCCGGTTGTGCTTGGCGACCCACCACCCGAAGCTCAGCCCCACGAGCACGTTGCCCATCAACTGACCCAGGAGATCGTTTGCACGGCGCGTCGCGAACACCTGCTGGTGTCCGCCGTCATGACCGAGGAACGCCGCCTGGGTGAAGGCGATTCCGAGAACGAGGGCAGCGATCAGCTGGAACCATGAGTTCCCGAGCAACACGATCGCCAGGATTGTCGATCCCAGCAGCGCGAGGGTGGCCGCGAATTGAAGCGCATATGCCCCGGGCCTGCGGCGGAGCAGTCCGGCCGAGCGCACCTCGCGGCATAGCCGGGCGTAGTCACTGCCTCGGTCGGCAGGGCGCTCGAGGGTATTCGGCGGTGGGCTACGCCGTGCGTTGGTGGTGGACAGGCTCATGTCGTCCCGGGCCAGAAGCCGGTGACCGACCTGGCGGCAAAGAAGGTTCGTCGGTGGTTCGGCGTGAGCATGTGCTCGTCGAGTCAGCGGCGGGCGGCTGACGTCAGGCCCGAACGGGCTGAGAGTCCCAGCACTCCTGACGGTACACCTGCCGAGGCCCCGGAAGTCCCTGCCCGCACGGGCAAACTGAGCTCGCCTCAGCTGTCGCGCTGGCGAGCCCGGGCCCGCCGCACTGCCTCGTCGATGAGGCGCTGAGCGATGTCGGCGAGCTTGACGTGCTCGGTCTGGCTCATCTGACGCAGCCGCGCGAATGCCTCGTCCGTGGTTGCGCCGGTGCGGGCGCGCAGCAGCCCGATGGCCTGATCGATTACTGGACGAGTGGACAGTGCCGATTGCAGCTGCGTGGCCAGCCGCGTGGCACTCGCCAGCACCTGCGCGTTGTGCACGGCGACAGCGGCCGGTGCGGCGAACAGCTCACCGAACTCGACTGCGTGGGAGTCGAAGACGTCCTTCTCGTGCGCGTACACATTGATCGCACCGACGACATGATCGGACAGCAGGAGCGGCAACGACAACGCGCTGTGCACGCCCAGCCGCCCGACCCGCGGGCCGAATCGCGGCCACATCTTCTCGCCGCCGAGCGATCCGGACAGAACCGTTCTGCGTTCGAGCGCGGCTGTGACGCAGGGGCCCTCGTTCAGCGTGACGTACTGGATCTCGTCGATCTGGGCGACGAACGGATGACTGGCGGCCAGTGCTTCGACGTGACTTGTCGTTCCTTCCACCCGAAGCAGGGTGACGCCCGCGCCGTCGGCACCAGGAATCGCCTTGGCAGCGAATGTGGCCACCTGGGCCAACACCTGCTCGATGGGCATCGTGCCCGCGACGAGCCCGGCGAGATCGGCGAGGCTTGCGTGTAGATCGGCGGTATCGGCGCTGGACTGCTCGGTGGGGCCTGATCGTGCGGAGCTGTCGTCACCCGCCGGAGAGCCGGTCATTGTCAGTCCCTGCGTCGAGAAAGCATGCTGGGCAAAACTATAGCTGCGGACCTGCCCCGCCCCGGCCCGCGGTGCGCTGCAACAGCCGCAGGGAACCGTGCTCGCTGACCGGCCTGAATGTGCCTTCTGCCAGGGCGCGCTGCACCACGTGCCACGGAGCCTGACCTCCGTCGGCCGGGTCCGGGAACACGTCGTGCACTGCGAGCAGGCCGCCCTCGACGATGTGCGGCGCAAACGCCGCGTAGTCGTGTTGCGCGACATCGTCGGTGTGATTGCCGTCGAGAAAGAGGAATTCGAGCGGGCTGCCCCACCAGCGTGCGACCTGTTGCGTCGTGGCGACGAGCACCGAGACGACATCGTCGAGCCCGGCGTCGTAGAGGGTGCGGCGAAGCGACGGCAGGGTATCGAGACGCCCGGTGTGCGGGTCGACCAGTTCTGGGTCGTGCCATTCCCACCCCGGCTGGTTCTCCTCCGACCCGCGATGGTGGTCGAGCGTCACTAGCTGCGCGCCTCGATCGCGGGCGACACCTCCTAGGTGCACCGTGGACTTCCCGCAGTAGGTACCGATCTCGAGCCACAACCCGGGGCGGGCGCTCGCGGCGGCGGTGCGCAGAGCGGAGGCTTCATCGTCGGGAAGGAAGCCCTTCGTCGCGTTCGCGATGGCCAGCGGATCGCTCATGTCGGGCCGGCGCTGAGCGCGAAGCAGGTGCGATCGCAGTCGTCGATGGTGAGCAGTCGCGGCAGGTTCTCGCCCCGGAACAGGCCGCTGGCGGGGGAGTGATCGGACAGTGCGTCGGCGGCGAGGATGATCGCCGCTGCCGTCCACGAGCTCTGCTCCCGCGGCCAGAGGGTGTCCTCGGGGAAGACCCACCCTGTCCAGTAGCCGCGTCCCGCTCGCAGGAACTGCAGGTCTGCCATCAGCTGCACAGCGCGAGCGCGGTCGCCCACGGCGTCGAGCGCGATGGCCAGTTCCGCCGATTCCGCAGCAGTGATCCACGGACGGTCGCTGACACACCGGCAGCCGCGGCCGGCGACGACGAACTCGTCCCAGCGGTTGTCGAGCAGGGCCAATCCGGCTGCACCCTGCACCGCGCCACCCAGCACCGGGTAGTACCAGTCCATCGCAAAGTTGCTCTTGTCGATGAACACGTCGGGGTGGCGGGCGACGGCGTGCGCCACCCGGGCCGCCGCGAGCTCCCAGTCCGGCTGCGGATCGTCGACGAGATCGGCAAGCGCCATCGCAGCGCGCAGCGACGTCACGATGCTCGCGCTGCCAGTCAGGAGAGCCCCCTCGTTGACGCTTCCCGCAGCGTCGCGGGACCAGCAGATCGGCCCCCCCGGCAGCTGCAGCTCGACCACAAGCTCGATGGCACGACGCACTACTGGCCACATGCGGTGGACGAGCGTGATGTCGCCGGTGATGAGCCAGTGGTGCCATACCGCGACCGCGATGTAGGCCACCTGGTTGGTGTCGATGCTTGCCTCGGTGACGGTGGCGCCAACCGTTTCCATCGGCCAGCTACCGTCGGCGGCCTGGTGTTCGGCACTCCACTCGAATGCGTGCCGCGCTTCGTCGAGCAAACCGCACACCGTCAGCGCCATCGCACCCTCGGCGTGGTTCCACGGATCGCCGTAATGGCCCTCGAACCACGGGATCAGCCCGTCTGCGTGCTGCAACGACGCGACGAACGTCGCCGTGTCGCGCAGCTGCGCCGCGGACATGATTCCCGGGAGTTCGAGCGCGCTCACGGCTTGCGCAGGTACAGGACGAGGCTCTTGCCGAGAACCGGATTGAGCAGCCGTTCGGCGGTGACCGTCAGGCGGGGCCGCTTCATCATGTCCCAGACCAGGACCTTGTGGTACGCCCGAGTCAGCGCGTTCTCGTTGTCGACGCCGACGGCACACTTGAGCCACCAGTACGGCGAGTGCAGTGCGTGCGCGTGGGCCCGGCCGATCGGCTCCAGGCCGCTTGCCTGGAGGGTCGTGAGCAGGTCGCGGCCGCGATAGATGCGGACGTGGCCGCCCTCCACTTCGTGATAGGCGTCCGAGAGCAGCCAGCAGATCTGCTCGGTCCAACGTCGCGGCACCGTGATGGCGACGAGACCACCTGGCTTGGTGACCCGCGCGATCTCGGTGATGGCTGCAGCGTCGTCCGGTATGTGTTCGAGGATCTCGGAGGCGAGCACGCGGTCGAAATGCCCGTCCGCGAACGGCAGCGCAAGTGCGTCACCAATCAGCGTCACAGGACCGTCGGGCGGCTTGATCTCGCCCGCCTCGGCCATCGCGGCCACCATCTCCTCGACGTCGCGCAGGTCGTCGGCGTTCTGATCGAGGGCCACGACGTTCGCGCCTCGGCGCAGCGCCTCGAAGGTGTGCCGCCCGGCCCCACATCCGAGGTCGAGGAAGGTGTCGCCCTCATTCACCTGGAAGCGGTCGTAGTCGATGGTCAGCACGGGCGCCCCGCCGGTGCTACCTGGCGCTCGTGGTGCATCGCGATCGCGCGGCGGTACACCTGCGCCGTGGCCGCGGCGGTGGCCATCCAGCTGAACCGCTCCTCTGCCCGTGCGCGTGCGGCAACCCCGATCGCAGCACGTCGGGCCGGGTCGCGCAGCAGTTCGTCGATCGCCGCGGCGAGAGCAGCCGGGTCTCCCGGCGGCACCAGGACGCCACAGCTGCCGTCGCGGCCGACGACCTCCGGCAGGGCAGATGTGTCACTGGCGACGAGCGGCGTGCCCGACGCCATGGCCTCGACGGCCGGCAGGGAGAACCCCTCGTAGAGCGAGGGAACCACCGCGACCTCGGCCGATGCCATCAGTTCGGCGATCTCGGTGTCGCCGAGACCCGACACGAACTGCACGCGATGGGCGATTCCGAGATCGGCAACCAGCTTCTCGGTCGGGCCTCCGGGCGCAGGCTTCGTCACTACCGTCAGCAGTGCATCGAGTTCCGGCGGCAACTCGGCGACCGCGCGAAGCAGCACGCTCAGGCCCTTGAGAGGTACGTCCGCGCTGCACATCGCGACGATGCGGCCCGGCACCCGCGGGCCACGCGGGCGGAACTGGTCGGTGTCGACGCCGATCGGCACGACGGCGAGCTGGTCGCGCGTCACGCCGAAATCCCTGATGGAATCGAGCGCGCTGTTCTGCGATGGCGTGACCAGGAGCTGGATGCGGCGAGCCACCCGGGCCTGGGTGCGGACGAAGCCGTACCACCGCCACAGGGCCGGCTTCTTGCGCAGCCCGGCGGCGGCGATGTCTATCCGGCGATCCACGGAGATCGGGTGATGAATCGTGCCGACGAGCGGCAGGCCGGCCCTGGGGAGCGCGAGCAGGGCCGGCGCCAGCGTCTGGTTGTCGTGCACGACGTCGAACTCGTCGGCACGAGCGGCGAGCAGCGGCACGACGCGGCGGCTGAACGTGCGCGGCTCGGGGAAGCCCGCGCTGCACATGATCGCGAACTCGAGGACGTCGGTGCTGTCGCGGAACTCGTGCAGCCGCGGGATGCGGAAGGGATCAGGCTCGGCGTACAGATCCAGGCTGGGGACCTGCGTCAGTGCGACATCGTCGTCGAGTTCGGGATACGGCGGGCCCGAGAAGACCTCGACGCGGTGACCCAACGCGGTGAGCGCCCGTGACATCTGCCGTACGTAGATGCCCTGACCGCCGCAATGCGGCTTGCTGCGATAGGACGTGAGGGCGATCCGCAACGGGGAGTCTGCCAAGGCTCTGCCTCCGGGGGTGTCCGACGGCGCCGAGCCGTGCCAGGGCGAGTCTAGTTGGCTGCGCGATCATGCTCACCTCGAGCGGCGCGTGCCCCTCGGCCTGGTCAGCGGGTGCGCGGGAAGCCCAGGTCGACCGTCGACGTCGACGGGTCGGGCCAGCGCGAGGTGACGACCTTGCCGCGCGTGTAGAAATTGACGCCCTCGGGCCCGTACATGTGGGTATCGCCGAACAGCGATCCCCTCCAGCCGCCGAAGGAGTAGTACGCGACAGGTACCGGGATGGGGACGTTGATGCCCACCATGCCGACCTCGACGTCGAACTGGAACTGCCGGGCCGCCCCGCCGTCGCGGGTGAAGATCGCGGTGCCGTTCGCGTACGGGTTGGCGTTGATGAGAGTGATGGCTTCTTCGTAGGTGCCGGCGCGCACGACGCAGAGCACCGGGCCGAAGATCTCGTCGGTGTACACCGCCATCTCGGGCGTGACGTGGTCGAGCAGCGTCGTGCCGAGGAAGAATCCGTCGGCGGGAACCTCCGCCTCGCGGCCGTCGACCACGACCTGCGCGCCGGCAGATGCCCCCTCGCCGATGTAGCCGGCGACGCGGTCTCGGTGTTCGCGGGTGATCAGCGGCCCCATCTCCGAGTCCGGGTCGGCACCGTTGCCGATGCGCAGCTTCGGCAGCCGCGCCGAGATTGCCTCGACGAGGCTGTCGCCGACATCGCCGACGGCCACCGCGACAGAGATCGCCATACAGCGCTCACCGGCCGCGCCGTAGGCAGCCGACACCGCGGCATCGGCCGCGAGGTCGAGATCGGCATCCGGCAGTACCACCATGTGGTTCTTGGCGCCGCCCAGCGCCTGCACGCGCTTGCCCTGTGCCGTTCCCCGCTCGTAGATGTAGCGGGCGATGGGTGTCGAGCCGACGAAGCTCACCGCGGCGATATCCGCGTGGTCGAGGATGGCGTCGACTGCCTCCTTGTCGCCCTGCACCACCGAGAACACACCGTCGGGCAGTCCGGCGCGTTTCCAGAGCTGAGCGAGGAACAGCGATGCGGACGGGTCCTTCTCGCTCGGTTTGAGGACGAAGGCGTTGCCGCACGCAATCGCGTTGGCGGCCATCCACAGCGGCACCATCACCGGGAAATTGAACGGCGTGATTCCGGCGACGACCCCGAGCGGTTGCCGGATCGAATACACGTCGACGCCGGTGGCGGCCTGTTCGCTGAAACCGCCCTTCATCAGGTGGGGGACACCGCAGGCGAACTCAACGTTCTCGAGCCCGCGGGCGACCTCGCCACCGGAATCGGCGAGCACCTTGCCGTGCTCGGCCGTGACGATCGCGCTCAACTCGTCGGCGTGCTCGTGGAGCAGTTCGCGAAAGGCGAACAGGACGGCGGAGCGCCGCGACAGCGATGCCGAGCGCCACTCGCCGGCGACGGCGACGGCGCTGGCTACGGCGCGGTTGACGTCGGCGGCGGAGGCGAGTTCGACCTCGCCCGTCTGCTCGCCGGTAGCCGGGTTGAACACGGCGCCGGCGCGCCCGCTCGTGCCCGAGACAGGCCGGCCGTCGATCCAGTGCGTGATGCGGGTGGTCATGCGTTGACGTTACGACACGGCAGGCGCCTGGAGCGCGGTTGCTGCCCGCACCGCTGCGACCCCGCCTACGCCGATCGGGCGTCCGCGAGCAGGGTGCGTTCCAGGTCCGCGGGTAGGCCGACGGGGTCGCGATCGGGCCGTTGCGCCGGCATTCCAGCGCGCTGCAGCCAGAGCCAGGTGTCGAGGACGGTGTCCTGCACCGGGCGGCAGCGCAGGCCTGTCGCGGCGGCCCGACTGGTGTCGCCCTCGAGAAACCCGGCGAACTCGCCCGCCTCGGGAACCCAGCAGGGCAGCTGCGTCCAGGGCTGCGCGCCGGCGGCAGCAAGGTCGCCCTCGTCGATCCAGACGAACTCGGCATCGGACCCCGTCGCGGCGCGGCACGCCTCGAGCAACCCCTGAGTGGTGGTGTGGCCGCTCGGGCCGACGACGTCGACGGCTCCGCGCAAACCGTCGGCGAGCCCGTCGAGAAGCCAGGCCGCCAGGTCGCGTGCGTCGACGTATTGCAGCGGCCGGGCAGGCCGCCCGGGTGCGACTACCCGTCCGCCCCGGGCGATCCGGTCGAGCCACCACGGCAGGCGGCCGACGTCCTCGTACGGTCCGAGGATCACTCCGGCGCGGCCCAGCAGTGCGTCAGGAAAAGATTCGAGGACCGCGAGTTCGGCCCCGCGCTTTATCGCGGCATAGTCACCGGTGACGGCACCGGGGTCGCCGTCGACCACCGGCGACTTCTCGTCGACGTGTGCGCCCCACTCGTACACCGAGCAGCTCGACACGTAGCCGTATTTCCGGGCGTGGCCGCGCAAGAGTTGGGCGGCGGTGCGCGCGGCGGCCGGAGCGCCGGACCAGGTGTCTACGACCGCGTCCCACGACGCGCCACCGAGCGCCTCGGCAAGGGCCAGTGGATCGCAGCGATCGGCCAGCAGCTGGTTTGCGCCGTCGGCCGGCGCGCCGGTGATTCCCCGGTGCAGCGCCGTGACATCCCAGCCACGCGCGAGCGCGTCGGCAACCACGGCCCGCCCGACGAAGCGCGTTCCGCCCAGCACGAGGAGTCGCATGCAGCCCAGCTTGCCGAAGGATGGGCGAATCCGCGCGGGGGTTCGCTCTCGGCGTGACGAGCGCCGACGCTGCTACCGAATCACGTCGTACCGCCGCCGACCTCCTCATCAGTGGTGATCTGCGCCTGGTACGGCGTGGACCCGCCGAACGAACTGGCGATCAGCGTGCCCACGTCGTCAGCGACTCCCATGACGGCGCGCATCGCCTGCGCCAGTACTGGTTGGGTCAACCCGATGGGGCTGATCGTCTGCGTGACGAGGACCACGCCACCGCTCCAGGAGACGGCGGCCGAGAGTGCCCGGGACTGGATGTCGTTCAACTCGGCGTACACCTTGGCCGAGGGCTTGATGCCGTGCGCCGCATGTGCGAACACCCGCACCATGACGGGCGTGGAGTCGACGATCGACACCCAACAGGCCGACGTCTCACCCCGGAACGGGTAATCGCCGTCGTCGTCCTCGATCACGCGGCAGGTGTCCCATTCGGCCTGCAGCAACCGCTCGACGTGCGATCTGATCCACTGCGCCTCCGTCATGGCGTCCTCCGCTCTCCCACCCCGACGGTGGCACAGGGGTGCGACAGTTTGCGCCTTCGGCGCTCGAGGATCAGCCGGGTAAGTGCGACGCCGAGACGGCGGGGGCGGAGCGCCGCTCGCCTGCGCTCGCCAGCTGCAGCCCGAGGGCGGTCGCGGCGATCCCGGCGACGGCCACGATCGTGATGGACCACGCACCGGCGGGCTTCGTCGGCATGGTGAACAGGATGCCGAGGGCCACCCCGGTGTTGCCGTACGCGCCGGCCCAGACGAGCCGGTTCACGACCATCGCGCGGATCTCCTGCGTAATCGGCCCGTCGGGCTCCGCCTCGACGGTCTCGTGCAGCTTCTTGCCCGCGGGTGCCAGCACCATGCCGCCATAGGCCTCCATGAGCACAAGCCCCACGACTGCGGTGAGCACCCAGCCGTCGCTCCAGCTGAACTGCCCACCCGACAGGTGGATCAGCCAGGCGCCCAGGACGATCAGGATGAGAACGAGCACCGGGAACATCGGCTCGGCTCGATGCGCGACTCGTGCCCACGACCGCAACACCGAGACGTTCTCTGCCTTGCGCATTTGCGACAGTCCGACCAGAAGTACCGCAGCGACGGCGAATGCCGCGACCGCGACCCCGATATGCAAGAACAGCACGACGTCGGCAGTCTTGATGTGCATGGATCCTCCGCTGGTAGGCCGTGATCACCGCAGGCCATGGTGATCTCGTGCCGCCCCTGACGCAAGTACCTCGGGCCGTTCTTGTACCACCGGAAATTCGCCCGGCCATGGGCACGCTGTCGGTGGACGGGTGCAGACTCGAATCGACAGCTCGATCCGACCGTGGGGGACGACTCATGCGCAAGTGGCTGCCGCTGATCACGGTGTGCCTCGGCACATTCATGCTGTTGATCGACGTGACGATCGTGAACACCGCGCTGCCGCGGATGGTGATCGATCTGCACGCCTCGTTCGCCTCGCTGCAGTGGGTCGTCGACGCGTACGCGCTGACCCTCGCGGCGTTGGTGCTGGGCACGGGCACGATCGCCGACCGAGTGGGGCACCGCAAGGCCTACATCGCCGGTCTCGCGCTTTTCGCGGCGTCCTCGTTCGTCTGTGGTGTCTCGCCGAACTCCGGCGTGCTCGTCGCGGCTCGGGCGGTGCAGGGGGTGGGTGCCGCAGCGATGTTCGCGACGACGTTCGCCCTGCTCAACAGCAACTACACCGGACGCGACCGAGGCACCGCCTACGGCATGTGGGGCGCGGTTGCGGGGGCATCGGCAGCCATCGGTCCGATCATTGGTGGCCTGCTCACCCAGGGCCTGTCGTGGCGGTGGATCTTCTTCGTCAACCTGCCGGTCAGTGTGATCGCCATCCTGCTGTGTGTCCGGACGCTGAAGGACGTCCACGATCCGCTCAAGGCGCGGATCGATATCTGGGGCATGTTCACCTTCTCCGCGGCGGCAGGCGCGGCAACGTACGCGATGATCCGCGCGAACGACGACGGTTGGTCCAACGGCGTCACCTGGTTCATGCTCGGCGCCTGCGCCGTTCTTGTTGCCGTGTTCATCGCGATCGAGCGCCGAACGGAACACGCGATGCTCGACCTCGAGCTGATGAAGCGCCGCTCGTTCGTCGGTGTCCTGATCGCCGGCGTCCTGCTGACCTTCGCCGCGTTCGCCGCCTTCACCTACGTGTCGATCTGGCTGCAGTCCGTGCTGGGCATGAGCCCGATCGAGTCCGGTCTCGTCGGCCTACCGATGTCGGCGATGGCATTCATCGTGTCCGCGTCCATCGGGCGCTTCCTGCACGGCGACAACTCGGGGCGCATCATCGGCATCGGCCTGCTCTTCATCGGCGCGGGCGGCCTCATCGGTGCTCTGCTCACGCATGGCACCGCCACCTGGACCGCGCTCGCACCCGGATTCCTTGTGATCGGCATCGGCGTCGGTCTGGCTACGCCCACCCTCGGTTCGGCAGCGATGTCGGCAGTCCCCCCGCAGCGGGGCGGCATGGCCGCCGGGGCCGTCAACACGGCACGGCAGCTGGGCTTCGCGTTCGGTATCGCCGCGCTGGGCAGCGTGTTCACTGCACGCGCCCAGGCGGTGCTAGCCGACCGCGGCGTGCCCGCGTCCGCCGGCGTGGCGCGCGCCGTCGCGGGCGGACGCGGCGCCGAGTTGATCCACCGCGCTCCCGCGGCTGCCCGGCGCGCCGCGAGCGACGGCATCCACGCTGCAGCCGTCGCGGGTGTGCAGGGCACCCTTGCGACGGCCGGGGCAGTGGGGGTCTGCGCCGGCTTCCTCGTGCTCTACCTCGTCCGGAAACCGCGCAGTGCGGCCCCGTCCGAGGTCAGCCCGCAGCCAGCTCCGTCCGGGACGCGGTGACTGCGGATCAGCGATGCCACGCTGGCGTCTACGGCGATCACGAGGGAGCGCGTCATGTCCGACCAACCTGCCGCAGTTCGCGCTTGGCACCGCGTCGTCGATGCGAAGGACGCTGGGCTCCTCGACGATCTCTTGGCCGACGACGTGGTGTTCCGGTCTCCGGCCGTCTTCGCTCCACAGGAGGGCAAGGCGATCACCGCCGTCTATCTCGCCGCCGCGCTCGACGTGTTGGGCCCGACATTGCGCTACACCCACCAGTGGCATGACGAGTCCAGCGCGGTACTCGAGTTCGAGGCAGACCTCGACGGCGTCCTCGTGCACGGCGTCGACATGCTGCAGTGGAACAACGACGACAAGCTGAGCAGCTTCACGGTGATGGTGCGCCCGATGCGTGGCCTCGAGCAGCTGGTGCTGCACATGCGGCGGCGACTCGATGCCGGCCAATCCTGACCAGCCGTGCGCGGCATGGTCACGAGAGTCGGTTCAGGGGTGCCGCCTGCGCGCGGGTCACCCGTCCGAATAGGGCTGCATCACGACTGCGGGGTCGAAGTCGATTCTGCCGAGTTCGTATACGCCGCCGTGCGGTGTGACGAGGTGTTGACGGCTGTCGCCACCAGCCCTCTTCCGATGCCAGACGCTCAGCGCTAGCCCCGCCACCGAACAGTTGCGCACCTGGTGCCGTCCGCCGGTCGGGTCCGCGTACTGCCAGCCCACGCTCGCGGCGATCGGCGCGGAAACCCGCGCGCTGACCGAAACGCCGTGCCCTGGGAGGACGAGGTCGCATCCGTCACTACGTTCCCGCACGGTGGCTCGGTTCCCCATTCCACCTATGCGGTGACGCACGCCGGCTGCGCCGTCCGGGGCGAACACTCCGTTGGCGATCCACGGCAGGAGAACCGGTCCGAGCTTGATCCGGCCGATGACGACGTCGAGCCACGCATCGGGATGCTCGGTGAACGACGCGCCGCGCAGCCAGATCCAGCGATGGGCATGTTCGGCCCCCCAGTTGTGGCCGAGCATGCCCGGCCAGCCGTCGAGGCTCAGGGTTCGACCCGCGAGGGTGACAGTCCCGCGGACGAGCATCGACGGGTACGGACTCGTCGACTTCGTTCGTGGCACGGGAGAGCGGTACATCCAGGGGTAGGGCAGGTGCCGCAGCTCGGCGTCGGTCGGCTCGAACTGCAGCTTCCAGGAGGCGCTCACGCCGTGCCCGGAGATCTCGCCGTAGGCGCCGTCGCGGCGCACGGCTCCGTGTTCGCCCATGACGATCAGTCGTGCTCCGTCGACCGTGGGCTCGTCCGTGCTCGGTGCGTCGCCGGTGATCTTCACTGCGGTCGGGCCGCCGGGTTCGAAGAGGGTGAACCAGATCGATCCAGTCGCGACCCCGCCCGGTGGTTGGTGAACCGTGTAGCGGATCCAGACGGCAACAGGCTCGACGGGATCGCTCGCGGTGAGGTAGATGCTTTCGTAATGCCCGGCCCGCGCGGCGACGTGCGGGAATCGGGGCGACAACGTCGTCTGTGATGAAGTCGCCATGGTTCAGCCTCCCCGTGGGCGGGCGTCCAGCGGCGGCACGACGGCAACGTAAGCCCGTTCACTGAAGTGGTCAAACGCGAGGGGGCCGGGGATGTCGGTGGCTTCGGTGATGCTGGCCGTGTGACGGACTGGGTCGAGTGGCATGCCCCCTACGCGGATCCCCGGTCGGCGCTGACAGCCCGCCTGCGCAGAGTGCAGGAGCACGTCGAGCGAGCCATCGCGCACGCACCGAAGGGTCCGCTCAGCCTGATCAGCCTGTGCGCCGGGCAAGGGAATGACGTGATCGAAGTGCTGGCTCGCCATCCGCGCCGCCACGACGTGACGGCGACGCTGGTCGAACTCGATCCGCACAACGTCGCGGCCGCACACCGCCGCGCCGTCGAAGCCCACCTGCCACAGGTGGACGTTCGCAAGGCCGACGCGGCAGAGGTGGCGTCCTTCGCCGACGCTCTGCCGGCACACGTGCTGCTCCTGTGCGGAATCTTCGGCAATCTCAGCGACGCCGACATCGACCGGACTGTCGACGCGGCAGCCACGCTGTGTGTCGTCGGTGCGACGGTGATCTGGACTCGGCACCGTCGCCCCCCGGACCGGACCACGCACATCAGACGCCGCTTCGAAAGAAACGGGTTCGACGAGGTCGACTTCGATGCACTCGACACCGAGCCATTCGCCGGGATCGGTGTCCATCGGCTGCGGATCGCCTCACCGGCAGCACCGCCGGACCACGCGCTGTTCCGATTCATACGGTGACCAGCCGTGAGTAGCATTTTCCCGTGCCGTCGGTGCTGCAGCGCAATCACGTCGTCGCTTCCGTCGCGAGCGCTCGCCCGATCATCTTTTCGCACGGTTACGGCTGTGACCAGACGATGTGGCGGTTCGTAACGCCGGCCTTCGAGCACACCCACCGAGTGGTCACGTTTGACCATGTGGGGTTCGGCGCCTCGGACCTGTCCGCCTGGAAAGAAACCCGGCACGCGAGTTTGGACGGCTACGCGGACGACCTCCTCCAGATCATGGACGAGCTCGACCTACGTGATGCGGTTTTCGTCGGGCACTCCGTCGCGTCGATGATCGGAGTCCTCGCCGCGATCAAGGATCCGTCGCGCTTCGGTCAGCTCGTACTGTTGTGCCCGTCGCCCCGTTACATCGACGATCCGCAGACCGGTTACATCGGTGGGTTCAGTGCGGAGGAGATCGACGGGCTCGTGACGGCGCTGCATGACAATCAACAGCGGTGGGCCGACGGTATGGCCCCAGTGATCATGGGCAATCCGGATCGACCGGAACTGGCCGCCGAACTGCACAGCAGTTTCTGCCGCGTCGACCCGCGGGTCGCACTCGCCTTCGCCCGTGCCACATTCCAGTCCGACTACCGATATGCGCTACCGCTCGTCACGGTGCCGACCGCCATCATTCAGTCCGAAACCGACGCGATAGCGCCCCGCGTCGTCGGCCAATACATGCACGAGCACATCCCGAACAGCACCCTGACCACGCTCAAGGCAGACGGTCACTGCCCACACCTCAGCGCACCGCACGCGACCGCAGACGCCATCGCGCTCGCCTCCTCGCCGGATTCGGGACGTTAGACCCGCCTGGGCATGGACCTAGGAACGAGGTTGCAGACGGGCAGCCGTGGAACGCTGATCGTGACGCCGAAGGGGCTGGTCCGCATGATGTGGCATGACGGTTGGGGTGCCGGCAACTGGTTCGTGATGACTCTCATGATGTTGCTGTCGTTCGCGTTCGTTGCCGGCCTTGTTGTATGGGCCGCGCGCGGCAACCGCGACTGAACCTGCCGCCTGCCAGGCGTGCTGCTCTGTCAGCTGCGCGTGCCGAAGTTGCTGTGCTCGTACGCGGTCTCGGCGTGAACGGCCATGTCGAGACCGCGCAGTTCGGTCTCTTCCCCGACACGAAGGCCGATCGTCTTCTCCACGGCCGTCGCCAGCAGCCACGTGACGACGAATGCCCAGGTGATCGCGACCACGACCCCGAGTGCCTGCTCACCGAGCAGGTGCAGCCCGCTTCCGTCGACCAGTCCGGAGCCGGCGGGGTTGACGGTACGCGTCGCGAAGACGCCGACCGCGAGCGTCCCCACGAGGCCGCACACGCCGTGTACGCCGACGACGTCGAGCGAGTCGTCGTAGCCGTACCGGAACTTGAGGCGGATCGCATAGAGCCCGGCGGCGCCCGCGAGCAGTCCGATCGCAATTGCCCCGAGACTGTTGACGTAGCCCGCTGCGGGCGTTATCGCGACAAGTCCGGAGACTGCTCCGGACGCGGCACCGAGGGTGGTCGCATGCCCAGTCGCGCGTCGTTCGAGCAGAGCCCAGGCCAGTAGGCCGCCGCACGCCGCGAGGTGGGTATTCACGAGCGCTTGAGTGGCCAGATGCCCGGCCGCGAGTGCGGAACCGGCGTTGAAGCCGAACCAGCCGAACCACAAGATGCCGGCGCCGAGCAGGGTCAGCGGCAGCGAGTGCGGGATCATCGCTTCGTGCGGCCAGCCGCGCCGCCTGCCGACGACGATGACGAGCGCGAGCGCCGATGCGCCGGCGTTGATCTCGACCACCGTGCCGCCGGCGAAGTCGAGCACACCCTGCCGTGCGAGCCAACCCGTCGGTGAGAAGACCCAATGGGCAAGCGGTGCGTACACGATCACCACCCACAGGGCAGCGAACACGAGGAAGCCGGTGAACCGCATCCGGTCGGCTCCCGCGCCGGTGAGCAACGCCGTCGTGACCACGGCGAACATCATCTGGAATGCCGCGAAGGCGAGCGGCGGAACGGTCAGGTGCAGCCCGGGTACGGCGTCATTCGGATGCGCGAAGCCGGCGAAGTGCAAGCCACCGATCAGCGCGCGGTCGCCACCGAACGCCAGGGAGTACGCGACGGCCACCCACACGAGGCTGACCACCGCGATCACCGCGAAGTTCTGCGCGAGCATCGACAGCACGTGCTTGCTGCGCACCATGCCGCCGTAGAAGATCGCCAGCCCCGGCGCCATGAACAGCACGAGCGCGGTGCACAGCAGAAGCCAGGCGGTGTCGCCGGTGTCGATTCGCACGTCGTCTCCCGGTGTCTGAGCCGATGGCACGGTCAGGCCGAACCCGGGAGGCACGGTATCTGGAGGCGCGGCAGATCCGCAGACGGGGATCGAAGTCCGTGGCGCGGACGACCGGGTCAGCCGTCCCAGCGCACATAGACCATGGTTGCGTCGTCGCGAAGACCGGTTGCCGAATGCTCGGTAGCCGTCCGGAGCAGGCGGCGAACGACCTCCTGCGGTGATGCGCCCGCCCCGTGCTCTCGCGCGAGAAGATCACGAAGCCTTTCCTCGCCGAACGGGCTGCCATCGGGCATCACCGAATCGGTGACACCGTCGGTGTACATGAACACGCCGTCGCCGGGCTGCAGCTGCATCTCTACGAGGTCTCCCACCACCGGGGCAAGACCGCCCATCCCCAGTGGCACGCCAGGCTTCACCAGCATGTCCACCAGTGTTGCGTCGCGAACGATGATCGGCAGCGGGTGACCGCACGTCAGCCAGCTGAGCTTCCCGGTCGCCGCCTCGAGGCGAGCGAGTATCGCTGTCGCGAAAGCGCTTGGTGTGGGAAATGTTCGCGCGGCAGCGTCGATGCGCGAGGCAAGCAGCTGCAGGCTGTCGCCCTCGCGACGGCCGTGCCGATAGGCCCCGACGAGCAGCGCGGAGAGGACGGCGCTGCCCAAGCCGTGGCCCACGGTGTCGAGGACGGCGAAGTCGAGGCGGCCGGCGTTGAAGGCGTAATCGAAACAGTCGCCCCCGACCTGGTACGCCGGTTCGAGCAGGCCCGCGATCGTCACCCCGGCTGCGGCGAAGGACAGCGGCGGCAGCAACGACCATTGCATCTCCGCGGCCAGATCCATGTCCTTGCGACGCCGCAGCAAGTGCGGGAGGTCGGTGTATTGCGCGCTGGCCAGGAGCAATGGAGCGGCGGCGAGTCCCAGTTCGGTGCACAGGAACTCGACCTCCTCGTCCCAGCGAGGCAATGTCATCGCCAGCACGCCGAGTCGATTCGACTGTTCGCTCACCGGCACCCAGACGTGCCACCCGTCCTCGCGCTCCGCTGCCAAGGTCGTTCCAGAGGTGAAGGCTCGTCCGGCCATGGACCCGTCCAGCGAGGCGACCTCCGGCTCGTTGCCGTGCGGCAACATGTCGGGGTGCGGCGTCAGTGTGACGTGGGCGTAGTCGATCAACAGAAGCACGACATCGCGGCCGCCAATTCCGGCGACAGCTGCCGAAAGTGTCTCTACGAAGGCGTCGGGCTCGGCGCTCTGGTGCGCCACCAGCAACCGAGCCACGGGCCGGTCCCGCGCTTCTATAGACACGACGGCCTCCCTGAGGCGATGGCGCGAGCTTAGTCAGGGCCGATCGCGTCAGAACTTGTTGCGCCAGCGGTCTCGAGGCCGCCGCCCGTCCGGGTCGTACATCACGCGGTACAGCGGCGTCGCCCATACCCTTGTGCGGAAGGGAATCACGGCCTGCGCCAATGGCCGCAGTTGGCCGGCTGGGCGCGGACCGCGACGGCCGCCGGCGTACCACTGTTCGAGCTGTGCGGCACTGTCGGCGAACGCCGCGAACGTTCGCCCTGCGTCGTCGAGTTCGGGTTGGCTGTGTGGATCGGTGTCGGTGATGCCGAGGTGCTCACGGGCGAGCGCTACGCGCAACTCCTGCGCGTAGCTCGGACCGGACGTGCGGTCCCATACGACAGCGGTGAGTTCGGAGTCGTGCGTCCACGATCGCCGGTTGAAATTGTCCGAGCCGGTCGTCGCCCACATGTCGTCGATCACGCACACCTTGGCGTGCACATAGATCGGGGTCCCCGCCGCGTTCTCGATGCCGTAGACGCCGACCCGTCCCGGCGCTGCCGACGTGATCACGCTCAGTGCCGCTGCGCGGCCGACCAAATTGGGCGGCATCGCCACCCGCCCGTCCTGGTCCGGGTAGTGGGGCAGAACGGCAATGAGGTGCAGTTCGGGGTTGGCCCGCAACGCGTCTGCGATCTGCACCGCCACGTCTCGAGACCAGAGGTACTGGTCCTCGACATAGATCAGGTGTCTGGCCTGCCGCAACGCCTTGATGTAGCCGCGGGCAATGCTGCGCTCGCCGTGCGGCGCGAATGGATAGCCGCCGAGCCGGCGCGGATAGGTGCGCAACAGCTGCACGGAGTGCCCGCCAACCGCGTCGGGCCGCGGAGCGCGTGGCGGCAGGGGCCGGCGCGTGTCGTCCGCTCGCAACCGGTCGGCGGTGCGGTGCACCGGATTGCGGCTCAGCGGTTGCGGGTCATCCCATCGCTCGCGGAAGACCGTCTCGACATCGGCAACAGCAGGTCCCCGGATCGCGATGTGCACGTCGTGCCACGGCGGGCGCGGGCCGTACACCGCTGCCATCGGCTGAGACTGAATGTCTCCCGCGTGCGCCGCGTCGTCACGACGGCTGTGACAGAGGTCGATGCCTCCCAGGTAAGCGACATCCGACTCCGGCCGGTCGGCATGTCGTACGACGACGAACTTCTGATGATGAGAGCCGCCGGTACGCACGCGCATGTCGAGCAGGCAGCAACCACCCGCAGCTTCGATCTCCTCACCGAGGTGCCGGTTCTCCTGTGCGGAGAACTGGAAACGATCGAGGTGCGATCGCCACACCAGTCCGTAAACACCGACTCCGCGTGCCGCGGCACGGCACAACACGGCGGACACGGTGTCATCCGGGTCGTCCGTCAACCGCTGATCGGGATCGCCACGCCAGTCGACGAACATGATGGTGTCGCCAGGCCCAGTGCGCTCAATCGTTGCGTGCAGCTCCCGGAAGTAGGTGGCACCGTGGATCAGCGGACGCACCGTGTTCCCGTCGGACCAGGCCGCGTCGGGATCGGCAGCGTCGTCGTCGAGCACCGTTGCCGGATTCGCCCGCTCGGACCGCGTGAGCAGCCAATCCTCGATAGCCATTTCCTCCTGCCTACCCGGCACGGCGTCCGGAAACAACAGGATGGACGCGGCAACTTCTCACGGAGGTTTGACACCGCGTGCGACTGGGTATCGCTGCACTGTGACAGCTATCGCGATGAGGGGACCTCGCGCCGCCGGCGGATCGCTCGTCGCAGCCGCCGCGCACATCGGCCTGGCGGCCCGCGCCTTCGTGTACCTGTTGATCGCGTGGCTCGCCCTCCAGATTGCCCGCGGACATACGACGCAACAGGCAAACCAGAAGGGCGCCGTCGCGACGATCGCCCAGCACCATGGCGGCAAGGTGCTGCTTATCGTGCTCGGCCTCGGTCTGGCCTGTTACGCGCTGTGGCGGCTGAGTGAGGCAGCGTTCGGCACGTCCACAGACGGCAAGAAGGCAGGCCCGCGCCTCAAGTCACTGGTTCGCGGAGTCATCTACGGGGCGTTCGCCGTCACCACGTTTCTGTTCGTCATCGGCATGCACGGCACCGGTCAGGCCCAGCAGCAGGAAACCGCGACGGCACGGGTGATGAAGCACGGGTACGGACGGCTCGTCGTCGCCGTGGCCGGCATCATCGTGCTGCTTGTCGGACTCGAGATGATAGTGAGCGGCGTGCGGAAGAAGTTCACGAAACAGTTGCGGATGCACGAGCTGAGCAGCCCCACGCGAACCGCGGTGACCCGCCTCGGGGTGGTCGGCAACTGCGCGCGCGGGGCCGTCTTCGCTATTGCCGGGGCCCTCGTCATCGACGCCGCGGTGCGCTATCAGCCGAGCAAGTCCGCTGGACTGGACGGAGCGTTCAGGACGCTGGTGAACCAACCCTTCGGGCCGGTTCTCGTGGGGCTCGCAGCGGCCGGCCTTTTCGCCTTCGCCCTCTTCGGGCTGGCCGAGGCGCGGTGGGTCCGCACCTGAGCCGCACGCCGTGCCCGGCCGCCGAGACGGATGTGTCGACGCTCAGACCCGCAACTCTCGCAACGTGGTGATCCGATGGGGCTCGGGGCGGCGGTCCTGACCGCTGCGGTCGAGATGCACGGCATGCAACCCTGCCGCCCGCGCCCCGACGACGTCGACCTCGTAGTGATCGCCCACCATCAGCACCTCGGCCGGAGGCAGACCCAGGCCCCGGCACGCCGCGAGATATGCGCGTGGATCCGGTTTGGCTGCCGCCAAGGCTGATGACGCAAAGATGTCGCCGCACAGATGGCTGAGTCCAGTGGCAACCAGCTTGGCCGTCTGCTGCTCCCGTTGTCCGTTGGTGAGAACGCCAACGCGCAGGCCGGCGCTCGCCACCATCGTGAGTGCCGGACGGGCGTCGTCGTACGCAGTCCAGTTGTGCTCGTAGGCGGTGAGGTAGTCGCCGAAGATGCTGTCCAAGCGATCCTCGCGCGGTGATACACCGACGACGGGAAGAAAGTCGCGTAGCCGTCGGCGCCGCTGCTCTTGGAAGCTGATCTCACCGGACCGCCAAGTCGCGTAGTGCCGTTCTTCGACTTCGAGCCACAACGGGATCAGGTCCTCGACCTCACCGCGAGTGAGCATGTAACCGGATAGCCACGCCAGCAGTGCACTACGGACGGCGGCTTCATGATCGAGCAACGTGCCGTCCAGGTCGAACAGCACGCCTCCCGGGCCCTCGGACATGCGCCGACGGTATCCGGATCCGGTCAGGGGCTTCCGCCCAACCGGTTGATCAACGCGTCATGGGTGATGCCGAGCGGCGCGAGTAATTCCTGCAGAGCGCTCAGGTCGATCGGAAAACGAATCTCATCCAGGATGGCGCTGCGCCGGTCCTTCGGCATCCCGGCGCGTTTGAGAACCGAGTCGACATGCGGCCTGTCATACATCGCGTTCATCAGCCGACCTCCCCTGCGAAGTCGCCACCTACTGTATCGAGTGTTCCGCCGGGCGCGGCCCGTCACCACGAGCAATGTCCGCGCTCGACATCGGTCAGGATCGAAGAAGCGCACGCCGGTCGATGCTCATACGCTGACGGCATTGCAGGTTCTACCGAATGCGTCGATGAAAGGAAGCCGTCGAGGATGAAGACGATGACATGCCGGCAATTAGGTGGGCCGTGTGATCTCGCGCTCAGCGCAGAGACCGCAGACGCCGTGATCAAAGCGCAAGATGCCCACTTGAAAGACGCCGTAGCGCAGGGCGATGTGACGCATGTGCAGGCGCTGAACGACATGAAAGGGCGGTGGAAGCATCCGATTGCGGGAATGGGTTGGTACAAGAGCGCGAAGCGTGACTTCGCCGCCCTGCCTGACGACTGATTCGACGGATGAGCTACCAAGCGCCGGAATCGAGCGCCATCATGATCGCGGCTTGCGAGTGATAGGCGTACCAGCCCTGGTACCGCGTTGCTCCTGGCGGCTCCCAGCCCACAATCGCGTCGGTCGCCGTCGAGGAGTCCCACAGGTAGGAGCTGTGGTCGTAACAGGTCGGGACGCCGGCGTAGTACTCCCACCGGTGTGAGCCGGTCATCGCCGTTGCCGACGCCGCGGGGACCATGTCGCAGGGACTTCCGCCGATCAGAGTCCAGTCAGTGCCGTTCGTCGCTTGTGGCTTCTGGTTGGTGGCGAGCCACTTGACGAACGCCGATCCCGGCATCATCTCCGCGCACTGGTAGCTCGTGGCCGCACAGCCGAAGTCGGTACCAGCAAAGGGCGAGGAGACTGTGACGACGTCCTGCACGAGCAGTGTCGGGGGGTAGGCCGGGGCGTGGGCCGCGAAGGCAGCCAGCGCGGCACGGATGATCAGCCCACCCATGGAGTGGCCGACGAACTCCACGGTCTGCCCGTGCGACGAATACTTGTTGTAGACGTACCAGGCCAGGTCGTGCGCGATTGTCTCGATCGGCGTGTTGTCGTCGGCCGCAGTACCGATGTCGGTGCCGTCGACGTCGCACTTGTAGTACGAGATCGAGTCGTAGACCCGCCCCCACTCGCCGTGATTCCACAGGTACCACATCGGTCCGGACATCGAGACCCCGGAGTCCATGGCCGGGCAGGTACCGAACGAGATCCCGTGCACGGCGACGATCGGTGTCATCGTCACTCGCGCCGTGCTGGCGTATGCCGTGCTCGTGAGCGCCGATGCGGCCACGGCAAGGCTCAGCAGCACGATGATGCGGCGCTTCAGGCGGGACCTCACGGCGCATCGTGCATGTCGAACTTCTCCCCGATAGGCGGCCACGAGCTGCCCTGGCAAAGCCGACCTGGCAAGCGCACCCGAGTGTGCCGTTCGAAATGAACCGTACGCGTCGATTGCCTTTCGTCGCGGTCCCAGAGCGGCGTTGGCATGTATTGACGCACGAGCGACACGATTGCGCTGTGTTCGGTCCGGTGCCGGCGGGTAGGAATGGAGTCATGGTGCAGCCTGGTCCTGATCCGGATCTCTACCCAGCCATCGACCCAGACGAACCGGTGCCGGACGACCCTGGCGAGCTGTCCCCGGACACGCCGGAGACGCTTCCGGCGGCGCCGGTCGAACCGATGCCCGGACCGGACGATCCGACGAGCGTGCCCGCCTGAGGAACCCCATGACGGACCAGCAGCTGATCAGAACCAAGACCCCGGAGTCCCGCGCCCTTTTCGAACGGGTCAAGGTGGCAACCCGGCTGTCGTCGAATATCAGCGCCTACGGCGTGGACGAAGCAGAGTCGATCAAGGGTGCGTTCGAGGAGTTGATCGGTAAGCCGGTGGGCGACTCCTTCACGCTCATCCCGCCCTTCTACGCGGATCACGGGCTGAACATCACGGTAGGTCGGACCGTCTTCATCGGTTACGAGTGCGCATTTACCGGCCACGCAGCCATCGACATCGCCGACGAGGTCATGATCGCTCATAAGGTCAACCTGATCACGGCGGGTCATCCCGTTCAGCCCGATCTACGACGGTCCTACATCACTTCTGCGCCGATCACGATCGAGACGAATGTGTGGATCGGAGCGGCTGCCACCATCCTGCCCGGCGTCAGCATCGGGGCCGACTCCGTGGTTGCGGCCGGCGCGGTGGTGACGCATGACGTTCCGCCCGCAACACTCGTGGCCGGTGTCCCCGCGAGGGTCATTCGGCATCTGTAGGCCTGCGTCGACGCCGCCCCCACGACGACGGGCAAGCGTGTGTGTGTTGGTTGGCGGACGCATGTGGCGGGTACCTGGTTTGGCGTCGAACGAAATCGGACCGAGGAGCGCACTGTGACCGACAACGAAGGCACCACGCCAGCGGGTGCAGGACTGAGTGACGAGGAGATGCTCGATCAGGTCGCTGGTCAGACCTCCAGCGAGCTCAAGCACGCCGACGTCTTCGAACGTGAGGCAGACGGGACGACGACAGACACCGAAGCGGCGAAGGCCAGCGCCGACGAACTGGCCGGCGGCGCCACCGGCACGTAACAACCTGGTTCGCCGGGCTGTGAACGGGTCAGCAGCTATGGGGTGAACACCCGATGCGCGAACGGCGCCCGCCGCCGTACAACAGCAGCTATGACTGGTAGAGCTGTGCAGCGCAGACGGTCAATCGGCGTATTTGCAGCCGCGGTGGGCGCAGTCCTGGCATTGGGGCTCATGCTCCCGACGGCGCATGCCAGCGCGACGCCGGGTTCCGCGGCGACCCAGCTGGCAGCCATCTCTCCGGGCGCCCATCCGATGATCGATCTGACCACGCGGGTGAACGTCGTCATGGTCGGATACCAGTCGAATGCGATCGATGTCAGCCAGATCCTCGGCCAACTCCCGGCGCAGAGCGAGCCGGTAGTCATCTTCCC
>DASYGT010000022.1:0-78645 GCA_035999365.1 Jatrophihabitantaceae bacterium
CCCAGCACGGCGGCATGCAACGCCTGCGCGCCGTTGGCACAGAAGCTCACCTCGTCGGCGCGCGCGCCGATGGCATCGGCCGTCGCCTCGCGCGCGGCGTCGAGCAGCAGGCGGGCACGGCGGCCGGCGCCATAGAGGCGATCCGGATCGGCCCAGCCGTCGTCCAGTGCGGCCAGCAATGCCTCGCGCGCAACAGGACGCAACGGGGCACCTGATGCCGCGTCGAGGAAGCCACCCACAGGCACGACGCTAGCCGCCCCCACCCGGGTTGCGAGGTACCGGTCCAGTAGGCTCACTTACCGTCCAGGACGGGGTCGGAAGGCGGTCACAGGTGCGTCGTAGACGGTGGGTCCGCGGCAGTCGGCTTGCGCTGCTCATCGCCCCTCTCGCCCTGGTCCTGAGTGGTTGTTCGGCGCACAGCCTCGAGCGTGATCTGCGGTTCGGCTGGCCCACCGGGGTGACCAAGCAGGCCGAGGAAATGCGGGTCCTGTGGACCTGGTCCGGCGTCGCGGCGCTGGTCGTCGGCGTGGGTGTCTGGGGCCTGATCTTCTGGTGCTGCATCCACTACCGCAAGCGCGGCGACGAGCTGCCGAAGCAGACCAAATACAACCTTCCGCTCGAGATCATCTACTCGATCATCCCGTTCCTCATCATCGCCGCGCTCTTCTACCGAACCGTGGTCGTCGAGAACAACGTCGACGCCCTCTCCAAGAACCCTGATGTGCGCATCCAGGTCGATGCGTTCAAGTGGAACTGGCAGTTCGAGTACCACTCGTACACCGACGCTTCGGGCAGTGTTCACGAGACGGCCTATGCCGGGGTGAACGCCGCGACGGGCGCGAATGCCACCAAGTGCGATGAGGCCTCGAGCAACAGGTCGTACGCGTGCGGCGCGAGCGGCGGACAGGCGACGCCGGGGAACTCGCCGCTGTACCTGTCGACCGTCGGCTCCGACGACGAGATCCCCGTGCTCGTGCTGCCCGTGCACCAGTCGGTCCGGGTCGTCGAGCACTCCGCCGACGTCGTCCACTCGTTCTGGGTGCCGGAGTTCCTCTTCAAGCGGGACGTGATCCCCTACGGCACCATATCGACCAGTCGTGACAACCAGTTCGAGTTCACGCCGACGTCGACGGGCAGCTTCGTCGGACGGTGCGCCGAGTTGTGCGGCACCTACCACTCGCAGATGAACTTCGAGGTGCGCGTGGTGCCGGACGACGTCTTCGTGAAGTATCTCGACGCGCTGAACTCGATCGGCCCCAACGATCCCGCGCGCCAGACCAAGGCGCTCGTGGCAGCCGGGATGTCGCCCTACGCGACGACGACCCACCCGTTCAACACGCAGCGCACCGGCAGCGGAACCTCTCAGGCACCTGGAGCGAGCTGAGCCATGAAGATCGAAGCCCGAGTCTTCCTCATCGTCGCCGTTTTCTGCTGGCTGACGGCGATCGCGTACGGCATCTGGACCGCGAAGGCCCAGGGGCACGTCGAGGTAGCCGGTCTGGCCGGGCTGATCCTGTCAGGCGGCCTGCTCGGCATCTCCGGTTCGTTCTTCTGGTTCGTCTCGCGGCGTATCGACCCGCGCCCGGAGGATCGCCTCGACGCCGAGATCGCTGAGGCGGCGGGCGATCTGGGCTTCTTCAGCCCGGGCAGCTACTGGCCGCTCGGTATCGCGGCAGCGGGGACGCTCACCGGCTTCGGTCTGGCGTTCTACCAGGTGTGGCTGGTCATCGTCGGGGTGCTGGCGATCCTGTTCACCGTCGGCGGTCTGCTCTTCGAGTACTACATCGGTGGCCGTCGGCCGCTCCACACGCCGCACTCCTGACGACCGCACTCCTGACCACCGCACTCCGGGCACGCCACAGTGGCCGGTGGTCTCAGCCGCCCAGGTGAGCGTGTAACCAGTCCCTGATCGGCTGCACGCCCTCGGTCGCCGGGTCGACCACGAGTCCTGTGTCGCGCAGGCGGCCGCTCGCGGCGCCGCTGACGACGAGCACCGGACCCGGGTGGCGTTGGGCCAGCAGGCCGAAGTCACCGTCGCCACTGACCAGGATCAGCGGCTGATCTGCCGGACGGTACGCCTCGGCGAGGGCGACATCTGCCTGCTGCCACCCGGCGTGCGCCAGCAGTTCGGCACCCTCGGGCCAGGAAACGGCGTCAAGGGCATGCTGCCGACCGCTCGCGGTGAGCTCGACGCTGCCGGGGCTGCGCACTTCGGCCAGCAGATCGAGCAGCGGCTGAAGGCGGTGCGGCGCGACGTTGTCAGCATCGACCAGCACCCGGACGGTCACCACCGGCACCGCCGACCGGTATCGATCGGGTGTCCCCCGCTCGGCCTCGCGGACCGAGCCACTTCAGCGCGCGTGAGGGAGCAGGACGTGATCGTCGTGAGCGCTCAGTCGGTGAGCTGGTGGGAGGTGTCGTGCTCGTCGGCCGCCGACTGCTCGAGTTCGTCGATGGCCGCCTGGATCTCGGGCTTCTCGACGACCGGGTAGAAGAAGCCGCGGATGTGCTGCAGCGGCGAGGCCGCCCCGAGCTGGCTCATCCGTTTCGGGACGGGCGTGCCCGCGTAGGAGTGCTTGCCGTGCCCGTGCGCGTCGACAGGGCCCAGGGGCTGGTGCACCTCGATGAACTCGCCGGTGGGCAGCGTCTTGATGATGCCCGTCTCGACGCCGTGCTCCAGCACCTCGCGGTCGTGCCGCTGCAAGCCGAGGCAGACGCGGTACGTCAACAGGTAGGCCAGCGGCGGGAGCACCAGCAGGAAGATCCGGCCACCCCATGTCATCGCGTTGAGCGAGATGTTGAACGCCTTGGCGATGATGTCGTTGCCACCGGAGAGGAACAGCACGATGTAGAACGTGATCGCCATCGCCCCGAGCGAGGTGCGGACGGGGACGTCACGCGGTCGCTGCAGCATGTTGTGGGGCCTGGTGTCCTTCGTCATCTTGGCTTCGATGAACGGGTAGAGACCGGCGACGGTGAAGAGGATGCCCGGCAGCACGACGGTAGGCCAGAACAGCGGGGGCAGCGTGTGCCCCCACAATCGGATCTCCCAGGACGGGAACAGACGGGTGGAACCGTCGAGGAACATCATGTACCAGTCCGGCTGCGAACCCGATGACACCTGCGCCGGGTTGTACGGACCGAACAACCACACCGGGTTGATCTGGGCGAGACCGCCGAGCGCGCAGATGACGCCACTGACGATGAAGAAGAAGCCGCCTGCCTTGGCGGCGTAGGTGGGAAAGACCCGTTCGCCGCTGACCGTCTCTTCGGTGCGCCCGGGAAGTGGGTACTCGGTGTGCTTCTGCCGAACGATCAGAGCCAGGTGGGCGCCGATCAGCGCGGCAAGGATCGCCGGGATCAGCAGCACGTGCGCGATGTAGAACCGTCCGATGATGACGTCGCCGGGGAACGGACCGCCGAAGATCATGAACGACACCCAGGTGCCGACCACCGGGATCGACAACATGATCGCGTCGGCGATGCGCAGACCGGTTCCGGAGAGCAGGTCGTCGGGCAGCGAGTAGCCGGCGAATCCCTCGATGATGCTCAGCCCGATGAGCCCGAGGCCGATCAGCCAGTTGAGCTCGCGCGGCTTGCGGAACGCACCGGTGAAGAACACCCGGAACATGTGCATGAGCATCGCCGCGAGGAACAGCAGCGCTGCCCAGTGGTGAATCTGCCGGATGACCAGGCCGCCGCGAACGTCGAAGCTGATGTTGAGCGTCGACTCGTAGGCCCGCGACATCGTGATGCCCTGCATGGGCACGTACCGGCCGTGGTAGACCGTGTCGGCCATCGAGGGGTCGAAGAAGAACGTCAGATACGTGCCGGTGAGCAGCAAGATGATGAACGAGTACAGCGCGATCTCGCCCATCATGAACGACCAGTGGTCAGGGAAGACCTTGTTCAGCTGCACGCGGGTCGGCCCGGCGATGTTGAGCCGGTCGTCGGCCCACTTGGCCAGCTTTCCCTGCGGCGTGCGGGGGGTGTCGGTTCGGCGGCGCGGTGGAGCGGTGGTCGTCATTTAGGAGCGCTCCCAGAAGCCGGGGCCGATGGGCTCGTGATAGTCGGACTTCGCGACGAAGTACTGGCGACCGTCGGAGCCGACCTCGACGTCGATCGGCAGCTTCGGCAGGCTGCGTGTCGCCGGGCCGAACACCGGCTTGGCGTCGTGGAGCACCTCGAACTGTGACTGGTGGCACGGGCAGAGCAGGCGGAACGTCTGCTGTTCGAACAGCGACGCGGGGCAGCCGGCGTGCGTGCAGATCTTGGAGAAGGCGAGGAACTCGGGCGCATCGGCGGGCCAGCCGAAACCTTCCTGTGCCTTGCGGGCCTGGACCTTCTGGCCGGGCCGCAACCTGATGATCAGTGTGGGCGAGCTGGCCGACGTCACGCCGTCCTTGCCGTCAGGGCCGACTGCGCGCACCCCGGGGAACACCGTCGCCAAACCTCCGGGCAGCAGGTCGTCGGGGCTGACCCTGGTCCAGTCGGAGTACACGAGCGGTACCCGGCCGGTGGGCGGGAACAGCGTCGGGTTCGGTGCGAAAAGGGTGTGGTCGAGCTGCTTGCCCGGCTTCTTGATCATGGCGCCGACGAGGGCGACGAGCGGCACGGTGGCGATGGCGCCCCCGGCGAGCCCGAGGGAGCGCAGGATGAGCGAGCGCCGCGGTAGCCCGGTGTCCTGGAGGCCGACCGTGAGGGTGGCCTGGGTCATCAGCTTGTCCTCTTCCGAGGACGGCTCCTGGTGCCGGTCCTGGACGACCTCTTCCTCCGGCATCAGCCACTTGGCCCACAGCACCAGCCCGACGCCCATGAAGATCATCATGATGGCGAGCAGGCCGCCGAGCGCAGGCGTGTAGAACCGGAAGTTCTGCGGCGATCCGGGCAAGTGCCATGTGTACGGCATAGCCACGAACGCGACGATGAAGCCGACGCCGCCCAGCGCGGCGATCATGAACGCCAGGGCGACGCCGCGCTCGGCCCGCTTCTCGGCTTTCGTTCCGCGGATCGGGAACCGGTCGCGCCGATGGACGATGTGGACGCCATCGGCCTCGGCGCCGGCGAGCATCGCCTGTTCCGGCGTCATCTCGCGGATCTCGTCTGCGGTCGGCGCCCCAGGATGGGGGGAGTGGGTCGTCACTGGTTCTTCGCTCCGATCCACAGGATGAAGATCATCAGAATGCCGACGCCGCCGACCCAGATCACCAGCGCCTCGGACACCGGCCCGATGCGGTCGATGCCGTTTCCGCCCGGGTCCTTCGACGCCTTGAGCGCCTCGATGTAGCCGACGATCTCGCGCTTCTGCGTCGGGGTGAGCTGGTTGTCGCTGAAGATAGGCATCTGTTCTGGCCCGGTCATCATCGCCGTCATGATCTGCAAGGCGGTTGCCCGGTTCAGCGACGGGGCGCTCTTACCCGCCGATAGTGGTGCACCCTTGAACGTGGTGCCGTGGCACGACGCGCAGTTGAGCCGGAACAGGTTGCCGCCATCGGCGATGTTGGCGTCGGTGAGGCCGCCCTGCGGGACGCTCGGGCCGCCACCGACCGACTCGACGTAGGCGGCCAGCTGCTGGATCTCCTGCTCGGTGAACTTCACCGCCTTGCGATCTGACTCAGGGCCCTGGCCGGCCAGCGGCATGCGTCCGGTGCTCACCTGGAAGTAGACCGCGGCGCCCCCGACGCCGAGCAGTGGCTCGCCGCGGTCCTTGACGCCTTGCAGGTTGGCGCCGTGGCAGGTGATACAGCTGACCTCGTAGAGCTGCTTGCCCGCTGCGATGTCCTGCGTGCTGTTGGTCGTGTCACTCGCGCTCGACGTGCTCGCGAAGGCCGCATAGGCGCTGCCCATCGAGACGAGGGCCACGATCAGCACCGCTCCTGTACCGACCCGACGGCGCAGGCTGCGCCGCGGCCGGGAGACCCGCGGGCCGCGCGACGCACCCGGCTCGGCACCGGTGGCCGAGACGGCCGGCCCGAAGCCGAGCTCGCCGTCGATGTCGCCGTCGATGTCGACGTCGAAGTCTTCGGTCACGACGGTCCCTTCACGGTCGGCGGAGGCGCGGGGCGTGCCAGGTCTTTCGGTGCTCGAGTCATCTGATGATGTAGATCGTCGCGAAGAGGCCGATCCAGACGACGTCGACGAAGTGCCAGTAGTACGAGACCACGATGGCGGCCGTCGCCTGCGCGGGCGTGAACTTGCCCAGCGTCGTGCGGATCAGGAACAGGATGAAGGCGATGAGGCCGCCGATGACGTGCAGCCCGTGAAAACCGGTCGTCAGGAAGAACACCGAACCGTAACCGGTGCGCGAGATCGTGTTCCCGTCGTGCACCTGGATGCGGTACTCGTTCGCCTGGCCGAGGACGAAGAGCAGCCCCATGAAGAACGTGAGCGTGAACCAGCGGCGCAGCTTGAAGACGTCGCCCTTCTCAGCGGCGAAGACGCCCCACTGACACGTGAAGCTCGATGCGACCAGGATGATCGTGAACGGTGTCGCGTAGCCGAGGCTCAGCTTGATCGCTTCGCCGGCGTGACGCCCGCCGTCGAGGGGCAGTGTCATCGGCCAGTCGCCCGGGTGCACGGACCGCACGGTGAAGTACATCGCGAACAGCCCGGCGAAGAACATGAGTTCACTCGATAGCCAGACGATGGTGCCGACACTGACCACATTCGGACGCGTCAGGGAGTGCACCTTGCTGGACTCGAAGCTGGGCGCGGCGGCTGTCGAGGTCACCCCCGCATTATGTACGGTCCGCGGGCGCGAATCGCGCCGGGGTAGGGGTCGTGTTGCGCGATCCACCGCGGCCGGGCGGGCGCCCGCTGACCCACATCGGAACCGGCAAAACCCAGGGATGCCCCCCGGATAGGATCCGGCACATGACTGGCGCAGACATCGATCGGGCGACCGTCCTTGTGTACAGCAACTCCGCCGGGGTGCGGGCCCAGATCCGCACGGCGGTGGGCCGCCGCCCGTCGCCCGATTCGGCGCGTATCGACTGGGTCGAATGCGCCACGAACGCCGAGGTTGTCGCCCAGCTGGACGAGGGCGGCATCGACCTGGTGATCCTCGACGGCGAGGCACAGCCGACCGGTGGAGCGGGTCTGGCCCGGCAGTTCAAGTACGAGATCGACGACTGTCCGCCGGTCATCGTGCTGATCGCGCGCAAGCAGGACGGCTGGTTGGCCAGCTGGTCGCTCGCCGACGCTGTCATCGGCCAGCCGATCGACCCCGTCGATGCTGCGGCTGTGGTCGCCGAGCAGCTGCGTCGGCGCGTCACCGGCATCCCTGTCGTTCGCTGAACCGTGAGCACTCAACCGGCCGGGCGGACGTGGCCGGCGCTCCTCTCCGCACTCATGACCGGGTCGGCGCTCAGCGCGGCTGACACCTCGTGGGCGATGGACGAGATCATGGCCGGTGAGGCCACGCCGGCCCAGCTCGCGTCGTTCGCCGTGCTCCTGCGTGCCAAGGGCGAGACCCCCGAGGAACTCGAGGGGCTCGTGCTGGCGATGCTCGCCCGCGCCGCACCGCTGAAGATCGCCGGCCCGGCGGTCGATGTCGTGGGTACCGGTGCCGACCGGGCGCAGACGGTGAATCTGTCGACCATGGCGGCGCTGGTCGTGGCCGCAAGCGGGCGCCGGGTCGTCAAGCATGGCAACCGCGCTGCGTCGTCGGCGTGTGGAACTGCAGACGTGCTCGAGGAGCTCGGGGTCGCGATCGACCTCCCGCCGGAGGGCGTCGCTGCGACGGTGGAGGAGGTGGGGATCGGCTTCTGCTTCGCGCCGGTGTTCCACGCCGGGATGCGGCACGCCGGTGCGCCCCGCCGTGAGCTCGGTGTACCTACCGTCTTCAACTTCCTCGGCCCGCTCACCAACCCGGCGCACGTAACGGCGGCGGCTATCGGCTGCGCCGACCGAACAATGGCGCCGGTGATGGCCGCGGTGCTCGCACGCCGCGGGGACTGCGCCCTCGTCTTCCGCGGCGACGACGGGCTCGACGAACTCACCACCACGACGACCTCGAGCGTCTGGGTCGTCTCGGACTCGGCGGTGCTCGAAGCGTCGCTCGATCCGCGGGAACTCGGGATCGACCCCGTCGCGCCGGAAGCGCTGCGTGGCGCCGACCGCGTCCACAATGCGGCCGTCGTACGCGAGGTCCTGGCCGGCCGCGGGGCCGGGGTGCGTGACGCCGTCCTGCTCAACGCCGCCGCGGCCGTGGCCGCCCACGACGGCATGACTGCAGACACCTGGCGCGAGGTCGTGCGTTCCGGCATCGACATCGCTGCGGCCGCGATCGACAGCGGTGCCGCTGCCGATCTGCTGGACCGCTGGGTCGAGGCGAGCAATCGTGCCCGCACGGCCGGCTGACCTGCACGCGGGGGACACTGGACTGGTGAGTGCGGAGCCCGTTCGTCGCGTGCCGCGCTTGGCGGTGCTTGCGTGGACGGTTGCCGTCGCGGTGCTCGTCGTTCTCGGTATCGCGGTCTGGCGGTATCTGCGGACGGGCAGCCCGTCAGGCACCGACACGATGGCGGGCATGCACGATCACAGCGCAGCCGATGCCCTCACCCGGGCAGGCACCCTGCCGCTGCATCCGTTGTTCGGTCCGCACGTCGGTGCCTCACCGCTGTTCACGGTGTGGCACCTGGACGCCGTCGCACTGGCGCTCATCGTTCTCGTGGGCGCCTGGTACCTGACCGGCGTCGCGCTCGTTGCGGTTCGATCGCCGGGAAGGCGATGGCCACTGCGCCGTACCGCGCTCTTCGTGTCTGGTCTGGCGGTGTGTGCCTATGCGACCAACGGCAGCATCGCGGTCTACGACCAGGTGCTGTTCACGGCGCACATGGTTGGCCACCTCGCGTTGGTGATGGTCGCTCCGGCGCTGCTGGTCGCTGGACGACCACTGACGCTCACATTGGCGGCGAGCGCCCCCCCGCATCGCGCACGCATCGAGCGGGTGGTGCAGGGCCGGCTCGTCGGATTGCTCAGCAGTCCGCCCGTTGCGCTGGCGTCGTACACCGTGGTGATCGTGGGCAGCCACCTCACCGGGTTGATGGACACCGTGATGCGCAACACGTGGGCGGGACAGGTCGAGCATCTGGTCTACGTGCTGGTCGGGTGCCAGTTCTTTGCGCTCGTGATCGGTGACGAGCCGCTGCGCTGGCGCCTCGCCTCACCGGCACGCTGGCTGCTGCTCGCCGTGGCGATGGCCGTCGACACGTTCACCGGTGTCGTGCTGCTGCAGGGCACCCACACCGTGGCGATGCTGCGCTCGCCGAATCTCGACGTGAACGCCTTGTCCGACACGCGCACAGGTGGCGCCATCATGTGGTTCGGCGGCGACGCGATCATGGCGGTAGTGATGATCATGCTCGTCATCTCCTGGCTGCGCGCCGCCGACAGCCGCCAGGGTGAGGACGCGGGATGGCTCGAGCAGGCGCGCCGCGCGACGATCGCCGGGAATATCGGCGTGACGGCGGAGCCGGACGCGGGCGGGTTCGACGATGACGACGCGGCGCGCGATTCCTACAACGCGTGGCTGGCCCGGCTCGACCAGAACGGGTAGCCGAGCGCTCTCGTTCAGTCGGACGAGGTGTAGCCGATCGAGAACGCGTCTTCCAGGTCGTGACGTGAGTACGCCCGGAATGCGATGTGCGTGTCGGTGTGCAGGACGCCCGGCACCTTGGACAACCGCCCCGCGATCACCTCGGCGATCTGCTCGAAGTCACGGACCCGCACGATCGCGATCAGATCCACATCGCCGGCAACGCTGTACACCTCGCTGACCGACTCGAGATCCGCGATCGCCTGAGCGACCTCGGGGATCTTGTCCGACTCGACGGACACCATCACGATGGCAGTGATCACGCCGCCATCGTAGGGGAGTAATCCTGCGCGGGCATTCACGAGGCGCGGGCCGGGCGGGCGGACACCGGCAGGCGGCGTCGGTCGGCGAACGGGTCTGCTCCGGCGGAACCCGTAGTGAGGAAGGCGCGCATGCTCCCGGCGCCGTAGGCGGGCATCGCCCACGGATGCGTCGCCCGGACCAGCCGGGTGCCTGGCTCCTCGAGCCAGCGCAACACGCACTCGATCTCCTCAGAGAGAATCGGACGGCTGGGGTCGACGGCGTCGGCCGTGGCGAGCAGTGCGTCGATCACCGGCCAGGGCGCGATGCCGCGGCGGGCAACGCCGGCTGCGGCGAGGCGGCCGCTCCGGATGACGCTGAACTCCCAACCGCCGCTGCCGTCGGGGCGGGCGGCGACCATCTCGTCGACGGACCGGAGGGCCGATTGACGCTGCATGCCCGCGCAAGCACGGACCACGGTGGCGATGCGATCGCGCACCGTCGCGGCCTGCTCGAAGCGGTGGGCGGCCGAGAGATCGGCCAACTTGTGCTGCAGCGGCTCGACGAGTGGGCGCACGTCGCCGGCCCATGCGGCGGCTACCCCGTCTGCGAGCGCGCGATAGCTCTCCGGCGTTGTGCCACCCTCGCACGGCGCCGAGCAGCGGCCGATGCCGGCGAGCACGCAGGCTGCGCGGACGAATCGACGCACCGCGAGACGGTCGGTGCACTGGCGCAGGGGCACCGCGTCGTGGATCGCGTCGCGCACGGTCTCGGCCTGCCGCTGAGAGCGCAGCGGGCCCAGGTACGCCGCACCGTCGTCTTTCACATCCCGCACGATCGACAGCCGCGGATATGCCTCGACCGTGAGTTTCAGCCAGACCGACCGCTCGGGATATTTCGACCGGCGGTTGTAGCGGGGTTTGTGCGCGGCGATCAGGCGCAGCTCGCGCACCTGTGCCTCGAGTGCGTGGGCGCACTCGATCGGGTCGACGCGCTCGGCGATGCCGATCATCTCGCCCATCCGCGATCGGGTCTCACTCGCGACGAAGTACTGCCTGACCCGGTTTCGCAGGTTGCGGCTCGTGCCGACGTACAGCGGCGTGCCGGCGGCGTCGCGGAAGATGTAGACGCCGGGCGCGCTCGGCAATCCTTCGGCCAGGTGCCTCTTGCGGCGCTGCGCATCGGTGACCTGAGCCGTGAATGCCCGCAGCTCGGGCAGCGACTGCACGCCGATGCCGCCGAGTCGCGCGATCAGCCCGTGCAGGACGTCGACGGTGGCGCGCGCGTCGTACAGCGCACGGTGGTTGGGTGTCGTGTCGGCGTGGAAGAAGCGTGCGAGAGTCGCCAGCTTGCAGTTCGGGATCTCGTCGCGGGTGAGCACGCGGCGGGAGAGGACTGCTGTGTCGACGACGGCGAACGACGGCCAGGCGATCCCGTGTACCGCGCACGCGGCGCGGAGGAAGCCGATGTCGAACGGGGCGTTGTGCGCGACCAGGACGCTGCCGCGAGCGAACTCGAGGAACGACGGCAGCACGGAGGCGATTCGCGGCGACCCGCACACCATCGAATCGGTGATGCCCGTAAGCAGGCTGACGAACGGTGTGATCGAGACGCCAGGATCGACGAGCGTCTGGAATTCGCCCAGTACCTCACCACCGCATACCCGAACCGCGCCGATCTCGGTGATGCTGTCGGTGGCCGAGGATCCGCCCGTCGTCTCCAGGTCGACGACGGTGAAGGTCGTCGACCTCAGGGGTTCGGCCAACTCATCCATGCTCGTCTGCACCCATTGCGGCGATGCCGGGGGTTCCCACCGCGTTGCCGCCATGCTGCGCACGTTAAGCGGGGGGTCCGACGAAATCTGATTCCCACGCCGCACCGCCGCCGTAGCCTCGACGGGTGACCGATCACGATGACGGTGGCGCCGCAGATGGCGACGCCGTTGTCATGCTCAGCGAACCCGTTCGGCAGCGGTTGGTGCTCATTGCGTCGGATGTCCTCGGCCGGCTGCCGGCGGAGGAGGTTCCAGCCGCCCTGCGGACGATCGCGAAATTCACGCCGGCCAAGCGCGCCAGGCTCGGTGGCGCCTCGCTATCTGCGGCGTTGGATGCGGACGAGGAATTCCGAGCGCGGGTTGCTGACGTCGTTGCCGAGGCGTCGCCACTTCTCACCGAGGCCGTGCGCGATCGCCACTCGACGGCCGCTTCGGATCCCGTCGACACGGCGGTGGTGGCGTACCTCACGCGTCCCGACGGCTGGGTCGACGTCGTTGCGGAGGCCAATGCCCGCTGGGCGGCCGAGCAGGCGGGCAGCGACCGTCACGCCGACGACATCGCCGCGCTGCGTGCCGAGGTCAGCGAACTGCGCGCCCGGTCGAAGACGCAGGCGGTGCGCGTTCGCGATGCGGTGGCGAAGGCCACGGCCGACCTGGCCGGACAACTCGACGATGTGCGCAGGCAGCTGCGTGCGCGGACCGGTGAGCTGCGGACGGCCGAGCGCGGCCGGGCCGATGCGCTGCGGGCGCTGGGCGATGCGGAGCAGGCACGTGCGGTCCAGGCGTCGGCTCAGGAGGCGGATCTTCGTCGCGCGCGGGCGCGTATCGGCGAACTGGAACGGTCCGCGACATCCGTTCGGCGCGACGCCCGTGCCGACCGTGACGTCGACGACGCCCGGCTATGGCTCTTGGTGGACACCCTCGCCGAGGCAGTCGCCGGCATTCGACGGGAACTGTCCCTGGCACCCACGCCGGTACGGCCCGGAGACCTCGTCCGCTCGGCAGAAGAAACCGGTGCGCCCATGCGCCGCACCGACGACCCTGCTGCGCTCGACGGATTGCTCGCGCTCCCGAACGTGCACGTGATCGTCGATGGGTACAACGTGACGAAGAGCGGTTACCCCGAGTTGGCCCTCGCGGATCAGCGCAATCGCCTCGTCATCGCGATGGCGACACTCGCTGGGCGCACCCGTGCCGAGGTGACGATCGCGTTCGACGGGGGAGCGAAACCTCCCGCTCAGCAGCGCACACCGCGCGGAGTGCGCGTGCTGTTCAGCGCGTCCGGCGAGATCGCCGACGATCTCATTCGACGCCTCGTCGCAGCAGAACCCCCGGGACGACCGCTCGTCGTGGTGACGTCCGACCAGCAGGTGGTGACCGATGTGCTGCGAGCCGGAGCTTGGGCCGTGCCGTCGGCAGTGCTGCTCGCCCGCCTCGGCTGATTCACCGAAAGTGTCGGTGGTGCGACCTAGCGTGCGGTGCGAGGTCTCGACGCGTACCTGTGTCGAGCACGCAGCGACCGAGGAGCCTGGCGATGTTGATTGACTGCGATACATGCACGGTGCGTGGTGATGCCTGCCGCGACTGCGTCGTCACGATGATCCTCGACCGGCCACGGCAACCGGTCGATCTCGACGACGAGGAACAGGCAGCGGTGGGGAGCCTGGCCGCGGCGGGTTTGCTTCCGCCGTTGCGGCTCGTGCGTCCGGTAACGGTCGCCGAGCGCGGGATCGCCTAAGAGGGGGGGTACCCCCGTGTTGCGCCGTTCCGAACGGCGTCGTAACCTTTCCGAGACCTTTCGGCAGGCGTACCGCCGCACCGGCAGTCACCGGAGGGTCACCGCCGAATCGCGATACGTGACGGCGGTCCGTCCCGGGGGGACGGACCGAGGTCACGGCGAGCCGGGGACCCATGGTTCCTGGGGTGAATCGGGACAGAACGGTCACGCTCGATCAGCGCGACCGTCCTGACTCGTAGGGCATCTTCCGGCCCGAACCCGTCAGCTAACTCGGTAGGCGGATCGAGGAAGAAGGAGTTCCGCCAACAGTGGCGATTCGACTTTCACGTCGTATCAAGACCGTCGTCGTTCTGACTGCAACCTCCGCGGTGATCAGCTCCCTTCTGCTGACCCCCAACGGTGCGTCAGCGGTCCCGAAGACGCCAAGCGTCGGCAGCGTCGAGCAGCAGTTGAGCAAGCTCGCGCTCAAGAACACCCTCCTCGTCGAGCAGTACGACCAGGCGCAGGTCGACGTCCAGGCACGTCAGCAGGCGGTCGTGGCGGCGCAGCAGGTCGCGAATGCCGCCCAGGCGGAGGTCGACAAGGCCGAGGTGATACTCGGAGCCACCGCGACGGCCGAGTACGAGGGCGGCTCCTTCAGCGCCACCGGCGCGCTGCTGTCCAGCCAGAGCGGCCAGGGTTACCTCGACGAACTTCAGACATTGCAGGCGATGTCGACGCACACCGCCGCAGTGGTGCGCGCCATGACGCAGGCGAAGGCAACGGCCGACGCCGCGAACAAGCGCGCGGCGGACCTCCTCAAGACCGCGACGGCCAAGCGCGATGCGCTCGTGAAGCAGCGCGCCGTCGTGCAGAAGCAGGTCGACACCTACACGTCGATGCTCGCGACGATGTCCTTCAGCCAGCGTTCGGCGTTCCAGCAGGCGCAGATGCCCTCGGTGAGCAATGCCGAGGCGACAGCACTGATCCAGAGCCTCACCGCAACGCCCGCAACGTCCAAAGCGCTCATTGCGGTCAAGTACGCGCTGCATCAGGTCGGCAAGCCCTACGTCTTCGGTACCTCCGGACCGAGCACCTTCGACTGCTCCGGCCTCACCATGGCGTCCTGGGCGCAGGCCGGTGTTCAGTTGCCGCACTCGTCCGAGCAGCAGTACACGATGGGAAAGTCGGTCGCGGTGGCCGACCTGCTGCCGGGTGACCTGCTCTTCTTCTACGGTCCGCCCCCTGGGCACGTGACGATCTACGTCGGCGGCGGCCTCATGGTGTCGGCGGCCGAGCCCGGCGTCGGGATCGTGATCGCCAAGCTGAGCGACTACAGCGGCAGTTACGTCGGAGCGCGGCGCGTCAACTGACGCAGCACCGCGCCTGACCGTGGATCATCGTTCGCGATGATCCGTCGCTGCCCTCGAACCGTGCGTACTCAGGTGCTTGCCTGCGTGTTCGCCGCCACGCTCTTCAGCGTGTCCGGCTGCAGCACCGCAGCGGCGCCGACCCCCTCATACGGCTCCGGCGCCGGTGCGCCGACACTCGCGCAGATCACCCCGCTGCTGGAGCGGCACGCCCACGCCGTCCTGGCCCGCTCGTCATCGCGATTCCTCGCCGACGTGGACGCAGCAGCGGCAGCGTCGACCTTTCGGCAGTCACAGGCGGCGCAGGTCTCCGCACTCGCCGTCGTGCCGCTGCGGGTGTGGAGCTACTCGGTGAGCTCTCCGGTGACCGACCTCGCAGCCGTGCGAGCGGCGGCACGGCGTTTCGGCGCGCCGGCGTCGATCGTTCACCTCACGCTCTCCTACGCGCTCGATCCGGTCGACCCCGCGGCCGTCACCCACGACTTGTGGTGGACCTTCGTCCGGCGGCACGGGCACGTGTACGTCGCCGGCGACTCGGACATGGCCGGACTGGGCGGACAGAGCTGGAAGGGGCCGTGGGACTTCGGCCCGCTCGTCGTTCACCGTGGCGCCAGCAGCCTCGTCCTCGGCCACCCGGGCGACGCAGGCGCTCTGGCGGCGATTTCTGCGGGCGTTGATGACGCCGTCGCCGCCGTGACTGCCGTGTGGGGGCCCGGATGGAATCGCCAGGTCGCCGTCATCGTGCCGGGTTCGGCTGCCGAATTCGCGGCGATGGGCGGGACGCGCGGCCGCACCGGATCGACAGGATCGGCAAGCCTGGGTGGCGATGTCTCGGCCGAGACCGTGTTCGAGACAGCGAACGGCACGGATTCGGCCGCCCGCGTGCTGATGAACCCCGCCGTGCTGAACAGTCTGACCGCGACCGGCCGGGCGATCGTGCTGAGGCACGAGATCACCCACGTGGCGACCGAGGCGAGCACGCCGATCGGCACACCCACGTGGCTTGTCGAAGGCTTCGCCGAGTACGTCGGCAATCTTGGCTCGGGCCAGTCCGTGCCGACTGCTGCAGGCGAGTTGCGCGCCGAGGTACGCGCCGGCGACCTTCCCGCCGCGCTGCCCAGTGAGTCGGACTTCGCCTCGACGACGCGGCTGGCAGCCGTGTACGAGCAGGCGTGGCTGGCCTGCCGGTTCATCGCCGCTCGCGCTGGTCAATCCGGGCTCGTACAGCTGTACCGGCTCGTCGGTGCCAGCCTGGATCCCGCCGCCGTAGCCGTCTCGACGGCGTTCCGCACGGTGCTGCACGAGTCGGTGCCGGCGTTCACCGGGCAGTGGCGCGCGTACGTCGCAGCGGAGCTGCGATGACTCGGCGCACGCTGATCGTCACCAACGATTTCCCACCCCGACGTGGCGGCATCCAGTCCTTCGTCCACGAACTGGCCGTCCGGCAGCCCCGCGGTTCGGTGGTGGTCTACGCATCGGATCACCCTGGCTCCGCCGAGTTCGACGCCGCCCAGCCGTTCCCGGTACTGCGGCACCCGACAGGGCTGTTGCTTCCCACGCCCGCCGCCCGGTCTCGGGTGACGGCGGTTGTCGCCGAGTACGACTGCACGGCCGTCTGGTTCGGTGCCTCGGCGCCGCTCGGCCTGCTAGCTCCGGCCGTGCGTGCCGCGGGAGCGCAGCGCCTGGTCGCCAGCACGCACGGCCACGAGGTGGGCTGGGCGATGCTGCCTGGCGCGCGCCAGGCACTGCGCCGAATCGGCTCGCAGTGCGACGTCATCACCTATCTGGGCGAGTACACCCGGCACCGGATCGCGTCGGCGTTCGGGCCGCACGCCTCCCTCGAACGGTTGACACCTGGAGTTGACGTCGAGACCTTCCGGCCGGATGTGGATGGTTTGGTCGTGCGTGCCCGGCACGGGCTGGGTGAACGTCCGGTGATCGTCTGCGTGTCGCGGTTGGTGGCCCGCAAGGGACAGGACCGGCTGATCTCCGCGCTCCCTGCGATCCGCCGGTCCGTCCCGGACGCCGCGCTGTTGCTGGTCGGCGGCGGCCCGTACCACGACGACCTGCTGGCACTGGCCCACTCGGCCGGGGTAGCCGAGCACGTGGTGCTCACCGGGGCCGTCGATGCCGACGAACTGCCCGCGCACTACGCAGCCGGGACTGTCTTCGCGATGCCGTGCCGGACGAGGCGGGCGGGGATGGATGTCGAGGGGCTCGGCATCGTCTACCTCGAGGCGTCGGCCACCGGTTTGCCGGTCGTGGCAGGCGAATCGGGCGGTGCCCCGGACGCGGTGCGCGACGGCGACACCGGCTTCGTTGTCGACGGCGACGACGAGAGCGCGCTCGTCGACCGGCTCGTGACGTTGTTGCAGGACGCCTCGCTGCGTGAGCGGATGGGGGCGGCCGGTCGCGCCTGGGTCGAGCGGGACTGGCGGTGGGACATCCTTGCGGAGCGGCTCACCGTGATGCTGAACGGTTGAGCCGCACCCAGCGGCGTCACTCGGCGCGCTGGCGGTTGCGCGTCAGTCGGATTTCGCCCCGCTGAAGAGCGCATCGATCTCGTCTGCGCACTCGGTCTGCACGAGGTTGCGCTTGAGCTTCATCGACGGGGTCAGCTGCCCGCCCGCCTCGGTCCAGTCGTCCGGCAGGATCGTGAACTTGCGGATCGATTCTGCCTTCGACACCGCCTTGTTCGCGTCGTCGATCGCCTTCTGCAGCTCCGCTCGCAGATCGTCGTCGTTGACGAGGTCGGCAACCGTGGTCGAGCTCGGCCGGCTGTGGTCCTGCAGCCACTGGGGGAACGCCTCGGGATCGATCGTGACGAGCGCGGCGATGAACGGCTTCTGATCGCCGACGACCAGGCACTGGCTCACCAGCCAATGGGCACGCACACGATCCTCGAGCACCGCGGGGGCGACGTTCTTGCCGCCCGCCGTCACGATCAGTTCCTTCTTGCGCCCGGTGATGCGGACGAAGCCATCGGCGTCGATCTCGCCGATGTCGCCGGTGTGGAACCAGCCGTCGGTATCGATCGCCTCTTTCGTCGCCTCGCTGTTCTGCCAGTAGCCCTTGAACACCAGCGGCGTGCGGAACAGCAACTCACCGTCTTCGGCGATCTTCACGCTCACGCCGCCGACGGGACGTCCGACGGTGCCGACGCGCAGCGCGTCCGGCCGGTTGACGGTGACGCCGGCCGTGGTCTCGGTGAGGCCGTAACCCTCATAGATCGTCACACCGATGCCACGGAAGAAGTGACCGAGGCGTGCACCCAACGGCGCACCGCCCGAGACCGCAGCCACGCAGTTACCTCCGAGTGCCGCGCGGAGCTTGCCATAGACGAGACGGTCGAACAGCCCATGCTGCAGGCGTAGCAACAGCGGCGCGGACTTGTCGTCGGACGTCGCCTCGGAGTACGCGATCGCCACCGACTCGGCGCGGTCGAAGATCTTGCCCTTGCCGGAACCGTGCGCGCGCTGCTTCGCGGTGTTGTAGACCTTTTCGAAGACGCGCGGGACGGCCAGCACGAACGTCGGCTTGAATTCGGCAAGGTCGGCCAGCAGGTTCTTGACGTCCGGGGTGTGTCCCAGCGTGCTACCCGAGGCGAGCGCGCCGATCTCGATGGCCCGGCCGAACACGTGCGCGATCGGCAGGAACAGCAGCGTCGAGGTGTTCTCGTTGAACAGATCGTCCAAACCGTCGCGCAGTTCGACGACCTCGGTGATGAAGCTCCGATGGCTGAGTTGGCAACCCTTGGGCCGCCCTGTTGTGCCCGAGGTGTAGATGATCGAGGCGACATCGTCGAGGGCCACGCCCTCACGGCGCTTCGTCACCTCGTCGTCGCCGACCTCCGCGCCCGCCTCGACCAGTGCGGTGACGCCGTCACCTTCGAACTGCCAGACATCGGTGAGCGATGGGATGTCGCCCCGCACGGCCTCGACCACACCGGCATGCTCGTCGGTTTCGACGAACACGGCCCGCGCTCCGGAGTCGGTCAGGATCCATTCGACCTGCTCGGCGCTGGACGTCTCGTAGATCGGCACGACGATGGCCCCGACGGCGAACAGCGCCATGTCCGCGAGGGTCCATTCATAGCGAGTCTTGCTCATGACCGCGACGCGGTCACCGGCTTGGATACCGTTCGCGATCAGACCTTTCGCGACGGCAGTAACCTCGTCCGCGAATTGCTGGGAGGTCACATCGGTCCAGACGCCGTCAACGCGCTTGCGGATGGCGATGTTGGTCGGCCGGTCTGCCGCGTTCTCGTAGACGAAATCCGCAGTGTTGCTCTCGGTCAGTGGGGCGACTTTGCTGGCGACAGTTAGCTCGCGCACTGTCAGGTCCTTTCTCGCGGATTCGCCGATGCGGCGACGGCCCGGGCTGTCTGCTGTATGCCGACGGGTTACCGGGCGGTGCCAAAACCGTAACTTGTCCGTGGGCGGGGCGCGACAGTGCCTTTCGGCCCTAAGGTGCTGGGGGGGTGGAGCGTCCGTGGGACGCTCACCGGTGTGCCGGACATCGACATCGTCGATTCCACGTGGATCTGCGCGCGGCCAGCGGTGGTGGCCGCCTTGATCGCCGAGCCGTCCAATTGGCGGCGCTGGTGGCCCGATCTCGACCTGGCGGTGGATGAGTGGCGCGGCGACAAGGGAGTCCGGTGGACCGTCCGGCATGCGCGTCGCGGTGCCGTGGGGTCGATGGAGATCTGGCTCGAGCCCGCGCACGACGGTGTTGTCGCTCATTACTTCCTGCGCCTCGACGCGGCGAATGGGCGGCCGATGCGGCCGGGCCGGATCAGACGTGAGTCCGATCGGCAGCGGAGGCGAATGAAGACGGTGTTCTGGGCCCTGGGCGATCGTCTCGACCCGGGCCGCGTCTCGCGGATCTCGACTCCGCCCGGGATGTGATCGCCCGGTAACCTCGCTGGATGGCCGAAAAGTCGACGCAGTCGATCGTCATCGACGCCGGCCCCGCGTCGATCATGGCCGTCATCGCGGACTTTCCGAACTACCCGGCGTGGACCGGGTCGGTGAAGAAGGCCGAGGTCTTGGAGGACGGGCCGGACGGGCGGGCCCGCCGGGTGGCGTTCACCCTCGACGCGGGTGTCGTCCGCGACCAGTACGAGCTGTCCTACGAGTGGGACGGCGACCGCAGGGTCGACTGGGAACTCGTGCGCGGGCAGATGATGCGGTCGCAAGTGGGTACGTATGTACTCGACGCGATCGACGACCACCGCACCACCGTGACGTATTCACTGGCCGTCGATCTCGCCATACCGATGCTGGGGCTGCTGAAGCGCAAGGCTGAACGCGTTGTCATGGACACCGCCCTCAAGCAGTTGAAGAAGCGCGTCGAGGCGGGCGACGCGACATGAGGATCGTGCTGTTCACCGGCAAGGGCGGCGTCGGCAAGACGACCACCGCATCTGCCACCGCGCTGCGCCTCGCTGATCGCGGCATGAAGACCCTGCTGCTGTCGACCGATATCGCGCACTCTCTGGGTGACGCGCTGGGTGTCACGCTCACTGGCGAGCCGACCGAGGTCGCACCCGGTCTGTGGGCCGTGCAGATCGACACTCAGCTGCGCTTCGAGGCGGCATGGCGCGACGTACAGCGGTTCCTCATCGACATGCTGGCGCGCAGCGGCGTCGACCCGATCACCGCCGACGAGCTCACCGTGCTGCCGGGCGTCGACGAAGTGCTCGCCCTGCTCGCGGTGCGCGAGCTGGCTGTCGCAGGCGATTGGGACACGCTCGTCGTCGACTGCGCCCCCACCGCGGAGACGCTGCGGCTGCTGGCCTTGCCCGAAGCACTCTCGTGGTACCTGCAGAAAGTGTTTCCGGCGCAGCGTCGGCTGGCCAAGGGAATGCGGCCGATCGCGGCGATGCTCGGGCGCGCCGATGTGATCCCGCCGGATAACATTTTCGAGGCGTTGCTGCGGCTCAACGACGAGCTCGCCGCGGTGCGGCAACTGCTCGGCGATCCGACGATCACCTCGGTGCGTTTGGTGCTCACGCCGGAATCGGTAGTGGCCGCGGAGGCGCGCCGCACCTTCACCGCGTTGTCGCTGTACGGGTACTGCGTCGATCTCGTCGTCGCCAACCGGGTCTTCCCCGCAGGCGACGACGCGTGGCGCCAGGGGTGGGCGCGGGCGCAGCAGCAGCAACTGGCCGGCATCCGCGAATCCTTCGCCGGACTGCCTGTGCGCGAACTGCCGTACCGCGCCTCCGAACCGGTCGGACCGGATGCGCTTCGAGAGGTGGCCGACTCGCTCTACGGCCCGCTGCCGGGTGACGATCCCGCGGCAGCCAGCACGACCCATGACCTGATGCACATCGACAGCGTCGGGGACGAGTTCATCCTGCGCATGGCCTTGCCGCTGGCCACCAAGTCTGCCGTCGACGCGGCGCGCGCCGGCGACGACCTCATCGTCACGGTGTCCGGGCACCGCCGCGTGCTGAGCCTGCCAAGCGTGCTGCGGCGCTGCGATGTCGTCGGGGGCGAGTTCGAGGACGGCGAGCTGCGCGTGCGGTTCCGGCCCGATCTGTCCGTCTGGCCGGAGGGGACCCAGTGACCGAGCATTCGCACGACCACCTTGCCGACGAGACGCTGCGCCTCGTCTCGTCCATGCAGGACTGGGCGCGGCGCAGCCTTCCGGACGACGCCGCCCACTCCTCCGGCGCGTGCCAGTGGTGCCCGTTGTGCCAGTTCGTCGCGATGCTGCGCGGCGATCGACCGGAGGTCACGGCACGGGTCGCCGAGGCGGGGACAGCCGTCATCACCGCGATGCGGGCTCTGCTCGACGCGGCGGTCGACGCCGGCGGATCGTCCGGTCCGGCCGGGGCACCCGAAACCGGAACGGGCCGGCATTCGGCGGACACCCCTGCCAGCCGCGCTCGACCGGATCCGGCGCCGCGCGTGCAGCGCATCGATCTGTCCCACGAGTCCTAGTTGGCAGCGGGGGAAGCGGCAGCTCCGGCCGGGCTCGCGATCGGTGTGGACATCGGCGGCACGAAGGTGTCCGCCGGTGTCGTCGATATGCATGGTGCGGTCATCGACCGCGAGCGGCGCCCGACCCCCGGACACGACATCGTCGAGACCGAGGGCGTCATCGTCGATGTCGTGTCTGCGCTGGCCGAACGGCACGACGTGGTCGCCGTCGGCATCGGAGCGGCCGGATGGATCGGCAACGATGCGGCGACCGTGCTCTTCTCACCCCACCTGGCCTGGCGTGACGAGCCGCTGCGGGCCGGCCTCACCGATCGCATCGACCTGCCGCTGATCGTCGAGAACGACGCGAATGCCGCGGCTTGGGCCGAATACCGATTCGGTGCCGCGCAGGGCGAACAGGTGGTCGTCTGCGTCACGCTCGGCACCGGAATCGGCGGCGGCCTCGTGGTGGGCGGTGCCATCTACCGCGGCGCGTGGGGCATCGCGTGCGAGTACGGGCACATGACCCTCGTCCCCGACGGGCGACTGTGCGCCTGTGGTAATCGCGGGTGCTGGGAGATGTACGCCTCGGGCCGGGCACTCGCCCGTGACGCCCGCGAACTGATCGCCGAATCCCCGGTTGCCGCGGGCCGGCTGCTGGCGCTCGCCGGCACGCCGGAGGGTGTCGACGGCCCGGTGGTCACGCGTGCCGCAGCCGAGGGAGACCCGGCCGCGTTGTCGATCTGCACGACGATGGGGCGTTCGCTGGGGCGCGGCCTGGCCAACCTCGCGGCCATCCTCGATCCGTCGATCTTCGTCATCGGCGGGGGCGTGTCGGCGGCCGGCGAGCTGCTCCTGTCTCCGGCGCGCGAGGAGTTCGCACACACGCTCACCGGCCGCGGGTTCCGGCCGGTCGCGGGCGTGGTCGGCGCGGCCCTCGGCCCGGACGCCGGCCTCGTCGGGGCCGCCGACATCGCGCGCCGTTCGCTGGAATCCTGAAGAGTTAGACGCACCGCCTCCGGCGATGACGCCACGACCTTAGTGATTGGCAGGATGTCCACCGTGCCCACCGTGCGTCTGATGACCTACAACATCCGTTCCATGCGCGATGACCGCGCCGCGCTGGCGCGGGTGATCTCGGCGGCTGCGCCCGATGTCGTATGTGTGCAGGAGGCGCCCAGGTTCCTGCGGTGGCGCTCGACGTGCGCAGCGCTCGCACGCATGAGCGGCCTGGTGGTCGTGGGTGGTGGGCGCCCGGCCGCGGCCAACCTCGTCTTGTCGACGCTGTCCGTGGACGTTGTGTCGGTCTCGCACGTTCTCTTCACGAAGGACCGCGGCCTGCATCAGCGCGGCACCGCAGTCGCGGTATTCCGCTTTCGTGGCATCACGTTTGCTGTGGCAGGAACGCACCTCGACACCCGGCCCGAACCGCGGTTGCGGCATATCGCCGAACTGGACGCCGCGATTGCCGCCCACGTTCCCGCGGGGGTTCCGGTCGTGGTGGCCGCCGACGTCAACGACCAGCCCGGTTCGCCGGCGTGGTCGGCACTCACCCGTGGGCGCACCGACGCGTTCACTGCAACCGATGGCCCGATCTTCACCTCGACGGCGCGTCGCCCGCATCAGACGATCGACGGGATCTTCGCCGACTCGCGGGTCACCGTGCGGCAGGTGAGCGTGATCAGCAACGACGACACGGCGGCTGCCAGTGACCACCTTCCTGTGCTCGCCGAGATCGAGTTCCCTGGCTGATCAGCTGGCTGATCAGCTGCTGGTCAGCTGCTGGCCGTGCGCACGGTGCCCACTGCGCCGAGCCACCGTTCGAGCGGCAGCGTCGCGTGTCGCGCAGTCGCGATACCGGCGTCGAGCAGGGCCTCGTACGGAATGCGTGCCAGCTCGGGGACCTGGGGCCGCGCGACGAACGCGAGCTTCTCCTCGGGCGTGAACTCAGCTGCGTCGGTGCCGGTGAGCCGGCACCACAACATGAAGACCGTGTCGGCATCTGTCGGGTCGTGGGCATTCACGTGCGATCACCTCCACTCCCGAGGTTGCGGACCGCACGTGACATTCCGGACCTTCTCACGTGACGTGTTGGCCAACAGTCGTGGTCAGTTGACTGGACGAGCGCTGCAGCGGAGCTAGATGACTGCCCCATCGTCGTCCTCGTCGTCTGGGTGATCGCGCAAGCGCATGACCAGCATCCAGGCGCCGAGGAGCACGCCGAGGACGCCGAGCAGCATGGTCAGATCCGTGGCCAGACCGAATGCGCCGCCGAGGCCGAGCAGAAGGATGGACGCTGCGAGCAGGGCCATCGCACCGATCGTCGGAGCCGCGAGCCTCGGCAGCGGCGGGGGAGGCGGCGGAACGTAGTGGTCGTCATCGAGCCACACCGGCTCGTCGACAGCGGGCCGAACGAGGCGCTCACGCCAATCGGCGTCCTCGCGGCGCAACTCGCGCTCGGCATCGCGCACGGCCGCGATGGTGTCGACGTGCCAATCGGCGATCAAGTCGGCGAAGGCGGCATCGGTGTCCACGCCGTCGAGCGGATCGCCGGACTGCTGCGGCGCCGCCGCGCCGGCCGCGGGTTCGACCGCGTCGCCTTCGCCGCCTGCGTCGGCCCCCGTGTCCTGACCCAGCGCGCGCGCTGCCGCTGCGACGATCGTGCGGGCGTCGGCACGCTCGGCCGAGGCCACGAACAGCCGCCGCCGCTCGCCGTCGTGGTCGGGTGCCGGGTCGAGGTAGGCCGCGATCCGGGCGCGTCCCAGCGCGCTGAGCAGCTGACTGCCGACGTCGGCCGCGACATCGGTCAGTGGAACGTAGGACGAGGCGAACAGGCCGTTGTCTATCCGACGGACACCATCGGGCCCGTCCGCGGGGGTCGTGCCGCCGCGTGTCACGGCGTGGGTGGACCCGCCGCGTCCGCGGGTGCAGGGTCGGTGGCTTCGGGTGTTGCCGTACGCAGGGACGCGATGAAGTCCACGCTCCCCTTGAAGATCAATTCTGCATCGTTGTCGAGCGTTGCGACGTGGTAGCTGTTCTCGAGCGGCACCTCGCGCACCGTGGTCGCCGTTGCACCGGCATGCAGGAGACGTGCTGACAGCGGTTCGACGACGTGATCCTCGCGGCTGCGGTACAGGAGGATCGGCGCGGTGACGCGCCCGAGATCGGTGAGCGTGACGCGCCAGAGCTTCTGCAGAGACGCAAACGCGACAACGGGGGTGCGGTCGTACGCCGGCTCGACCACACCCGGCTTCTTGATGTCCCCGCCGATCGCCGGCCGCGACTTCACTGCCCAGGAGATGAACGGCGCGAACTTGGCGTCGAAGCGTTCGGTGCCCAGCGACGGGTTCACGAGCACGAGGCCGGCAATCGCGTTGCCCTTCTGCTCGGCGAGCCGGGTGACGAGCGTGCCGCCCATAGACAGCCCGCCGGCGAACACCGTCGAGCACCGCGCCGCGACCTCGTCATAGGCCTGCTCGATCGCCGCGTACCAATCGGTCCAGCGGGTCGCGTTGGTGTCGCGCCAGGTGCTGCCGTGGCCGGGCAGCAGGGGCAGGCGAACGGTATAGCCGGCGGCGGCCAGATACTCGGCCCATGGCCGCACGCTCGCTGGTGTGCCGGTGAAGCCGTGGCTGAGGACGACGCCTATGTCCCCGCCATCGGCCGCGAACGGTGCGGCGTCCTGGGTGCTCACCACGTGTATCTCCTCGGCCTGCCGGTCCTCGGCCACCATCATGCCTTCCGAACGGCGGTTTGTCGGCTGCTGGGGGCAGCCGGCCGGGCAGGAGCTGCTTTGTCCGCCACCTTGCCCAGCCACTAGGGTCGGGGGCGACAGTCGATCCGGACACCACGTCAGGCGGGGAGTTTTCGGCGTGTTCTACTGGCTCGCGAAGTTCGTCTTGCTCGGGCCCCTGCTGCGTGGCCTGTGGCGCCCGTGGGCCGAGGGGCTCGAGAACATCCCCGACGACCGCCCGGCAATCCTCGCGAGCAACCACCTCTCCTTCTGTGATTCCTTCTTCATGCCGGTGATGGTGCCGCGCAAGGTGACCTTCCTGGCCAAGGCCGAGTACTTCACCACGCCGGGCATCAAGGGGTTCCTCTCGCGAATGTTCTTCGCCGGCGTCGGCCAGGTCCCGATCGACCGCGATGACGCCGATGCCTCGCGCGCCGCGCTGAAGACCGGCGTTCGGGTGCTGCGGGAGGGCAAGCTGCTCGGCATCTATCCCGAGGGCACTCGCTCGCCCGACGGGCGCCTGTATCGCGGCAAGACGGGCGTGGCCCGAATGGCGCTCGAATCCGGCGCTCTCGTCATCCCGTGCGCGATGGTCAATACCGCGGTGATCCAGCCCTCCGGCAGGCTCATCCCGAAGCTGCGCCCGCGGCCCGGAGTCCGGTTCGGCAAGCCACTGGACTTCTCCCGTTACGAGGGCATGTCCGGCGACCGGTTCGTCGAGCGGTCGATGACCGACGAGATCATGTACGAGCTGATGCAGCTCTCGGGCCAGGAGTACGTCGACAAGTACGCCGCCAAGGTGAAGAAGGCCGAGGGCAGGGACGAGGCGTTCGGCGCCCGCGATGCCGGCGAGGTGCGGGAACTTGCTGACCGCGTTCCCGACACGCGAGCCTCGTAGCCGGTGCGATTCTTCTACGACTGCGAGTTCATCGAGGACGGGCGCACGATCGATCTCGTGTCGATCGGGGTCGTAGACGAGTCCGGTCGCGAGTTCTACGCCGTCTCGACCGAGTTCGACCCGTCGCGGGCAATCGACTGGGTGCGCCGCAATGTGCTCGACAAGCTTCCCGCGCCGGGCGACCCCTCGTGGCGGAGTCTCGACCGGATCCGCGCAGATCTGCTCGCGTTCCTTCTCGAGCCCGACGAGCCGATCGAACTCTGGGCCTGGATGTCTGCGTACGACCACGTTGCTCTCGGCCAGCTCTGGGGGGATATGCGCAAGCTGCCGCGCGCCATCCCGCGGTTCACCCACGAGCTTCGTCAGCGGTGGGAGGACGCCGGTTCGCCGCACCTTCCGCCGGCGCCGTCGGATCAGCACGATGCACTCGCCGATGCGCGACACAACCTCGCCCGGTGGCGCGCCATGCAGGACGTGACGGGTACGCCCCGGTAGCCCGTTAGGGTCTGACCATGCGAATCGGCGTTCTCACCGGTGGCGGAGACTGCCCCGGCCTCAACGCAGTGATCCGGGCCGTCGTCCGCAAGGGTGCCGGGGTCTACGGACATGACTTCGTCGGCTTCCGCGACGGATGGAAGGGGCCTCTCGACAACGTGACCATGGCCCTCGGCATCCCCGAGGTGCGCGGCATCCTGCCGCGAGGCGGCACGATCCTCGGCTCCTCGCGCACGAACCCGTTCTCCGTCGAGGGCGGCATCGAGCGCATCCGCGAGAACCTGCACTCGCTCGGAGTTGATGCGCTGATCGCCATCGGCGGCGAGGACACGCTCGGAGTGGCGACGAAGCTGCACGGACTCGGCGTCAACGTCATCGGCGTGCCGAAGACGATCGACAACGACCTCAACGCCACCGACTACACGTTCGGGTTCGACACCGCCGTGAACATCGCCATGGAGGCGATCGACCGGCTGCACACCACCGCGGAATCGCATCACCGCGCGCTGATCGTCGAGGTCATGGGCAGGCATGCGGGATGGATCGCCCTGCACGCCGGTCTGGCCGGCGGCGCCAACGTGATCCTGATTCCCGAGGTGCCGTTCTCCCTGCAGCGGGTGTGCGCCTACGTCGAGAGCCGCTTCCAGTCGCACTACGCGCCGATCCTCGTGGTGGCCGAGGGCGCGACTCCTGACGGGGGGGAGAACGCCACCGTCGACAAGGGGCTCGACGCGTTCGGGCACGCCCGCCTCGGTGGGATCGGCGAGTGGCTGGCCGGCGAGATCGAGAAGAACACCGGCAAGGAGGCGCGCACGACGGTCCTGGGACACATCCAGCGGGGTGGGACGCCGTCCGCCTTCGACCGCGTGCTCGCGACCCGGTTCGGCCTGCACGCCATCGACGCCGCCAACGACGAGGACTGGGGAAAGATGGTCGCGCTGCGCGGCACCCAGATCGCCCGCGTGGCGCTTGCTGACGCGACGACCACGCTCAAGACCGTCTCGCCTGAGCTGTACGCCGAGTCCGAGGTCTTCTTCGGCTAGCCGCTCCGCATACCCTGGTGGGCGTGACGCTGCCACCGCTTTCCCCCTCCCAGTCTCTCGATTCCCAGTCGCTCGATCCGACGGATCTAGGGCTGGACGAGTGGCGCGCGCTGCCCGCCGCGCAGCAGCCGAACTGGCCGGACGACTTCGCGCTGCGCGAGGTCGCACTCACGCTGGCCGCCTCGCCTCCGCTCGTCGTGGCGTCCGAGGTCGACCAGTTGCGCGAGCGACTGGCCGCGGTGGCTCGTGGCGAGGCCTTCCTCCTCCAGGGCGGCGACTGCGCCGAGACGTTCCTGACCAGCTCGCAGGCCGATGTCGCCGGCAAGGTGCGGGTGCTTCTCCAGATGGCCGTGGTGCTCACCTATGGCGCGTCGATGCCGGTCGTGAAGTTGGGTCGCCTCGCCGGCCAGTACGCAAAACCGCGTTCGTCGGATGTCGACGCCGCCGGCCTGCTTTCCTACCGCGGCGACATGGTCAACGATCTGCACGGCGACCGCACACCGGATCCGCAGCGCATCCTGCGGGCCTACTCCACCGCGGCGACGACGCTGAACCTGATGCGCGCCTACGCCGGGGGCGGGTTGGCGTCACTCGACCGGGTGCACGCGTGGAATGCCGCGTTCGCACGCACGACCGAGACCGGCGCGCGGTACGAGAAGATCGCATCCGAGATCGACCGTGCGGTGCGCTTCATGCGGGCGTGCGGCGTGCACGACGCGGCTCTGGAGGGCGTCGAGCTGTATGCCTCGCACGAGGCGCTGATCCTCGAGTACGAGCGCGCGCTCACCCGCGTCGAGGAGGGCCGCGCGTACGACCTGTCGAGCCACTTCGTGTGGGTGGGCGAACGCACCCGGCAGATGGACGGCGCCCACTTGGACTTCGTGTCCCGCATCGCGAATCCCATCGGTGTCAAGCTCGGGCCCACGACGACGCCGGAGTTCGCGGCAGAACTCGTCGAGCGGCTCGACCCGTCGAACACACCCGGTCGGCTGACGCTCATCAGCCGGATGTCCAACTCTCGGGTGCGTGACGTGCTGCCGGCGATCGTCGAGAAGGTCACCTCCACCGGGCACCTGGTCGTGTGGCATTGCGACCCGATGCACGGCAATACCGAAGAGACCGCCGAGGGAGTGAAGACGCGCCACCTCGATCGGATCCTCGACGAGGTCGACGGCTTCTTCGATGTGCACGCCGATCTCGGCACGCATCCCGGCGGCCTGCATGTCGAACTCACCGGCGACGACGTCACCGAGTGCATCGGTGGTACGGCCGAACTGACGGCCGCGGATCTCGGTCGCCGCTACGAGACGGCGTGCGATCCGCGTCTGAACATCGAGCAGTCACTCGAGCTGGCGTTTCGCGTCGCCGAACGCCTCGTCGTGGAACGGCGCAGGCGGGAGCAGCAGCAATGATTCTCGATCTGCCCGACGGGCGAGTGCTCGACGTCGAGGTCACCGGGCCGGCGGACGGGACGCCGTTGGTGTTCCACCACGGGACGCCCGGATCGAAGTTGCCGACCCACCACCTGCAGAGGGCCGCTACCGAACGTGGATTGCGGCTGGTGACCTATTCGCGCGCCGGCTACGGCGGGTCCTCGCGCCGGCCCGGCCGTCGGATCGTCGACATCGTCGAGGACGTCGTGGCCATGCTCGACGCGGTGGGCGCCGAACGCTGCGTGGTCGCGGGGGAGTCCGGCGGGGGACCGCACACGCTGGCCACCGCCGCCAGGTTGCCCGAGCGGGTGGCCGGGGCGCTGTGTATCGCCGGAGTCGCACCGTACGCGGCGGACGGCCTGGATTTCCTTGCTGGAATGGGCGAGCAGAACGTCGAGGAGTTCGGGCTTGCCGTGCGCGGCGAGGCGGCCCTGCGTCCGCGGCACGAAGCCGACGCCGAGCAGCTGCGCGGCACCGACGGCCCGGGCATCGTCGCCGCGCTCCAGACGTTGTTGCCCGACGTCGATCGTGGCGTCCTCACCGATGAGTACGGCCAGGATCTCGCCGACTCGATCAGCGAGGGGCTGCGCACAGGGGTCGACGGATGGCTCGATGACGACCTGGCGTTCACGGTTCCGTGGGGATTCGACCTTGCCGAGATTTCGGTGCCGGTGTTCCTGTGGCAGGGCAGCGAGGATCTGATGGTCCCGTTCGCGCACGGGCAATGGCTGGCCGGCCAGATCCCTGGCGTGCGCGCGCATCTGCTGGACGGGCACGGGCATCTGTCGATCGCCGCCGGTTCGATCGACCAGCTGCTCGACGAGCTGCTCACGACGCTGTGACGGCCACGGCCGACCCACGGCACAATCGCCGCGTGATCGATCTGCGCTCGGACACTGTCACCCGGCCGGGCTCCGGCATGCGCGCCGCGATGGCGCAGGCCGAGGTCGGCGACGACGTCTACGGCGAGGACCCCACCGTGGGCGCGCTCGAACGTCGCGTCGCTGAACTACTCGGCCACGAGGCCGGACTGTTCGTTCCTTCCGGCTCGCTCGGCAACCAGCTCGGCGTGCGGATGTTGGTGCCGCCGGGGCACGAACTGGTCTGCGATTCGCTCGCGCACGTCGCGCGTGCCGAGCTGGGCGCCGCCGCCGTGTTCGCCGGCGTGACCTTCCGCACCTGGCGAGCTACCAGGGGGCTGCTCGATGTCGACGCCGTCCGTGATCTCATCGCGCCTGACGCCGGGCCCTACCTGGTGTCCACCGCCGCGATCGCGGTGGAGAACACGCATAACTTCGGCGGCGGCTCGGTGCAGCCGGCCGACCAGATGCGCGCCGTGATCGAGCTGGCACGCGCCAATGGGCTGCGCGTGCATCTCGACGGCGCCCGGCTCTGGAACGCCCACATCGCGACGGGAACCGGGCTGGCCGAGCTTGCCGCCGGTTTCGACACCGTCTCGGTGTGCCTGTCGAAGGGGCTGGGTGCGCCGGTGGGCTCGGTGCTCGTGTCGAGTGCTGATCGCATCGCCGATGCCCGCGTGTGGCGAAAGCGTTACGGCGCGGGAATGCGTCAGGTAGGCATCCTGGCCGCAGCAGGGTTGTACGCCCTGGACCACAATCTCGCCCGGCTCGCCGACGACCATGCCCATGCGCGGACCCTTGGCGTGGCGCTCGGTGCCGATCCGGCCGATGTCCCGACGAACATCGTCGTGCTCGACGTCGACGACGCGGCGGCGGTGGCCGGCAAGGCGGCGGAGCAGGGGGTTCGCGTCTCTGCGCTGGGCCCGCGACTCCTGCGGCTGGTCACGCACCTGGACGTCGACGAGAACGGCATCGACCGGGCCGTCGAGGTGCTGCGCCCGCTTGTCGCTTGAGCGGTAGCTACTGCGCGTGTCGGGCGGCGGCTAGCCGGCGAGGTGGGCCGCGGACGTGCGGCCGAGTAGGGGCGGGATCGTGGTGACAGCCGCGGCCAGCTCGTCGAGCAGGTCGCCGTAGAGGGCCTGCGCGCCGTCGCACAACGCAGTCTCCGGGCTCGGGTGGACGTCGACCATCACGCCATCGGCCCCGGCGGCCATGCCCGCCCGCGCGAGCGGCACGACGAGATCGCGGCGCCCGGCCGCATGCGACGGATCGACAATCACGGGTAGGTGCGAGAGTCGCTGCACCATCGCGATCGCGGAGATGTCCAGCATGTTGCGTATGGCGGGCTCGAAGGATCGGACTCCGCGCTCGCACAGGACGATGTCGAGATTGCCGCGCTGGGCGATGTACTCGGCCGCCATCAGCCACTCTTCGTAGGTCGCGGTAAGCCCGCGCTTGAGCATGACGGGTTTTCCTGCGCCGCCGACAGCTTGCAGCAAACCGAAGTTCTGCATGTTCCGGGTGCCGATCTGCAGCATGTCCGCATACTCGGCGACGGTGTCGACGTCGTTGGCATCGGTCACCTCGGTCACGACGGGCAACTGCACCACGTCGCGAACCTCGGCGAGGATGCGCAGACCGTCGACCCCCAGCCCTTGGAACGCGTAGGGCGACGTCCTCGGCTTGTATGCCCCGCCGCGCAGCAGTGTCGCGCCGGCGTGCTTGGCCATCTGCGCCGACTGCAGCGTCTGCTCCGGTGTCTCGACGGCACACGGTCCGGCGATGAAGGTGAAGGTGTCGGGTCCGATCGGTACGCCGCCGACGCGGACAGTCGTGCGCTTCGTGTGGTTCTGAGCCGACACCAGCTTGTACGGCGCGGTGATCCGCATGGTCTCGACGACTCCGGGCAGCCCGTCAACCCCGAGGGTCTCGAGGACGTCCTCCGTTCCGACGACGCCGATGATCGTGCGCATGACACCTCGGCTGACGAAGGCCTGGCCGCCATGTGCCTCGATGTGGGTGACGATGCCGGCGATGTCGGGCTCGGCGGCCCCCGGTGCCATGACGATGACCATGCCGCGAGCCTAGCGAGCGCCTGTGCTGCATCGGCGCGGTCAGGGCGAGGCAGAGGCAGGACTGTCGCGCAGGAGCTTGAGCCGGGCGATGTCCGCGGCCTGAGCCGCATCGGTCGTCTCGATCACGAACGGCACCCCTTGCAAAGACGGCGTTCGAAACAGCGCTGTGAACGGTGCGAGACCGATGGTCCCTTCACCGATCGAGGCGTGCCGATCGCGCTTCGAACCGACCGGGTCGCGGCTGTCGTTGACGTGGACCAGGCCGATCCGCGATGTCCCGGCCGCAACGGCATACGCGCGGATCGCGGCACTGAAGCGTGCAGCTGTCGACAGGTCGTGACCCGCCGCGTGCAGATGACACGTGTCGAGGCACACCCCGATGCGCTCGTCGCGGCCCAGGCCATCGAGGTATGCGCCCAGCGACTCGGCATCCGAAGCCAGTGCACCACCCCCTCCCGCCGTCGGCTCGATGAGCAGGGGCGGCGGGTCAGGCACCGCATCGAGCACCCGCGACAACTGCTCGCGTACCTGGCTCATTGCACGGTTACGGTCGTTTCCGAGCACGGCCGAGCCCGCGTGCATGACTACCCCCCGAGCGCTGATCGCGGCGCCGCGACGCAGCGAGAAGGCGAGTGCCTCTGCCGAGCGGGTCAGTGTTTCGGCCGAGGGAGAGCCGAAATTGATCAGGTACGGGGCGTGGACGAAGACGGGCATGCCGTTGTCGGTGCACGCGGATCCGAAGAGCCGGTCGATGTCCGGATCGTGCGCCGGAGCCGCCCACGCGCGCGAGTTCGCGACGAAGATCTGCACGACCTCGGCGCCCACATCCTGCGCCCGGGGGAGGCAGCGCGGCAGGCCGCCGGCGACCGATATGTGGGCGCCGACGAGATTCGTCCGCGCTGTCAAATGGTGTAGATGACGACCGTCGAACCCGCTTGCACCTTGGTGCCACCGGGCGGGTTGATCGTCAGCACCGTCGTGCCACCGCCACCCGGGAAGCTGCGGACGGTGAAGTTGAGGTCGGCCTGCCGCAGGGTTGACTCTGCGTCCGCCAGCGGCGTGCCACCGGGAATGTCCGGCACTGAAACGATCTGCGGCCCCTTGGACACGGTGAGGGTGATGGTGGAGCCCTTCGGTGCAGATCCGGACGGGTTGAGCGAGATCACGTCACCCGACGGAACGGACGTGCTGAACGCCGTCGTGCGCGTGGTCTTGAAGTGCAGCGCCTGCAGTGCCTGCTCCTCCGTCGCGGCGGGAGTGTTCTGGGGCAGTGCCGGGATCGTGATGATCGGCGGCCCGGTCGAGATGATGATGGTCACGACCTGGCCGCGCTTGACGAGCTCGCCGACGGCGGGATCGGTGCCGGCGACACGGCCCTTGCCGACTGAGTCGCTCGGTGCAGAGATGACCTGGTCGCCCACCTGAATGGGAATCGTGGCGAGAATCGCGCGCGCCTGTGCCTCGGTCTTGTTCGCGACGGACGGGATGCTGAAGCGCTCCTTGCCCTTCGACAGGACCAGCGTGATCGTTCGGCCGTGCGGGAGTCGCGAGCCGATACCTGGATCGGTGCTGATCACGCTGCCGGACTCGACCGTTTCGCTGAACTGGCTGCGCACCGCCGAGGACACCTGGTAGCCGGCATCACGCAGGCCTGCAATCGCCGTGGCCTGCGGTTCGCCGGCGACGTTGGGCACGCGACCGTAGCGTCCGGCGGCGAACCACCATCCGCCGTAGCCGGCGGTGAGGCCGAGCACGGCGACAATGAGCAGTACGAGTAGCGCACGGCGCCGGCGTCGCGTCTTGGCCGAGGGTGGCTTGCGGCGTTTCGGCGGTGGCGTGACGACCGGCGGCGGTGGTCCGGCCGAACCACGCGGGGGGCCGTCGTGGGGCACGACCGAGGTGTCATGCGTCCCGGACGGGGTACGGCCCAGCAGGTCGGTCGTCGCCGTGCCCGCCGATGCGTGGACGGAGTCGCCGGCAGGGCGATCCGCGGTGCGTGGGCGCGGCGGGACTGCGACCACGGGCAGCGCGAGATCTGAGCGCACGTCGGCAAGCTGCGCGAGGAAGACCCCGGCGTCGTCTGGGCGAGCGCTCGGGTCGCTGTCGGTGGCGTCGATGACCAGCTCGTCGATCTCGGACGGTATGCCCTTCACCCGCGACGACGGAGCGGGCACCCGGCTGTGCACATGCTGGTAGGCCACGTTCATGGCGGATTCACCCTGGAACGGCGGGGTTCCGGTGAGCAGTTCGAACAGGACGATGCCCGCTGCGTACACGTCCGAGCGTTGGTCGGCACGTCCCTTGCTGATCTGTTCCGGCGAGCAGTACGCCACCGTGCCCATCATGAGCCCGGTCCGGGTGGCCGACGGGTCGGATTCGACCGCGCGTGCCAATCCGAAGTCGGCGACCTTCACGATGCCTTCGTCGGACAGCAAGATGTTCTCTGGCTTCACGTCCCGATGGACGATGCCCGCCCGGTGCGCGGCCGAGAGCGCGCTCAGCACCGGTTCCATGATCGATATAGCTTCGGCGGGTGTCAGCCGGCCCCGTTCACGGATCAGGTCGCGCAGCGTCCGGCCGCTCACCAGCTCCATGACGAGGAACACGTGCTGCTGTCCGGAGTTGTCGTCGTCGACGCCCTGGTCGTACACCGAGACGGTGTTCAGATGCGCGAGGCGAGCCGCCGCGCGGGCCTCGCGGGTGAAGCGATCCTTGAACGCGGGGTCGGCGGAGAGCGCCGCCGACATGACCTTGACGGCGACGACGCGGTCGAGCCGCTCGTCGACGGCGGAGTAGACCGTGGACATCCCACCGCGCGCGATGCGGTCCAGGATCCGATATCTGCCTTCGAGCGTGCGGCCGACCAGCGGATCTACGGTGGCCGTGCGCACCCGGGTCATTCTACGGACGAATCGTCGGACGCCCCGCCGCCGCTCCGCGCGAAATGGCGGTCTCTCAGCCCCTACGCTGACCCTGTGGTTGCCGATGAGGGGGATCTCACGCCTGCGGCCACACCCGCGCCGCGCTCGGTGATCGAGTTGCTCGCCGACTCCGACCGTCCGGGCGGGTTCCTGCTTCTCATGGATCGGATCCGACAGTCCTACGTCGATCTGGACGATCCGACGTACCTGGATTTCGAGTACATGCAGGCCTTCGCGGATATCGTCGATGCGCTCGCCGACGGCCCGCTGGCTGTCACGCATATCGGCGGCGGCGCCTGCACGTTCGCACGTTATATCGCCGCGACCCGCCCGGGGTCGTCGCAGATCGTGTTGGAACCTGACGTCGCCCTGGCCTCGCTGGTGCGTGCTCAGCTGCCCTTCGCACGTGGAGCCCGAGTACGCATCCGGCCCGTCGACGGTCGTGGCGGACTGCGTGAGCTCAAACGTGGCAGCGCTGACCTGATCGTGCTCGATGCGTTTCACGGCGGGCGGGTGCCGCCGGAACTCACCACCGCCGAGTTCTTCGCCGACGCGGCGAGGGTCCTGCGTGAGGACGGTGTGCTGCTCGTCAACGTTGCCGACGGGCCGCCGGGGACATTCACCCGCAGGCTGGCCGCCGCAGTGCGGATATCCATGCCGCACCTGCTGATCGCCGGAGACTCCTCCGTCGTGCGGCTGCGGCGGTTCGGCAACCTTGTCCTGGCCGCTTCGGCCCGGCCGCTTCCCGTCGATGCGGTGCGCACCGCAGCAGCCCGTGCGATGTTCCCCCGCAGCGTGCTCGACGGCACCCGCCTGGGCGAGTTCGTCAGGTCGGCGACTCCGCTCACCGACGCCGATCCGATGCGGTCACCGGAACCGCCCGAGGAGATGTGGCGTGTCGGGTGACGAACCCGGGACGATGGTCGCCGTGCCGACGCATGCATCCCGCCCCTATCACGAGCGCGACCGGGCCGAATCCTTCGGATCTATCGCGCAGCAGTACGACCGGTTCCGGCCGAGCTATCCCGAAGAACTGATCGACGACCTCGTCGCGATCGGGCCTGCGGACGTGCTTGACGTGGGGTGCGGCACGGGCAAGGCAGGCCGGCTGCTTGCCGAGCGAGGCCTGTCGGTGCTCGGTGTCGAGATCGATGCGCAGATGGCGGCGATCGCCGGCGAGCACGGTCTCGAGGTCGAGGTCGCGTCGTTCGAACAGTGGCTTGCCGAAGGTCGCAGGTTCGATCTGCTCATCTGCGGCCAGGCCTGGCACTGGATCAACCCGCAGATCGGCGTGCCCAAGGCGGCGACCGTGCTCCGTCCCGGCGGCACGGTCGCGCTGTTCTGGAACAGCAGCACGCTGCGCGGCGACGTCGTCGCCCAGCTCGAGGGCGTCTACCGGTACCGGGCTCCGGCGTTGCTGCCGAGCGGCGAGACGGCCGAGCCGCCGTACGCGGCCGACCTGGAACGTAGCCGGCTGTTCGACAAGCCGTTCACCCGCACCTACGCATGGACGCAGGAGTACTCGACGAACGAGTGGGTTCAGATGGTGCTGACGCACAGCGACCACCTACTGCTCGCTCCCGGTGTCCGCGACGCTCTCATCAACGACGTCAGCGACGTCATCGACGCCAACGGTGGGCAGGTCGTGGCCGACTACAGCACGTATGCGGTCTTCGCCCACGTGCCGAGCGCGTGATGCGTGCGACAGGGGTCGTGGCAGGCTCGGCGTTATGGAGCTGACGACAATTCCGGATGCGGCGAACATCCTCGGCGTGCCCGTGACACGCGTACATCAGTACTTGCGTGATGGGCATCTCGTCGGGCTTCGCGACGCGAACGGCGTCCGGTGTGTGCCGTCGTCGCTGCTGCAGGACGGTGCGATCGTGAAATCGCTGGCGTCGGTGATCACGCAGTTGCGCGATGCACGCTTCGACGACGACGAGATCATCGAATGGCTCTTCCGTGAGGACGACTCACTGCCGGGAACACCGATCGACGCGCTGCGGGCCAACCGCGGCAGCGAGGTCAAGCGCCGCGCACAGGTCGCCGGATTCTGACGGCGCCCGATCACTTCATGCGCCACTTCACCTACCTCCTCATCCTTGCCTCGTGCCTGATCGCGACGCTGCCGCTCGAACTCGTACTCAGAACCCGCGTGTACGCCCGGTGGCACCGATTGCTGCTGGCGTTGGTGCCCTCAGCGGTGCTGTTCGTCGCCTGGGACCTGTGGGCGATCGGGTCACATGCGTGGAGCTACGACCGGGCCTACATCGTCGGCGTCACGCTGCCTGGTCACCTGCCCGTCGAGGAGTTGCTGTTCTTCGCGGTGATCCCCACGTGCGCGATCCTGACGCTCGAGGCAGTGCGCGCACGGCGCCCGCACTGGAGCTTCGGGGACGAGCCGTGAACTACACGCTCACCGCGCTGATCGCCGTTGGGGCCGCGTTGGTGTATGACCTGGCGGTAGCCCGCACTCGGTTGACCGGCCGGAAGTCGTTCTGGACGGCGTACGCCATCGTGCTCGGCTTCCAACTGGTGGTGAACGGCCTGCTGACCGGGCTTCGTGTCGTTCGCTACAACAGCAGGAGCATTCTCGGCTGGCGCATCGCCTACGCGCCGGTCGAAGATCTTCTCTTCGGCTTCGCTCTGGTACTCGTCACCCTGACGACCTGGGTCTGGCTCGGGCGTCACGCCGCGACCGACGTGCCGAGAGCAGACCGCCCACCCCCACCACGGCGCGGCGTGGCACGCCGACGCTGATCCGTCGGTCGAAGACGTCGTAGTTGCGCCGCTCCACCTCGTCGAGTATCTGTTCGTAGAGATTCAGCGCAGTGCGCAGGCAGTCGCGCGATGTCGGGTCGACGAGAGCAATTCCACGTTGCGCGCCGCGGTACAGCGCACGCGCACGCTCGATCTCCGATGCCAGCAGGTTCCGGATGGGTTCGTCCACCCGCCGCAGCTGCAGGCGATCGCGGTCCACACCGAACAGCGCGAGAGATTCCTGCGGCAGGTAGATGCGCCCGCGGTCGAGATCCTCGCCGACGTCACGGATGAAGTTCGTGAGCTGAAAGGCTGTCGCCAGGTCCACGGCGGGGGCCTCGAGTTCATCCCACCGAACGTCTTCGCCCGCGCGCCCCAAGATGGGCAGCATCTGCAGTCCGATCACTGCCGCCGAGCCCCACATGTAGGCCGCAAGGTCTTCGTACGTCTCGTACGACGTCACCGTGAGGTCCATTCGCATCGCATCCAGGAAGTCGGCGAAGTAGGAAACGGGCAGCTCCCATCGTGTGATCGTGTCGATGACGGCCCGACTCACCGGATCGCTGGTCGAGCGCCAGTCGAGATCGGCCAGGAACTCCTCGCTCCAGTGGGTGAAGCGCTCGCTGCGTTGCGTGCTCGTCAATGCGGGATCGAGGTCGTCGACGATGTCGTCGACATGCCTCGCAAAGCCGTACAGCGCGTGCACGAACGGGCGCTTGACCGGTGGCAGCAGCAGCGTCGCGAGAAAATACGTGCGGCCGTGTCGAGCGTTGATGCGCCGGCACAGCCGGTAGCTCTCCCGCAGCGCGGGATCGCCGATGCCCGCCGCGTCCAGCTCGCTGGACGCAGTCATGCGACCGACGGTCCGAGCGCTCCGGTGATCCGTTGCGCCGCCAGACGCCCGGAGATGAGAACCATCGGCACCCCCACGCCGGGCTGCGTATTCGATCCGCAGAAGACGAGATTCTCGACACGCCGGTCAAGGGTGGGTGCCCGGAACGGTCCCGTCTGCCGGAAGGAGTGCGCGGCCGCGAACGGCGCTCCAGCGGCGAGGCCCTGCGCGCGCCAGTCGGCCGGTGTCACCAGGTGCTCGCATTCGATGCCCGCGCCGAAGCCCGGATACCCGCGGGCCTCCAGGGTGTCGACGATCTGATCGCGGTAGGCCTTCGCGCCGTCGGCCCAGTCGACTGCGGCGCGCCCGGCCGTGTTCGGCGCCGGGAACAATGCGTAGTAGGTGTGGCGTCCGGCGGGCGCGAGCGACGGGTCGGTGCGGGTGGGATTGGTCAGCAGGAAGGACGGATCGCTCATCAGCTCGCCACGGTCGATGATCTGCCGGAACGTCTCGCCCCACGCCGTTCCGAAATTGATCGTGTGATGCGCGAGCTCCTCGAACGACGCACTTGATCCGGCGTGCAGTACGACGGCCGACGGTGAATATTTCAGCCGACGCAGCCGCCGGGGCGCATAGCCCGGCGGTAGGAGTTCGTCATAGGCCGTCGGCAGGTCGGCGTTCACCACGACGACGTCAGCAGGTATGCGATCGCCGTCGGAAGTGATCACCGCACTTGCCCGGCCGCCGGCAACTTCGATCCTGGCGACGGTGGTGTTCATACGGAACCGAACGCCGTGCGCCGACGCCGCGGCGGCGAGAGCACGCGGCACCTCGTGCATGCCGCCGACGGGAAAGTAGACGCCGCGCACGCAGTCCATGTAGGTGATGACCGCGTAGATTGCGAGGGCGTCGTCCGGCGCCAGCCCGGCGTACATGGACTGGAACGAGAACAAGCGGCGCAACCGCTCGTCCTGGAAGTACTGCGCGACCTTCGGCCCGAGGCGGCGGAACCCCCCCATCGCGGTGAGGCGGGCGAGCGGTGCGCCGAGCAGGGCAAACGGAGAGTCGAGGTTGCGTTCGATGAAGTGGGGCATCTCGACCTCGTACAGCGAGCGCAGGTATGCGACGAACCGCCGGTAGCCGTCGGCATCGGCAGCCGAGCAGTGTGTCGCGATCTCGTCGGTCATGGCGTCGACGTCAGCCCGTACGTCGATGGTGCTGCCGTCGGCGAACCGCGCGCGGTAGGCAGGATCGAGGCGACGCAGCGTGAGCCAGTCGGCCATGTCCTCACCGACGGCGGCGAAGGCGTCAGCCACCAATTCGGGCATCGTCAGCACGGTCGGGCCGGTGTCGAAGCGATAGCCGTGGTCGCGAATCAGCCCCGCGCGTCCGCCGACGACCGCCTCACGTTCGACAACAGTGACGTTGCGGGCCGCGCCTGCCAGCTGTAGCGCCGCGGAGAGCCCGCCCAGTCCGGCGCCGATGACGACGACCGACTGGGTCGATCCGGGAACGGTGCGCATCGTGTTCGAGGTTACTGAGCGCCCCCGTCGTCCCGAACCGCGGGCGGCAACGACATGGCGGACCCCTCAGGTGCGCCGCTCGGTGGCCGCCACCGCGAGCTGGTCGAGCGCCTCCTGCGCGTCGGTGCTCAGCGCATCGGTGCGCAACGCGGCGCGCGCCTCGTCAGCCCGTTGAACGATCCTGTGCTCGACGAGGTCGAGGGCTCCCGTGCCGACGATGAGATCTCGCAGCGCGTCGATCTGTGCCTCGTCGAGGACTCCGCGCGCGAACGTGTCACGGATGAAGCCGGCGTCGACGGCCGACGCGCGCTGCATCGTCAGCGCGATCAGCAACGTGCGCTTGCCTTCGCGCAGGTCGTCACCTGCCGGCTTGCCAGTCACGACCGGGTCGCCGAAAACGCCGAGTACGTCGTCGCGCAGTTGGAATGCCTCTCCGAGCGGGACCCCGTACGCGGTGAGTGCCGAGAAGACGGCAGGACCGGCACCGGCTGCGGCAGCACCGAGATGCAGTGGACCTTCGACGGTGTACTTGCTTGTCTTGAACTTGGCGACACGCAGTGCGTCTTCGGCGGAGAATTCGCCCCGCGCCTGGACGAGCACGTCGAGGTACTGACCCGCCATCACCAATTCGCGCATGTCGTCCCAGACCCGGCGTACTGCCGGTCGGACCGGCCCGGGCAGATCGGCAGACGCGAACAGCGCGTCGGCCCACGACAGCAGCAGGTCGCCGAGCAGGATGGCCGCGGCCGTGCCGAATGCTTCGGGGTCGCCGGTCCATCCGGACGCGCGGTGCAGTTCGGCGAAGGCGTGGTGCGCCGATGGCCGCCCGCGCCGCGTTGCCGACGCATCCATGACGTCGTCGTGGATCAAGGCGCACGCATGCAGCAACTCCAAGCTGGCCGCGGCCACGACGAGCGCCGTGTCGTCCTCCGCTGCGTCCCGGACCGATCGCCAGCCCCAGTACGCGAAGCTCGGACGCAGCCGCTTGCCGCCGTCGAGCACGAAAGTCCGCGCGGCATCGGCCACGGCTGTGATGTCCGCGCCGACCTCGGACAGCGAGTCGTCGCGCGAGTCTATGAAGGCCGCCAACACGGTGTCGACGCGCTTGAGCAAGGCGTCAACGGGCCAGGTCACGCGCCGGACATTACGCTGGTGACCATGGTGCGTACGGTGCGGGACTGTCTGGCGGAGGGGCGGCCGACGCTGTCGTTCGAGTTCTTCCCACCGCGCACGGAGCAGGACGAGCAGCGTATGTGGCGTTCGATTCGCGAACTCGAGTCCCTGCAGCCGTCATTCGTGTCCGTCACCTACGGCGCCGGTGGCTCGACCCGCGACCGCACCATCGAGATCACCGAGCGCATCTTCGCCGACACGACGATGATGCCGGTCGCGCATCTCACGGCCGTCGATCACTCTGTGGCCGAGCTCCGCGGGATCGTCGGGCGGTTCGCCGACGCAGGCATCGTGAACATGCTGGCGTTGCGCGGTGACCCGCCGGGCGATCCGAACGGAGAATGGAAGCAGCATCCCGAAGGCGTGGCGTATGCGTCCGATCTGGTCGAACTGCTGCGCGCGCACGGGGACTTCTGCATCGGCGTCGCCGCCTTCCCGTACAAGCATCCGCGATCTTCCTCGGTCGAATCCGACACCGAGTGGTTCGTCGCCAAATGCCGGGCCGGCGCCGACTACGCGATCACGCAGATGTTCTTCGATGCTGACGATTACCTGCGACTGCGCGACCGTGTCGCCGTCGCCGGGTGTGAGGTGCCGATCATCCCGGGGATCATGCCGGTGACGAACATGGCGACGATCGCACGCTCCGAGCAGTTGTCGGGCGCGCCATTCCCGGCGGGGCTCGGTGCGAAGTTCGAGGCGGTCGCCGATGACGCGGCGGCGGTGCGTGAGCTCGGCATTGCCGAAGCGATCAGGCTGGCGCAGCGCCTCCTGGACGAGGGTGCACCCGGACTGCACTTCATCACGATGAACTTCGCCAAGGCCACCCGCGAGGTGCTGGCCGAGGTGTCGATGCCTGCCGCCGTCTGACTCTCAGGCGGTGCGCGGCGCCTCGAGCGGCAGTCGGGCGCCGAGCACCGCGAACGGGCGGGTGTCACCGGGGAACAGGTAGTGGCGAGCGAGGTCGACGAAGCTCAGGCCGCGATACATCCGGAACGCCCGCGTGTCTGCGTCCGGTGTCGACAGCAGGACGGCTCGATGTCGAATGTCCCCGGTCAACTGCAGCAGCAGGTCGCGACCGATGCCACAGCCCTGGTACTCGGGCAGTACATGCAGTTCGGAGAGTTCGAAGGAATCGGTGAGCCAGTCGCCGGCCATCTGTGGTGACATCGCACGGCGCACGAGGTCGTGCCACCACTGGCCGGGCATCGTGGTGTAGCCGTACCCGAACCCGACGAATCGGCCGTCGCCGGTGAGCGCCGCGCGACAGGCGAATCCTTCGTTGCGCGCGTGCCGCCGGGCAGTGACCGCCCGCTGCGCGCCGGCGTGGGACGGGTACTCCATCGCCTGGACGTAGATGTGCATGGCGTCGTCGACGCCGGCGGCGAATTCACGCCCCGTCCAGGAGACGATCTCGACGCTCGCCTGGGATTGCCCCGCCGCCTCCATCAGACGATGGTGCCGTACCGGGCTGGCCCGGCGCACTGGCGACCACCTGGTCGCACATGACATTCGGCGCGAATCGGCATCATGCGTCGATCTTCGTCCGGCATGCACAGGCAACCCTCACGCGCAGCTCATGGGGTTTCACGCCACCTCAGCCGGAAGGCCATGCGTCAAGCGCAGCAATTCGGCATAGGTGGTCGGGAAGACCGCGTGCGGGATGCCGCCGGCCGCCCAGATCTGCGGGTAGGCGGCCAGCGCTGTGTCGATCAGCGTGGGGATGGGCGCGGGATGCGCGACGGGGGCGACCCCGCCGATGCGTTGCCCCGTTGCCGCGTACACGAAATCGGCGTCGGCCCGAGAGAGGGAGGCGGTGCCGGCGGCCGTGGCAGCGCAGGCGGTGTCGACGCGATGTGCACCGCTGGTCATCACCAGCAATGCGGTCTGCTCGGCCGTCATGAAGATCAGCGAGTTCGCGATGGCGCCGATCTCGACACCGAGTTGTGCGGCAGCGGCAGCGGCGGTTGGCGCCGCCTCGCCGAGTAGCCGCACCCGGCCGGGCACCCCTGCCTGCTCCAGAACGGCGTTCACCGCGAGGCAATTGGGATGCATGCGCAGCACGCTACCGACCCGTCCGGCCGAGTCGATCAGTCAGGACGATCAGTGCAGCCCGCACTCCGTCTTGCTCGTGCCGGCCCACCTGCCGGCGCGCAGGTCTTCGCCCACGGAGATGCGGCGCGTGCATGGTGCGCAGCCGATCGAGGCGTAGCCGTCGAACACGAGCGGGTTCACCAGCACGTTGTTCTCGGTGATGTACGCGTCGACCTTGTCCTGGGTCCATGTCGCGATCGGGTTGAGCTTGACCATCTTGCGGCGGTCGTCCCATTCGACGACCCGCGCGTCACGGCGAGTGCTCGCCTCATCACGACGCAGCCCGGTGGCCCAAGCCGAGTAACCGGCAAGGGAGTCGCGCAACGGCAACACCTTGCGCAGCGCGCAGCACTGGTCCGGATTGCGTTCGTAGAGTCGCGCGCCGAAGCTCTCGTCCTGCTGTGCGACGGTGCGCTTGGGTGTGATGGTCCGGACAGTGACGGGAAGCGTGGCGGCGACGGCGTCACGAGTGCCGATGGTCTCGGCGAAGTGATAGCCGGTGTCCAGAAACAGGATGTCGACGCCGGGGCGCACGCGTGAGGCGAGGTGCGCCATCACGGCATCGCCCATCGACGACGCCACGCACCAGGCCGAGCCGAATTGCTCGTCGGCCCAGGTGAGAATCTCGACGGCGGATGCGCCGTCGAGTTCCTCACCGGCCCGCTCAGCGAGCTGACGCAGCTCCATGTGCGTCGCTACAGCAACCATTCTTCCTCCGCCCGGCTGACGTACGCCGCGAACGATTCCCCCTCCGCGCGGCGCTTCAGAAAGCCCCGGAGCACGCGTTCGGCGTAATCCGGTGCTTGTTCTGCTGTCACCTTCAAACCACGGAACTTGCGCCCGAATTCCGCGTCAGTGCCCATCTGTCCGCCGAGGTGCACCTGAAAGGCGTCCTCGTCGCCGTTCTCGCCCTTGTGGACCACGCCCTTGAAGCCGATGTCCGCGACCTGGAAGCGGGCGCAGGAGTTGGGGCAGCCGTTGACGTTGATCGTGATGGAGGTGTCGAAATCGGGCAACCGCTTCTCGAGCTCGAGCCGGATGGTGTCGGCGCGTCCCTTCGTCTCCGTCAGCGCGAGCTTGCAGAACTCGATGCCGGTGCAGGCGATCGTCCCGCGCAGGAATGCGGAGGGGAACACGAAGAATCCGAGTAACTCGAGCTCGTCGGCCAGCGGCTTTGTGTGCTGTTCGGCGACGTCGAGTACCACCAGGCCCTGCTGTGCGGTCAGCGCTGTGCGTCCTGAGCCGCGTCGCTCGGCGATGTGAGCGAGCTCGAGCAGTGCGGTGCCCGACGTCCGTCCCGATCGCGTTGTCGCACCCACGGCGAACAGGCCGTTGCTCTGCGCGAACACGCCGGTGTGGTCGCGATTCGCAGGCGAGGGCGGCGCGGATGGCCCGTCGGGCAGAGAGCGGTGCAAGTACTCGGTCTCGAGCACTTCGCGGAACTTTGCGGCACCCCAGTCGGCGAGCAGGAACTTCAACCGCGCGTGGTTGCGCTGGCGTCGGTAGCCGTAGTCGCGGAAGATCGAGGTGATGCCGACCCACACTTCGGGCACCTCGTCCGGCGTCACGAAGACGCCGAGCCGTTCGGCGAAGCGCGGATTGGTCGACAGACCGCCGCCGACCCATACGTCGAAGCCGGGCGTGCCGTCCGGGCCGATGACGCCGACGAACGAGCAGTCGTTGATCTCGTGGTTCGTGCAGTGTTGCGCGCATCCCGAAATCGACGTCTTGTACTTGCGCGGCAGGTTCGAGAACGCGGGGTCGCCCAGGTACCGGTCGACGACCGCACGCAGGGCCGGGCCGGCGTCGAGGACGGAGTCGGCCGTGACTCCCTCCACCGGGCAGCCGAGCATGACGCGCGGGCAGTCGCCGCAGGCCTCGGTGGTGGAGAGTCCGACAGCCTCCAGCTTCGCCCAGATCGCCGGGACGTCCTCGATCCGGATCCAATGCAGCTGGACGTTCTGCCGGTCGGTGATGTCCGCGACATCACGGCCGTACTCGGTCGAGATCGACGCCACGACCCGCAGCTGCTCGTTGGTGAGGGTGCCGCCGTCGATGCGGATTCGCATCATGAAGAATTCGGCCTCGAGCTCCTCAGGTTCCAGCGTCGCCGTCTTACCGCCCGGAATGCCTTCGCGCCGCTGGGTGTACAGCCCCATCCAGCGGAACCGGCCACGCAGGTCGCCGGGGTCGATGCCGGCGAAACCGGTGTGCTGGTAGATGTCGATGATTCGCTGGCGGACGTTCAGCGGGTTGTCGTCACGCTTGCTGCGCTCGTTCGGGTTGAGCGGTTCGCGATAACCGAGGGCCCACTGGCCCTGTCCCTTGCGCGCTGGCATGGCGCGTTCCTTCCGGTTTTTCCGAATGTGCGAGACGACGGCGACTCGAGCGGCGATCCGGCGCGGGTGCGCTGGCGGCGAGTCAGTGCAGCTGGTGGCGCGGCGTCATTCGACACGCGGCGGCAGTGACGCGCACCAGATCGACGTGGCGGCGCATGGTCAGCGCAAGATCGCTGACGGTGCCGGCGGGCCGATACATAGGCCCAGGGTCCCACAGGCCGGGGACGCACGCGAAATGTCAAGCACAGATCACACCGGTGGGTGTGTGTGGGTTCGATGCCGGTGCCGTGCGCCGGATCCCCGCAGGACAGCGGGAGCGGCTCGGGGACAATGGCCGCGTGACCGGCTTCCCGCTTCTGCTCGACCTCACAGGACGGCGCGTCGTCGTGGTGGGCGGGGGAGCGGTGGCGACCCGCCGTGCCCGGGGCCTGGCGGACGCCGGCGCGCGGGTCGAGGTTGTGGCACCGCTCGTCAGCCCGGAGTTGGCCACCCTGGGGCTGACTATCCACGAGCGCCGGTTCGCCCCGGCCGATCTCGACGGCTCCTGGCTCGCGGTCGCGTGCACCGACGACCCGATGGTCAATGCCGCTGTGGCCGAAGCGGCAGAAGTGCGCAGGGTCTTCTGCGTCCGGGCCGACCAGGCGGCGGGAGGCAGCGCACGCACGCCGGCGACGCTGCGCCGCGACGGCCTGACCGTCGCCGTCACCGGTGGTGACGACCCGGTCCGCGCGGTGGCTCTGCGCGACGCGATCTCGGTGGCACTGGACGTGGGGGAGCTGCCGGCGCGGCCCGCGCGAGCGTCAGTGGCGGGCGGTTCGGTGGCACTGGTCGGCGGCGGGCCCGGTGACCCGGATCTGATCACGGTGCGCGGCCGCCGTTTGGTGGCGGCGGCCGACGTCATCGTCGTCGACCGTCTCGCGCCGCGGGACCTGCTCGCCGACCTGCCGGACGACGTCGAGGTGATCGATTGCGGCAAGTCGGCGCACCGGCACAACCTCACGCAGGAGGAGATCAACGCCACCCTCATCGACCGCGCCCGGCAGGGCAAGCGGGTGGTGCGCCTCAAGGGTGGTGATCCGTTCGTCTTCGGTCGCGGTGGTGAGGAATTCCTGGCCTGTGTCGCCGCCGGTGTACCGGTGTCGGTGGTGCCGGGCATCAGTTCGGCGCTGGCCGCGGCGGCGGCCGCCGATATCCCGCTGACCCATCGCGGCGTGGCCGCCGAGTTCACGGTTGTCTCCGGTCATCTCGATCCGGGGCGTCCCACAGATGAAGGGATCGACTGGTCCGGCCTGGCCGCAGCGGCGGGGACACTCGTCCTGCTGATGTCGATGGACCGTCTCGACGTGATTGCCGAGGAGCTCATCGCGCACGGCCGCGCGGCCTCGACACCCGCCGCCGCAGTGCACCGCGCCACGCTGGCCGGGCAGGTCGTCGTCCGGTCGCGGCTGGACGGGCTGGCCAAGGCGGTGCGTGACGCCGGCATCGGCGCGCCCGGCGTCGTGATCGTGGGCGACGTGGTCACCACCTTGGTGCCGGAGTTGCCGTAGCCCGTCGCCGTGGGCTATGATTCGAACAGGTATTCGAATCGGAGACTCGTCCGAGTGTCTGTCGGATGCTCAGTCCGAGTCCCACGTCCAGCGACAGGCGGTGCATTGATGGCGGTTGCGCAGCTGCCGCGGCGGCTATCCCCGTCCGCGACGCACGGGCATCCTCCCGCACGCAGCGGCTCAGCAAGCTCGCCCGCAGCGCTCGCGTCCCAGGCGCGATCGGTGCTCGCTGAGTCGGCCCGCGCCGACACGGCGGCTGACCGGTTCCGGCTGGCACATCTTGCGGCGCTGCGCACCGCCGCAGTGGTCTTTGCGCAGCGCGGCAGGCCCGCAGGGCGGCGACGGGCGCTCGTCAGCGCCTGGGTGCTGCTCGCGGACCTCGCTCCGGACTACGTCGAGTGGGCGAGCTACTTTGCAGCCGGCGCGGCCGCCCGTGCAGCGGTCGAGGCCGGCGCGACCAGTGCGGTCACCGCACGCGATGCCGACGACCAGCTTCGCGCAGCGGCCGAATTCCTCAGGCTGGTGGAAGCGTCCCTGGGTTTGCTCCCGTTGGCCGGCTGAGCCGCCGCACGCTGTCCGCTCTGCGAGCTAGGGTGCGAACGTGTCCAGCCCTGCGCGCGATGTCCGAGACGTCACCGTGCATGCACGGCAGCGACTGGTGTGGGACGTGCTTGTCGGCGCGCTTGAGGCGCGAGGCGGGCCGCCCGCCCAGGTGCTCGATTGTGGCGGCGGCAGTGGAAGCTTCGCCGTTCCCCTGGCGCGTGTCGGAGCGCACGTCACCGTCGTCGACATCAGCGTCGACGCGCTCGCGACATTGCACCGGCGGGCCGACGAGGCCGGGGTGGCCGACCGTATCTATCCCGTCCAGGGCGACGTCGAGGCGCTCAGCGACGCAGTTGCGGTCGCCGCGTTCGATCTCGTGCTGGCGCACGGCATCCTCGAAGCCGTCGACTCCGTGGAGGCCGCCTTCGTGTCCATCGCCGCGGCCCTCCGTCCGGGGGGCCTGCTCAGTGTTCTCGTCACCAACCCGGTCGCCTCCGTCCTTGCGCGGGCCTTCGCCGGCGATCTCGACGCGGCATTCACCGAGCTGCTCGCTCTGGATTCTGAGACTGTCCTGGGCCCGGACGCCGTTCGACGGCTGTGCGTGACTGCGGGGCTGGAGATCGAGCGGACGCACGGAGTGGGTGTCTTCTCCGAGATGATCCCGGGCGCCGCACTCGACCGCCCCGGTGCCGGCGAGTTGCTCGCCCAGCTCGAAGCAGCGAGCGCGACGCGGGCGCCTTTCGCCGATATCGCCACTCGCGTGCACACGCTCGCCCGCCGACCGGACTGACCGGTATGGGCCGCAGCTCCGACGTGCCCCGCGCAGTCTCCGCCGAGGCGGGTGACGACACCGACTGCCCGATCCTGCACGTCGACATGGATGCCTTCTTCGCCAGCGTCGAGATCAGGCGCCGCCCGGAACTGCTGGGCAAGCCGGTGGTCGTCGGCGGCGGGGTGCGCGGCGTGGTCGCCGCCGCGTCCTACGAGGCACGCCGGTTCGGCATCCGCAGCGCGATGCCGATGAGCCAGGCGCGGCGGCTGTGCCCGGGGATCACGGTGCTGCCGCCGGATCGCGGTGCCTATGCCCACGCCTCGTCGCAGGTCATGGCGATCCTGCATGAGGTCACGGCCCTCGTCGAACCGCTCTCGCTCGACGAGGCCTTCCTCGACGTCTCCGGTGCCCGCCGCCTGTACGGCCGGCCTCGCGACATCGCGGCCGGCATTCGTGCGCGCGTTTCGGCCGACTTGGGGTTGACGTGTTCGGTCGGGGTTGCGTCGACGAAGTTCGTTGCGAAGCTCGCTTCCGCGCGCTGCAAGCCCGACGGACTGCTCGTCGTCCCCGCCGATTCGGTGCTCGAATTCCTGCATCCGCTGCCCGTCACGGTTCTCTGGGGCGTGGGGGCGCGGACCGCCGAACCACTGCATCGGTTAGGAATACGCACCGTTGCCGACCTCGCCGCCACTCCGCCGGACACGCTCCGCCGTGCCGTCGGTGCGGCCGCCGCCGAGCATCTGCACGCGCTTGCACACGGCCGCGACGACCGCGGCGTCGACCCGCGCGAGGTCGAGAAGTCGATCAGTTCGGAACACACCGGAGAGGTCGACCTCACCGCCGAGGCCGACGTCGTGCGCGAGATGCTGCGTCTTGCCGGCGATGTCGGCGGCCGGCTGCGATCGCGAGGTATCACGGCGCGCACCATCGGAATCAAGATCAGGTTCGCGGACTTCCGCACGGTCACCCGCGTCCGCACGCTGCCCTCGTGGACGGACTCGACTGCGCTCATCTACGAGACGGCATGCGATCTCTATCGCAGCCTCGACCTCGATCGGCCGCGCGTGCGCCTGGTCGGCGTCAAGGCCGAGGGATTCCGTGCGGCCGGCGCCGTAGCCGAGCAATTGACCCTCGACACAGGTGCCGACACGCCCGATCGGGTCGCCGCAGAGCGGGTCCTCGACGCCGCGCGGGCGAAGTTCGGTACCGGGGCAATCGGGTACGGATCGCTCATGCCCGGGCCGTCGCGTCTCGAGGATCCAGGCGCAGCGGGCACGCCCGGCGAGGCAGATTCGGTCGATGCGCGCAAGAGTTAGCACACGCGCGCTTTCGATCCGGCGAAACGGCTCGTATGCTCGAAGCGAACGGTTGTCCGACTGGCACAGGTTCAGGCGGCCCTCCGGGTGACAGGTCCAGGTCAGCGCGAGAAGCGCCGCGGCACACACCGCGGCGACGAAGGAGGGCTAGGTGCCGCTCTCCGACCATGAGCAGAGGTTGCTCGACCAGATCGAGCAGGCTCTCTATGCCGACGATCCGAAGTTCGCCTCCGCGGTCCGGTCCGCACGCTCCCGCTCGCGGGTGCGCCGGTCGCTCGTGCTCTGCATCGTCGGAGTGATCGCCGGACTGGGGCTCGTCCTCGTCGGGCTGGTCACCGGGCTGATCGTGTTGAGCGTCGTCGGCTTCGTGCTGGTGGTCGGCTCGTGTGGGCTCGCGGTGCAGTCGTTCCGGACCAAGGCGTCGACGACCATCGACAACGGCCCCCCCGCAGGCAAGCCGGTGCGCCCCTCCGGCCTGCGTGGGCGCATGGAAGACCGTCTGCGCCGTCGCTTCGACGAGAACTGACCGAGGCAAGCACCGACGTCAGCATGTCGGCGCTCAGCGGCGCCGTGGCCGATTCCGTCGGCGCGGCAACCACTCCAGAGACGCAGGCAGCAGCCAGGACCTGACGCGTGTCGAGCGACTCCGCCGTGCGCGCAATTGCGATTCGACATCCTTCAGATCGCTCACCAGGGCGGTGCGGGCGCGATCCGTAGCGCTCGCGGGCGGCCCGTAACGCGTCTGCTCCACGGCTGCAGCGAGATCACGCAGCGACCGCGCCGCAATCGGCCCGACGTCGCCGGCAAGCCAGCCGACCACCTGTCTCGGGGTGCGTGCGGGCGACCACACGTAGCCCAGGTCGATCGCGGTGTCGCTCAGCTCGGCCCAGATCGGGTCGGGGTTGCCGGATCCGGCGGCGCGCAGGCGTCGGCGCCGCCGGATCCGTCGCGCGACTGCCGGCGTCGAGGCAGCGGAGGCAACGACCAGCAACGTGATCACCGAGGCGAGCAACCCCCAGGCCTGGCCATGTGAGCCCGAGGCGGTGGCGGTGGGGCCACCCGCGCCGTCGGGCACTTGTGGTTTGCCGCCGGCAGAGGAGCTGGCACTGGGCGCCGGGTTCGTGTCGCGAGGGTTGGTATCGCCAGCCCCGGGGTGGGGTGCCCAGGGCACGTCTGCCGTCGCTGCGCCGGCGGACGGCGTGATCGGCGTGGGGTCGAAGGGCACCCAGCCGATGCCCGGGAAGTAAGCCTCGACCCATGCATGCGCGTTGCTGGTCGTGACGGTGAACGTGCCGCTGGCGTCGAGGGGAGCGTGGGTGTAGCCGAGCACGACGCGCGAGGGAACATCGGCGAGTCGCAGCATGATCCCCATCGCGGCGGCGAACTGCTGGCAGAACCCGATCTTGGTGTCGAGGAAGTCGACGAGCGCACTTCCCGAATCGCCGCTTGCGGTTTGCAGGCTGTACGTGAACCCATTGGCCGGCACGGTGAAATAGTCGAGGATCGCGCGCGCCTTGGCGTACTCGGTGTTCTTCCCCTTGGTCAGCTTGTCGACCAGTGCCGTCACCTGCAGTGGTATTCCGGCAGCGCCGAACGTGCCCCGCAGGTACGGGCCGCTGATCTCCGGCGGGAACGCCGTAGGAGCGGCCTCGAGATCTGCCACGGTGGGGTTCGGCTGCTGGACGTTCTCGTCGATCGCCTGATGCTTCTTGACATGGGAGCCGATCAGCAACTGGTCGCCGGCGTCCCAGCCCGTCGCCTTGGTGTCGACCCCACCCACGGCGATGGGGTTGGCGAACACCGGAGGGTTGTCGGACAACCCCGAGATCGAGATGCGCGCGAGGAAGGTCGTCGTGCGTAGCTGCGGCGCCTGCGGGCTCGGCTGGAAGTCCGTTGTGGCGAGGTTCTGGCCGTGGTGTCCGGCAGCGCTCCACCCGGCATCGGTGTAGTTGGCGAGCACATTGGCGCGCAGGTAGTACGGAGCGACGGCGCTGCCCTGGACGGTGACGGAGAACAGGGGTGTGGGCTTGGACTGCACCAGCTCACCCTTCAGCGCGGCGAAGGGATTCAGCGCGACGCCGCCGGCGCCGATCGTGCCCGGGCCGCCGGAGCCGCTGCCGCCGTTGTGGAAGGCGTTGGCGAGCAGGTTGGACGTCCGCGCCGGCACCGCGAGGGGAAGGACGACGGCGACCAGCAACGCGAGGAAGGCGATCCGCGGACCCGACACGGCAAGCGCAGCCGTCGGGCGGGATTCACCGGCGCGCGGGATCACCCGCCCCCAATCGCGCACCTCGTCGCGCGCGTCGATCGACAGAAGCAGCAGGAAACCCACCGCCGTGGCGGCGAACCACACCCACGAGACCGGATGCCGTCGAACGGCACCGGCCACGGTGAACACGACAAGCAGCGGAACGCCGGCCAGGGCGGGACGGCGGCCCACCACGGCAACGAAGTCGATGAACGCGGCGAGCAAGCCGGCGACGGCGGCGAGCACCAGCGTGATGGCGTGATCGGACGGCACCGGCGCGACACCGTTGCTCATCGTGTCGCGGACGTGCGTCATCAGATCGGACAGGTCGGTGAACGTCGTGCCTGTCGGCAATACGTGACCGATGGCGTGCGTGGGCACGAAGCGCCAGGTCAGCCACGGCACGAGCAGGATCAGACCGACCCAGGTGTGCCACACGTGCGGGCGGTGCCAGTAGCGCAGCGCGGCAGCAGTACCGCCGACAATCGCGATCGCAGCCAGGACGTCGGCAAACCAGCGTATGTCGCTGAACAGCGAAGCCAGCGGGAGCACACCGAGTGCAGCGGCGGCGGCTGCGCGGAGCGTGCGCTCGGTACCCGAGTTGTGCGCGGCATCGGCCTCGCGTCGCCGCTCAGATCGCGTGGGCTCGGCTCCTGGTAGTCCGGGACCCTGTGACGCCTGCGTGGGCCGGGTGGCGGTGCTCATCGCAGCGCCTCGATCCGGATCCGATCGCCCGAGCGGGCGCGCAGCAGCAGTTGCCAGACGTCGCCGGTGCGGTCACCCTGCCGCGCGACCGCGACCCGCCAGCCGGCAGCGCTCAGGACGCGCGCCGTGGCGTAGCAATGCTGATCGTCGGTACCCGACCATGACGCGGTGTCGAGCAGCACGGCGAACGCGGGGATCGAGGAGCCACGCGGGTGCGCCTCGGCGAGCAGACGGAGGCTGATCGGATCGAGCGCTCCGAGCACCGCGATCAGTGCCGAGTCGCGCGCGGCGGCCCGGGTGAGCCCGGCCACCGGAACAAGATCGTCCTGGCTGCCCGTGCGCACGACGGCGAGGTGTTCGACCAACCGCGGCGGGGAATCGAATGCCGTCCGCGCGGGCGTGGCCAGGTCACTGATGAGGTCGACCTTGCGGCCGGCCCCCATCAGGTGCGTCCCGACACTCGCCACCGCGCTGATCGCCCATTCGCAGCTGCTGTGCAGCCGGATGTCCTGCGTGCGCTCGACGGACGGCGGGGTGACGGTGTGCGCTGACTCGCGCAGATCGAGCAGCAGGGTGATCTGGCCCTGCCACGGTCGTTCCTCCTGGCGCACCATCAGCGCACCCGTGCGTGCCGATGAGCGCCAATGGATTTTTCGGAGGTCGTCGCCGGTGCGGTATTCGCGTGTCGAGGCGTCGTCGGCGCCGTGCGCACCGATCGAGTGGCTGCCCGCGTTGTCGCCGACGTCATGTGAGCGTGGCGGCTCGATCGACGGCAGCGGGTCGACAACCGGCGCGACGACGAATTCGGTCGTCGCGGTGAACGAGCGGATCAGGTCGACCATGTGGAACGGGTCGGTGAGTCGGATGCGCAGCGGGCCGGCGCGGTATCGCCCGCGCGAGAGACCGGGCATCCGGTAGGACACGACGCGCGACTCGCGCCCGGCCAGCCCGGGGATGACGAAGCGGGCCCGGCCGGCGAGCTGCGCGGGAAGCTGGTCCTCGAGCAGTAGAGACGCCGTGGGCAGCAGCGATCGGTTCGTGATGGTGAGGTGCATGGTGACGGCTTCGCCGGCAGCCGCGCGGACGGGTTCGACGCCGCGGCGGTTGGCGATGCGCACCCGGGAGCGGTACACGACGAGCGATGCCGCAAGCGGGATCGCCAGCGACAAGAGGCCGGCGCGTACGAGGTCGACCTCACCCAGCACCAGTCCGCAGAGCAGTGCAGTGCCGCCCGCGGCGATCAGGCAGCTGGCGCGGGTGGTGAAGCCGGCGCGCATCGCGGCCATGCGTCAGTGCGCGCCGGTGGCGCGCGCCTCGGCCGGGATCGGGACGGTGGACGCTATGCGGCTCAGTACGTCCTCGGCGGTGCGTCCAGCCACGTGGGCGTCTGAAGTGAGGAGCAGGCGATGTGCGAGTACGCGCACCAGAAGGAACTGCATGTCGTCCGGGATCACGTAGGCGCGCCCCTCGAGTGCGGCCCACGCCTTCGACGCCCGCAACAGTTGCAGCGTCGCACGCGGTGACGCGCCGAGCCGGACGTCCGGCACCCGACGGGTGGCTTCGGCGAGATCCACCGCGTAAGCCTTGATCCCGTCGGAGACGTGCACGCGGCGCACGCCCTGGATGAGCTCACGCACTTCAGTGGCGTCCGATACGGGGCGCAGGGAGTCGAGCGGGTCGATCGCGGCGTGTTCCTCGAGCATCGTGATTTCTGCGGCGCGGTCGGGGTAGCCCATCGATATGCGCGCGGTGAACCGGTCGCGCTGCGCCTCGGGCAGCGGATAGGTGCCCTCCATGTCGATCGGGTTCTGCGTCGCCAGCACCATGAACGGCGCTTCGAGTCGATACGTGACGCCGTCGACCGTGACCTGACGCTCCTCCATGCACTCGAGCAGCGCTGCCTGCGTCTTCGGCGACGCCCGGTTGATCTCGTCGCCGACGACGATGTTCGCGAAGACCGGGCCGGGCTTGAACTCGAAGTCCCGATCCTCGGCGTTGTAGACGCTCACTCCCGTGATGTCACTCGGCAGGAGATCCGGGGTGAATTGCACGCGGCGCACCGAGCAGTCGATCGATCGGGCCAGGGCCTTGGCGTACTTCGTCTTGCCGACGCCGGGAACATCCTCGATCAGCAGATGACCCTCGGCGAGCAGTACCGCGAGACCGAGCCGGATCGCCGTGCGCTTGCCCTCGATGACCTGCTCGATGTTGGCGCCGATGCGGGCCCCTGCCTCGGCGATGGCGGACGGGTCGGCCGGCGGTGGGGATTCGCGGGGAACTTCGGCCGGCGCGGAATGCGCCCCCATCGAGTCGTGTCCGCCGTTCTGGCGCGGATCACCGTAGAGCTCTTCCACCCGAGTCCGTCCTCGCCGCTGCGCAACAGGCGACATTGCCCGCGCTGGTCCGTCGAGTATTGCCGACGGCCGGCGCCTGTAGGTATCGCTCTGGTTGCGGATGATCATCGCCCGCCGATCGACGCGGATCCCTGGGAACTGGATGAGCAGGACGCGCCGAGAGGGCAGAACGCATTGACGGTGGCGGTAAGTGGGGTACGGTGGGGACCAGTGGGGAAGTGGTTCGACGGCTCAGGCTCGACCTGACCAGCCCGGGAGGTGCGGTCGATGTTTCTCGGCACGCACACGCCCCGGCTGGACGACAAGGGCCGGTTGGCGCTTCCCGCGAGGTTTCGACCAGAACTGGAGGGCGGCCTGGTGATCTGCAAGGGACAGGACCGCTGCCTGTTCGTCTTCCCCGTCACCGAGTTCGCACGTTTCACCGACGCACTGCGCAGTGCGCCGGTGACCGACCGGCGGGTTCGCGACTACGGCCGGGTGCTGTTCGCGTCCGCCTCGCACGAGACGCCCGACAGTCAAGGCCGGATCACAGTGCCCGCTCCGCTGCGTCAGTACGCCGCGTTGAGCAAGGACTGCGTGGTCATCGGCGCGAACTCGCGCATCGAGGTCTGGGACGCCGAGGCGTGGCAGAGCTACCTGGACGGAACCGAGCAGGCGTTCGCCGACATCGCCGAGGAGGTGCTGCCCGGAGTCCTCTGACCCACCGCGCCGGCCGACGTTCGGATCCGGCCTCCTCCCGTCCACCACCTGTCACACCTTCCCCGGTGCCAGGCGGGACGGGCGGGGACCAGATCGAACGTCCGACCACCGATCCACCCCACCCGACTCGACCCCGAGGACGAGAGCCGATGGACGCACCGGACGATCCGGCCCGCACCGCATCGACCGCGATGCACGTGCCGGTATTGCTCGATCGGGTGCTTACCCTTCTGGCTCCGGCGATCGCCGACCGGCCGGCCGTCGTCGTCGACGCGACGCTCGGGCTGGGGGGCCACGCCGAGGCATTGCTGTCCGCCCATCCAGAACTCACGTTGGTCGGGCTCGATCGCGATCCTGCGGCGCTCACCCGCAGCCGCGACCGCCTGGCCCGGTTCGGTCCACGGGTCCACCTGGTTCACGCGGTATACGACCAGATGCCCGAGGTGCTGGCCGGACTCGGCATGCCCGGTGTCGAGGGTGTGCTGTTCGACCTCGGCGTCTCGTCGATGCAGCTCGACGTCGCCGAACGAGGCTTCGCCTACGCGCAGGACGCTCCGTTGGACATGCGGATGGACCAGTCCGGCGAACTCACAGCCGAGATGGTCGTCAACACCTACCCCGTACGCGAGCTGGCGCGCGTCCTGCGCGAGTACGGCGAGGAGCGCTTCGCCCTGCGGGTCGCGCAGGCAGTGGCGCGCCGCCGCGAGGCTGCGCCGCTTCAGTCGACTGCGCAGCTCGCCGAGCTCGTGCGCGACGCCATCCCTGCGGCGACCCGCCGGCACGGCGGCCATCCTGCCAAGCGCACCTTTCAGGCCTTGCGGATCGAGGTCAACGGCGAACTCGACGCGCTGCGTTCCGCTGTGCCTTCCGCGCTCGGTGCGTTGCGTGTCGGCGGACGGATAGTGGTACTGAGCTACCACTCCCTCGAGGACCGCATCGTCAAGCAGAGCCTCGCGGCCTTGGCCACCGACAACACCCCGGCGGGCCTGCCCGTTCCACTACCCGATCGGCGGCCGCAATTGCAGCTGCTGACTCGTGGCAGTGAAGCGGCAACGCTCGAGGAGATCGCTGCCAACCCGCGGGCGGCCTCGGTCCGACTGCGCGCGGCCGAACGCGTTCGGTTGTCGGCGTGACCGGGCGGAGCGCGGCATGAACCGGCCGCACGCACCCAAGCACGCGCCGCGCGTGCCATTCGCCATCCTCGTCACTGCGCTCATCGTCGGGGGCATGTGCGCGCTGCTCGGACTCAACACGGCGTCGGCTGCGAACGAGCTCGCCCGGCACAACCTCGCGGTCAAGGACGCCGACATCGCCGCGCGGGTGCAGGAGCTGCAGAACGAGGTGGCGGCGAGTGCAGCGCCGGGAGCCCTCGGCAGTGCCGCAGCGCAGCTCGGCATGGTGCCGGCCGGCAATCCCGCATTCCTCGAGATCGGGGTGAACGGCCACGTACGGCTGCTGGGCAGCCCCGCACCCGCGTCAGGCGCCCCGTCGTCGGCCCCGAAGCCCAAGACATCGGCCACGGCGACGAAGGCGGCGACCAGCAAGCCGACGTCGACGACGGCGGCGTCCAAGACCACCTCCACCACTGGCAAGCCCACCAGCACTGCTCACTCGACGGCGAAGTCCACACCGCCCCCGACGCCCACGCCGACACCAACCCCGACCACGACGCTGCCCGGAGGGCCCCGATGACACGACCCGCACCGGCCCGATGACGCAGCGTCCCCGCGCTCGGAATTCCGCGCCGCGCTCCGCAGCCCGGCGCCCGGCGTCGCGACGGCCGCTCCGCCGCCAGCGGGCGATGCGTCTCGGCGCCCTGCACCCGCGCCTGCGTTACGGCTTCGCTGCGGTGTGCACGCTGCTGCTGGTGGTCGGCGGCCGGCTGGTGCAGCTGCAGGGCATCGACCGCGGCAGCTACGCAAGTGCGGCACATGCCCAGCGGGTGGACACGGTCGCATTGCACGCTCTGCGCGGCACCATCACCGACCGCGACGGAACGGCGCTCGCCTACACCTCCGACGCGCAGGACATCACCGTCGACCCCAAACAGATTCCGTCGGTGCAGTGGCCGGCCTACGCGGCGAAACTTGCGCCGCTGCTCGGGATGACGGCCGATGCCGTGACTGCCGTGCTCGCGAAGCCCGGGCAGTACGCCGTGCTGGCACCCGGCAGGTCGCCCGTCGTCGCGCAGCGCGTCGAGGCACTCGGCCTCGAAGGCGTCTATACGCAGGCCACCACACTGAGGCAGTACCCGGGCCGAACAGTCGCAGCGAATGTGATCGGCACCGTTCATTCCGACGGCACCGGCGCGGCAGGCATCGAGTACCTGTTCAACACCCAGCTCGCCGGTAAGAACGGCAGCCTGACCTATGCCGTCGACAACCTGGGCAACGTCAACCCGGCCAGCCGCACGGTGCGTGACGCGGCGCACAACGGCTCCACCGTGGCGCTGACGATCGACCAGAACCTGCAATACGTGGTGCAGCAGTACCTCGACGTCGCCGTCCCCGAGTCGGGCGCCCGCAGTGCCGAGGCCGTCGTGCTCGACTCGCACACCGGACAGGTGCTCACGATGGCCTCGTCCGGCACGTTCGACGCGTCCGACCCCAACACGATCAACCCGAACGTACCGATCAACGCACCGGTGATGTCGGCCTTCGAGCCCGGGTCGGTGCAGAAGGCGATCACGTTCGCCGCGGCCCTGCAGCAAGGAATCATCAAGCCCAGCACTGTGATCTCGGTGCCGCACACCATCAACATCGGCGGCGTCAACGTCTCCGATGCGTGGTGGCACCCCACCGAACGGTTCACCGCCACGGGCGTGCTCGCCGAGTCGTCCAATGTCGGCACGCTGAAGATCGCGCAGGAGCTCGGGCCGCAGGTGTGGGACAGCTACGAGCAGCGCTTCGGTGTCGGCCAGAAGACCGGGATCGAGCTGCCGGGCGAGAGCAGCGGGTACCTCCCGCCGATCGACACGTGGTCGGACTCGACGTTCGCCAACCTGCCCTTCGGCCAGGGCGAGAGCATGACCGTGCTGCAGCTCGCGTCCATCTACCAGACCATCGCCAACAACGGCGTCCGCATCCCGCCGCGCATCGTGAAGTCGGTGACGGCGTCCGACGGGGCGACGACCGTTACGCCGAGGCCCGCCGGCATCGATGTCATCAATCCCACGACTGCCCAGATTCTGCGCACGATGCTGGAGTCGGTGGCGATGCCTGGCGGAACCGGTGTCAAGGCGGGCATCCCCGGATATCGCATCGCCGGTAAGACCGGTACCGCGCAGCAGCCCGATCCCGCACGGGGCGGCCGCTACTCGAGCTGGATGAACTGGGACACCTTCGCCGGGATGGCGCCGGCCGACGACCCGCAATTCGTCGTCGCCATCATGGTCGACAATCCAGCGCACGGTGTCGAGGGTGGTGACGTCGCAGCGCCGCTGTTCAAGAAGATCGCGGCCTACGAACTGCAGCACGCGCACATTCCGCCGACCGGCTCGCTGTCCACGCACGTCCCGCTTCAGGACTGTGCGGGTCAGGACCGGCGGTACCTGCCCGCTAACGTCTGCTGATGTGGGTGTGAGTTCGGCGGGCGACGTCCCCCGTCCCGCACGTGTCACACCGGTTCCCCTGGGCGAGCTCGCCCGCCTGGCGGAGACGACCGTCGACGGACCCGAGAGCCAGATCTCGGGAATCACCGCGTCCAGCGACCGGATCCGGCCGGGGGACCTGTTCGCGGCGATCCCGGGGTTGCGCACGCACGGCGCCCGCTTCGCCTCGGACGCCGCACGTGCCGGTGCCGTCGCGGTGCTCACCGACGCCGCCGGTACCGCCCACGCGCCGCCGGGGCTGCCCACGCTGGTCGTGACGGACGTCCGTGCTGTGCTCGGGGCGATTGCGTCGCGCGTGTACGGCGATCCGAGTGGGGCCCTTCGAGTGCAGGGCGTCACGGGGACGAGCGGTAAGACGACGACGACGTTCTTCCTGCGTGCCGGCCTGGCCGCGGCCGGGAGGACACCCGGGCTCGTCGGCACGGTCGCCACCATGATCGGCGCGGATCGGATCGAGACCGGGTTCACGACCCCGGAAGCGCCCGATCTGCACGCGTTGCTCGCCGTGATGCGTGAGCGCGGCGTCACGGACGTCGCGATGGAGGTGTCGAGCCATGCCCTCGAACTCGGCCGTGTCGGTGGCGTCGCGTTCGAGGTCGGGGGCTTCACCAACCTCTCGCAGGACCATCTCGATTTCCATCCGAGCATGGAGGACTATTTCGCCGCCAAGCGCAGGCTCTTCGAGTCCGGCGCGCGCCCCGTCGTGGTTGTCGACGACGAGTGGGGACGCACCCTCGCCGGCACCCTCGTCGACGTGACCACCGTGAGCACGGCATCCCGTGCCGCCACCTGGAGCGCGCGAGCGATCATCGGAAATTCCGACGGCACGATCGACTTCGTCCTCGATGGCCCCGCGGGAGCGATCCCGGCGCGCACCAGCATTCCTGGCCGGTTCAACGTCGCCAATGCCGCGCTGGCGATCGCATTGCTGCACAGTGTCGGCGTTGCGCCGAGCGTCGCCGCAGAGGCGATCGCCCAGGCTGTCGTCCCGGGGCGAATGGAGCGCATCGACGAGGGGCAGCCGTTCCTGGCAGTGGTCGACTACAGCCACAAGCCGGCGGCGGTGCAGAGCGCACTCGCCGCACTGCGGCCCCTGACGTCGCAACGGCTGATCGTGGTGCTCGGGTGCGGAGGCGATCGTGATCGTGCGAAGCGGCCGATGATGGGTGAGATCGCCGCACGGGGCTCCGACCTGCTGATCGTCACCGACGACAACCCGCGGTCGGAAGACCCGGCGGCGATCAGGCGCGAGATGCTCCTCGGTGCCGAGGCGGTGCCGCCGAGTCAGCGGGGTCAGGTGCGCCAGATCGCTGATCGTGCCGCCGCGATCGCCGAGGCTGTGCGTGCGGCCGGGGCGGGCGACTGCGTGCTCATCGCCGGGAAGGGGCACGAGACGGGTCAGGAGATCGACGGCGTCGTGCACCCGTTCGACGACGGGGACGTCGTGCGTGCGGCACTGCGTGAGGTCCTGACGTGATCGCGATGTCCCTCGGCGAGATCGCCCGCATCGTCGATGGAGTGGTTGCCGACGCCGATCCGTCGACAGTGGTCACCGGTTCGATCGAGTTCGACTCACGATTGATTCGCCCGGGTGGACTCTTCGTCGCCTTCACAGGTGATCGCGTCGACGGGCACGACTATGTGTCGGCAGCGGTCGCGGCGGGAGCTGAGGCCGCGCTCGTGACCCGATCGGTGGACGCGCCGAGCATCCTGGTGGGCGACGCCGTCGTCGCGATGGGTGCCCTCGCCGGCGCCGTCGTACGCCGGCTACCGGAGGCGAGCGTCATCGGCGTGACCGGCTCCTCCGGCAAGACGTCGACGAAGGACATGCTGGCCCACGTCCTGGCAAAGCTCGGCCCGACAATCGCCCCGCCCGGTTCGTTCAACAACGAGCTGGGCCACCCGTACACCGTGCTGCGTGCCGACGAGACGACGCGATACTTGGTGCTCGAGACGAGCGCACGCGGTGTCGGCCACATCAGCTATCTCACGCGTATCGCACCGCCACGCATCGGTGTCGTCCTCAACGTGGGCAGCGCACATCTCGGTGTCTTCGGTTCGCGAGCCGCGATCGCACAGGCGAAGGGCGAGCTGGTCGAGGCGCTGCCTTCGGCCGACGACGGGGGAGTGGCCGTGCTCAACGCCGACGACCCGCTCGTCGCGGCGATGCGCTCGCGTACGCCGGCCCGGGTCGTCACCTTCGGCACCGCACGTGACGCCGACGTCCGAGCGCTGTCGATCGAACTCGACGACCTCGGTCGGCCCCGGTTCACCCTGTCGTCGGCGGGGGAGCGTGCCGAAGTCGCGCTTCGCTACGTCGGCGCACACCATGTCGGTAATGCGCTCGCGACGGCCGCCGTCGCGATCGAGTGCGGAATGTCGGTACCGCAAGCCGCGCAGGCTCTGGGCGCGGCGACCCCGGCCTCCCGGTGGCGCATGGAGGTCACCGAGCGAGTCGACGGCGTGCTGGTGGTCAATGACGCCTACAACGCGAATCCGGAATCCATGCGCGCCGCCTTGGAGGCGCTCGCGGGGATCAGCGCACGCCGACATGCTCGATCGGTCGCGGTCCTCGGCGTGATGGCCGAGCTCGGTGCCGATGCCGATGCCGAGCATGTAGCGATCGGGAGGCTCGCCGCACGGCTGGGCATAGCGCAGGTGGTGGTGGTCGGCGCGGAGGCCCGCGGCATCGAGGCGGGCACCGCTCTGGAAGGCTCGTGGCGCGGCAACGCGTCCTGGGTGCCCGACATCGGCGCGGCCGTCGCGCTGCTGCGGGGCGAACTGCGGCCAGGCGACGTGGTGCTCGTCAAGGCCTCGCGTGCGGCGAGCCTCGAACGGGTCGCCGCCGCCATCACGGACGATTTCCACCAGGACGAAGTCGACACCGACGGACCAGGAGGCACTGCGGCGTGAAGACGATTCTGCTCGCCGCCGTCGTCTCCCTGCTCACCTCGATCCTCTGCACCCCGCTGGTCGTCGCGTTCTTCCGCAGGCGCGGGTTCGGCCAGGAGATCCGCACGGACGGCCCGCAGACACACCTGGTCAAGCGCGGTACGCCGACGATGGGCGGCGTGGCGATCATCGGCTCGACCGTGTTCGGCTACGTCGTCGCTCACGTGATCATCGTCGCCCGTGGCGGCGGCGGCCCGAACGCGTCGGGGCTGCTGGCCCTGTTCCTCATGGTGGGTCTCGGCGGTGTCGGCTTTCTCGACGACTTCATCAAGATCCGCCGCCAGCGCAACCTCGGGCTGCGGGCCCGTGCGAAGTTCGGCGGCCAGCTCGTGGTGGGCCTGACGTTCGCGGTGCTCACCCTGCAATTCCGCGACAAGAACGGCGTGACGCCGGCCTCGACGCACCTGTCCTACGTTCGCGACATCTCCGCGATCGGGCTCGGCACGGTGGGCTTCCTCGCGCTTGCGTACGTCATCATCGCCGCCACGTCCAACGCAGTGAACCTGACCGACGGCCTCGACGGCCTGGCCGCGGGCGCTTCGGCGATGGTATTCGGAGCGTTCACGCTCATCGAGTTCCTGCAATTCCGCAACCCGTGCGCGCCGACGTTTCACCCCGGCTGCTATGTCGTACGCGATCCGCTCGATCTCGCCCTCGTGGCCGCATCGGCGATGAGCGCGTGCTTCGGATTCCTGTGGTGGAACGCGTCACCCGCGCAGATCTTCATGGGCGACACCGGCTCGATGGCGCTCGGCGGGCTGATGGCCGGGCTTGCCATCCTGTCGCACACCGAGCTGCTGCTCGTCGTGCTGGGTGGGCTCTTCGCCATGGTGACCTTGTCGGGGATCATCCAGACCGGATGGTTCAAATTCACCCGCATCCGATCCGGGACGGGGCGACGGGTCTTCCGAATGGCACCGCTGCATCACCACTTCGAGCTCGGCGGTTGGGAAGAAGTCACGATCATCGTCCGGTTCTGGATCGTCGCCGGCATCGCCGTGGCGTTCGGGATGGGGCTGTTCTACGCGGACTTCATCGGCAATGGCTGAGCCGGTCGGCGCCTATGCAGCGGCGACCGTCCGCGCCTCGATGACCGGCGAGACCGTCCTCGTCTGCGGTGCGGGTCTGGCCGGCGAGTCCGCGGTGCGTGCCCTCCTCGCCCGCGGCGCTCGGGTGTTGCTGGCGGATCGAGTCGAATCTGCGGCCGTCTCCGCGCTGGTCGGCGCCGGTGCCGAGTTCGTGGGTTCACCCACGGCGGTGCCCGGCGAGGTGGACCTGGTCGTGACCTCGCCGGGCTGGCGCCCGGACCATCCGTTGCTCCGTTCGGCGCTGGACGCGGGTATCGAGGTCATCGGCGAGGTTGAGTTCGCCTGGCGTCTCCGGGGCCCGGACGCTGCGCCGTGGCTGGCGATCACGGGCACGAACGGCAAGACCACCACCGCGCGCATGCTCGAGTCGATCTTGCAGGCATCCGGAGCGAGAGCGCTCGCCGTCGGCAATGTCGGTGTGTCGATCATCGACGCGGTGACGGCGGAAGTGCCCTACGACGTGCTGTCGGTCGAGCTGTCCAGCTTCCAGCTGCACTGGTCGTCGACGATCGCACCAGCGGCCGGGGTGATGCTCAATCTCGCACCCGATCACCTCGACTGGCACGGCTCGATGGCCGCTTACGCCACGGCCAAGTCACGCGTATGGGGCGGCTGGCTGGCCATCGGAAACCTCGACGATCCGCAGGTCGTGACGCTTCTGGCGTCCGTCGACACACCCACCCGCGTCGGCTTCACGCTGCGCGATCCGCAGAGCGGCGAGCTCGGTGTTCGCGACGGCATGCTCGTCGACTGCGCGTTCGACACCGCTCTCGAACTGCTGCCGGCCGCCGACATCAGACCGGCGGGTGCACACAATGTGGCCAACGCGCTCGCCGCAGCAGCGCTTGCACGAGCGCATGGACTCACCGCCGAAGACGTGGCGGCCGGGCTGCGCAGCTTCGTCCCCGACCCGCATCGCAACCAATTCGTGGCGACGGTGGGCGGCGTCGACTTCGTCGACGACAGCAAGGCAACGAACCCGCATGCGGCCCTCGCATCCCTGACCGCGTACGACAGAGTCGTCTGGATCGCCGGTGGCCAGCTGAAGGATGCACCGGTCGACGAGCTCGTCGAAGCGATCGCACCTCGGCTCGGCGGCGCCGTTCTGCTCGGCGCCGATAGGGCGACGCTTGCCGACGCATTAGGACGACACGCGCCGGATGTGCCGCTCATCGAGGTTTCGAGCACCGACGATGGTGTGATGACCGAGGTGGTGCACGCCGCGGCCGGGCTGGCACGTCCCGGCGACACCGTACTGCTCGCCCCTGCAGCCGCCTCGTACGACATGTTCACCGGGTACGCCGCACGCGGCGACCAGTTCGTAGCGGCCGTCCGGCGGCTCGAACACCGATGACGACCGCCGACGCGGGCGGCGCCCTGGCGAGGGCGCGCGCATCGATCCGCGAGCGGGTGCGTCCCGGAACGGCCGGCGCCCGCTTCGTCGACAAGCCGTTCGCCTCGGTCCAGCTGCTGCTGCTCGCGGCCGGAGGACTGCTCGGCTTCGGCCTGCTGATGGCCGTCTCGACCACGATCGCGGCCTCGCACAACACCGGCGGCGGGTCGATCTGGTCGCAGATGATCAAGGAGGCCGAGTTCGTCGGCCTGGGTGTGCCACTGTTCTGGTTCGCCGTGCGCCTTCCACCACGTGCGTACCGTTTGCTTGCGTACCCGATGCTCGCTATCGCCACCGTCGCACTCGTCGCCGTGCTGATCCCTGGAGTCGGTATCAGTGCCTACGGCGCTCGCCGGTGGATCGACGTCGGCCCGCTGCAGCTGCAGCCATCGGAGTTTGCGAAGGTCGCCCTGTTGTTGTGGGGGGCCGACCTGCTCGCGCGCAAGCAGCAGTTCGGCACCCTGCGCCGCGCCCGCCACCTGTTCGTACCGCTCGTCCCCGGCTTCCTCCTGATCATCCTGCTCGTGATGCTCGAGCCGGATCTCGGCACGACCTGCTGCTTCCTGCTGATCCTGCTCGGCTTGCTGTGGATGGTCGGCATGCCGATGCGGTACTTCGCCACCGTCGTCGTCCTCATTGCCGGCGCAGTCACGGCGCTGGCATTCGCGGCGCCATATCGGTGGGAACGGATCACCACCTTCCTGCATCCGTTCAAGGACGCCCAGAACAGCGGCTTCCACACCGTCGAGGGGCTCTACGCGCTTGCGTCCGGCGGCGTCTTCGGTGTCGGCATCGGCCAAGGCACGTCCAAGTACGGCTGGGTGCCGAACGCCAACTCCGACTACGTGTTCGCGATCATCGGCGAGGAGCTCGGACTGCTCGGCTGCCTGTCGGTACTCGCCCTCTTCGGGCTCCTGGCCTACACCGGAATGCGCATCGCGCGGCGGAACGCGGATCCGTTCGTACGCATCGTCGCCGGTGCCGCGACTGTGTGGCTGTGCGGACAGGCGGTGATCAACGTCGGGTACGTGTGCGGGTTGCTACCCGTCACCGGTATCCCGCTGCCGTTCATCTCCGCCGGTGGTACGTCGCTGCTCGCGTCGTTCTTCGTCCTGGGCATGCTGACGTCCTTCGCCCGGCACGAGACGCCGGCCGTAGCGGCCGCACGCAGAGCGGAGCGGCGCGGGACCCGCACCCGGTTGGAACGGGTGTTGCGGATCCCGGTGCCGCGCCCGTACGCGGCCCCGAAGCGCCGCGTCGCCGCGTCGCCGCAGCGGCAGTCGCGTTCCACACCGGAACGGGCTTCGCGCACGCCGGCGTCGGTACCCGCGCGCCGCGCCGCCCCATCGCCGGTGCGCTCTGCATCGCCACGCGTACGAGGCTCGGCAGGCTCGCTCCGCGCGACGGGCACCGACGGAGTACCGCGGAGGGTGCGGTGACCGGTCCCGGCTCGTCCGGACCGCGGGTGGTCGTCGCGGGCGGGGGGACCGCGGGGCACATCGAGCCCGCCATGAATCTGGCAGACGAGGTCATGCGCCTCGACCCCACGGCGGTCGTCACAGCCCTGGGATCGACGAAGGGCCTCGACACCACGCTGATCCCGGCACGGGGCTTTCCCCTCGAGCTGATCCCGCCCGTTCCGCTGCCCCGTCGGCTGGGCCGGGATCTGTTCGCGACGCCGGGAAAGCTGCGCGGGGCCGTCGCCGTGGCGAGCGAGATACTCGAGCGCGTGCGGGCCGATGTCGTCGTCGGCTTCGGCGGCTACGTGGCGGTGCCTGCGTATCTCGCGGCGCGGCAGCTGGACCTGCCCATCGTGGTACACGAGGCCAACGCCAAGCCAGGGCTGGCCAATCGCGCAGCTGCGCGCATGACCACGCATGTCTTCACCGCCGTCCGCGAGGGTCATCTGCCGCACGCGACGGTGATCGGTGTACCGCTGCGGCCAGAGATCGCCGGGCTGAACCGTGACGCGTTGCGCGCGCAGGCGCGCAGTCGGTTCGGCCTCGACGCCGACCGCCCCACGCTGCTCGTCACCGGTGGCTCCCAGGGCGCCCGGTCGATCAACTGGGCGGCATCCGGCGCCGCGCCGGGGCTGCTCGATGCCGGGGTACAGGTGTTGCACGTGATCGGCCCGAAGAACGTGCTGGAGGTTCCCACTACTGCTGGCGATCCTCCGTATGTGATCGTGCCGTTCGTCGAGCACATGGAATACGCCTACGCGGCGGCCGACTTCGCACTGTGCCGGTGCGGCGCGATGACCTGTGCGGAGTTGTCCGCGGTGGGGCTGCCCGCGGCCTACGTCCCGTACCCGGTGGGCAACGGTGAGCAGCGCTTCAACGCGGAGCCGATCGTCAAGGCGGGGGGCGGCGTGCTGGTCGACGACGCTGATCTCACTCCCGCCTGGGTCCTGGACAACATCGTGCCGCGCATCACCGATGCCGACACCGTGACGCGGATGTCGAACGCTGCGGCGCATGCTGGTTCTCGGGACGCCGCGACGGTCCTTGCCCAGCATGTCCTGACCGTCGCGGCCGAGCACCGCCGATTCGCCCATAAGACACGGAGACCTCGATGACGCGCCCGACGGAGGACGCCGCCGCCGGCAGACCAGACGACTGGGCGGCCCCTGGAGCCTCGCTGGTGCGCAGCGCGGCGACCGATGCGGTGCCGCCGCTCCGCGAGTTGGGGCGTGTGCACATCATGGGGATCGCTGGTGCCGGCATGAGCGGGCTCGCACGCATCCTGATCGAGCGGGGTGTCGCCGTCAGCGGTTGCGAGGCGCGCGAATCGATCACCGTTGCCGCGCTGCGCGCCCTCGGCGCCGACGTCATGATCGGTCACTCGCCGCACCACCTCGACACTGCGGACAGTTTCGTCTACACCACCGCGATCAACCCGAAGGCCGAGGAGTTCGTCGCTGCACGTGCGAGCGGCAAACCTGTACTCCGCCGTGCGGCAGCACTCGCCGCCGCTCTGGAGGACAAGCGTTGCGTGGCGATCTCCGGCACGCACGGCAAGACGACCACGACGTCGCTCCTGACCGTCGGCGCTCAGGCGTGCGGCGTCGACCCATCATTCGCGATCGGCGGCAACCTCTACGAGACCGGTCGCAACGCACACCTCGGTTCGGGACATCTCGCCATCGTCGAGGCCGACGAGAGCGATGGCTCGTTCCTCCTGACGCGCCCTGTCGCAGCGATCGTCACGAACGTCGAAGCCGACCATCTGGAGAACCACGGCGATCTCGAGGGCATCTTCCGTGCATTCGAGCTCTTCGTCGACCGGGTGGATCGGGCGGGTCTGGTGCTGGCCTGCGCCGACGATCCTGGTTCCGCACGGATCGCCGGATATGCCCGCAGCGCTGGGCGGAGGGTATTGACGTACGGCGAGCACGACGACGCCGACGTCCGAGTGAGCGACATCGACGCACTGGCGGACGCGGTCGAATTCACCGTGTCGGGTGGCGGACTCGGCACCCGACACGTCCGGGTTGGCGCGCTGATCGGCCGGCACATGGCACTCAACGCTGCAGCTGCACTGGCCATGGCGGCCGAGCTCGGCCTCGATATCGATGCCGTCATCGGGGCATGGGCATCCTTTCGCGGGGTGCACCGGCGCTTCGAGCCGCACGGGTCTGGCGGCGGAGTCCAGGTTTTCGACGACTACGCGCACCACCCGACCGAGATCGCGGCGTCACTCACTGCCGCCAAGGCCGCCGTGCCCGACGGGGGTCGGCTCATCGCCGTGTTCCAGCCAGGGACCTACAGCCGGACGCAGACCTTCGCCCGCGAATTCGCCGAGGCGATGGCGATCGCCGACATCGCCATCGTGATGGACATCTTCCCGGCGCGCGAGGAGCCGATACCCGGCGTCACCGGCGCCACGATCAGCGACCTCATCCCGCTGCCGCCCGAGCGCGTCATCTACGAACCGAGCTACGCGGCGGTGCCGCGGCGCGTTGCCGACGTCGCCGCTCCGGGTGACCTGGTGCTGACGATGGGCATCGGCAACGTCTACCTGCTCTGCCCCGAGATACGCGACGCCTGCGCGCGCGCTGCCGCGGAGGTGCAGTCATGACGACGACCCGGCTGCCGGGCCTCGGCGTGAAAGGCACGGATCAGGCGGCCCCACCAGCCCATCGTCGTGCTGCTGTCATCGTTGCGGCCGCTGTCCTGCTGGTCGCTGTGGTCGTGGTGTGGGTCGTCGGCTTCAGCTCGGTCCTCGGCGTGAAGACGGTCACCGTCCGCGGCGAGACGGCCGGGTCGGCCGACCGAATTCGCGCCGCCGCACACATCGCGGCGGGTGCACCGCTGCTCCGCCTGGACACCGAGGCGCTCGCCCGTCGCGTCGAGAAGCTGCCCGAGATCGCGTCGGCGTCGGTGCACACCGCGTACCCGAACGCGGTCGTCATCACCGTCGTCGAGAGGGTCGCCGTCGGCTATGTCGAGACGGGCGCGCGCTTCACCGTGGTGGATCGCACCGGCGACCAGTTCGGCTCGGTCGCGGTGCGGCCGCGGGCGATCCCGCTGTTCGCTCTCCCTGACGGGCCGGCGGCGCGCACCTCCGGCGCCGCCGTGGCCAGTGTCGCTGCCGCGCTTCCGTCCATCCTGCTGTCGCGCGTCGCCTCGATCCAGGCGTTCGACCCGAACGCCATCACGCTGCTGCTCACCGATCACCGGGTGGTGTCATGGGGGAGTGCGGCCGATGCCGGTGAGAACGCCGCGAAGGCTCGCATCCTGCCGACCTTGCTGACGCAGCCGGGCACCCGCTTCGATGTCAGCGACCCCACCCAGGTCGTCGCACACTGATCCGCCCTGCGTTGATCAACGAAGAGATCGGCGTGGATTAACGAAGAGATCGGCGTGTCGCACGGCGCGCCTGCGCAGCCTGAGGGCAATCGCGTTCTAACTTCGGCAACAACATCGCAGGTTGACATAACGTTAACGGTCTACCTGAGGGTGAGAGTTCACGACACGCCGACTGCGCACAACTGCAGACCGATCTCCATCCGCACACGACCCACCAGCCGCACGGAACGAGCAAACGGGAGCCAGCCATGACAGCACCGCACAACTACCTGGCGGTCATCAAGGTCGTCGGCGTCGGTGGAGGCGGCGTCAACGCCGTCAACCGGATGATCGAGGTCGGCCTGAAGGGTGTCGAGTTCATCGCGGTGAACACCGACGCGCAGGCGCTGCTGATGAGTGACGCCGACGTCAAGCTCGACGTGGGCCGCGAGCTCACCCGCGGTTTGGGAGCCGGCGCGCAGCCCGAGGTCGGGCGCAAGGCGGCCGAAGATCATCGTGATGAGATCGAAGAGGTCCTCAAGGGCGCCGACATGGTCTTCGTGACTGCAGGCGAGGGCGGCGGCACGGGCACGGGCGGTGCTCCGGTGGTGGCGAGCATCTCGCGCAAGCTCGGCGCGCTCACGATCGGTGTGGTCACCCGCCCCTTCTCCTTCGAAGGCAAGAAGCGCGCGTCGCAGGCCGAAGAGGGAATCGAGCAGCTTCGCGCCGAGTGCGACACGCTGATCGTGATTCCCAACGATCGGTTGCTGCAGATCTCCGAGCGCAATGTCTCCGTCATGGACGCATTCCGCAGCGCCGATCAGGTGCTGCTGTCCGGCGTCCAGGGCATCACCGATCTGATCACGACGCCGGGGCTGATCAATCTCGACTTCGCCGACGTCAAGAGCGTCATGAGCGGCGCCGGTTCGGCCTTGATGGGCATCGGCTCGGCGCGCGGCGACAACCGCGCTCGTCAGGCGGCCGAGATCGCGATTGCGAGCCCGCTGCTCGAGGCGAGTATGGAGGGCGCCCACGGCGTGCTGCTCTCGATCTACGGCGGCTCGGACCTCGGTCTCTTCGAGATCAACGAGGCTGCCTCGCTGGTAGCAGAAGCCGCCCACCCCGAGGCCAACATCATCTTCGGCGCCGTCATCGACGACACGCTCGGCGACGAGGTGAAAGTCACGGTCATCGCCGCCGGATTCGACAGCGGACAGCTGCCGTACAAGAAGGTCGACATCCGCCGCGAGCCCGCTGCGGTGTCAGTGTCGTCGCCGGCGGCGACGGCGGGCGACGCGTACGCCAACGGCGCGAGCGGTTTCTCGACCCCGACGACGTCGATGGCCGCCTCGGCACCTGCCGCCATGACGAACGGCGCCCGGTCGACGCTCGATCTCGACGACGAGCTCGACGTCCCTGACTTCCTGAAGTCCTGAGGACGGCACCACGCAGGGACCGCCCGGGGTGAGCCTCTCGCCGGGCGAGCGGCGCGCCGAGTTGGTCGCGTCGCTCGCGGCGCTCAGACGCCGGCTTGCCGATGCCGCGACTGCGAGCGACCGCGACCCTCATGCGATCACGCTCATCGCGGTGACCAAGACCTACCCAGCAACCGACGCTGCGACCCTGGTGGAGCTCGGCTGCACCGATCTGGGCGAGAGTCGCGACCAGGAAGCCGCAGCCAAGGTGGAGGACACAGCGAGGTTGCTCGCCTCCGTCAGACAGGCCGGCCCGCCGCGCTGGCACTTCGTCGGTCGGCTGCAATCACGCAAGTGCCGATCGGTGGCCCGCTACGCCCATGCCGTGCACTCGGTCGACCGCCTCGAACTGGTCGACGGGCTGGCCGATGGCGTCCGTCGTGCAGAGCGGCCGCGGCTCGGCGTCTTCGTGCAGGTGAGCCTCGACGGTGATCCGGCGCGCGGTGGTGTCGTGGCGGGGGAGGTCGTACCGCTCGCCGATGCGATAGCCGCGGCCGACGGCCTCGATCTGCTGGGTGTGATGGCGGTGGCACCGCTCGGCGGCGATCCCGACGCCGCTTTCATGCGGCTGGCCGAGGTGTCAGAGATGCTGCAGGCACGGCATCGCGGCGCAGTGGCGATCTCGGCGGGGATGACCGCAGATCTTGACGAGGCGGTGAAACACGGTTCGACACACGTGCGTGTCGGATCGGCGTTGCTCGGCCGTCGTGCCCCTGTTTTCGGCTAGCGTCTGGTCAACACCAGACAACGACTGTCACATGGGTCACTGCAACACCGCTGGAAACACCTCACCACTGGAGGACTCAATGCCCGGAGCGATGCGCAAGATGGGCGTCTATCTCGGCCTGGTCGAGGACGAGGACTGGGGCGAGGCCTACTCCGACGCGCCGGCGCTCGAGCGCTCGTCCGGACGCCGCGACGACTACGCCGAGGCGCGCTACTCGCGCGAGAGCAGCCACGGAGCGCACTCGCATGCCCGCGCCCGCCAGGCCGAGATGGCCCACGCCGGCGGTGGCCGCGACTACTACGAGGAGTCGCACGGGGCAGACGGGTATTCGTCCCCGACGCCGTCCTACGCGGACGAGGCGCCGCACCCCTACCAGATCACGACGCTGCACCCGCGTACGTACAACGAGGCGCGCACGATCGGCGAGCACTTCCGCAAGAACACCCCGGTGATCATGAACCTCTCCGAGATGGAGGACGCCGACGCCAAGCGCCTGGTGGACTTCGCCGCGGGGCTGACCTTCGGGCTGCATGGCCGCATCGAGCGGGTGACGGCGAAGGTATTCCTGCTCAGCCCGCACAACGTCACGGTGACCGCGGCCGACAAGGCCCGCATCGCCGAGACCGGCTTCTTCAACCAGAGCTGACCTACCTGCGGCTCAGCGAGCCGAGACGGCCTGGCACCATCAGAGGTGCCAGGCCGTTCATTCTGCAGTGCCGGGGCTAATTGACGACCGAATCCGGACGAGGAGCCGCGCGATGACACTGTTCTGGAGTGTCGTCGGCTATGTGCTCTATCTCTACCTGCTCCTGGTCCTGGCCCGCTTCGTCATCGAATTCACTCGTCAGTTCGCCCGTTCCTGGCGCCCCGCAGGGGTGGCCGCGATCGGCCTGGAGGCGGTGTACCTGGCAACGGATCCGCCGATCCGCCTACTCCGACGGCTGGTGCCCCCGGTTCGGTTGGGTAGTGTGAGCCTCGACCTGAGCATCATTCTTCTGCTTCTGGCTATCCTTGCTCTGCAATGGGTCGCATTGACGCTCGCTTAGGATTCATCCCAAGAAATCTGCACGACATGCGCATCGACAGACCCATGCCACACCGCAAGCCAGACCGAGCCATGCAAGGCCACCGCGCCGGAACCACCCAACGCGGTCGAGCACACGAGGTGACCGAATGCCGTTGACTCCCGCTGAAGTGCACAACGTTGCGTTCAAGAAACCACCGATCGGTAAGCGGGGTTACGACGAGGAAGAGGTTGACGCCTTCCTCGACATCGTCGAGGTGGAGCTGTCGCGCCTGATCGAGGAGAACAACGACCTGCGCTCGCGGGCAGCGGGCGGAAGCGGCGCCCCGGTGGCCGTCTCGGACGCAAGCGCCGAGGAGTTGCAGGCCGCGCGCGAGGACAACCGGCGCCTGCAAGCGCACATCGCCGAACTCGAACGCACCGTCAGCCAGGGCTCGGACGGCGCGCAGCAGCAGCTGGTCCAGCTTCAGCAGCAGCTCGCGCAGACCGAGCAGAACCTTGCCGAGAACCGGCGCCAGCTCGAGCAGGCCATGGCTGCCGCGGAGCAGGCCCGCACCGAGGCCAACCAGGCCCGCGAGCAGGCCGCCCAGCACGGCGGCGCAGCCGCCGCGGACCACCCGCCGGCAGGACCGGAAAGCCATGCGAAGGCCGTGCAGGTTCTGGCACTGGCTCAGCAGACGGCCGACCAGCACCTTGCCCAGTCCAAGGCCGAGGCCGAGCGGCTGCTCGCCGAGGCCAAGTCGACCGCTGACTCGACCCTCGCCGAGGCGCAGCAGAAGGCGATGCGCAACATCGGCGACGCCGAGGCACGTGCCCGCCAGCTCGAGCAGGAGACCTCCGACCGCGCCAACCAGACGGTGCAGGACGCCGAGCAGCGCGCAGCCACCATCACGGCGCAGTTCGAGCAGCGCAAGGCAGCCCTCGAGCGGCGGGTCGAGGAACTGCGGACCTTCGAGCGTGAGTACCGCACGCGACTGAAGAGCTACCTCGAGTCGCAGCTGCGCGACCTCGACGCGAGCGGGCGGGCCGAACCGGCCGGCTCGAACTCGAAGACCGAATACGCGGACGCGTAGTCAGATCGCCCAGCTGAACGCCACAGTCGGCGTCGCGAAAGGGGTGCGGCCCGGATGTTGATCATCGGACTTATGGTGATCGCGCTGGTGTGTCTGGCGGTAGGGCTCGCGCTGCCGAGTTCTGCATGGCTCATCGCTTCGCTGATCGCCACCGCGGGCGCCGGCTATCTGGTGTGGAAGATGCGTTCGGCCATCGCGCCGGCCACGGCAGGGACATCAGCCGCGACATCAGCCGCGACGGGCGAACCGCTCGGCATCGACGGCCGCGACGACGGTTCCGGCGCCGGTGACACTTCCGCCCGCGATGCCGATTCCGACCGGGACGCCGATGCCGAGACGACCACGATCGCTCGCCTCGCCTCCGACGCGGACGTCGACACGAGGGTCCAGCACCCCGGCGCTGACTCGACGCAGGTGATCGCGGCGGCGCCCGCCGACGCGGCAGGCGGGGACGTCTGGGTCATCGACGGCCGTCCGCGCTACCACCTGGGCAGCTGCCCGATCATCCAAGGTCAGGACGCCGAGCCGATCCCGCTGGACCAGGCGGTCGAGGACGGATTCATGCCCTGCTCGTTGTGCGAGCCGACCCTGGCCCCCACCCCGCACTGACCGATCCCGTACCCGTGGCGCGCCGCGGTGCGGTGCAGTGCGCCAGGTGCGTCACTGCGCCGACCTGCGCAGCCACAGCTGCAGCCCCAGCTCCTCGTCGCCGGCGGCAAACCACTGCGCCGCATCGTCCGGCGCGCCCTCGGCGAGCTCGGTGGCAAGCACCTCGGCGGCCAGTTGATCGCCGTGGGTACGGATCGCGTCGGCAGGGGCGGGCGAGCCGCCGACCTGCCACCGCAGTGCGATCCTGTCGGTCACGTCGAGCCCGGCGTTCTTGCGGGCGTCCTGGACGATTCGCACGATGTCACGAAGCAGGCCGAGCAGCCGCAGCTCATGGGTGAGCTCGAGGTCGAGCGCCACCGTTTCGGCGCCCGCGCTCGCGACGGCCCACCCCGAGCGGGGTGTCTCGGTGACCACGACCTCGTCGCCGCTGATGTCGACCTGCTCACCGTCGAGCACGACGCTCGCCGTTCCGGCGCGGTACGCCTCGACGAGTGCATGCGCGTCCGCGGCGTGAATCGCCGAGGCCACGGCCTGCGTGCGCTTGCCGAATCGCCGACCGAGCGCGCGGAAGTTGGCCTTTACCGACAGCTCGATCAGCTCGTCGGCGTCGGCCAGGGCGGCGATCTCGCGGACGTTGAGTTCGTCCTCGACCTCCCGGCGCAGCTCGGCCGGTACCGACCCCCATCCGGGCGCCGAGATCAGTGCCTGGGCCAGCGGCTGTCGCGTCTTCACCTTCGAATCGGCCCGGGCCGAGCGGCCGAGCTCGACAAGGCGTCGGACGAGAGCGACGTCGGCTTCGAGGTCGGGCATGATCCGCGCCGGGTCGGCCTGCGGCCATGCGGTCAGGTGCACCGAGTCGACCTCATTGAGTTCGGCGAACAAGGCGCCCCATACCTGGTCGGTGATGAATGGGGTGAACGGCGCGAGCAGCCGGGTCAGGATGTCGAGGCAGTCGTGCAGCGTCCGCAGCGCGGCCGGGTCGCCCTCCCAGAACCGCCGCCGGGATCGGCGCACGTACCAGTTCGAGAGGTCGTCGATGTACTCGGCAAGGTGCTTGCCTGCCCGTGCCGTGTCGAAGGCTTCGAGCGCCTCGTCGACGGCCGCGGCGAGGCCGTGCGCGCGCGACAGCGCCCACCGGTCCAGTGCGGTCGGCGTGCCCGTGTCGTCGGAATCCGGGCTCCAGCCGTTCGCGCGGGCGTACAGCGACTGGAACGACGCGATCGACCAGTACGTCCGCAGCACTTTGGACGCGATCTCGTCGAGCACCTTGTGACCGACGCGGCGCCCTGACCACGGCGAGCCGGCGCAGAGCATGAACCAGCGCAGCGCGTCGGCTCCGTGCTCGTCCATGAGCGGTATCGGCTCGAGGATGTTGCCCAGGTGCTTGCTCATCTTGCGGCCGTCCTCGGCAAGGATGTGGCCCAGGCAGAGCACGTTGCGGTAGCTGTTGCGGTCGAACACCAGCGTGCCGATCGCCATCAACGTGTAGAACCACCCGCGGGTCTGGTCGATCGCCTCGCAGATGAAGTCGGCGGGGTACGACGTGCCGAAGAGTTCGCCGTTCGCATGCGGTGCGCCGAACTGAGCGAACGGCATCGAGCCGGAATCGAACCAGGCATCGATGACCGCAGCCACCCGGCGGTAGGTGCCCTGCTCCCCGGGCAGGGTGAAGGTGACGTCGTCGACGAACGGACGATGCGGATCGGCGAGGTCGACGCCCGAGAGCTCGCGCAGTTCGGCGAGCGATCCCACGCACACCATCCGGCTCGGGTCCGCGTCATTGCGCCAGACCGGCAGCGGCGTGCCCCAGTACCGGTCACGTGACAGCGCCCAGTCGATGTTGTTGGTGAGCCAGTCCCCGTAGCGACCGTGCTTGACCGTGGGCGGGAACCAGTTCGTCGCCTCGTTCTCGGCGAGCAGCCGGTCCTTGATCTCGGTGGTGCGGACGTACCAGGACGGCAGTGCGTAGTACATGAGCGGCGTGTGGCAGCGCCAGCAGTGCGGGTAGGCGTGCGTGTACGGGATGTGCCGGAACAGCAGGCCGCGCGTCACCAGATCGGCGATGAGCTGCTCGTCGGCGTCCTTGAAGAATGCCCCTCCGACCAGTGGCACGTCAGCGCGGAAGTGGCCGTCCGTCCCGACCGGTTTGACCACCGGTAGGCCGTACGCGCGCGCCACCGCCAGGTCGTCGGCACCGAAGGCGGGGGCCTGGTGCACCAGCCCGGTGCCGTCCTCGGTGGTGACGTAGTCCGCCAGCACGACAAAATTGGCGTCCTGGAGGTCGACCAGTTCGAACGGGCGCTGGTACTTCCACCGTTCCATCTCGCTGCCGGCCAGCCGGTCGAGGACGACGGCGTCCTCGCCGAGCACCTTGTGGAGCAGTGGTTCGGCCACGACGACCCGCCGTTGCCCGGGCACCTCGGCGAGGACGTAGGTGACATCGGGATGGACGGCGACAGCGACGTTGGAGACGAGGGTCCAGGGAGTGGTGGTCCAGACGAGCAGATCGGCGTCGCCGGCCCAGGCACCGGACATGATCGGGAAGCGGACGTACACCGACGGGTCGGTGACCTCCTCGTACCCCTGCGCTACCTCGTGGTCGGACAGGGTTGTCCCGCAGCGCGGGCAGTACGGGGCGACGCGGTAGTCCTCGACCAGGAACCCCTTGTCGAAGATCTGCTTGAGCGCCCACCACACCGATTCGACGTACTGCGGGTTCATCGTCCAGTAGGCGTTCTCGTAGTCGGCCCAGTAGCCCATGCGCTCGCTCATCGCCTCGAACGCGTCGACGTGGCGCTGCACGTTCTCGCGACACCGCGCGTTGAACTGCGCGATGCCGTATGCCTCGATGTCCGGTTTGCCGGTGAAGCCCAGTTCCTTCTCGACGGCCAGCTCGACAGGCAACCCGTGACAGTCCCAGCCGGCCATCCGGGGGACGTGGAAGCCCTTCATGGTCTTGAACCGAGGGAAGACGTCCTTGAAGACCCGGGCCTCGACGTGGTGGGTGCCGGGCATGCCGTTCGCGGTCGGCGGCCCCTCGTAGAACGTCCACTGCGGGCCGTCTGCGGTCGCCGCGAGGCTGCGCGCGAAAACCTGCCCGGTGCGCCATCGCTCGATGACCTCGTGGTCGAGCGCGACGAGGTCGACGTGTGCGGGTAAGGCCTCGTAGCTCATCCGGTGGTGCACCCCTTCGAGTCGGTCGGACTCGAGGGACGACGTCGGGGGCAGTGACCTGCCCGCGATACCGCGGTACCACCCTCGTTGACCCGCCAGGGCGGGCCCGCTTCGTTGGCCGTCCGGTTCTACTGAGGCCGCTGTACCGGCCCGTTCTTCCGGTGCTCAGAGGTGATTTCGCCGTGGATCGGGCCCCTGGGCTCGCACCGTCTCCAGGTCGCTCATGGCCGTCACACCGCGGCTACTCGTCCTCGTCGTCGCCCACCCAGGGTAGCCGAGGCAGCGCGCCGCGCGCGGCACGTCGGCGGCTCGTCGGAAGCCGCGCGGCGTGGTCAGTGGCGGCGGCGCCTCATGGGCTCGTATATTGACCGCCTTTGCTGCCCCCGGACGGCGCTGTCGTTACGGTTGCACGCGATTTTCACCACGAGAGGGGTCGTCATGGCCACCGCAGGACGGAAGGCGCCGGCGAAGAAGGCCGCCACACCGCCCGCGAAGCGTGGCGCCCCCGCCAGATCTGCCGCCTCGCGCGGCTCGGCGGCACCCGCGCGCTCAACGGCAACCGCACGCAAGCCGGCAACCCGCAAGGCGGCTCCCACCCGCAAGGCGCCAGTGAGGCCAGCCGCGGTGAAGAAGGCCCCGGCGAAGAAGGCACCGGCCGCCAAGGCAGCGCCGGCGAAGAAGGCCCCGGCGAAGAAGGTGCCGGCGAAGAAGGTGCCGGCGAAGAAGGTGCCGGCGAAGAAGG
>DASYGT010000004.1:0-1585 GCA_035999365.1 Jatrophihabitantaceae bacterium
GCGCCGCCGACCTGCTGGCCGACGTTGAGCAGCGCGGACGCGAGCCCGGCGTCGGTGTTCGCCACGTTCGACACCGCGGTCACGGTGAGCGGGACGAACAGGAAGCCCATGGCGACGGCGAGGATGAACATGCCGGGCAGCAGCTTGCCGGCATAACTCGCGTCCTTCGTCACGGTCGCGAACCAGAACAGCGCGACCGTCAACAGGGTCGTGCCGGTGATCATCAGCGGCTTCGGCCCGAACTTGGGCATCAGCCTGGCGTTGATCTGCGACACGATGCCGATGACGAACGCGACCGGCAGGAACGCGAAGCCGGTCTTGAGCGGGCCGTACTCACGCACGCCCTGCACGAAGAAGGTGATGAAGTAGAACATGCCGAACATCGCCGCGCCGACGACGAGCATGATCAGGTACGTGCCCGCCCGGTTGCGGTTCTCGAAGATGCGCATCGGCATCATCGGTGCCTTGGCGATCCGTGCCTCGAAGTACACGAAGCCGACGAGCAGCACGACCGCCGCCGTGAACACCGCGTAGGTCTGGGTGTTGTTCCAGCCGTCGTGCGCGACGTGGATGAAGCCGTACACCGTCGCGACCAGGCCGGCGACGGACAGGGCAGCGCCGATGAAGTCGAACTTGCCGCGCAGCCGCTCCGACTCGTGCAGGTACAGCGCGGCGCCGCCCATCAGCACGATGCCGATCGGGACGTTGACGAACAGCACCCAGCGCCAGCTGAGGTAGTTGGTGAGGATGCCGCCGAGAAGCAGCCCGAGCGCGGCGCCCGCGCCGGAGACCGCGGCATAGACGGCGATCGCGCGGGTGCGCGCTTCGCCCTCCTCGAACTCGGTCGTGATCAGCGACAGCGCGGTCGGCGAGGCGATCGCGCCGCCGACGCCCTGCACGGCACGGCCGGCGAGCAGCAACCCGAAGCTGGGTGCGATTCCGGCGAGGAAGCTGCCCAGCGTGAACAGCGACAGCCCGAGGATGAACATCCGCCGTCGGCCGAGGATGTCTCCCATCCGGCCGCCGAGCAGCAGCAGCCCGCCGAAGGCGAGCGCGTAGGCGTTGAGCGCCCACGTCATGTCGGTCTGGCTCTTGTTGAAGTAGCGGCCCATCGACGGCAGCGCGATGTTCACGATCGTGCCGTCGAGGACGACCATCATCTGCGCGCCCGCGATGACCAGCAGGATCAGGGCGGGATGGGCGTGCCGCCGCGCTCCGGTCTGCTTGACCGGGGCAGGACTGCGCCGCAGGTCGGTGTCGGCTGTGTCAGCCACGTCGTTCTCCGTTTTCTCGAAGATGTTAGATACGATTGCGTTCCCTAACAGGTAAGCTAGGCCTCGGACGGTAAGGAACGCAACCGTCTTTTACGTGAATTCTCCGGTGGATCTCTCAGTGTTGACGAACGGGGTGACAACGAGGTGACATCGACCGTCCAGCGCAAGCGCGGCGCGGCGCTCGAGGACGCCATCCTCGCCGCCGCCTGGACCGAGCTGTCCGAGGTCGGCTACACCTCCTTCAGCGTCGAGGGCGTGGCCGCGCGCGCCCGGACGGGCAAGGCGAGCATCTACCGGCGCTGGCCGACCCG
>DASYGT010000006.1:0-1821 GCA_035999365.1 Jatrophihabitantaceae bacterium
GGCGTCCCGCCCCGGACCGTCGGCAGGCCCGCCGCCCGCCAGGCCGCAAACCCGCCGACGACGTCCGTCGCGGGCACGCCGAGCGAGTTGAGCGCGTCGGCGGCCAGCGAGGACGTGTAGCCCTCGGCGCAGACGACCACCCAGCGCTGGCCGGCACGGGCCTGCGGCACGCGGGCCGACGAGGTGGGGTGCAGCCGCCATTCGAGGTGGTTGCGCTCGACGATCAGCGAGCCCGGGATCTCGCCCTCGCCCGCGCGCTGCCAGACCGGACGGATGTCGACGAGCAGCGCACCGTCCGCGACCAGGGCCGCGGCCTCCTGCGGCGACACCCGCGACAGGCGTGACCGGGCGTCGTCGAGCATCTCGTCGACCGAGGCGAAGCGCATCAGCGTCATGATGCCAGCCGCTGCGCGACGTCGGGCTCGGGATCATCGGTGGCCAGCGTCTCGACGGCGACGAGGTCGCCCGCGCTGATGTCGTAGAAGGTCATCGACGACAGCGGCGGGGAGTAGGCGTGCACGCTCACGGCCGCTTCGGTGCCGGTGTTGCAGACGTCGTGGATGTAGTGACGGCCGAAGGCGACGGTGTCACCGCTCGCCCGCTCGATGTCGCGGATGCGCACCCGTCCGTCGGCGTAGCCGCTGGGCACCGACTCGGTGAGCGAGCCGTCCAGGACGGTGAACGCGCCGGACGAGCCGCCGTGGTCGTGCAGTTGCGTGCCCTGCGTCGGCAGCCAGCTGATCAACCAGATGTCGATGCGCGGGTCGCGGTAGAGACGCTGGTGCCAGCGCTCGTCCTCGTCGAAATCGACGAACGGGTACTTACCGGACCGGATCTCGTCGGCGAAGAACCCGGCGAACTCGCGCAACTGCGCGGTGCCGACCGGACGGTCCGTGCTCTGGAGGAGTGCCACGCGGCCCAGTCTGCCGCGCAAGACCTACTTTGTCTACCGAGTTGCTAGAGAAGTCTCAGGCCGCCCATTTGAAGGAGCGCATCAGATCCTCGACGCGCTCGACCACCTCGGGATCGCGGCCCTCGGGCATCGCGAACTCGGCGAGCAGCGCCAGCCGGCCGTCCGGCGTCGGCAGGACGAACCGCATGCCGAATTCGTCGGCGTCGGGGTCGACCAGTTCGGCGGCGACCGCGCCGCCGTGCACCGGGCGTGCGTACGGGGTGTCGTCGTCGACGAGGCCGATGGTGAGCACGCCGCTGGCCGGGCTGAAGCTGTCCGGGCCGATGACCACAGTGCTCAGCATCGCGAGCAGCGGGGTGCCCGCGACCTCATCGGGGATACCGGCGTCGTCCGGGGTCACGACAACCCAGTCACGGCAGTCCATCTCGAAGGACGGGAGCGTCAGATCCTGCATCGGGGTCTCCTCAGGGCTCGGGACGGCTTGGCGGGAAAAGTCCCCCGAGGCTGCTGCTCAAGAACGGCTCAAGATGTGATCGGTGTACCCGCTACGACGCGCGTTCTCGCAGCCCGTCATTGGAAAGTAACGGCGAATTCCGATCAGGGTGACGGGCCATTCCTGGCAGCTTCTGCCCGGCAACTTTTTGCCAGGTCCGAATTGCCAGAGGTGCGAGGTTCGCACGCCGGCCGAGCGCGGCATGGATCACTCACCCGCCTCCCCTCCCCCGTACTCGCCTAGGATGGAACGGTTGGGGAGGATGCCGCACAAGGGTGCCGGGAGGCGACCACAGGGATGTCGAAGAACGTCGAGCAGCTCGACCGCGTGGTCATCAGGATCGCGGGCGATTCCGGAGACGGTATGCAGCTCACGGGCGATCGATTCACCCAGGAAACCGCGATGTTCGGCAACG
>DASYGT010000053.1:0-69592 GCA_035999365.1 Jatrophihabitantaceae bacterium
ACAAGAGCGGCTGCTCACGCGAGCATCGCGCCAGGATAAGCGGGGGTTGTGATGAGCTACGCCACCTTGCTACGGAACTGAGACACGTTCTAGATTGGGGCGAGCAAACTGACGGGAGCACTGACTGTGGCCGACACCGGACTCTGGAACATCGCCCGCGCCCAACCCGAACTGACGGCGGTCGTCGATCCCAGCGGCAGCGAGATCAGCTACGGCGCGCTCGCCGCAGCCGCCGACGCCTACGGGCGAGGACTGCAGGAGCTCGGCCTCGGGGTCGGCGACTGCATCACCGTGATGCTGCCCAACAGCATCGATCTCGTCGCGCTGTACTTCGCGGCGATGGAGTGCGGCCTCTACATCGTCCCGATCAACTGGCACCTCACCGGCCACGAGATCGCCTACATCGTGGAGGACTCGGAGTCGAAGGTCTTCGTCGGTCACGAGCGTTTCGCCGAGGCGGCGACGATCGCCGCGGCGTCGGTCCCGGAATCGATGAAGTTCGTAGTCGGAGATGTCGCCGGCTTCCGGCCCCTCGCCGAGCTGGCCCGTCCGGGAGATGCGCCGGACAACCGCACCCAGGGCGCGCCGATGGTCTACACCTCGGGGACGACGGGCAAGCCGAAAGGCGTCAAGCGCCCGCTCACCGGCGCCGACCCGTACGAGGTGCCGATGGCAGCAAGCTTCTTCTTCGCCGGCTTCCGCATCCTGCCCTTCGACGACAACGTGCACATCTGCGGCTCGCCGCTGTACCACACGGCCGTCCTCAACTTCGTCGGAATCTCGATCCAGCTCGGGCACACCGTGGTGCTCATGGACCGCTTCGACGCGGAGGAGATGTTGCGGCTCATCGACAAGCACCGCGTGACGCACAGCCACATGGTTCCCGCGCAGTTCACCCGGCTGCTCGCACTGCCCGAGGACGTGCGAGCCAAGTACGACGTCTCCTCGCTGCGCACGATGATCCACGGCGCCGCACCCTGTCCCACAGAGGTCAAGCGGGCGATGCTCGACTGGTGGGGGCCGGTCGTCGTGGAGTACTACGCAGCCACCGAGGGCGGCGGAGCCACGATATTCGCCGACGAGTGGTTGAAGAAGCCCGGGTCGGTCGGCAAGGCGTGGTCGTATTCGGTCATCAAGATCCTCGACGAGAGCAAGAACGAGGTACCGGCGAACCAGGTCGGCCTCGTCTACATGCAGATGGGCGGCTCGACGTTCGCCTATCACAAGGCCGAGGAGAAGACGCGCGAATCCCGCGCAGGCGACCTGTTCACGGTGGGGGACATCGGGTACCTCGACGACGACGGCTACCTGTTCCTCTGCGACCGCAAGAGCGACATGATCATCTCGGGCGGCGTGAACATCTACCCGGCCGAGATCGAGGGCGAGCTGGTCATGCACCCCAAGGTCGCCGACGTCGCGGTGTTCGGCGTGCCGGATGACGAGTGGGGCGAGGCGGTCAAGGCGGTCATCCAGCCGGCACCGGGCGTCGAGCCGTCGGACGAGGTCACCGCCGACATCCTGGCCTTCGCCGCCGAGCGGCTGGCGAAGTACAAGCTGCCCAAGCACGTCGACTACCTCGCCGAGCTGCCGCGCGACGACAACGGCAAGCTGTACAAGCGCAAGCTGCGCGATCCGGAGTGGGCCGGCCGCGAGAAGGCGATCTAGCCGGCGCCGGACGCGATCTTGTGCAGACACGCCGACCCAGGCAAGCGCGTCTGCACAAGATCTGCAAGGTTGCTGGCTCTAGCGTCCCTGGAAGTTGGGGGTGCGCTTCTCTGCGAACGCACGCGGGCCTTCGCGCGCGTCGTCGCTGCGGAAGACGGCCATGCCGAGCTCGGCATCGAGCTTGAACGCCTCGTTCTCGGGCAACGCCTCGCTCTCCCGAATCGTGCGCAGGATCGCCTGCACCGCGAGCGGTCCATTGGCCGCGATCAGGCTGGCGAGTTCGAGAGCCTTGTCGAGTGCTTCGCCGTCAGGCACGACATGGCCGATGAGGCCGATCTCCTTCGCCTCGGCCGCGCGGATGTGGCGGCCGGTGAGCAGCAGGTCAGCGGCAATCGTGTAGGGGATCTGCCGCACCAGCCGTACGGCAGAACCGCCGAGGGGAAACAGCCCCCAGCGTGGCTCGCTGACACCGAAGCGTGCGGATTCACCGGCGACCCGGATGTCGGTGGCCTGGAGGATCTCGGTGCCACCGGCGATCGCCGGACCCTCCACTGCCGCGATCAACGGCTTGGTCAGCCGTCGACCCTTGAGCAGCGACTCGATGACCGAGAGGTCCATCGAGGATTCGCCGGGATGGTTCGATGTCATGGCCTTGAGGTCGGCGCCCGCACAGAATGCGCCGCCCGCGCCGGTGAGGATGCAGGCGCGGATCTCCGAGTCGGTGTCGACGCGGTCCCAGGCGTCCTTCATGCCGGCGAGCATCGGACCGGAGAGGGCGTTCCTGGCCTCGGGACGATTCATCGTGACGATCAGGACGTGCCCGCGCTTCTCGACGAGGCAATGCTGATCTTCGGGCGTCGGGGCGGTCATCGAACTCGATCCTCCTGGCGGCTCCGCGGCTCCGGGGTTGCCAGAAACAGTAACACGTTCTAGTTTTGCGTAGACGTGCGTCGCGCGAATACCTGGAGGATGAGTGGCCTACAACATCGCCGATCTCTTCGAGCACGCGGTCGACTACTTCCCCGACCGCCTCGCGGTGGCCTGCGGCGACGACGAGGCGACCTACGCGCAGCTCGAGGAGCAGGCCAACCGACTGGCCCACCACCTCGCCGCGCACGGAGTCACCGCCGGCTCCCACGTCGGCATGTGCACCCGCAACCGCCTCGAGGCCATCGTCACGATGGTGGCCGTCTACAAGCTGCGCGCGGCACTCATCAACGTCAACTACCGGTATACCGCGAAAGAGATCCAGTACGTCCTGGAGAACGCCGACGTCGTCGCCCTCGTGCACGAGCGGACGTACACCGACCGCGTCGCCGAGGCCCTTCCCGGCGCACCCTCGGTGAAGCACACAGTGGTCATCGACGACGAATCCGATCTGCCGTTCACCGGCGTCGCGTACGAGGATGCGCTGGCCTCGGGAAGCGCGGAGCGTGACTTCGACGCACGCAGTGGCGACGACCTGTACATCCTCTACACCGGCGGCACGACGGGAATGCCCAAGGGCGTGATCTGGCGGCACGAGGACGTCTGGCGCACCCTCGGCGGCGGCATCAACTTCATGACCGGCGAGCCCCTGCAGAACGAGTTCGAGCAGGCCGAGGCGGGCAAGGCGAGTGGCGGCATGGTGCGGCTGTGCCTGGCGCCGCTGATTCACGGCAACGCACAGTGGGCCGGCCTCATGGCACTGTTCGGCGGCGACACGGTCGTCCTCCTGACGCAGTTCGATCCCAGCGAGGTATGGAAGGTGGTCGAGCGCCGCAAGGTGAACGTCGTGGTGCTCATCGGTGACGCCATGGCCCGCCCGATGATCGAGGCGTTCCACGACAAGGATGGCGGCGGCACGTACGACACGTCGTCGGTGTACGCGATCTCCAGCAGCGCCGCCCTGTTCTCGCAGAGCGTCAAGGACGAGTACCTGGCCGCACTGCCGAACTCGGTGATCACCGACGCGATCGGATCGTCCGAGACCGGTTTCATGGGCATCGGGATGATCACCAAGGACTCCGAGAAGGGCATCGGCGGACCGCGGGTGAGCGCCGGCGCCGACACCATCGTGATCGACGAGAACAACGAGGTCATTACTGCCGGCGATGAGCGCATCGGCCGGCTCGCACGTGGCGGCCACATTCCACTCGGCTACTACAAGGACCCGGAGAAGACGGCCCGGCTCTTCGTCGAGGTCGACGGGAAGCGCTACACGGTGCCCGGCGACTTCGCCCGCCATGAGGCGGACGGCACGATCACGCTGCTCGGTCGAGGCAACACCTGCGTCAACACCGGAGGCGAGAAGGTGTTCCCGGAAGAGGTCGAGAGCGCCTTGATGTCGCACCCCGACGTGTTCGACGTGCTGGTTGTCGGCGTTCCTGACGAACGCCTCGGTCAGCGAGTCGCCGCGGTCGTCGAGCCCCGGCCCGGCGCGACGCCGACCTTCGAGGAGCTGAGCGCCCACGCGCGGACGCAGATCGCCGGCTACAAGGTTCCCAAGAACATCTGGCTCGTCGACAAGGTTCACCGACTCGCAACCGGCAAGGCGGACTACCGCTGGGCGAGCTCTTACACCACTGATCACCCGGAGGATGTCCTGTGCGCACCGCAATCTGCGATCAGCTCGGCATAGCGCACCCGATCTTCGCCTTCACCCCGTCGGAGCAGGTAGCGGCGGCGGTCTCACGGGCGGGTGGCCTCGGCGTGCTCGGTTGCGTCCGCTTCAACGACGCCGACGAGCTCGAGTCCGTCCTGAGCTGGATGGACGAGAACACCGATGGCAAGCCCTACGGCGTAGATATCGTGATGCCCGCGAAGGTGCCGACCGAGGGCACGTCCACCGATCTCGGCAAGTACATCCCCGAGGGTCACCGTCGCTTCGTCGACGACACGCTGCGCAAGCTCGGCGTCCCACCGCTGCCCGACGACGGCGATCCCGCCGCTGACGGCGTCCTCGGGTGGCTGCACTCGGTAGCGCGCGCGCACGTCGACGTCGCGCTGCAGCACCCGATCAAGCTGATCGCGAATGCGCTGGGCTCCCCGCCGAAGGATGTCATCGACCTCGCCCACGAGAAGGGCGTTCCCGTCGCGGCGCTCGCCGGCAAGGCCAAGCACGCCCGCTCTCACGTCGACAACGGCGTCGACATCGTGATCGCCCAGGGCACCGAGGCCGGCGGCCACACCGGTGAGATCGCGACGATGGTGCTCGTGCCGGAGATCGTCGACGCTGTCGGCGACGACGCACAGGTGCTCGCCGCGGGAGGCATCGGCTCGGGACGTCAGATTGCCGCCGCCCTCGCGCTGGGGGCAAGCGGGGTGTGGATGGGGTCGTACTGGCTCACCGCGGCCGAGTACTCACTCGGCGCCGGAGAGACGATGCAGCGTGCACTGGTGGCGGCCGGTTCGGATCAGACGGTCCGTTCGCGGATCTACAGCGGTAAGCCGGCCCGCCTGCTCAAGACCAAGTGGACCGATGCGTGGGCGGATGCCGATGCACCGGAGCCGTTGCCGATGCCGCTGCAGAACCTGCTCGTGAGCGAGGCGCACCAGCGCATCATGCGCGCGGACAACCCCGAGGTCGTGGCGATGCCGGTCGGTCAGATCGTCGGGCGGATGAACTCGGTACGACCGGTCGCCGAACTGATCGAACAGCTGGTCGGCGAACTCGACGAGACGCTGGCTCGCCTCGACAAGCTGCGGTGAGCCTGCTCCGGCCCGTCCGGCTCGGACGCGTGCAGTTGCGCAACGGAGTCATCAAGGCAGCTACCTACGAAGGGCTCAGCCGAAACAGCCTCGTCACCGACGAGCTGATCGAGTTCCACCTGCGCCCGGCGCGGGGCGGCGTCGGGATGACGACCGTCGCGTACTGCGCCGTCTCACCCGAGGGACGAACCGAACGCCATCAGCTGTACTGGCGCGAGGAGGCCCTGCCCGGGCTGCGGCGCCTGACCGATGCAGTCCACGCCGAGGGTGCCGCCGTCTCCGCCCAGATCGGGCATGCGGGTCCGGTGGCCGATCCGCGATCGAACCGGCTGCCTGCACTGTCGCCGAGCCGGATCATGTCGCCACTCGGGATGTGCTTCACCAAGCCGGCCACCCATGACGACATCGCCCGCATCACCGCCGACCACGCGAAGGCGGCTCGAATGGCTGCGGACTGCGGGTTCGACGCCGTCGAGATCCACCTCGGGCACAACTACCTGGCCAGCGCGTTCCTCAGCCCTCGACTCAACCACCGGCGGGACGAGTACGGGGGAGACCTGCTCAACCGCGCACGCTTCGCGCGTGAGATCGCCCGGGCGGTGCGTGACGCTGTCGGCGACCGCATCGCCATCATCGCCAAACTCAACATGGACGACGGAGTGCGTCGCGGTTTGCAACTTGCCGACGCGATCCAGGTCGCGCGATGGCTCGACGACGACGGCTCGCTCGATGCGTTGGAGATGACCGCAGGGAGCTCACTGCTCAACCCGATGTACCTCTTCAAGGGTCCCGCGCCGATCTCGGAATTCGCGGCGGCGATGCGGCAACCGGTGAAGCTCGGCGTGCAGCTGTTCGGGCGCACCCGCCTGCACAGCTACCCGTATCAGGACGCCTACCTCCTCGCCGATGCACGGCGGGTGCGCGAGGCGGTGCGGCTGCCGATGATCCTGCTCGGCGGAGTCACCAGCCGGGCGGTGATCGACGAGGCGGAGGCTGCCGGCTTCGGCTACGTCGCGATGGCCCGGGCGCTGCTGCGTGAACCCGATCTCGTCAACCGGATGATCGCCGACGACACCGAGCACACGGTGGTATCGCAGTGCATTCACTGCAATCGCTGCATGCCGACCATCTACAGCGGCACGCGCTGCGTACTGGTCTGACCGATCGGCGCTAGGCGGGTGTGGCCGCCAGTTCGGCGCCGAGCGCGCGCAGCTGCGAGGTCGCCCCGCCGAGAAGGAACTCATTGCGCTTCGCAGCGAGGAAATAGCGGTGCGTCGCCACGTCGACATCGATGCCCGCGCCGCCATGCACGTGGACGGCGGTGTGCGCCACCCGGTGCCCGGCGTCGGCCGCCCAGAACTTCGCGACCATCCACGCGGGTCCGGAAAGACCCTCCGCCGTGCGCCACGCGGCCTCCCACAGCGTCAGGCGTACCGCGTCGACGTCGATGGCCGCGTCGGCGAGGCGCTGAGCGACGGCCTGGAAGCTACCGATCGGACGGCCGAACTGCTCCCGGCTGCGCGCGTAGTCCGCGGTGAGCTCCAGAGCCCGTTCGAGCACACCAAGCTGCAGCGCACAGGTGCCGATCGTTGTGCGCGCGTGCATCCAGTGCAGCACGTCGGCGTCGCCGAATCGCTGGTCGTCGCCCACGACGACGTCGGCCAGCTCCAACGAGACCAGCGTGTCGCCGTCGACGTAGGTCTCCTGCGTCGCAACCAGACCGTCGGAACCCGCCGGCACGATGAAGATGGCAACACCCTCGTCCGTCGACGCCGGAACCAGAAACGCGTCGGCGATCGCCCCGGCAACCACGACGGCTTTCGCGCCGGTGAGCGCCCATCCGTCACCGGCGCGCACCGCCCGCGTGGCCGGCGACTCCGGGCTGTCGACGAGGTCTTCGGTCAATGCGAGTCCGAGCACCAACGCTCCTGCAGCGGCGGGGGAGCCCCACTGGGAACGTTGCGCATCGGTGCCGAAGTACCCGATCGCTGCGGCGCCGACGGCGACGCTGGGCAGATAGGGCACTGGCGCCACTGCTCGGCCCAGTTCGATGAGGATGCTGCACTGTTCGAGCAGGTCGAGACCGCCGCCGCCGATCGATTCGGGCACCGCGGCCGCCAGGATGCCCGCCTCGGCCAGTGCCGCCCACAGGTCACGGTCGAACCGCGGTGTCGCGGCCTCGACGGCCTTGAGCCGGTCCTGCGTGAGGTGGTCGCCGAGGATGCGGCGAGCGAGGGCAGCAAGCTCCTGCTGCGTTTCGGAGATCGTGAAGTCCATGTCGGCCTCTCAGCGCTTGCTTGCGGGAAGGCGGAGCCCGACGCCGGCGATGATGTCGCGCTGCACCTCGTTCGTCCCACCGCCGAACGTGAGGATCAGCGACGAGCGGGCCATTCGTTCGACGCGCCCCTGCAGTACGGCGGCAGGCGAACCCATCCGCACCGCGCCGTTGGCACCGATCACTTCCGTGAGCATTCGATAGGCCTCGGTGGCGAACTCGGTGCCGAACACCTTCGTCATCGAGGCATCGGCAGGTCCGACCTTCTCGGCCGAGGCGATCTGCCAGTTCTTCAGCTTCAGGAACTGGACCTTCGCGTGTACCCGGGCGAGGTGGATCTGTACCCACTCCTGGTCGATCACGCGCCGCCCGTCGGACAACTTGGTGTCCTGCGCCCACTCCCGCACCTCGCGCAGCGCGGTCAGGATAGGGGCAGCGGAGGTCAGTGCGACGCGCTCGTGGTTGAGCTGGTTGGTGATCAACGGCCAGCCGCCGTTGACCTCACCGACGACCGATGACACCGGGACGCGCACGTCGGAGTAGTAGGTGGCGCTTGTCGTCGGACCGGACATCGTGCGCACCGGCGTCCATGAGAACCCGGGGGAGTCCGTCGGCACGATCAGGATGGACAGTCCCTTGTGCCGCGGTGCCTCCGCGTCGGTGCGGCATGCCAGCCACACATAGTCGGCGTACTGGATCAGGCTCGTCCACATCTTCTGCCCGTTGATGACGTACTCGTCGCCGTCGAGTTCGGCGCGCGCACGCAGCGAGGCAAGGTCGGTTCCCGCCCCGGGCTCGGAATAGCCGATGGAGAAGTGGATCTCGCCGGACGCGATCTTGGGAAGGTAGAACGCCTTCTGCTCGGCGCTACCGAACCGCATGATCGTCGGCCCGACGGTGTTGATCGTCAGGAAGGGCACGGGGGCGCCCGCCACCGCCGCCTCGTCGGTGAAGATGAGCTGCTCGAGCGTGGAACCACCCCGGCCGCCGTACTCCGTCGGCCACCCGAGGGTCAGCCAGCCGTCCTTGCCCATCTGCCGCACGGTGTCCTTGTAGGCCGACCCGTCGCCGTAGTCGCCGTCGGGAGCGGTGAGAGCCGAGCGGCGCTCGGGCGTCATCAGAGTGGCGAAATAGCTGCGCAACTCGCGGCGCAGCGCCTCGTGCTCGCTGGAATAGCTGATCTCCATCGGCTCACTCTCCTGAGTGGAACGCGTTCTAGTTGGAGGGTAGCGTGCGGCCGGCGGAAACGTCGATACTCGACGCATTCGCCAGTGATCGTGACGCCGTACCGGCTGTCCGACTCGCGGGCCAGGTGCATTGCCTTGTACTAGAACCGGTTCTATCATCGGGTCGCGCGGCGTCGACACGGCTCACGGCATGTTCACGTCCGGCGTGACCGGCACCACAATGACTCGTTGCACCTGATGTATCGGCAGGCCGGCACTGGACTCGACGTCGCGCGCGCACCGGATGCTCAGTGAGACGGCCAGGAGGCATGACGATGGAGATCAGGGTCGATCGGGACCTGTGCGAGGCCAACGGAGTCTGCGTCGGCCTCGCGCCGGACATCTTCGAGCTCGACGACGACGAGCAGCTCCTCGTCTTGCAGCCAGATCCGCCGGCGGATCGGGTAGAACGCGTTTCCCTTGCAGTGTCACGGTGCCCCAAGAACGCTCTGCAAATGCTGCCTTGAGTCGAGTTGAGTAAAACGAGAACACGTTCTAAAGTCAGCCACATCACACCCACCCGATATCGGATTCGAGGGATTTGTCCATGCAGGACTCGTCAGCCGATCCGGTGACACTCGACGGCCGGGTCGCCGTCGTCACCGGCGCCGGTGCCGGGTTGGGACGAGCCGAGGCCGTGTCACTGGCATCGCACGGCGCAGCCGTCGTCGTGAACGACCTCTCCGACACCGACGTCATCGACGAGATCGAGTCGATCGGCGGCAAGGCCCTGCTCGTCAAGGGAGACGTGTCCGAGCGGTCGACCGCCGACGCGATGCTCGCCGCGGCAGTTGACCATTTCGGCGGCCTCGACATCGTGGTGAACAACGCCGGCCTGGTCCGTGACCGGATGCTGTTCAACATGACGGACGAGGAGTGGGACGACGTCATCCGCGTGCACCTGCGCGGTCACTTCCTGCTCGCCCGCAACGCGTCGGCGCACTGGAGGGAACGCTCCAAGGCGGCCGGCGAGCCCGTCTACGGACGCCTGATCAACACCTCGTCCGAGGCCGGTCTCACCGGCTCGGAAGGGCAGCCGAACTACGCAGCCGCCAAGGCAGGGATCGCCGCACTGACCGTCTCGACCGCTCGCGCGATGCGCCGGTACGGAGTCACCGCGAACGCGATCTGCCCCAGGGCCCGCACCGCGATGACCACATCAGTGTTCGGCGCGGCCCCAGAGAACGGCAGCGACCCGCTGGCGCCCGAACTCGTGGCGCCTCTGGTCACCTACCTGGCCTCACCCGGCGCCGCGGCGATCAGCGGGCAGGTCTTCGTCGTCTACGGCGGCATGGTTGCCCTGATGGCGCCGCCCACGGTGGAGACTCGATTCGACGCACCGGATTCGCAATGGACCGTCGCCGGTCTCGCCGGCACGGTCGGTACCTACTTCGAAGACCGAGACCCAGGCCGAACCTTCGCCTGCAACGAGGTTCTCAGCCTCTCCTGAACGATCGAGCAGCTCTAAGGAGACACCGCGTGGCTATCCGGAAACGACCCCTGGCGGTCGTGCTCGCAGCAAGCGCCGCCCTCGTGCTGGCCGCGTGCGGCTCGCAGGTGCCTCCGTCGCAGTTCGTCAACGCGCAAGGGGCGCTGGCCGGGTACCAGAACGGGAACAACAACGGCAACAACGGTGGCGGCGGCGGGACGGCCGCTGCCGGTCCCGGCGGCGGAACTGGGACTGCCGCCGCGGGGCCCGGCCTCGGTGCCGGTTCCGGCGGATCCGGTGGCAGTGGGGGGTCCGGCGGCGGTTCCGGCGGATCCGGTGGCAGTGGCGGCAATGCCGCCGCGGGTATCACGGCAGGCAGCTGCGCCGGCTTCAAGAACACGACCGGCATCACCAACTCCACGATCAACCTCGCCAACGTTGCCGACGTGAGCGGTCCCGTGCCCGGGCTGTTCCAGGGCGTCCAGCAGGCGATGAAGGCGTTCACCGTCTACTTCAACTCCACCTCCAGCATCTGCGGGCGCAAGCTCTCGCTCGAGTCGCTCGACAGCCAGACGAACTCAAGCGGCGACCAGCAAGCCGCTACGACGGCCTGCAGCAACGCCTTCGCGATCGTCGGCTCGATGGGCGCGTTCGACGACGGCGGCGCGCAGACCGTCGCGCAGTGCGGCATACCCGACCTGCGCACCGCATCCACCGAGGACGCACGCGCCAACTCGCCGGTCGTCTACGGCGTGCAGTCGCTGAACCCGAAGTACGAACCCACCGCACCCGCGGACTACTACAAGCAGGCATATCCGGGTGTCGCCAACAGCGCGGCGTTCCTCTACCTCGACGCCGGCGCCTCGTCGCTGAACGCCCAGCGTGAGATCGCCGCATGGAAGCAGCGCGGCTTCAACTTCGTCTACACCGCGGGCATCGCCGTCACCACGCTGAACTACACGACCTACGTGTCGAACATGCAGAGCAAGGGCGTCAAGTACGTGCAGTTCGTCGGGGCGTACCAGTACGCGGTGCGGCTCGCGCAGGCGATGCAGCAGCAGGGGATGAAGGCGATGTTCGTGCTCGACCCGGTCGCCTATGACCCCGGCTACATCACCTCGGGCGGCTCGGCCGTCGAAGGTACCCACATCTGGATCAACAGCCGGATCTTCGAAGAGGCCGGCAGCATCCCCGAGATGCAGAACTACATCACCTGGCTCAACCGCGTGGTGCCCGGCGCCAAGCCGAACTACTTCGGCATGTTCGCGTGGTCGGCCGGCCGGCTGTTCACCGAGAAGGCGATCGAACTCGGCGGCAAGCTCAACCGACAGTCATTGCTCCAAGCGCTGTCGACGGTCGACAACTGGACAGGCCTCGGCATGTTCGGACCACAGCACGTCGGAAGGCGCGTCACCGGTAGCTGCTACGGCTTCATCGTTCTGCACAGCGGCAAGTGGGTCCGCGAGGGCCCTGCGCCATTCTCCTGCGGCAGTCTCGTCACGGTGGGCTGAGCGCGATGAACGAGTTCCTCTCCTTCACCTTCGCCGGCCTGTTCACCGGCGCGGCGTACGCCATCGCGGCGTCGGGGCTCGTGCTCACCTACACCACAACTCGCGTGTTCAACCTCGGCCACGGGGCGATCAGCATGCTGATGGCGTTCGTGTACTGGGAGCTGACGGTCAAGCACCACATGCCGCGGCTCGCGGGAGCGCTGCTGATCCTGCTGGTGATCGCGCCGATCCTCGGCATCATCCTCGAACGGGTGATGATGCGCGGGCTGGGTGACGCACCGGTCAGTGTCAGTCTGGTCGTCACGATCGGCCTGTTCGTCCTGCTCATCGGCGTCGCGCAGCAGGCGTGGCCGGCGACGCAGGGGCGCGCGCCGGTGCCGTACTTCTTCGGGGCCGACTCGATCACCATCGGAACGTTCCGGCTGAGCTATCACTACATCCTGACGATCGTCTTGTCGGCAGTCGTCGCGGCTGCGCTCTACGTGCTGCTGACGCGTACCCGCGTCGGCACCGCAATGCGTGCCGCGGTGGACAACAAGGAGCTGTTGGAGCTGTTCGGGGCGAACTCCAACCGGGTCTCGATGGCGAGTTGGGCCGTCGGATCCTCGCTGGCCTCACTCGCCGGCATCCTGCTGGTCTCCTACGTCGGCCTCGACTACTACCAGCTGACCTTCCTCGTCATCAACGCCTTCGCGGCGGCCGCATTCGGGCGGCTCGCCAGCCTTCCGTTGACGTTCATCGGCGCGATCGTTCTCGGTCTCGCCCAGGAGTACGTGCACGGCTACCTGCCGTCGTCGAACCTGCTGAACGGCCTGCAGTCGTCGATGCCCGCCATCATCCTGTTCGTCGTCCTCATCTTCGCGCCGCAGGTCCGGCTACGCGTCGGACAGATCAAGGGCATCCTCGCCGCGCCGGTACCCAGCAAGATGCGTTCGCTCGAAGTCGGGGCTGCTCTCATCGTCGTCGCGTCGGTGCTCACACCGATGCTGTCCGCTACGAACACCCAGCGGCTCGGCTTCGCCCTCACCTATGCGTTGGTGATGCTGTCGCTCGTGCTGCTTACCGGTTACGGCGGATACCTGTCACTGGCCCAGTTCGCGTTCATGGGTATCGGCGCGGCCGTGGTGGCGAAGATGAACACCACGTCGCCGCTCGCGGTGATCCTCGCCGTGCTCGTCGCCGCGGCGGTCGGGGCGCTGGTGGCGCTTCCGGTCCTGCGGCTGACAGGTCTCTACCTCGCACTTGCCACGCTCGCATTCGCGTTCCTGATGGACAACGTGTTCTTCCAGTCGAACTTCATGTTCGGCTTCAATGGCGATCTCACAGCCAAACGCATGGCCGTGTTCGGTTACACCTTCGGCAGCACCCGCGCATACGTCATTCTCATGACCGTCGTGTTCGTTCTGGTCGCGCTCGGTCTGCTCGCGCTGCGGCGCGGGCCGATCGGGCGGCTGCTCATCGCGATGCGCGACAGCCCCGCTGCCTGCGGAACGCTCGGTCTGAACCAGCGTTGGTTCCGCGTCGGCCTGTTCGCCACCTCAGCGGGCATCGCCGGCCTCGGCGGGGCCCTCTATGCCGGGCTGCGCGAGACCGTGTCCGCCCTTGACTTCCAGGCACTGTCCGGACTGCTGCTGTTACTGCTCGCCGTCGTGTGTGGGGTTACGTCCATGACGGGCGCATTCCTCGGTGGCACGCTGTTGATGCTGCTGCCCGTGCTCCAGTCGCAGTACAAGTCCCTCGGCGGTCTCGAGTTCCTCATCATCGGCATCGGTGCCGTGAGCCTGGGCCGCGACCCGAACGGAATCGCCAACCACTTGTTCAACCTCGGTCGGTGGCTGCGCGGATACATCCCGCTGATGTCCGCTGCCACCACTTCGGCGCCGGCAGCGGTTCGTGAGAGCGAGCAGCGCGAGAGTGAACAGGTGGTGGGTCATGGCGTTGCTTGAGGTCCAGGGCGTCACCGTCCAGTTCGGCGGGGTCACGGCCGTCAACGATGCGTCGCTGTCGGTCGAAGGCGGCACGGTCACCGGGCTCATCGGTCCGAACGGGGCGGGGAAGACGACGCTGTTCAACGTGATCAGCGGCCTGCAGCCGCCGAACAAGGGACGCATACGCTTCGCGAACAACGATCTCACCAAGGCATCGGTCAATGCCCGCGCCAAGGCCGGCATCGGCCGGACCTTCCAGCGGCTCGAAGCGTTCGGCTCACTGACCGTCCGCGAGAACGTGCAAGTGGCGCGGGACATCCACTCCGGCACGCGGAGCTGGTTCGGCCGCAAGCAGGAGAAGACGGTCGACGATCTGATCGACCGCGTCGGAGTTCGGCGCTACGCACATCAACGCGCAGACTCGGTGCCCACCGGCGTCGCCCGGCTGCTGGAGATGGCGCGCGCGCTGGCCATCGAGCCGCGGCTGTTGCTACTCGACGAACCGTCCTCTGGCCTGGACGAAGCCGAGACGCAGGCATTCGGTGACTTGCTGCGTGCGCTCGCGCACGACGGCACCGCGATTCTCATGGTCGAGCACGACATGGATCTCGTCATGACCGTCTGCGACTACATCCACGTCCTCGAGTTCGGGCGCATCATCGCCGCAGGGGCACCGGAGGAGATCCGGTCCGACCGGGCCGTCCAGGCCGCATACCTCGGCTTCATCGAGGACGATCCCGGCGTACCCGCGGCACTGCAGGCGATCAGCGACGCGGCGCCCGACGATCAGACACGGATGTTCTCGGAGATGGCCTCGGCCGAGACGACGATGGAGCTGCCAACAGTGCGGTCGGACACGTGATGACGACGCCACCCATCCTCGAGCTGATCGGCGTGCGCGCCGCCTACGGCCGTATCGACGTGCTCCGAGGTGTCGACCTCACCGTCCCGCGCGGTGCCGTAGTCGCGTTGCTCGGTGCCAACGGTGCGGGCAAGACGACGCTTCTGCGCGTGATCAGCGGTCTCATGCCGGCGACCGAAGGCGACATTCACCTCGGCGGAATCCACGTGTCCGGTGCCAGTCCGGACGAACTCACGCGCGCGGGCGTGTGCATGGTTCCGGAAGGCCGGGGCGTGTTTCCGAACCTGACTGTCGAGGAGAATCTGTGGCTCGCCTCGTACTCCGGTACCCAGGTCGAGAAGATCCTCACCGAGGCCTACACGCGCTTCCCGAGGCTGAAGGAACGCCGTCGTCAGCTCGCCGGCAGCCTCTCCGGTGGCGAGCAGCAGATGTTGTCGCTGGCCCGGGCGCTGGCCTCAGACCCCGCGCTGCTGCTCCTCGACGAGCTCTCGATGGGACTCGCACCCCTCATCGTCGAGAGCCTGTACGACACGGTTGCGCAGATCGCTGAACAGGGCGTTTCGATCCTGGTCGTGGAACAGTTCGCAAGCAGTGCATTGCGTGTCGCCGACTATGCGGCCGTGATGCAGGGCGGGCGGATCGTCGCGACGGGCGAGCCGGCCGAGATCCAGCACAAGTTGACCGAGCTGTACTTCGGAGGAGCGGCGTGAAACGTTCACACAAGTGGCTCGCAGCGGGGACCTCGCTCGCCATCGCCACCTTGCTCTGGCCCGGACAGCCCCCGGCGGCGGCCGACACCTCCCTCGGCGGCTACGAGGCCACCGCCAGTGCCGCTGTCGTTCGGCTGGAGATCTTCGACCCCACGATCCCGATTCCCGCGACGCCGCAGATCGACGGCAGCGTCGGCTATACCAACTCGACCGTCGAGACCGGGCCGACCACGCGCGCACTGGCGAGCTACCTATGGCCGGGTTCGGTGATCGGCGACGGGTTCGACCAGCTGCTGAAGAAACCCGGCGCCACGTACCCGCTGCAGGTGAACTCGCGATTCCCGGCCACGACCTCGGCGCCCGCGAAGAACACCATCCAACTCACCGACGGCAACGGCATGACCACGTCGAGCGACGGCTTCAACACCTCCGCGAACGTCACACTGTTCGGGCTCGCTGGCGACAACACGAACGTCACCGGCGGCCTGGGTACCGGGCTCGGCAAGCTCACCGCCAAGGATCCGACCAAGGCACACGCCACGCCGACGTTGCAGCCCTTGCCGATCGGCACGTCGCTCGCCGCACTGATCACGGCGGAGAACCTGACGAGCACCAGCACGACCACGGTCGCCGACAAGACCATCACCGCTGTGGCCCACGCGGCCGCGTCGAACATCGGACTGCTCGGCGGGCTCGTCAAGATCAACGGGCTGGACGTGCTGTCGACGGTCGTCAGCGACGGGACCAAATCCACCGTGTCCGGAGACGCGACGATCGGCAGCGTGTCGATCCTCGGCCTCAAGGTCCCGATCAGCGCGAACGGCGTGAACCTCGGCCTGCCGGCACTCTCGTCGACGCTCACCGACCTGCTGTCGACACTCGGGCTCGGCATCCAGACAGTCCCGGTGTCCAAGGCGACCGCCGGCCCGCAGGGTGAGTACCACGCACAGGCGCTGGTGCTCACGATCGACACGAAACCGCTCAAGTCGATCGTGAACAACGTCTTGTCGCCGCTCTTCGCCAAGCTCCCCGTGAAGACCCGGACGCAATTGCAGCCCATCCTCGACCTCGGGCCGAAGATCGTGCTCAACATCGGCACGGCCGATGCGACGGGCAGCGCGGCTCCGGCGTTCAACGTCGGCGGCTTCGGCGGTGGTGGTGGCGGCGGCGCTGGCGGCAGCGGCACTGGCGGCAGCGGCGGCGGCGGCAACACCACTCCGCTCGGCAACGGATCGCTGCCCGGCGGGACGGGCAACCCGTCCGGAAGCGGAAGCACGATCGTGCCGCAGTCGCATCAGTCCTCGCTGGCATTGCCGCCGCTCGGCGAGGTGCCCCGTGCCCTCATCCTCGGCGCCCTGCTCGTCGCGGGGCTCGTCGGCTGGTTCTTCAGACGCGCAGCGGCGGGGCTGCTCGGGAGCGCAGGTAACTGCGACTACGGCCTGGCCACCGGCGTGCCGGACCTACGGAAGGGATGACGATGGTCACTGCCAATCCGGCGAATCCGGCCACCACCACCGCTGCGGCCGCGAAGGCGCCTGCGAAGAAGCCCGGCGCGGCGCGGCGATTCGCCAACTCCGCCGCGGCGCTGCGTGATCAGCGCACGAAGATGATCCAGCTCGGTCTCTTCGCGGCAGGGGCGGTCCTCATGCCGCTCGGCCTGCTCTCCATCGGCCTGGGCTGGTACGGCACGGCGCACGCGCACTACGACTACGACCAGCGCACCTATTTGATCTCAGGCGGCATCCTCGGCCTGGGGCTGACCTTCGTCGGCGGCTTCCTGTACTTCGGTGCCTGGCTGGCCCGGATGGTGAGCGACCAGCACGACAGTCAGCGCCAGCTCACCGAGTCGTTGAACACCATCGCCGGATTGCTCAGCCAGCAGGCCACCTCCGCGGGCGTCGGTCCCGAAGCCGGGGCGGACGAGCTGGTGTTCGCCGGCGACGGCACCACGATCCACCGGCGCAGCTGCCCGCTCATCACGTCACGTACCGATCTGCATCTGGTGACCGGACGCGAGACCGGCACCACGAACTGCCGCGTCTGCCGGCCGTCGTCGATCTGAGGAAGGCTTACCGACCCATGGGGCTTCACGACGGCACATTGCTCGACGGCAAGGTCGCGATCATCACGGGGGCGTCCCGCGGGCAGGGTGCCGCAGCCGCACGCCGCTTCGTCGACGAAGGCGCCCGCGTGGTGATCGCCGATGTCAACGACGAAGCCGGTAAGGATCTCGCCCAGGAGCTGGGGGAGGCCGCCTACTACCGGCACCTCGACGTCGCCGAGGAGGACGACTGGGATGCGGTCGTGGGCGAGGCGGTGGAGACACTCGGCGCGCTGCACATCCTGGTGAACAACGCCGGCGTACTGCACTTCTCCGCCGTCGTCGACACCACGCTGGCCGACTACGAGCGCGTCGTGCGCATCAACCAGTTCGGCTGCTTCCTCGGCATGCGCGCGGCGGCGCGGGTGATGACATCAGGTGCGTCCATCGTCAACCTCTCGTCGGTCGAAGGCTTGGCCGGCATGCCGTACACGGTGGCCTACGCGGCCAGCAAGTTCGCGATCCGCGGAATGACGAAGGTCGCCGCTCTCGAACTCGGGCCCAAAGGGATCCGGGTCAACTCGGTGCACCCGGGGATGATCGACACGAAGATGGTGCAGGACGCGATCGGCGGCCTCGAGGTCGATGTCACGCCGGTGACCAAGAAGCTCGCGATTCAGCGTCAGGGCCGGCCGGAGGAGATCGCCGAACTCGTGCTGTTCCTCGCCAGCGACCGCAGCTCCTACTGCACTGGTGCAGAGTTCGTCGCCGATGGCGGCTCGACCGCGACGCACGCCCTCAACGTCACCAGCTGAGGCCGCCTGCAGTCCTCAGGTGACTCAGGGGAGCTGCGGCAGCCCGGCGTCGTCGAGCGGCCAGTGCGGATTGTGTGCGACCTCCCACAGGTGGCCGTCCGGGTCGGCGAAGTAGCCGTTGTATCCGCCCCACTCGGTGGCAACCGCGGTGCGGGTGATGCGCGCGCCGGCCGCGAGGGCATCGGCGAGCGCAGCGTCGACGGCGGCACGCGAGCCGACGTTGACGGCCAGCGACACGCTGCCCGCACCGGCCCCCGCCTCGGCCACCCCGCTGTCGGCAGCAAGCTCTGCCCGTCCCCATACCGCGAGGATTCCGCCTGCCGTGTGGAAGAAGCTCACCTCGCCCGGCACAGATGCCGATGATCGGCGAAATCCCAGTGCTTCGTAGAACGAGCTCGACGCGGCAACATCCGCGACTCCGAGCGTGACGAGACTGACGACTGGTGGCACAGGCATGCCGCGACGCTAGCCCGGCGCGCCGACAACGCGCCGTGCGAACGGCGACGGTCGGCCGTTGCGTCTAGGCTGAGGGCGAGGAAAGGGGGACTGCGATGCCCACGCACGACAGCAGCCAGAGCCGTCCACAGAAGCAGACTGACGACGTCGAGGAGGTCGAGGCCTCCGCATCTTCCGACGTCGCCGAGCGCCACGAGAAGCTGACCGAGGACGTCGACGCCATTCTCGACGAGATCGACGACGTGCTCGAGACCAACGCCGAGGACTTCGTCCGTGCGTTCGTGCAGAAGGGCGGCCAGTAGCGCGCCGTGCCCATGCCGCCCGTGCGCACCGCTGCCCGTGCGCACTGCCGCGCCGCGGTCATGGGTAGGGTCGGACCACGACCCATCGCGACGGGCAGGGAGTGACGTTGACCAACGAGCGAGCAGGCGGCTTCGGCGCCAATCACGGCATCCTGCGCTTCGCGACTGCGCCCGGCTCGTCGTCCTTCACCGAATTCCTCGGCGCGGCAGCACCTGACCTGATGCCCTCCGCCACGCCCACCTCAGCACTGGCTCCGCACGGCACGACGATCGTCGCGGCCAACTACACCGACGGCGTCATCATGGCCGGCGACCGCCGCGCCACGGCGGGCAATCTGATCGCGCAGCGCGACATCGAGAAGGTGTTCGCGGCTGACGACTTCTCCCTCGTCGGCATCGCCGGCACAGCGGGACTCGCTATCGAGATCGTGCGGCTCTACCAGGTCGAGCTCGAGCACTACGAGAAGATCGAGGGAATCCAGCTCACGCTCGACGGCAAGGCGAACCGGTTGGCCACGATGATTCGCGGCAACCTCGGGCAGGCGTTGCAGGGTCTTGCCGTCGTCCCGATCTTCGCCGGCTTCGACATCGACGCCGCTGATCCCAGCACGGCCGGACGGATCTACAGCTTCGACGTCACTGGTGGCCGGTATCCCGAGCAGTACTACTACGCCGTCGGTTCAGGGTCGCTCTTCGCGCGGGGAGCGCTCAAGAAGCTGTGGCAGCCGGGCCTCGACCGTGCCGCGGCGATACGCGTCGTTGTCGAGTCCCTCTACGACGCGGCCGACGACGACTCCGCCACGGGTGGACCGGATCTCACCCGCGGCATCTTCCCGGTGGTGATGCTCGCGACGGCCGACGGCACGAGCCGGGTAGCCGACGACGAGCTCAGCGACGTGGTGCGGGCGCTCCTCGCCGACCGCGCCGCCAGACCGGGCGCGTGATCGAGCATGACCGACACACGCCAGTGCGCGTGACCACCAGGAGCTGAACCATGTCGATCCCGTTCTACGCCTCGGCCGAGCAGATCATGCGCGATCGTTCGGAGTTCGCGCGCAAAGGCATCGCCCGCGGCAGAGGTGTCGTCGTGCTCACCTACGTCGACGGAGTGCTCTTCGTCGCCGAGAACGCGAGTTCGGCGCTGCACAAGGTGAGCGAGATCTACGACCGCATCGCATTCGCAGGTGTCGGCAAGTACAACGAGTACGAGAATCTGCGCGTCGCCGGAATCCGGCTCGCCGACCTTCGCGGCTACAGCTACGACCGGCGCGATGTCACAGCCCGAGCCCTCGCCAACGCGTACGCGCAAACGCTCGGCACGATCTTCACCGAACAGCAGAAGCCGTACGAGGTCGAACTGTGCGTCGCCGAGGTCGGTGACGCACCCGAGGGCGACCAGCTGTACCGGCTGTCCTACGACGGCACGATCGTCGACGAGCCGGACTTCATGGTCATGGGTGGCCAGTCCGAGGGAATCGCCACCGAGATGCGCACTCACTTCCGTGCCGGCCTCGATCTCGAAGGCGCCGTCGGCATTGCGGTGAACGCACTCGGCCTCGCCGGTGCGGCCGACGGAACCCATCGATCACTGACGGCAAGTCAGCTCGAGGTGGCCGTCCTCGACCGCAACCGCGGCAAGCGCAAGTTCAAGCGGATCGCCGGGGCGACGCTCACCGAACTGCTCCCCGCCGCGAGCGGGGATCCGGCGGCCGAGCCGGCGCCGGCCGATACCCCGCCACACGACGCGAACGGCAACGGCAAGGACGCCGGCAGTAACTGATCAAGCGCCGGTCAGCACCGCTCCGTTGGCCACGTGCACGGCGATCTGAGCCAGCGGCCGGGTTGCCGGCCCGTTGATCACCGCGCCGGTGACGGCGTTGTAGGCCGAACCGTGACACGGGCACTGCAGCTGCGTGCCCGCGGGTACCACCGTGCAGCCCAGGTGCGTGCAGATCGCGCTGAAGCACGCCGCGGTCGTGGTTGTCGGACGTGACACGATGCCGGCCGAACCATCAGGTAGCTGCACCGCGACCCCCTGGCCGACCGGGACCTTGTCGAGCGCCGTGAGTTCCTGACCGGCGCTCTGACTGGTCTGTGCGGCCGTCCCACCGCCACCTCCCGGGCTGCAGGCTGCCAGAGCCGCGACCCCGGCGCCCGCCACGCCGGCAACCAGCACCGAACGGCGCGAAACGGTCGAATCCATCAACACGAACTCCAGTCTGAACCGAACACCTGGATGCCACGTGAGAACAGCTATGAGCGTCAATGAGTAGCACACTGACCCTCGCCGGACCTGCGCGGTTCGGATCACCGGAGAAGCGCGGGGGTGGCGTGTCCACGAGTGAGGCAGATCTGCTGCGCACCCTGCACGACGAGCACGCCGGCGTGCTGTGGGCCTATGTCGTCAACCTGACCAACGGCGACCGGGCCAAGGCGCAGGACGTGGTGCAGGAGACGCTGCTGCGCGCCTGGCGCAATCCCAAAGTCCTCGACCAGTCGGGCGGATCCGCACGGGGCTGGTTGTTCACGGTGGCAAGGCGGATCGTCATTGACGAGTGGCGGGCGGCACGCAGCCGCCCCGAGGTCATCGCGGCGGACGTCCCCGAGCGATCCACCGCAGACGCTACCGAGGCGGTGGCGGAACGGCATGTGGTGATGGCCGCGTTGCGGACCTTGTCGGCCGAACACCGCGAGGTCTTGCTGGAGTGCTACTACCGTGGCGCCTCGGTTGCCGACGCTGCCGCGGCACTCGGCATCCCGCCGGGAACGGTCAAGTCCCGTACGCATTACGCGCTCCGCGCCCTGAAACTGGCTCTCGACGAGATGGGAGGTGTCCGATGAGTAACGATCCGTTCGTCCACGATGATGCGGCCTACGTTCTCGGCGCGCTTTCCGACGCCGAGCGCGACGCGTTCGAGGCACACCTCGCAGAATGTGACGAGTGCACCCGGCGGGTGGCCGAATCGCAGCCCGTGGTCGGTCTGCTCGCCGGCCTCGACGAGGCGGCCTTCACCGACGTCGACACAGTCCACGTCGACGAGCCGCTGCCGGAGACGTTGCTGCCGGGTCTGCTGCGTGCCGTTCGGAAGGAACAGCGGCGCCGCGTTCGGCTCGTCGGCGCCCTCACCGGGCTCGCTGCGGCGTCGGTGATCGCACTAGGTGTCGTGGCGTGGCCCAGCGCCCACCACGCCGGCCCGCCGGCGCAGGCCATGGCTGCGGTAGTGGCCACACCCGTTCATGCGACCGCCGCGATCTCGTCGACGAACTGGGGCACGAAGATCGTGCTCACCTGTCACTACGACGGTGTGTACGCCACCGGCATCGCCTACAACCTGATCGTGGTCGACAAGCAGAACCTGCAGCACGAGGCGGGGAGTTGGACGCTGTCGCCCGACCACGTCGCCACGTTCGTCGGCGGCACCGCGCTCCCGCGCAACCAGATCTCGAAGGTCGAGATCACCGCGGGCTCGACCCCGATCCTGCAGCTGAACCTGTAGCTCAGCCGGTTCCGAGTATCTCGTCGACGAACGGACCGATCAGGCGCGTGACAGACGCTGCCGTTGTCGCGGGATCAGCCGTCGGCAGCAACGCGTGGCTGATCGCCAGACGCACCAGGGTCTCGGCGAGCATCTCAGCGTCGGCGATCGTCACCTGCGGCCACACCTCGATGATCAGCGTGGCGATGCGGCCGGTGGCAACCGCGCGGCCGACGTCCGTCAGCAGCCTGATCAGTTCACCGCCCTCGGCGTCGGACACGATGATGCGGACGACGGGTTCGTCTGACGCAAGCCGCAGGAACAGCCCGAACGCCGCCTTCAACGCCGCGTGCGCGTCATGCGACCCCCCGCGCACCAGAGTCTCGACGTCGGTCACCAGCGCCTCGATCTCGCGGATCACGTACGCCTCGACCAGCGCCTGGCGGGAGCCGAACTCGTTGTACACGGTCTGCCGGCTCACTCCTGCGGCTGCCGCGACGTCGGACATCGTCGTCGCGCTCCAGCCCCGTGCGCGCGCCAGATCGTCGACCGCGGTGATGATCGACTCGCGCAGGGCATGCGCTTGATCCGATCGCGCCGATCGCTCAGCCGGGGGGAGCGGCGGCTTCGACCGCGACGAAGTCGACCTTTTCGCGGACCCCGCAGTCCGGGCAGCACCAGTCATCGGGAACCTCCGACCACGGTGTGCCCGCAGCGAATCCCTCGCGCGGTTCTCCGGTGGCCTCGTCGTAGACGTAGTCGCATACCTCGCAGCGGAAACGACTCACGGTGACATCCTCCCAGGCCGTCAGGCAGCGTGTACGTCGCCGGCCGAACGCTGCGCGCCAGGAGCCGCACCGTAGCGCGCGAGGATCTTGTCGCGCTTGCGCGGCGCGATGTTCGCCAGGGTGATGTCGCCGCCGTAGTGCGCGAGCACGCGCGGGTCCATCACGCGCCGCCATAACGGCGGGAAGTAACACAGCACGATCATCGTGGCGTACCCGCTGGGCAGCTGTGGTGACTCCTCGAAGTGTCGCAGGGCCTGGTACCGCCGTGTCGGGTTCGCGTGATGATCGCTGTGGCGCTGCAGTTGGTACAGGAACAGGTTCGTCACGACGTGGTTGTTGTTCCAGCTGTGCCGCGGATTGACCCGCTCCCACCGGCCGTTGGGCAGTTGCTGGCGCACCAGTCCGTAGTGCTCCAGGTAGTTCACCGCCTCGAGCAGGCTGAACGCGAAGACGCCTTGGATCAGCAGGTACGGCAGTGTCCCGACACCGAACCAGATCACGACGCCTGCCCAGAGCACGACCGTCATTGCCCAGGCGTTCAGTACGTCGTTACGCAGTGAGAACACGTGCCTGTCCATCCGGCGCAGCCGGGTGCGTTCGAGGCCCCACGAGCTGCGCAGGCTGCCGCTCACGGTGCGGAACCAGAACGCCCAGAACGATTCGCCCAAGCGGCTCGACGCGGGATCCTCGGGCGTCGCGACGCGCACGTGGTGCCCGCGATTGTGCTCGATGAAGAAGTGGCCGTAGCCGCTCGGTGCCAGCGCGATGCGGGCGAACCACCGCTCCAGGTGTTCCTTCTTGTGGCCCAGCTCGTGCGCCGTGTTGATCGCGACGCCATTGAGTGAGCCCAGTGTCACGGCGATGCCGATGCGGTCGATGACGGGCAGGCCGCCGTGGCGCGTCATCAGCCAGAAGCCGGTGAAGAAGGCAGCGAGCTGAAGTGGCATGAACGCGTAGGTGACGAAGCGGTAGTACCGGTCCTGCTCGAGCCACGCGACGATCTCCTCGGGCGGGTTGCTCGGGTCGTCACCGAAGAAGATGTCCAGCAGCGGGATGATCGCGTAGACGAACATCGGGCCCATCCACCAGAACAAGCCGAGGCCGGTGGCGTTCACGAGCCCCCATCCGGCGAACAGGAACCCGGGGACTATCGCGCCGAGCAGCCACAGGTACCGCTTGCCATCGCGCCAGTCCGGCCGCTCTGCGGTGATGGTGGCCTGACCCGACAGGGATCCTTCGCGCATGGAGGGCCTCCTTCGTCGTCGACGGCGAACCGCGTGACGGATTGCTTTACAGCAGCATGCACTTTGTAAAGCTTTCGCGCAAGGGGCAACGCCGAGACCTAGGGTGGGACCGTGCACAAGCGCATCTTCGGAATCGAGAACGAATACGGCGTCACGTGCACTTTTCACGGGCAGCGGCGGTTGTCGCCGGACGAGGTCGCGCGGTACCTGTTCCGGCGGGTGGTGTCATGGGGCCGCTCGTCGAACGTCTTCCTCAAGAACGGCGCACGGCTGTACCTCGACGTCGGCAGCCACCCGGAGTACGCCACGCCCGAGTGTGATTCGCTCACCAGCCTCGTGGCGCACGACAAGGCGGGCGAGCGAATCCTCGAGGGTCTGGTGGTCGACGCGGAGAAGCGCCTGCACGACGAGGGAATCGCCGGGGACATCTACCTCTTCAAGAACAACACCGATTCGGCCGGCAATTCCTACGGCTGCCACGAGAACTACCTGGTCGGACGGCACGGCGAGTTCAGCAGATTGGCCGACGTGCTCATCCCGTTCCTCGTCACGCGGCAGCTGATCTGCGGAGCCGGCAAGGTTCTGCAGACCCCCCGGGGTGCGGTGTTCTGCGTCAGCCAGCGCGCCGAACACATCTGGGAGGGCGTGTCGTCGGCGACGACGCGGAGCCGTCCCATCATCAACACTCGCGACGAACCCCACGCCGACGCCGAGCGGTACCGCCGCCTGCACGTGATCGTCGGCGATTCGAACATGAACGAATCCACGACGATGCTCAAGGTCGGCTCGGCCGATCTCGTGCTGCGCATGATCGAGCACGGAGTGGCGTTCCGCGACCTCTCGCTCGAGAACCCGATCCGAGCGATCCGCGAGATCAGCCACGACCTGACCGGAACGCGCACGGTGCGGCTTGCCGCAGGGCGCACGGCGTCGGCACTCGACATACAGCGCGAGTACTACAGCCGGGCCGTCGAGTTCGTCGGCTCTTCGGGTGATGACGAGACGTCCAAGCGGGTGCTGGAGCTCTGGGGGCGCGCGCTCGATGCCGTCGAGCAACAGGATCTGTCGCTGATCGACCGCGAGATCGACTGGGCGACGAAATACCAGTTGATCGAGCGCTACCGCGCCAAGCACGACCTTCCGCTGTCCTCGCCACGGATCGCCCAACTCGATCTCGCCTATCACGACATCTCGCGGCAGCGGGGGCTGTACTACCTCCTCGAACGCAAGCACGCCGTCGAACGAATCGTGACCGACCTGACGGTGTTCGAGGCAAAGGGCGTGCCCCCGCAGACGACTCGCGCCAAGTTGCGCGGTGACTTCATCAAGCGGGCTCAGGAAAAGCGCCGCGATTTCACCGTCGACTGGGTGCACCTCAAGCTGAACGACCAGGCGCAGCGCACGGTGCTTTGCAAGGACCCGTACCGCAGTGTCGACGAGCGGGTCGAGAAGCTCATCGCGTCGATGTAATCGGCTCGTTCGCGGCCTTACCGGCCGGCCCGCCCATGATCACGGCGAAAATTGGGTCGCGGCGGCCCGGAAGACACCGCGGGTTACGGCGGTTCAATCGTGCTGGCCCGACGCTTTAGGCTGGCGGCATGCCCACCCCGGCCGCAGGTACCACGCGTGCCGCCACCCGCAAGGGGCGGTCGGGGATTAGTTTCGAGGACATGGCAGCCCGGCGCGCGGAGCGACTCGTCAACCTAGTCATCTGCCTGCTCTCGACACGGCAGTACATCAGCGCAGAACGCATTCGCGATGCCGTGCCCGGCTACGAGGCCGCCGACGGCAGCAGATCTACCGACGAGGCGTTCAAGCGGATGTTCGAGCGCGACAAGGCCGAACTCCGCGACCTGGGCATCCCGCTCGAGACCGGCAAGAACAGCCATTTCGACAGCGAGGACGGCTACCGCATCAAGCGGCGCGAATACGAGCTTCCGCCCATCGAGTTCGATGCTGCCGAGGCAGCCGCGATCGGCCTTGCCGCCCGGTTGTGGCAGTCGGCAACGCTCGGCGAGGCAGCGCGGGGCGCACTGCTGAAACTGCGAGCCGCCGGCACCGATGTCCACGCGGGGGACACGCCAGGCGCCGTGCCCGTCATCGACGCGAGCGACCCCAGCCTGCCGGTGCTTCTCGAGGCGGCGCAGCAGTCCCGACCTGTGCGATTCGACTACATCAAGTCCGGTTCGGGAACTGCCCAGCGCCGCAGTCTCGAACCATGGGGTGTGTTGTCCTGGCGAAAGCGGTGGTACGTCGCGGGATTCGACCGCGATCGCGGCGAGGGCCGCAGCTTCCGCTTGTCACGAATCGTCGGCAAGGTCGAGCTGGTCGGCAAGCCCGGCGAGTACACCCGCCCGGAGAAGATCGATCTGCTCGAGATGGTCGCCGGCCGATCACCCGAGGACACCCAGCTCGCCCGGATCCGCGTGTCCGGGCCAGGCGCGGGACGGCTACGCCGGATGGCGGACTCCGACGTCGACGGCGAGCTCACGATCGCCTACAACGACGTCCACTGGCTGGCGCGCATCATCACCAGCGCAGGATCGGGCGCCCACGTCGTCGAACCGCCTGAGCTGATCGACGCCGTCGTCGCCCGCCTCGCGGCAGCAGCCGGAGCACCGCAGTGACCGCCAACGAGGAGCGGCTGCCGCGGTTGCTCGCGATGGTGCCGTACTTCCTCGCCCACCAGGGCATCTCGGCCGGCGATGCGGCGGCCGACTTCGGGATCACGGAGAAGCAGCTGCGCCGCGATCTCGATCTGCTCTGGATGTGCGGGCTCCCCGGCCACGGCCCGGGCGACCTGATCGATCTCTCCTACGAGGGAGACGCAGTAACCGTGATATTCGACGCCGGCATGTCCAGGCCGCTGCGGCTGACGAACGAGGAGGCCCTCGCCCTCGTCGTCGCCCTGCGCACCCTGTCCGAGACGCCGGGCATCGCCGACGGCGACGCCGTTCAGCGGGCGCTGGCCAAGGTCGAACGTGCAGCAGGCGGTGCCATCGACGACACCACTGTCGCGATCGAGCTCGACACCGACAGTCGGCTGCTGCCCGTGCTGCGAAATGCACTCGATGAGGGCCGCGCGCTGCTGCTGCGCTACTACACCGCGACCCGCGACGAGACCACCGAGCGAATCGTCGACCCCATGCGCGTCTTCGACATGGACGGACACCACTACCTCGAGGCGTGGTGCCGCCGCGCCGAAGGTATGCGGATCTTCCGCCTGGACCGCATCGAACACGTCGAGAAGTTGGACGAGCCCGCGCAGCCACCCCCGGGCGTGCAGCTGCGCGATCTCAACGAGGGGGTGTTCCAGCCCGCGTCGGAACACCTGCTCGCGACGCTGCGGCTTTCCGCCGCGTACTTCTGGGTCGCCGACTACTACCCGACCGAGGAGGTCAGCGAATCCGACGGCCTGCTGCACGTGAGCCTGCGGGTGGCGGACCCGGCCTGGGTGCGGGCCCTCGCGCTCGGCTCGGCCGGCCAGGTCGAGGTTCTGTCCCCGGACTGGCTCGCCGAGTCGATCCGTTCCGAAGCCGCGGCAGCACTTGCCGCGTACTCGGCGAAGTAGAGTCTCGTCGTGATCTGGATCCCCATCACCGCGTGGGCCGTCGCCGTCGCACTGGGCCTCGTCGTGCTCGGCTTCGCCGGTTATGAGATCTGGTGGAAGGCCGGGCGCCTGCAGCGCGACGTGCGGCGGATGCTCGCCCTGCGCGAATCGCTGGCACGTCTGCAAGGCGATCTCGCTGCCACGCAGGAGCGCATCGGGCGCATTTCTCGATGACGAGCGTCTTGCGGCGTATCCGGCGCCGGCCGCGCAATCCAGAAGCGCGGATGTCCGTGCTGGACCATCTACGCGAACTGCGCCGCCGGCTCATTCTCGTGCTGGTGTTCGTCGCGTTGGGCGCTGCCGCGGGGTGGGCCCTGTACGAACCCGTGCTGCACTTCCTGGAACGTCCTTACTGCTCGGTGCCTTCCGTGCACCGCTACGGCGGCCAGAACGGCACCGGCTGCGATCTGATCTACACCGGTGTCCTCGACGGGTTCACGACACGGCTGAAGGTGTCCGTGATCGCTGGGTCGGTCTTCTCCGCACCGCTGTGGCTGTACCAGATCTGGGCCTTCATCACTCCCGGATTGCGTAAGAACGAGCGCAAGTACACCGTCAGCTTCATCGTGTTGTCGACGCTGCTGTTCGCAGCCGGCATGGCGCTGGCCTACGTCGTGCTGAGCAAGGGGCTGAGCGTGCTGCTCACCGCGGCAGGCTCGGGAACCCAAGCCTTGCTCACCGTGAACAGCTACCTCGGCTTCGTCACCCTCATGATGCTCGTCTTCGGCGCAGCCTTCGAGCTGCCGGTGATCGTCGTGATGGCCAATCTCGCCGGGGTTCTTCCGGCGCGGCTGCTCAAGCGCACCCAGCGCATCTCGATCTTCCTCATCTTCGTCTTCGCCGCGGTGGCCACACCGAGCACGGACCCGTTCACGATGTGCGCAATGGCGATCCCGATGGTGCTGCTCTTCGAAGGCGCCGTCGTGTTCGCGATCTTCCACGACCGTCGCAAGGAGCGGCGCAAGGCGGCCGAGGAAGCCGCCACGCATCTCGACGACAATGTCGCCTCCCACGTCGACCCGTTGCCCGAACCGCTCGGGCGGGGCGGCTGGTCCGACACGACCTGACGAAGCCGCGCGCCCGCCTCCACCTACGCTGGTGAGATGTCCTCGCCCAGCGAGCGGTACTCCGCCGCGCGGCAGCGCTCCCGCCGTCCGGGCCTGACCTCGTTCGTCGCGGGGTACCCGTTCACCCTCGACCCGTTCCAGATCGAGGCCTGTGAGGTGCTCGAGGACGGCTACGCCGTACTGGTCTGTGCGCCGACCGGTGCCGGCAAGACGGTGATCGGTGAGTTCGCAGTACATCTCGCGCTGCTCTCGGGCCGTAAGTGCTTCTACACGACACCGATCAAGGCACTGTCGAACCAGAAGTTCAACGACCTCGTCGCCCGTCACGGGGCCGCGAACGTCGGCTTGCTCACCGGCGACAACTCGGTCAACGCCGACGCGCCGGTCGTGGTGATGACCACCGAGGTTCTGCGCAACATGCTCTATGTCGCGAGCACGTCGCTTACCGACCTCGGTTACGTGGTGATGGACGAGGTGCACTACCTGGGCGACCGGTTCCGCGGCGCAGTGTGGGAAGAAGTGATCATCCACCTGCCCGCGTCGGTGCAATTGATCTCGCTGTCGGCGACCGTGTCCAACGCCGAGGAGTTCGGCGACTGGCTCGTCTCCGTGCGCGGCGACACCAAGGTGATCGTGCACGAGGAGCGGCCGGTGCCGCTGTGGCAGCACATGATCGTCGGCACCCGACTCTTCGATCTGTTCGCCGATGCGGCCAGCACGCCACGACATGCTGATCCTTCGGCCGTCAACCCCGAGCTCAAGCGCTACCTGAACGAGCGGATGCGCTACCTCGATCCCGGTGCGTACCGGCGCGGCGGGGGCGGTCGGCCGCTACGCGGGTGGCGTCCGCCGTCACGCCCCGACGTCATCGCGCGCCTCGATACAGAAGGTCTGCTGCCGGCCATCACCTTCATCTTCAGCCGTGCAGGCTGCGACGCGGCCGTCGCCCAATGCGTACACAGCGGCCTCTGGCTGACGGACGCGACCGAGCAGGAAGAGATCGACGCTGTCATCGAGCAGCACACAAGCGGTCTCGCACCGCAGGACCTCGACGTCCTCGGCTACTGGGAGTGGCGCGACGGGCTTCGCCGTGGCGTCGCGGCTCATCACGCAGGGATGCTGCCGGCGTTCAAGGAGACCGTCGAGGAATTGTTCGTGCGCGGACTCGTTCGCGCCGTCTTCGCCACCGAGACCTTGGCGCTGGGCATCAACATGCCGGCGCGCAGCGTCGTTCTCGAACGGTTGACGAAGTTCAACGGCGAGACGCACGCCGACATCACGCCGGGGGAGTACACGCAGTTGACGGGTCGGGCCGGCCGCCGCGGTATCGATGTCGAGGGACACGCGATCGTCGTCTGGCACCCCGAACTCGATCCGGGCCGGGTCGCCGGCCTGGCCTCGACGCGAACCTATCCGCTGCGCTCGTCGTTTCGCCCGTCGTACAACATGGCCGTCAATCTGGTCGGCCAGATGGGGCGCGCCGCGGCCCGCGACCTGTTGGAATCCTCGTTCGCGCAATTCCAGGCCGACCGGTCGGTCGCCGGCCTGGTGAGCCAGATCAAGGGTCACGACCGGAGCCTTGCCGACTACGCGCAGCGGATGCAGTGCGATCGGGGTGACTTCGGCGAGTACGCCGCGCTGCGGCGCAGTCTCACCGAGCGCGAAGCCACCCTCTCGCGCGAGAACGCCCGCACTCGGCGCGGAGCGGTGGCGAAGTCCCTCGAATCCTTGCGTCCCGGAGATGTGATCCGAGTGCCGGGCGGCCGCCGTGCCGGGCTCGCCGTGGTGCTCGACGTCGGCACGCATGCCACCGACGACCCGCGGCCGCTCGTGGTCACCGCCGCCCGATGGGCCGGCCGCCTGTCGATGACGGATTTCCCGCAGGCCGTCGAGGTGTTGGGCCACGTCCGCATACCGAAACGGGTCAACCACCGTTCTCCCCAGGAACGGCGTGACATTGCCTCGAGCATCCACGCGCTCGACCTCCCGGAGGCGGCGCCCCGCCGCAGCCGGTCGACCGTGTCAGGCCAGGACGACGAGATCTCTCGATTGCGCGACCAACTGCGCCGGCACCCGTGTCATCAGTGCGCCGACCGCGAAGACCACGCGCGCTGGGCAGAGCGCTCCTCGCGGCTGGAGCGTGAGATCGACGGCCTGCGACGCCGAATCGAGGGGCGAACGGACTCGCTGGGCCGGATGTTCGACCTGATCTGTGCCTTGCTCACCGAACGCGGCTACCTGGCAGCGGACGAGGCCACGCCGGCAGGCAGGCAGCTGTCCCGAATCTGGTCCGAGGCCGACCTGGTCGTCGCCGAATGTCTGCGCGCAGGCGCGTGGGACGCGCTCACGCCACCTGAGCTTGCCGCAGTCGTGTCGACACTGATCTATGAGCCACGGCGCGACGAGCGCCCCGGGCAGCGGATGCCGACGACCGCGGTAGGCGATGCTCTCGCGACAACCGTGCGGGTGTGGTCCGACGTAGTCGACGACGAGGCTCGGGTCGGGCTGCCGCAGAGCCGTGAGCCCGAATTGGGTTTCGTATGGGCGATCTACCGGTGGGCTCGCGGAGAAGCGCTCGACCGGGTCCTGGCCGCTGCGGCCGAGGCGGGTACCGAGCTGACGGCTGGTGATTTCGTTCGGTGGTGCCGCCAGGTGCTCGATCTGCTGGATCAGCTCGCCACCGTCCCGTCACCGGTGGGCGGCAGCGGGCCGGTGTCGGGACCGGCCAGGGCCGCAGCGGCGGCGATCCGCCGGGGCGTCGTCGCACAGAGCCTGCAGGGCTGATCTCGCGGTGCGCCCTCGCACCACACAGAGGACCCAGATGGTTTGCTTGCGTCCCTTACGGGGGGATACGCAGTAGCGTGGGCCGCAGCTTGGCCGGACGACACGTTCGGCTCGACGACACGTGAGGTGCTGTTCATGACCGACCAGGGCAACGAGGGGAACCCGCCACCTAGCGCCCCCCAGAATCCGGCCGCTCAGCCCTATCCCGGACAACGGCCCGTGGAAGGTTCCCCGGACAACGACGACACGTCGGTCTACCCGGCGGTGCCACCGTCCGGTGCACACCCCGAACACACCGATCCTGCGACCGATCCCTACGCCGCCGCGCCGCAACCGCCGGCACCCGGCAGCCAGGACACGCAGATCATCGGGCAGCCGCCGTACCAACCGCCACAGGAGCAGCCGGGCGCGGCTTACGGGCAGCAACCCTTCGTGCCCCCGGCCTACGGGCAGCAGCAATACCCCGCCCAGGATCCGTACGGCCAGCAGGGTTACGCACAGCAGCCCTACGGCCAGCAGCCGCCGTACGGCCAGCAGCAATACGGGCAGGATCCGTACGGCCAGCAGGGTTACCCGCAGCAGCCCTACGGCCAGCAGCCGCCTTACGGGCAGGATCCGTACGGCCAAGGGCAGCAAGGCTACGGCCAGCAGGCCTACGGTCAGCCCGCTTATGGCGCCCCGGCGTACCAGCAGCCCAGTTACGGACAGCAGCAGTACGGCCAGCAGTACGCGCAACCCGCGCCCACACCGCCGAGGAAGAAACGGCGGACCGGGTTGACGTTGTCCGTGCTGCTGCTCGTCCTCGTCGCGGCGCTCGTACTGGTCAGCGTGATCGCCAAGGTCCCTGCCGGGCTGTACCCCAAGAGCCTGAGCCACAGCGCGGTCGAGAGCTACATCAGCAAGCAGTACAGCGCGACGAGCGTCACCTGCAACGGCGGCAAGAACTTCAAGATGAAGGACGGTGCCACGTTCACCTGCTCGGCCGCGGGCAACCAGACCTACACCGTCACGATCACCGACAAGACGAACGGCAGCTACCAGGTCGTCAAGAACGGCTAGTACGCGGCGAGACTCGAACGGATCGCCGCGCGCAACCTGTTCACCGGGCTGGCCAGCCCCAGCGACTCGGTGAGCTCGGCGAGGCGGTCGGGGTCGCGAGGTTCGACCGCCAGCGAGTCGTCGAGCTGGTCCAGCGGGACGTCTGTCCGCCCGCGCACAGCCGCGGGCGCGCGCGACAGATAGTCCCGTGCGGCAAGGATCTTCGTCGAGGAACCCGCCGGAAATCCGCTATCGCCGGATTCTGCCGCCGCGACGATCGCCTCGACGCTGCCGAACCGCGTGACGAGCGCGGCGGCCGTCTTCTCGCCAACCCCGGGCACGCCGGGCAGGCCGTCGCTCGGGTCGCCGCGGAGCACCGCGAAGTCAGCGTAGTTCGCCGCGGGGATCCCGTATTTGGCCTGCACGTGTGGTGCCTGCATCGGCTCCATCTTGGCTATTCCGCGGCCGGTGTAGCAGACCGTGATCCGGTCGGTGGCCAGCGCGAGCATGTCTCGATCGCCGCTCACGATGTCGACGGTGGCCGTGTCGCGTGTCGCGAGTGTCGCCATCACGTCGTCGGCCTCGAAGCCCTCGGCGCCAGCCACGGCGAGCCCGAAGGCGGTCAGGACATCGAGCAGGATCGGGATCTGCGGAGCCAGCGTGTCGGGGATCTGCTCCGCTCCGTCAGGCGCTATCCGATGTGCCTTGTACGACGGAACGAGTTCGACGCGAAACGCCGGCCGCCAATCGAGGTCGAGACACGAGACCAGGCGGCGAGGAGTGCGCCGCTCGATCATCGCCGCAGTCATGTCGAGGTAGCCGCGCACTGCATTGATAGGCCGTCCGTCCGGGGTGGTGACGGATTCCGGTAGCGCGTAGTAGGCGCGGAAGTACAGATTCGCCGCATCGATCAGCATCAGTTCGCTCATGAGGTCAGTACACCGACTGCGCGGGGTCGCTGGATCCGCGCACGACCAATTCAGTGGGCAGCACGACTGCGGTCGCCGCCACGTCGCCCCGGTGGCCGATCACGGCCAGCAGTCGCGTCGTCACGTCGAGCGCCTGCTCGCTCACCGGTTGGCGCACCGTCGAAAGGTCCATGAGTTCTGCGTTGGCCTGGTCGTCGAAGCCGATCACAGCGATATCCTGCGGCACACGCAGGTGGGCGCGGCGGATGGCTCGCAGCGCGCCGTAGGCCATCTCATCGCTTTCGGCGAAGATCGCGGTGGGCCGGTCATCCCGTGCCAGTAGCTGTTCACACGCCGCGGTGCCGCCGTCGACAGTGAAGTAGCCGAGCACCTCCAGCGACGGGTCGACGTCGATGCCGGCGGCCTGGAGGGCATTGCGGTAGCCGGTGCGGCGGTGCAACGGCGGCGTGAAGCGCATCGGGTCGTCGGTGTCGCCACCGATCAGTCCGATCCGACGATGTCCCAGATCGAGCAGGTGCTCGACGGCCGAGCGTGCGCCTGCTGCGTCGTCGATGCGGGTCGCTATGAAACCGGGACGGTCGAGGCCCAGAAGTCCGATCGGCGTGTCCAGCGAGTTCAGTGCTGCCAGTTCCTCGTCGGACAACACCAGACTGATGACCAGCACCGCGTCGACACGCTTGCGCATCGGCATGACCTCGAAGAATCTCGCGCGCCCCTGCTCGTCGCCGAGGTTGTAGAGCAGAAGGTCGAAGCCGTTCTTGCGCAACGCCGTCTCGACGGTGTCGATGACCTCGGCAAAGAACCAGCGGTTCACGAACGGAACGACCACACCGACCGTGGCGGTGCGCCCGCTCGCGAGCCGCGCCGCGAACGGCGACGCCACGTAGTCGAGCTCCCGAGCCGCGCTGAGTACCCGATCGCGGGTTGTCGCCGCGACGTCGGGCAGGCCGCGCAGCGCGCGCGAGACCGTGGCGATCGACACGCCGGCCAGCCGGGCGACGTCCTCGATGCTCGCTACCACGCGGTAACCCCTGTCTTTGCCGTGCTGTAAACGCTACCGCCCTACGCTGGCACAATCCTGCCGTGCGCACCCTCTACCGCAACGGCCGGATCCTCGTCCCGGCCGGGCGGGGGTCCGTCGGTCGCGACACCGCGATGCTCGTCGAGGGCTCGGACATCGCCTGGGTCGGAGACGAGCGCGACGCGGCACAGGTCAGCCACGAGGCGCACGTAGACCTGGGCGGCGCCCTCGTTACCCCCGCCTTCGTCGACGCGCACGTCCATCTGACATCTACCGGACTGGCGTTGACCGGTCTCGACCTCGGCAGCGCGGGTTCCGTGCGCGAGCTGCTCGATCACGTGGAGGCGCTCGCTCGCACGTCACGAGGCCGTCCGATCATCGGGGGAGGCTGGGACGAGCGGGCGTGGCCCGAGCAGCGACCTCCAACCCGAGCGGAACTGGATCGCGCCGCATACGGCGGTGCCGTCTACCTCGCCCGGGTCGACGTCCACTCCGCAGTCGTCTCCTCTGCCCTGCTGGCGGCGACAGAGGGAGCGGCGGGACTCACCGGGTTCCGGCCCGATGGTTGGTTGACCCGTGACGCGCACGACGCAGCTCGTCGCGCGGCGTACGCCGGCTTGACCCGCGGCCAGCGCCTCGACGCCCAACGCGGGGCACTGCGGCACGCAGCCGAGCTCGGCATCGCCTGCGTGCACGAGATGGCGGGTCCATCGATCTCCAGCGCGACGGACCTCGCCGACCTGCTGGAGCTGAGTCGCGCCGAGGCCCTGCCAGAGGTGCTCGGATATTGGGGCGAGCTGTTCGGTGCCGACACTGCCGTCGCACTCGGCGCGATCGGGGCTGGCGGGGACCTGTTCTGCGACGGCTCGCTCGGTTCGCACACGGCCGCGCTGCACCGGCCGTACCACGATCACAGCGAGAGCTCCGGTGCGCTCCGGTACGACACCGCCGACCTCAGTGAGCACCTGCGCCAATGTGCCAGGCACGGGGTGCAGGCCGGGTTCCACGCCATCGGCGATGCTGCGGTCGACCAGGTGCTCGACGCGATCGACGCGGTCAGCCCCGAGCTGCGCCCCTTCACCCGGATAGAGCACGCCGAGATGGTGGCCGCTCCGGCGCGCGTCGCTGACAGCGGAGCAGTGGCGTCGATGCAGCCGGTGTTCGACAGCACGTGGGGCGGTTCGCGGGGGATGTACGCGCAGCGGCTGGGTGCCGAGCGTGCGGCGTCGCTCAACGACTTCGCCGCACTCGCCGCCGCAGGCGTGACACTGGCATTCGGATCCGATGCGCCAGTGACACCGATGTCGCCCTGGACGGCTGTACAGGCTGCTGTACACCCGCACCGCGCCACATCAGGCATCACGCCCGAGGCAGCGTTCCAGGCACACACGTCCGGTGGGTGGGCGGCCGCCGGACGCCCCGGGAACGGCCGAATCGAGCTCGGCGCGCCGGCGACCTTCGCAGTCTGGCTGACACCCGGCGAGACAGCCGACCTGCCCGATCTCACGCCGGGCGCCCCACTGCCCACGTGCGTCCGGACAGTGCGTGCGGGGACGACCATCCACGAGGCCGCGTGACGAGCTCACAGCTACCGGCGGTCGTGGTCCGAGATACTGACCGGATGCAGTTGCCTGGAGCGCGGCGAGGCGCCCCCGGGGCGCGCTTTCGCGCCCGGTGGGCTGCACTCCTGGCCGTTGCCGGTGGGGGTGCGGGTGCCCTCGCGTTTCCCCGCCTCGGGCTGTGGCCGCTGGCATTCGCGAGCGTCGCCCTGCTGTCCATCGCCGTCGACGGGCGCCGCAGCCGCACCGGCGCCTGGCTCGGGCTGCTGTACGGCTTGGCCTTCTTCGTCCCGCTGCTGCATTGGACGGGCGTGTACGTCGGCGCCGCACCGTGGTTGATCCTGGCGGTCGCCGAGGCCGGCTTCTTCGCTGCGGTCGGTGCGGTCCTCCCGCTCGTCCAGCGGCTGCCGGTCGCGCCGCTGTGGGTGGCGTGCACCTGGGTCCTGCAGGAGCTGCTCCGCGACCGGCTGCCCTTCGGCGGCTTCCCGTGGGGGCGGCTGGCATTCAGCCAGGCATCCTCGCCGCTGCGATGGTTCGCGGCGGTCGGCGGTGCACCGATGGTGACATTCGCCGTCGCGTTGTGTGGCGCCGGGCTGGCCCCGCTTGCGCTCGATATGGGCCGCTCACGGCGCCGGGTGGCTCTCGGTGTGCTGGTCGCCGCCTTCGTGCCACTGATCGGTGGTCTGCTGGCCTGGCCCCTCGGGCCCGGGGCCGATCGCGCAGGGCGCACAGCGGTGGTTGCACTCGTTCAAGGCAACGTGCCTGACGTCGGACTGGCGTTCGAACAGCGAGCACGTCAAGTGCTCGACAACCACATTGCCCAGACGATGAACCTGGCGGCCCGGATCAAGGCAGGCACCGTGCCTCGGCCGGCCCTCATCGTCTGGCCGGAGAACGCCTCGGATGTCGACCCCTTCGGTGATCAGGCGGCCTTCGCCGAGATCGACTCGACCGTGCGCGCCGTCGGCATTCCCATCCTCGTGGGCGCGATCCTCCAGGGTCCGGGTGCCGACCATCGGCGCAACGCCGGCATCCTCTGGTCACCGACATCGGGCCCGGGGGCGCAGTACATCAAGCGTCACCCCGTCCCCTTCGGCGAGTACATCCCGCTGCGTGGCATCGCCAAACTCGTCACCAGTGACGTCAACCTCGTCAGCCAGGACATGGTGGGCGGGCACGGCAACGGCCTGCTGCGTGGCGGTCCGTTCCCGGTCGGCGACGTCATCTGCTTCGAGGTCGCCTACGACGACCTCGTTCGCTCGTCGGTCGCCGCCGGAGCGCAGGTGCTCGTGGTGCAGACCAACAACGCGACCTTCGGGCACACTGCCGAGACATACCAGCAGCTGGCCATGAGCCGGCTTCGGGCCGTCGAGTCCGGGCGAACCGTGCTGCAGGTGGCGACCACAGGAAAGACCGCAGTGATCGGACCCGACGGCGGGATCCGGCAGGAATCCGGGGCGCTCTTCACGCCGGACGTCATCGTCGCCACGATCCCACTGCGCACCGCGCGGACGCCGGCCACCACACTGGGAGCGTGGCCTGAGTACGGATTCGCAGCGTTGGCCGTTCTTGCCATCGTGTACACGGTGCGGCCGATCCGCCGCCGCCTGCCCGGGCCCCCGGAGAATGAGCCGATGGAGATGATGGTGTCGTGAGCGAGGTCGAGCGGCAGCAGCGCGTGCTGGTCATCGTCCCTACGTACAACGAGCGCGAGAACGTCGAGCCGATCGTCGAACGCGTTCTCGACGCCGTACCCCTGGCGAACGTCCTGATCGTCGACGACGCCAGCCCCGATGGCACCGGCAAGCTTGCCGACGCGATGGCTGAAGCCGACACCCGAGTCAACGTGCTGCACCGCAGCGGAAAGGCCGGGCTCGGCGCCGCGTACATCGCTGGCTTCGACTGGGGGCTCGATGCCGGCTACGACGTGCTCGTCGAGATGGACGCGGATGGTTCGCACGCCCCGGAGCAACTTCCGACGCTGCTCACGGCGCTGGGTCGAGCCGATCTGGTACTCGGGTCACGCTGGGTACCTGGCGGCTCGGTGGTGAACTGGCCGCGGCGTCGAGAATTCCTGTCGAAGGGAGGCAACCTCTATGCACGGCTGGCGCTCGGTATCAATCTGCAGGACGCCACCGGCGGCTACCGGGCGTTCCGACGCGAGGTGTTGGAGAACATCGACTACGCGGCCGTCGCGTCGCAGGGCTACTGCTTCCAAGTCGATCTCGCGTGGCGCGCGCTGCGAGCGGGTTACCGCGTGATCGAGGTGCCCATCACGTTCGCCGAGCGCGAGCGAGGGGAGTCGAAGATGGACGGCGCCATCGTGCGCGAAGCGTTCGTGCGTGTCACCGAATGGGGTGCAGCGCACCGCGGCAGCCAGCTTCGGGCCGCGATGCGCCGCGCGAGGGGTTAGCGCGAGGGGTTAGCCGGAGCGAACCTGTTCAGGCGCTCTTCTGGCCACGGCGGGCGCGCAGCACGTCGAGGCGTTCGGCGAGGACTTCCTCGAGATCGGCGATCGTGCGCCGTTCCATGAGCATGTCCCAGTGCGTGCGCGGCGGCTTGACCTTCTTGGCCTCCGGTGCGGGGCCGTCGACGAGCAGCGCGGGAAGGCCGTCAAGGCGGCACTCCCACGTCGTCGGAAGTTCAGCCTCTTCGGAGAACGGGACGACGAACTCGTGGCCGCGGGGGCAACGGTAGGCCGCGATGTTTCGCGGTGCGGGTTCGGTGCCGTACTCGGTCTCGTAACTGACCGCGCCCAGCCGACTGCCCCGCAATGTTCGATCTGCCATGGTGGGGACCTCCTGGGCAAACTGACCAAATTGCTGATGGATCGTGCGAATTAGTTGCATCCTGAACAACGACTGTGCTCATGGGATGATTCCCTGATGGTCGCGGGCATAACCCTGCTACTGTGCCCGACCCTCAGTGCGATGCCAGATCCGTTAAGTCTTGGAGCCTCCGTTGCCTCGACCGCGCCACCGCTCTGCCCGTTCCGATGCCGCTACTACTACTCACGGCGTGGGGGGCGATTCGGTTCCGTCCAGGCGTGCAATACCTAACGCACGCACAGTTGCCGTCGGGATCGGTCTCGCTCGCATCGCCATCGGTGCCGTGTTCTTCGCGGCTCCGGTGACGGCCCTGCGCATCGTCGGTGCCGACAGCGCCACCGCGACCCGTGTCACGTGGCTGAGCCGGATGACTGCGGCGCGCGACGCCGTTCTGGGCGCCGGAACCACGCAGTCGGCGCTCGCCGGCGGGGGTGCCGGCTGGCTGCTGGCCGGCGCCGTGTCCGACGCTGTGGACGCCGTTGCGCTCGCGCAGGCCGTACGCGAGCGCCGGGCCGGCGGCATCGGGGCGACGGGCATGGTCGCTGCCGCGGTGGGCACCTCGGCGCTCGGCCTGTGGGCAGCGCTCGGCTCACGCCGGCGGGGCCGCTAGCCGTCAGGTGATCGTCACGGCGGTGACGTAGTAGGCGCCGTCGGCTTCCTTCGCCGTCGTCACGGACACCCGGATCGAAGCGTCCGTCGACCGGAACGCGATGACGCTCGCGTTCTGGTCGGATGTGACGGGACCGAACAACTTGCCGCTCAGGCGCTGCGTCACCGCCAGCGGGACCTGGTCGTGAAAGACGCAGCTCTGCGCGGCCTGAGGCTCCCCGATCTCAGCAAGCCCCACGTAGGTGGACGCGACGCCGAAGCTGCTCGTCGATCCGGAGCACAATCCCGCCGCGCCGCCGGGGAGGTTCGTCGGCAGGACCGGCGTACGCGCCGAGCCGGCCGTGACCGGCGAACCCTGCGACGGCACGCCACCACTCGGCATACCGGCGGCCGAAGCGCCAGGCGCTGTCGCGATTTCCCGGCTGAAGCACACCTTCCACGAGCCGTTCTCCTTGACGACCGGGAACTTCTCCGTGCTCGGTGTCCACGTCTTGGACGTGGCGAACGTCGCCGCGACGAACCGGACGCCGTTCGCCGTCGACTCGTCGCCGATCTCGTACGTCGTGATGCGGCCCGAGCTCTGCAGATGCGATACCTGACCGATCGCCCGATCGCCGGCGCACAGCACTGCCTCGGCGCTCTTGACGTCGTTGTGCATACCTGCGTCGAGCAGGGCCTTGACCGCCGACTGGGGCGTGCTCGCTGTGCTCGATCCGGGCGAGAGCAGCGTGTACGCCAGCACCGCCGCCGTGGCGGCAACCACGGTCACGGCGCCGCCGATCAACCCGAGCCGGCGACGACTGCCCTTGGCTGCGGCCGGCTTCGACGCCGGGGAAGGGGTGGTCGCATAGGGCGGCGGCGGCGCATATTCCGGTAGCGGCGCATATTCCGGTGGTGGCTCGGGGGCCGGTGAGGTGTACTCATCGACCATCAGTGCAATTCTCCGCGCAGCAGCTTTCCGGTGGCGTTGCGGGGGAGCGCGTCGACGAACTCGACGTCGCGCGGCACCTTGTGCCGCGCGAGGTTCGAGCGGACGTGCGACTTGACGTCTTCGGCACTCACCTGTTGGCCGTCGCGTATCACGACGAATGCCTTGAGCCGCTGGCCGAAGTCGGCATCCTCCACGCCGATCACTGCCGCATCGGCCACTGCCGGGTGCTCCACGAGAAGGTTCTCGACCTCGGCGGGGAACACGTTCTCGCCACCGGAGACGATCATGTCGTCATCACGGCCGTCGATGAACAGCAGGCCGTCGTCATCGAAATGGCCGACGTCGCCGGACGACAACAGCCCGTCGATCTCGTTCTTCGTGCCGCCCCCGGTGTACCCGGAGAACTTCAGACCACTTCCGACGAAGACACGCCCGATCGTGTTGGCGGTGCTCACCTGCTTGTCGTTGTCGTCGTACAACCGCACAACGCAGCCGACAGGGGCCCGACCGACGGTGCCGGGCTTTCTGCGCCAGTCCTCCGGGGTCGCGACTGTCGCCACGGCGACCTCCGTCGATCCGTAGAGGTTGTAGATCACGTCACCGAACAACTCCATCGCCCGGTTGCCCACCTCGGGAGGCAGCGCCGAACCGGCACAGAAGATGATGCGCAACGCGCTGGTGTCGTAGCTGCGGATGACCTGTTCATCGAGATTGAGCAGGCGCTGCAGCATCGTGGGCACGACCACCAACGCCTCGGCCCGGTGCTCGGCCAACGCCGCCAGCGTTGCCTCGGGATCGAAACGCCTGCGCAGGATCGTCGTCGAACCGAGAGCGATCGTGAGCAGGAACTGCGACAGGCCGGTTCCGTGGAACAGTGGCGCGCCGAAGAAGGTGCGTTCGCCCGGCCGCAACGGAATCCGATCCAGGAACTGCGCAGCCGCGAACGGTGAGTTGACCTGCCGGGGCGCACCCTTCGGTGTTCCGGTGGTGCCGCTCGTCAACAGCACGAGGCCGCCAACTGTGCGCGGTCGCGGCAACTCCTCGGTCGGCGCGCTCGCGATGAGCTCCTCAAGTGTCTCGTGCTCGGTCGGCGCGTCGTCGACCCATGCCAGGTACCGCGGGATCGATGTCGGAACCTCACCGAGGATGTCGGTGAACTCGACGTCGTACACCAGTGCGGAGACCCCTTCGCGCTCGGCAACCTGCGCGAATTGCGGCTTCGCGAATCCGGTGTTCATGAGCAGCGCTCTCGCGCCGAGCTTGTTCACCGCGAACATGGCGTCGACAAGCCCGCGGTGATCTCGACAGAGCAGTGCCACCACAGAAGTGTCATCAAGACCGCGCTTCTGCCAGGCACGGGCCAGCGCATTGGAACGCTCGTCGAGCTGCCGGAAGGTCAGCTCACCCAGCTCGTCGACAAGGCCCAGGAAATCTGGATGGCGTCGTGCAGCGATCCGGGTGGCAGCACCGACCATGCCGCGCTGTCGCATGTCGAGCAGCGCGCGGACCATCTCGTCCGGCCGGCTCACCGGAGCAAGCCCGGATCGCCTCAGAACGTCAGCCTCGCGAAAGGTGACGGGCAGCCGGCGCAGCTGCACGACAGCGTTCTCGACCTTCATCGTTCCCCCTGCCGGATGATGCTGCCGGATGATGCTGCTGGGCATCCTGTCATGGGCTCGACGCCGCCGCTGGATGACCGCCCATTACCTTGTCGCCATGGCATTCGCACAGCTCGACGGGCGGCAGCTCTTCTATCTGCGCAGGGGGAGTGGCACCCCGCTACTCCTGATCCAGGGCATGGCCGGGCATCACCAGATCTGGGGTGAGCCGCTGCTCGACGGACTGGCCCAGCACTTCGACGTCATCAGCTACGACCACCGCGGCGTGGGGGAGAGCACCGACGTCGCGGGCAACTTCACGATCGCCGATCTCGCCGACGACGCCCGTGCACTTCTCGACGCTCTCGGCCTCGACTCCGTGCACGTCTTCGGCATCTCGATGGGAGGCGCCGTCGCGCAGGAACTGACGACAAGGCACGGCGACCGCGTTCGCGCCCTCGTCCTCGGCTGTACCTGGCCCGGTGGAGCGCGATCCGTCCTGGACGCGCCCGGCCCGATGGCGATGTTCCAGGCGATGCAGACGGGCGATCTCGAGACGATCGTTCGCGCCGGTTACCGGGCGAACCTCTCGTCGACCTATGTCGCGGACGAGCCGCACTACCCGCCGTTTCGCGAGAGCAGCCTGGCGGTACGCATCCCGGCCACGACGATCATGCGGCAGGCCCAGGCGGCCGCACTGCACGACGCCAGCGCGAGGTTGGGCGAGATCTCCGCGCCGACGCTCGTGTTGCACGGCACGGCCGACGAGATGGTGCGCTACAGCAATGCTGTCGTGCTCGCCGAGCTGATCCCTGGGGCGACGCTGCATCCGTTCGACGATGTCGGGCACCTGTTCTGGTGGGAACGCCCTGACGAGACGATCCGACTGGTCACCGAACATCTTGGGCGATAAGCACACCTGCCGGCGGCCCGGGCGTGGCACGATCATGACGTGACCAGCCGACCCACCGAGACACACCGCCTTCGCGACCTCGCGTTGCTGCGCCGCGTCCGCGACCGGATGGATCGCGACTACGCGCAGCCCTTGGACGTCGAGGCGCTTGCTCGCGGTGTCGGCATGTCCGCCGGGCATCTGAGCCGTGAGTTCAAGCTGGCCTATGGCGAATCCCCGTACGGATATCTGATGACGCGGCGCATCGAGCGTGCGATGGCGTTGCTGCGCCGGGGCGACCTCAACGTCACTGACGTCTGCTTTGCGGTCGGCTGCTCGTCACTCGGCACCTTCAGCACCCGTTTCACGGCGTTGGTGGGCATGTCGCCGAGCGCGTATCGCCGTGACGCCGCGCGGGTGGCCGCCGAGATGCCGTCCTGCGTCACGAGACAGGTGACCAGACCGATCAGGAATCGAGAAGCAGCGACGGCCGCACCGCAGCTAGCGTGAGCGGCATGGATCTCACCATTCACGCGGCATTCCTGCCACACACCGACCCGGACGCATCGCTGGCGTTCTACCGCGACACCCTCGGCTTCGAGGTCCGCAAGGACGTGGGGTACGGCGGTATGCGGTGGCTCACCGTCGGTCCGGTCGATCAGCCGGGAACCTCCATCGTGCTCTACCCGCCGGGTGCCGACCCGGGCATCACCGACGACGAGCGGCGCACTATCGCCGAAATGATGGCGAAGGGCACCTACGCCATCCTCACCCTGGCCAGCAAGGAACTCGACGCCGTCTTCGCCCGGTTGCAAGCCGGCGACACCGAGGTCGTCCAGGAACCGACCGACCAGCCGTACGGCATTCGCGACTGTGCCATCCGCGACCCGGCAGGCAACCTGATCCGCATCGATCAGCTCACCTGAGCATGGCGCAGAACGGTGCCGACAGCCACGCAGTGATTCGCGTGCACGGCGCGCGGGTGAACAACCTCAAGGACGTCAGCGTCGAGATCCCGAAGCGGCGGCTCACGGTATTCACCGGCGTGTCGGGATCGGGCAAGAGTTCGCTCGTATTCGGGACGATCGCCGCAGAGTCCCAGCGGCTCATCAACGAGACCTACAGCGCGTTCGTGCAGGGCTTCATGCCGACGTTGGCTCGCCCGGACGTCGATGTGTTGGACGGGCTGACGACGGCAATCATCGTGGATCAGGAACGCATGGGCACCGACCCGCGCTCCACGGTGGGGACCGCCACCGACGCCAACGCCATGCTGCGGATCCTCTTCAGCCGGCTCGGCAAGCCGCACATCGGCTCGCCGCAGGCATTCTCCTTCAACGTCGCCTCCATCAGTGGCGCCGGCGCCGTGACCGTCGAGCGCGCCGGCCGCACGACGAAGGAGCGGCGAAGCTTCAGCGTTCTCGGTGGAATGTGTCCGCGCTGCGAAGGCCGCGGCGCTGTCAACGACATCGATCTCACCCAGCTGTACGACGACAGCAAGTCGCTGAACGAGGGCGCGCTGACCATCCCCGGGTACAGCATGGACGGCTGGTACGGCCGCATCTTCACCGGTTGCGGGTTCTTCGATCCAGACACGCCGATCAAGAAGTTCACCAAGCGGGAACTCGACGCCCTCCTGTACAAGGAACCGACCAAGATCAAAGTCGAAGGCGTCAACCTGACCTACGAAGGGCTTGTCCCGAGAATCCAGAAGTCGATGTTGTCCAAGGACATCGATTCGCTGCAGCCACATGTGCGGGCCTTCGTGGAACGGGCAGTCACCTTCGACACGTGTCCCGACTGTCACGGCACCCGGCTCAGCGTCGAGGCACGGTCGTCGAAGATCCTGGGAATCAACATCGCCGACGCCTGTGCGATGCAGATCAGCGACCTCGCCGACTGGATCCGCACGATAGACGACGCTTCGGTCGGACCCCTTCTCGCATCGCTACGCCAGACTCTCGACTCGTTCGCGCAGATCGGGCTGGGCTACCTCTCGCTCGACCGGCCGTCGGGCACCCTGTCCGGCGGCGAGGCTCAGCGCACGAAGATGATCCGTCACCTCGGCTCGTCGCTCACCGATGTCACCTATGTCTTCGACGAGCCCACGATCGGGATGCACCCGCACGACATCCAGCGGATGAACGGGCTGCTGCTGCAGTTGCGCGACAAGGGCAACACGGTCCTTGTCGTCGAGCACAAGCCCGAGGCGATCGCGATCGCCGACCATGTCGTCGACCTCGGTCCGAAGGCCGGAAGCGAAGGCGGCGTGGTTGTCTTCGAAGGCACCGTCGACGGTTTGCGGCGCAGTGACACGATCACCGGTCGACATCTTGGCGACCGTGCGAGCCTGAAGCAGGCGGTGCGTTCACCACAAGGCACGCTGAAGGTCCGGGGCGCCGACACACACAACCTGCGAGAGGTCGATGTAGACATCCCACTCGGCGTGCTGGTCGTCGTCACCGGGGTGGCTGGGTCCGGAAAGAGCTCGCTGATCCACGGGTCGGTGTCCGGGCAGCACGGCGTCGTGGCGGTCGACCAGGGTGCGATCCGCGGCTCCCGGCGGAGCAATCCGGCGACGTACACCGGGCTTCTCGACCCGATCCGCAAGGCGTTCGCGACGCAGAACGGCGTCAAGCCGGCGCTGTTCAGCGCGAACTCCGAGGGCGCCTGCCCCAACTGCAACGGCGCGGGCGTGATCTACACCGACCTGGCGATGATGGCCGGAGTCACTGTCCCCTGCGAAGTGTGCGACGGCAAACGGTTCGAGGCATCGGTGCTCGAGTACACGCTCGGCGGCGAGAGCATCAGCGGTGTTCTCTCGATGTCGGTGAGCCAGGCAGAGGAGTTCTTCGGCGACGGCGAGGCCAAGCTTCCCGCGGCGCACAGGATCCTCAACCGGCTTGCCGACGTCGGGCTCGGCTACCTCACCCTCGGCCAGCCGCTCACGACGCTGTCCGGCGGCGAGCGGCAGCGAATCAAACTCGCCACCCGGATGGGGGAGAAGGGGGAGATCTACGTTCTCGACGAGCCGACTGCGGGTCTGCATCTTGCCGATGTCGACCAGCTGCTCGGCCTGCTCGACCGGCTGGTCGACTCCGGCAAGTCGGCGATCGTGATCGAGCACCATCAGGCCGTGATGGCGCATGCCGACTGGATCATCGACCTCGGCCCCGGTGCAGGTCACGACGGGGGCCGGATCGTGTTCGAGGGCACGCCCGCCGAGCTGGTCGCCGCGCGGTCCACCCTCACCGGCGAGCACCTCGCCGGCTACGTCAGTTCCTGACCGACCGCGTATCAGGAGGTCGAGAGGATCACGAGCTGCTGGGTGGCGCGGGTCATCGCGACGTAACGGTCGACAGCGGCTTCGATACCGCTGACACGCCCGCCCGGAGCCTGCGCCTCGACGTCATCTCCGTCCGCCGTGGAGTCGAGGAGAACCACCAAGTCGAATTCGAGCCCCTTCGACAACTCCGGGGTGAGCGACCGAACCCGGGACGTTGCGCGGAAGGTCGGCGCACCGATCACGCAGGCGATCCCGTCGCCATGCGCGGCAAGCCAGCCGTCGACCACCTCTTCCAGATCCGCCGCAGATCCATGCCGGACGGGAATGCCGCTGCTGCGGATCGACGTAGGCACGTTGGCGTCCGGTATCACCGCCCGGATCACCGGTTCCGCTTCGGCCATGACCTCGGTCGGCGTCCGGTAGTTGATGCTCAACGAAGCCACCGTCGTCCGGTCGAGCCCGATCCGCGCGAGCCGTTCCTGCCACGTCTCCGTGAAGCCGTGCCTGGCCTGGGCACGATCCCCGACGATGGTGAAGCTGCGCGACGGGCAGCGCAGCAGCAGCATCTGCCACTCGGCGTCGGTGAGTTCCTGCGCCTCGTCCACGACGACGTGCGCGAACGGGCCGGCAAGCTGGTCCGGATCAAGATGCTGCACTACGGAACCGTCAACCAGGGCGTCCTGCAGATCATCGCCACGCAGCATCGACATCACGAGCATCTCGGAGTCATCCCCTGCGATCAGATCCTCCACGACTGTGTCCATGTGTTCACGCGCAGCGGCGAGCGCGGCCTGCTGACGTCGCGTGTGCCGTGCCGTTTCAGGATCGCCGAGCCGCTGCCGGGCCGCGTCCAGAAGTGGTAGGTCCGAGACCGTCCAGGCCTGGGGGTTCTCGCGCTGCAGGGCCCGAACGTCGTCGCCGCTCAGCCAGGGCGCGCACATCCGCAGGTAGGCAGGCACCGACCAGAGGTCGCCAACCAGATCAGCGGCTTCGAGCAGGGGCCACGAGCGGTTGAACGTACTGAGCAGTTCCCTGTTCTGCAGCAGCGACTTGCGCAGCAAGTCATCCGGAACATCGCCCGGGTGCTTGCCCGTCAGGATCGCGAGCAGCTCCTCCCATACCTGGTCGCGCGCCTCGTTGTGCGGCGTGCCGGGCTCTGCCGCCTCGAACGCTTCGGCCCAATCCTCGGCGCTCAGCGTGATGCTCGACCAGTCGGTCTTCACAATCATCGGCTTGGTCGGCGGTTCCTCGTAGAACCGGACGGCCGTTTCGATCGCCTTGACGAGGTTGACGGACGACTTGAGCGCGGACACCTGCGGCTCGATCTCGATCGATGCTGTGGCGCCCTCGGCAACGAGGTCGCGCAGAGTGCAGGTCTGCACGCCGTCCTCGCCCAGGCTCGGCAGGATGTCGGCGACATAGTCCAGATAGGGCTGATGCGGACCGACGAACAGCACGCCGCCGCTGTGGTGGCGGCCATGGCCGAAGCGAGGGTCGGAGTACAGGAGATAGGCCGAACGGTGCAGCGCCACGACCGTCTTCCCCGTGCCCGGTCCGCCGTCGACGACGAGGGCGCCGGCAGATCCCGCGCGGATGATCGCGTCCTGGTCGGCTTGGATGGTGCCCAGCACGTCACGCATCCGGGCCGAACGGTTACTGCCCAAACTTGCAATGAACGCAGACTGGTCGTCGAGCGCAGCGTGCCCCTCGAAACCGTCGGTGGTGAAGACCTCGTCCCAGTAGTCGGTGATCCGGCCCCGGATCCAGCGATACCGGCGCCGGCTCGTCAAGCCCATCGGGTGGGCGTGCGTCGCGGCAAAAAAAGGTTCGGCAGCGGGGGAGCGCCAGTCGACGAGCAATTGGCGACCCGCGCTGTCGGTGAGACCGAGCCGTCCGACGTAGACGGGATCCGCCTCGCCTGCCGTGACCATGTGCCCGAGGCAGAGGTCGACACCGAAGCGGTGCAGGACGCGCAGGCGTGTAGCCAGCCGCTGGATCTGTATGTCGCGGTCGACCAACGCCTGCTGGCTCCTACCGCCCGGCGCCCTCAGTTCCTCCTCGAGACGGCCGGACAGTTCTGCGATCGACTGCTCGAGGCTTTCGGTGACGGCGGTGAAATGTCGTTCGTCGTAGGCGATGAGTGCCGGGTCGGACTTGGCGGCTAGGCGGTCGGGTAGGTCGAAGACGGTGCCGGCCACAGGTGTCACGCCTTCAGCTAACCCTCTCGTCGGGCCTTCCACCGCCGCAGCTCCCGGACATTGCCGATAATGAACATTATGTCAACTATCGTTGATTTCCGAGGGTGCTCCGCACTGCCCCGCTGGACTGGTGCTTGCATCTCAAGCGACGCCGGTGGCCTCTTCCAACGCAGCCAGTTCGGCATCGAGGTCACCGAGCAGTCGCTGCAGGTGCGGCACGCTGCGCCGGCACCCGGTCAGGCCGAACGCGATCTCGTCGGAATAGCTCGTGCAAGTGATGTTGAGAGCCTGGCCGTCGAGCGGGATCGACAGCGGGTACAGACCGTCCAGGCGCGCACCATTCCAGTACATGGGCTTGCGCGGCCCGGGCACGTTCGAGATCACGAGGTTGAACGGCGGCCGCACGATGCCGTTCAACCGCAGCAGCGGCAGGACCATCAGCGGGCTCATCCCGATGGCACTCATCATCATGATCTGCGTCGGGCTCATGCCGCGCATCGATTCCTTGCCTTCAACCATCGATGCATGGACAGTTTCGAGCCGGCGAGCCGCGTCGTCGAGGTGCGTGCCGAGGTTGCACATCACGACCCCGACGGCATTGCCCCCGCCGTCGTCCGACGCCGCATCGTCCGAATGGAGCGAAACGGGGACCATCGCGATGAGGGGCGCGTCGGGCAGCGCGTCCATGCTCTGTAGATAGGCCCGCAAGGCACCCGAACACATCGCGAGAACGACATCGTTGACAGTCGCATCGGCGGCCTTGCCCACCTGCCTGATGCGCTCGATCGGCCACGACTGGGCGGCGAACCGGCGTGCACCCGTGATCGGGACGTTCAGCATCGTCTTCGGCGCCGACAGCGACATCGCGCCGCTCTGATCGCTCACGCTGCGGCTCAGAGTGCGGTACAACGCCGGCACCAGTCCCGTGACCTCCCCGACAGCATCCAGCGCGGCCTTGAGCGGGCTGGACGCGGGGCGCCCGCTGCTGCGCTTGACGCTCTCGTGCGCGCGTGGCGCCCACGGCGCCGGCATTCCCCGTTCATCCGGGTCGTCTGACAGCATGCGCGACAGCATCCGCAGCGCGGACACGCCGTCGACGAGCGCATGGTGGGTCTTGGAGTAGATCGCGTAGCGGCCGTCATTGAGACCCTCGATCAGATGCATCTCCCACAGCGGCCTGTGCCGGTCGAGCAGTGAGGAATGCAGTCTGGAGCAGAGGGCGAGCAACTCCAGCACGCGCCCCGGCTGCGGCAGTGCGTTGCGCCGCACGTGATGCTCGAGATCGAACTCCTGGTCCTGCTCCCAGCCCCACTGCCCCAACGACGTGATCGACCTCCGCGCGCGCTTGCGGAACAGCGGCGCCACCTCCTCGCCGATCATCGCCTCGTCGAGCATCGTGCGGACGTCCAGCGCGTCCATCCCCTCCGGAGGCTGGAATAGCTGCAGGCCGCCGACGTGCATCGGGTGTTCGCGACTCTCGGCCAGCAGGAACACCGCGTCCGTCGGTGACATAGGTAGCAGCATTCGAGGTCCTCTCATCGCCGCGCACGCCCCTGCACGCCGCGTGCACTGATTCTCGCCCAGTCAGTCCTACCGTGCCAGGCCGCCCGCGTGTTCGGCGTCAGGAGCTCGGTGAGATGTGCACCTCGCCGTGCGCGTCGGCGCAGTCGTCGGCCAGATGCGTCGGCGCGTCCGCGTGGTCGGCCTGCAGGGTCACATGGCTTATGCCGTAGCCGCGCGCGAGCAACTCCCGCAGTCGGCCACTGACCTCGTGGCAATCGAATGGGGGCTGCACGAGCACATGCGCAGACACAGCCGGCTCCCCCGGCCCGATCTGCCAGATGTGCAGGTCGTGCACCTCGCGCACGCCCTCGATGGCGGCCAATGCCGTGCCGAGCAGGTGAGGGTCGAGTCCGGGAGGGGCTGCCTCAAGGAACACCCGTCCGGCGGCCCGCACCAGGCTGCCCCCCGTCCAGGCCATCAGCGCGGCGACGCAGAGCGACGCGATCGCGTCGGCCCGCGACCAGCCGGACAGCAGGATCACGAGTCCCGCGACGAAGGTGGCCGCGAATGCCCACACATCCGTCACCAGGTGCGCGACCGCCCCGCGGACGTTCAGGCTGGTGCGATCGGCCCGCGTGACCAGCATCGTCGCGGCGAGGTTGACCACCAGGCCGACGAGCGCCACCACGGTCACCACTCCCCCGGCAACGTCGCCCGGATGCAGCAGTCGCCGGATCGATTCCACCGTGAACCAGACGGCCAGCAGTATCAAGGTGATGCCATTCGCCTGGCCGGAGAGCGCGTCGACCCGCACGTATCCGTAGGTGTAGGCCCCCTGTGCCGGACGCCGCGCGATGCGCGCGGCGATCACGACAATCCCGAGAGCGACCGCGTCGGTGAGCATGTGCCCGGCATCGCTGATCAGGACGAGCGAGTGGGCGAGCAGGCCGGCGACTATCTCGGCAGCCATGAAGGCGACGATCAGTGCAAGGGCACCGAGCAACCAGCGGCGGTCTGCGTCGCGGCCTGGGTGATGCGCGTGGTCGTGCACCCCTCCAGGGTCACATAACCCGGCACGGATGGCTCACTCCGTCCGGTCACCACCCCGCATAGAGCGGACGCCCTTCGGCGTAACCCGCCGCGCTCTGAACTCCGATCAGGGCGCGCTCGTGGAATTCCGCGAGATCGGCGGCCCCCGCGTAGGTGCATGCCGAGCGCACACCTGCGGTGATCGTGTCGAGCAAGTCCTCCACACCGGGACGAGCGGGATCGAGGTACTGCCGCCCGGTCGAGATGCCCTCCTCGAACAACGCCTTGCGCGCGCGATCGAAGGCGCTCTCGCCCGACGTCCGATTCGCGACAGCCCGGGCCGACGCCATGCCGAAGCTCTCCTTGTACTGCCGTCCTTCGGCGTCCGTGTGCAGATCACCCGGTGATTCGTACGTGCCCGCGAACCACGATCCGATCATCACCGAGGAGGCGCCCGCGGCGAGCGCCAATGCGACATCGCGAGGGTGCCGCACTCCCCCGTCGGCCCACACATGCCTGCCGAGGCTGCGCGCCGCAGCGGCACACTCCATGACGGCGGAGAACTGCGGCCGGCCGACTCCGGTCATCATCCGGGTAGTGCACATCGCACCCGGCCCGACACCGACCTTGACGATGTCCGCCCCGGCTTCGATCAGATCGCGCGTTCCCTGCGCCGACACCACGTTTCCCGCGACGACGGGCACCGGCGGTTCGAGGTCGCGCACGGCGTTGAGCGCTTCGATCATCCGTTGCTGGTGACCGTGGGCGGTGTCGATCACCAGCAGGTCGATGCCCGCCTCGAACAGAGCCGCGGCCTTCCCGGCAACGTCGCCGTTGACGCCGACGGCGGCGGCGATACGGAGCCGGCCGTGATCGTCGACTGCCGGCCGGTAGAGGGTGGCCCGCAGCGCCGCGGTGCGGGTCAGCACTCCGACGAGCAGCCCGGCGCCGTCGACGACCGGAGCGATCTTGCGCCGGGCCGAGTCCAGTTGGGCGAAGGCCTGCCGCGGATCGATCGGTTCGACGAGCGTGGTCGGGTTCGGCGTCATCACCCGGTGCAACTGGGTGAACCGGTCGGCACCTACGCAGTCCGCCTCGGTGACGACGCCGACCGGCCGGCCGCCATCGACGACCACGACCGCACCGTGAGCACGCTTGAAGAGCAGGGCGAGTGCGTCGCCGACCGTTCCGTGTGGTGCGAGGGTCAGCGCGGTGTCGATCACCACATTGCACTGCTTGACCCACGAAACGACCTCGGCGACGACCGCGGCGGGAATGTCCTGCGGCAGCACGGCCAGACCGCCACGGCGAGCCACCGTCTCGGCCATCCGGCGACCAGCGACAGCGGTCATGTTCGCCACGACGACGGGAATGGTCGTGCCACTGCCGTCCGAAGTCGTCAGGTCGACATCCAGACGCGAGCCCAACGTCGATCGAGCCGGAACCATGAAGACGTCGTCATAGGTCAGCTCGAACGGGGGCACCGGATCGACGAATCGCACGAGACCGGGAGTCTACCCGCGAGAGGCTGGACGCGGACGCCCTGCGGCTACGGTGATCCGGTGCTGGCCGTATTCGATATCGACGGGGTCGTCGCCGACGTCCGTCATCGACTGCACCACCTGGATCCGCCGAAGTCCTGGCACGAGTTCTTCGCCTCAGCTGAAGACGACACCTTGCTCCCCCAGGGCGCGCAGCTCGTCGCCGACCTCGCGGGCGAGCACGAGATCGTGTGGCTGACCGGCCGGCCCGAATGGTTGCGCGAGACGACTGCCGAGTGGCTCCGCGTACACGGCTTGCCCGGCACCGAGCTGTACCTGCGCCCGAATCGGGACTACCGCCCCGCGCGCCTCTACAAGCGCGATGTCCTCACGGCACTGAAGCCTCGCGGCATCGCCGCATTCATCGACGACGACGACGAAGTGATCGACACCGCACTCCGCGCCGGCTTCCCTGCCGTCCTGGCCGACTGGGTGCCACGCAATGCCACCCTGCGCAACGCGCAGGAGCGCCTCGGCCGCACGTGACCTGCCGCTTGGGGCAGGCCAGTTGATTACAGCACGATAACAATTAACAGAAACCACACACGGGATGTCCCGTTACGTCCGAATCCGGGACCAAGGTCCGCGCGAGCCTGCTGGACAAGATGTTCTGGGCGCGCACAATCATGTGAGATACGTAATACCGGAAGCGATTACAGGACACCGTGATGACGATGCAGGATTCGCCGGACACCCCGGCCCGCCCCATGTGCTGGCACACCCCGCCATGCCCCGACGTCGACGCCCCCGACCGCGACGCCGCGCATGTGGTCTCGGCCCATCCCGAACAGGGGTGGAGCCTGTTGTGCAACGGCATCGTGCTGTTCGAGGACTTCGGCGAGTTGCTCCCCGACGGTCAGAGCTGCGCCGCGCGCCGTCATGAGCTGCTCATGGCCTCGCCGCACCGCCGCGCAAGCTGAGCCGAAAACCGATTCATCCGATGAATCTCTGACGGCTGCCCGTCAGCCGACCAGCTCGGCACGCGCCAGGATGGTACTGGTGTCGATTCCTGCCGGAAGTGTGCCGAAGGCGATCCCCCAATCGCCGCCCAGGCGCGAGGCGACGAACGCCTCCGCGACGGCAGGCGCCCCGTGCCGCAGCAACAGCGAACCCTGCAGTAGCAGCGCCATGTGTTCCACGATCCGCCGCGCGCGGTACGCAAGGGAGTCTGCGTCGGACAGCTCCTTGCGCAGCAGCGCGAGCGCGTCGTCGTAGCGCGGATCGCTGCCGCCGGCAAGGTCGAGTTCGGTGAAGAAGGCCTCGATCGTCTCCGGCTCCTTGGCCAGGGCGCGAAGCGTGTCGAGAGCCGCGACGTTGCCGGAGCCCTCCCAGATGGACACGAGTGGCGCCTCGCGATAGAGCCGCGGCATTCCGGAGTCTTCGATGTAGCCGTTGCCGCCCAGGCACTCGAGGGCTTCGGCCACATGTGTCGAGAGGCGTTTGCAGAGCCAGTACTTCGTCACCGCGAGGCCGACCCGCCGCACCGCTGCCTCATGGGCATCGCCGCCGATAGCGCGGTCGACGGCCCCGGCCAGTCGCAACACGACTGTGGTCGCCGCCTCGGAGTCGACGGCAAGGTCGGCGAGCACGTTGATCATCGCCGGCTGGTCGATGAGTCGCTTGCCGAATGCCGATCGATGCGTGGCATGGTGCAGCGCGGTGGCCAGCCCGACCCGCATTCCCCCAGCGGCCATCAGCGCGCAGTCCAGGCGCGTCATGTTGACCATCTCGATGATCGTTCGGACGCCTCGGCCCTCGTCACCGATCAGCCATCCGACGGCGTCCTCGTACTCGACCTCCGAGGACGCATTGGACTTGTTGCCGAGCTTGTCCTTGAGTCGCTGGAGGTACATCGCGTTCGGTACGCCGTCGGGCAGTACCCGCGGCACGAGGAAGCACGACAGCCCATGAGGGGTTTGCGCAAGGGTGAGGAACAGGTCCGACATCGGTGCGGAGGTGAACCACTTGTGGCCGGTGAGCCGGTAGGTGCCGTCAGCCTGGGGCACGGCGCGCGTCGTATTGGCGCGCACGTCTGACCCACCCTGCTTCTCCGTCATCGACATTCCGGCGATCAGGGCGCGCTTGCTCAGCGGTGCTCGCAGGCCCGGGTCGTACTCCCGCCGGGTCAGCAGCGGTTCGTACTGAGCGGCGATGTCCGGCGTCGCGCGCAATGCGGGCACGACCGCGTAGGTCATCGAGATGGGGCACAGGTGCCCGGCGTCGGCCGCGCCCCACGCAATCATCTTGCCGGCGCGCGCGACATGCGCCCCGGCTCGATCGTCGGCCCACGGTGCCGCGTGCAGTCCGTGCTCGACAGCAACGGTCATCAGCTGGTGGTACTGCGGCAGGTACTCGACCTCGTCTATGCGATTGCCGTAGCGGTCGTGCGTGTGGAGTACGGGCGGGTGCTCATTCGCGAGTCGCCCCCATTGCTGGGCCGGGTCGCTGCCCGCGAGCAATCCGAGCTGGCGGATCTCCGCCTCCGCCCAGCCCGCGCCTTCCCGATGCAGCCCTTCGAGCAAGGCCGCATGCGTGGTGATGTCGTGGCCCACGAGGGGCGGAACCTGGTTGGTGACCTCATGGGTGCGTGGCATCGGCTGCTCCTAGCGCGCGGTGGGCGAATCGGATGAGAGTCGGCAGGGTGTCGCAATCCTCGGTGCCGGTGGCGAGCGGACCGACAAGCGCCTCGCCGATGGCGCCGACCAGTGCTGCGGCGACCAGTGGTGCGTTCTGCGCGGGCAACTGGCCCGCGACCATCCCGTCGGAAACGGCGGCGGCAACGATGTCGCGGAACGCTGTCCGAAACTGCAGCCGCAGTTCGTCGACACGTGGTTCGACCGGCTCGGCGAGCAGAGCGTAGGCCAGCCGTGGCGACTTCAGGGCGCGTCCGGCAAAGGTCTCGATGAGTGCACTGATCTTGTTGATCGCATCCGGTTCAGCCTCGACCGCGCTGCGCACGGCGGCGACCTCGCGACCGACCACGACACGGAACACCTCGGCAGCGAGATCGCTCTTGTTGTCGAAGTAGCGGTAGACCGTGCCCGCGGCGACGCCTGCCCGTCCCGCGACAGCGGCGATCGAACAGCCGGCGTAGCCCCGCGTGGCGAGCAGGTCGACGGCCGCGGCGATCAGCGCGTCGCGCTGGGAGTCGAGGCGAGCCTGGACGGCTGGGGTACGGCGGTACGGCACACAACTAATGAATCATGATTCACTACTTGACGCAAGCCTCATGCCCCACAGGATCCGCACGTACCGAACAGTTCCACAGTGTGATCGACGGCGGTGTAGCCGCGATCCTCGGCAACCTGCCGCGCCCAGCGTTCGATCGCTGCCCCCTCCACCTCTTCGGCGCGTCCGCAGGACCGGCAGACGAGGTGGTGATGATGCGTGCTGCCCGGACCACCGCAGTAGCGGTACGTCGTCTCTCCCTCTGGGGTGTGGATGACGTCCACCCGGCCGTCCTCGGCGAAGGCCTGCAGATGGCGGTACACCGTCGAGAGCCCCACGTTGGATCCGTCGGCGCGAAGCGTGGCATACACGTCTTGCGCACTGCGAAACCCCTCGGCCGAGCGCAGGGCGCCCTCGACGGCGTCGCCCTGCCTCGTCGCGCGATGCCGACTGGCTGCCATGATCACAGCCTACCGGGAATCATTCCCAGTCAGGCGTACTCGGACACCGGCGGGCAGGCGCACACCAGGTTCCGGTCGCCGTACGCACCGTCGATCCGGCGGACCGGGGGCCAGTACTTGGCCGCGGCATCCACGCCCGCCGGATAGGCCGCCTCGGCGCGGGTGTACGGACGCTCCCACGGCCCGGTGAGCATCGCGGCAGTGTGTGGCGCGTTCCTGAGCGGATTGTCGGTGGCCGGCCACTCCCCTGCACCAACGCGATCGATCTCGGCCTTGATCGCGATCATCGCCGCCACGAAGCGGTCGAGTTCGTGCAGGTCCTCGGACTCGGTGGGCTCGACCATCAACGTGCCCGCGACCGGAAACGACATCGTCGGGGCGTGGAAGCCGTAGTCGATCAGCCGCTTCGCGACGTCGTCGACGGTGATGCCGGTCGCCTTGGTGATCGGACGCAGGTCGAGGATGCATTCGTGCGCGACCAGGCCGTTCGCGCCTGTGTAGAGCACCGGGAAATGCCGGCCGAGTCGCGCCGCGAGATAGTTCGCCGAGAGGATCGCCGCACCCGTCGCCGCCGTGAGGCCGTCGCCGCCCATCATCCGGATGTAGGCCCAAGTGATCGGCAGTATCGAAGCCGATCCCCATGGCGCCGCGGCGATGGCGCCGGAGCCCGTCGCCGGGCCGGCTGCCGGCTGAAGCGGGTGGTTCGGCAGGTACGGCGCGAGGTGGGCCCGAACGCCGATCGGTCCCACACCCGGGCCTCCGCCGCCGTGCGGTATGCAGAAGGTCTTGTGCAGGTTGAGGTGTGACACATCGGCGCCGAAGGTGCCCGGACGGGCCAGGCCGACCATCGCGTTCAGGTTGGCCCCGTCGATGTACACCTGTCCCCCGGCGTCGTGGACGAGACCACACACCTCCCCGATGTGATCCTCGAACACACCGTGCGTCGACGGGTAGGTGACCATGACGGCAGCGAGCTCGTCAGCGTGCTCGGCGATCTTTGCGCGCAGGTCGTCGAGGTCGATCTCACCCTGCTCGCCGCCGGTCTTGACGACGACGACACGCAAGCCTGCCATCACGGCGCTGGCCGCGTTCGTGCCGTGGGCGCTCGCCGGGATCAGGCATACGGTCCGTGCGTCGTCACCCCGCGCGACGTGGTACTTGCGGATCGCGAGCAACCCGGCGAACTCCCCCTGCGAACCCGCGTTCGGCTGCAGCGAGACGGCGTCGTAGCCGGTGATGTCGGCGAGCCACGTCTCCAGGTCAGTGAACAACTCGCGGTAGCCGGCGAACTGCTCGGCGGGGGCGAAGGGATGGATGTCGGCGAAACCGGGGTTGGTCACCGGCTCCATCTCGGTCGTGGCGTTGAGCTTCATCGTGCATGAGCCGAGCGGGATCATCCCTCGGTCGAGCGCATAGTCGCGATCGGCCAGGCGGCGCAGATAGCGGAGCATCGCCGTTTCCGATCGGTGCGAGGAGAACACCGGATGACTCAGGTACGGCGTCCGCCGGCGCAGCGGGGTCGGCATCTCGAACGGCCCGTCCAAGCGATCGACGTCCGCAGTCTCGAGGGTCGATCCACACGCGGCCCACACCGCCACGATGTGCTCGCGCCGGGTGACCTCGTCGCACGAGATCGTGACGGTGTCCGCGTCGACCTGCCAGATGTTGACGCCCCCCACGCGGGCGGCCGCCACGACAGCTGCCGCGCGTCCCGGTACACGCACCGTGACCGTGTCGAAGAAGGCCGTGTCGTCGACGTGCACGTCCGATTCGCGAAGGCCGGCAGCGAGGGTTCCGGCGTAGCGGTGCGCCCGCTCGGCAATGTCGTGGAGCCCCTCCGGGCCGTGGTACACCGCATACATACTGGCGATCACGGCCAGCAGTACCTGCGCCGTGCAGATGTTGCTCGTCGCCCGCTCGCGGCGGATGTGCTGCTCGCGTGTCTGCAACGCGAGCCGGTACGCGGGATTGCCGTCGGCGTCGACCGATACACCGACGAGGCGCCCCGGCAGCTGCCGTTCGAGCCCGGCGCGTGCGGCGAGGTATCCCGCATGCGGCCCGCCGAATCCCAGCGGAACGCCGAAGCGCTGCGTCGTTCCTGCCGCGACATCGACGCCGACGTCACCAGGGGCGGCGAGCATCGTCAGCGCGAGCAGATCCGCCGCCGCGACCACAAGAGCCCCGCGCGCATGCGCCGCCTCGACGATCGGGGCGAGATCGCGCACCGCTCCCGATGCGCCGGGATACTGCACGAGCACGCCGAATACGTCGACATCGGGAAGCGGCTCGGCCAGGTCGTGCACGAGGACCTTCAGGCCCAGCGGTGTCGCTCGGGTTCGGATCACATCGAGCGTCTGCGGGAACACGTCGGCATCGACGACGAAGGTGTCTCCCGCCGGAGCCGCACGGTGGGTCAGCGCCATCGCCTCGGCGACTGCCGTCCCCTCGTCGAGCATCGATGCGCCCGCGATCGGCAGTGCGGTGAGATCCTCCACCATCGTCTGGAAGTTCAGCAGCGCCTCGAGGCGTCCTTGGCTGATCTCCGGCTGGTAGGGCGTGTAGGCGGTGTACCAGGCGGGGTTCTCGAGCACGTTCCGGCGAATGACCGCTGGCGTGATGGTGCCGTAGTAGCCGAGCCCGATCATCGAGGTGAGCACCTCGTTGCGATCGGCGAGTGCACGAAGGGCTGCGGCGGTCTCGGCCTCATTGGCGGCTGGTGGGACGGCGAGCGCGAGCTTCTCGCGGATGCTGGCCGGGATCGCGTCGGCGAGCAGCGCATCCATGGACGGGTAGCCCACCGCCTCGAGCATCCGTTGCTGGTCTGCCTCGCTGCTGACCCCGATGTGGCGCGCAGCGAACGGCGTCGCGTGTTCGAGATCGCGCAGGGTCCGGTGGCTCATCCGGTCAACGCCCTTCGTCGAGGAGCAAGTCACGCACCTCGGGTGCGGGACTCCCCCTCTGTCGGACGGACATCCTCCAGAGTGGCCTGACGCGCGCGGTTCCTTTGCCTGAGAGGTTCCGGGGAAGTTGCCCCTTCGGCGCTGTCTACGGCTGCGTTGCCGTGGCGACAGACTCTCCCGCGCGAGTTCTTGACGACCGGTGCCGACGGTACCAGCAGGTGCCCTCAGGCAGACGCCGAGCGCTGCTGACGTCGACGGGAAAGCTCATCGGAGGCTTGAGCTGGCATCGCGTCTTCGACAGATCCTCCGTCGGCGCGTTCGCCCGGGAGCTGGGCAAGGGAACCGACGAGCTCGCGGAGCGCCCCGCTCACGGCGATCCCGAAGACACCCTGGCCGCCGCGCAGCAGGTCGACGACCTCCTCGGACGAGGTGCATTCGTAGACGGTCGTGCCGTCGGACAGCAGGGTGATCCGGGCGAGGTCTTCGACGCCGCGCGCCCGCAGCGCGTCGACCGCGACCCGGATGTTCTGCAGCGAGACGCCGGTGTCCAGCAGTCGTTTGACGACCTTCAGAACGAGGATGTCCTTGAACGAGTACAGGCGCTGCGTGCCCGAGCCCGACGCGGGGCGGATCGTCGGGACGACGAGCCCCGTGCGCGCCCAGTAGTCGAGCTGGCGATAGGTGATCCCGGCGGCATTGCACGCGGTAGGCCCGCGGTAGCCGATCAGTTCGTCACCGTGTCCCGGATCGGCGAACAGTGTGCCCTGCTCCGGATGGCGATAGTCGTCCATCGTGCCTGCCTCCTGAGCAACAAGCCGGCGGGACCCGCGCTGTGAGAGGCGCGATCCGCGAGCGAATTTCACACTGGTGATTCGGTGCGGTTCCGACGGTAGGTGTGGCAGGTCAGCAGGTCAACGCGACGCGCCGACCGGTCTTAACCCTCAAGTCGAGGTCGAGGTCATTTCGGGTCGAAATTTCAGGCATCCGAGGCGAAATCATCCGGCGAGATCTGGTCGAGAAACTCCCGGAATCGCTCGACCTCGTCCTCCTGCTCGTTCGGAATCTCGACACCCGCGGCGTCGAGCACGGCATCGGTGCCGAGAATCGCGACGTCGCAGCGCAGCGCCAGTGCGATCGCGTCCGACGGGCGCGCACTCACGGTGACCCCGCCGCTGAAACGCAGCTCGGCGTAGAAGATGTCATCGCGCATCTCGGTGATGTGCACCGCTTCCAGTCGCACGCCGAGAGCGGTGATCACGTCCCGCAGCAAGTCGTGGGTCAGCGGCCGCGCCGTCTGTACGCCCTGCTGCTGGAAGGCAATGGCCGACGCCTCGACGGCCCCGATCCAGATGGGCAGATAGCGGACGCCGTCCTCTTCACGCAGCAGGACCACGGGCTGGTTGGCCGGCAGCTCCACCCGAACCCCGACGACGCGCATCGGATGCACGACATCCTCCGTTACCGCAGACGAGTACTTGCCCTGACTCGCAGATCTCGACGCTACACGGTGGATATGGGTCGGCGGCCGCTCGACGGCTTACGAGCCGCCGATGACCTCACGCAGCCCGATCTGGACGAGCGCAGCATGAAGACGCACGGATGCAGCGGCCAGCTCGCGTACCGTCTCCTCCGCCCGAGCACGGGCCTCGGCGCCGCGCTGCCGCGTCACCGGTCCCACAACCTGGGAGAAGAGGCCGACCTCCCGCTCGGCTGCGGTGCGGAAGGCACGCAGGTGGCGCCCCTCCAAGCCGAACCGAGCGAGGTCGGCAACGATCTTCGCGACCGCGAGGGCGTCGTCGTCGTAATGGCCACCGGCCTTCGCACCGATCAATCCGAACTGCTCGAGTTCGGCAAGCTGTTCCTTCCGCAGGCCTGCCGCGTTGAGCAGCTCCTCCTGCGACAGGCGCAGTGCCGCTGGCGCCAGGCGAAAGTGATCGGCAGTCGGTGCGTTGTCCTCGATGGCGGCGATCGTCACGTGCGGAACGCGCGGCGTCCCACCCGGCGAAGCCGGAGGGACCAGGCCACGATCGATCGCGTCGAGCTGCTCCTTGATCACCCGTAGCGGCAGGTAATGGTCCTTCTGCTGCGCGAGCACGTATTTCAAACGTCCGACATCCGCCGACGAGAACTTGCGGTACCCGGACGCCGTCCGCTCAGGGTGCACCAGTCCCTGGTCCTCAAGGAACCGAATCTTGCTGATCGTGAGATCAGGGAAGTCGACCTTGAGGGTGGCGAGGACATCGCCGATGGTGAGTGTCGCCGCGGATGATGCGGACTTGGCGTGTGCGGTATTCGCGGCCGTCACCGAGTCACCTCGGCCGCGGGGTCGCTGGTCGGTCGGCGCGTCACGTCTGGGCCCCGACACCTACTCGCGCGGCAGCCGTCAGGTAGACGAGGCGGAACTTGCCGATCTGCACCTCGTCACCACCGGACAGCGGCGTGGCGTCGATGCGCTCGCGATTGACGTAGGTGCCGTTGAGCGAGCCCACGTCGTGAACGGTGTAGCCGCTGCCCTCGCGGCGGAATTCCGCGTGCCGCCGCGACACGGTGACATCGTCGAGGAAGATGTCGCTGTCGGGGTGACGCCCGGCGGTCGTCACGTCCTGGTCGAGCAGGAAACGGCTACCGGCGTTCGGCCCTCGTTTGACGACGAGCAACGCAGAGCCGGGAGTCAAGGCATCGACGGCACCCTGGTGGGCCTCGGTCGAGAAGTCGGTGTCGGTGTCGGGGACCGATCCCGTCGTGGTGATCGTGCTGGTGACATCCGCACCTGCGACGGCAACGGGAAGCGCCGCACCACAGCTGGCGCAGAAGCGACTTCCCGGCGGATTTTCCGTGCCACAGGCGGTACAGAACACTCGAGTCGCCCTTCACCATGCAGAGATGTCACCGCGCGAAATCATCATCGGTACGCGCTGTCCGGTCGGTCCGCCGAGCCTAGGCCCGGCCCCTCCCAAGGGTCAATCGAAGGTGGACGTTCAGCCAGAACTTCTCATGATCCACAATGGAACGGTCGTCACGTGGCCAGTGTCGCGTACGTCGCTGCGTCGACGAGCTCATCGGTCGCCGCATCACCGGACACCTCGATATCGACGATCCAACCGGCACCGTACGGATCGGAGTTGATCAGCTCGGGTTGCTCGTCAAGTGTCTCGTTGCGCGCGACGACAGCGCCGCCCAGAGGCGCGAACAGATCCGACACGCTCTTCGTCGACTCGACCTCACCGAATGCCGCACCTGCGGTGAGCGAGCTCCCGACTGCCGGCAGAGACACGTAGACGATCTCGCCGAGAGCCTGCTGGGCGAAGTCGGTGATGCCGATGCGTGCGATCTGCTTGCCGTCGGTCTCGCTCAGTCGCACCCACTCATGTTCTGCCGTGTACTTCAGGTCGTCCGGGATGTTGGACATCGTTTTTCTCCTGTCAGGGCCGACGGACCGAGGGCACCCAGGCTAGCGACCCGCGTGGGCGTACTTCGGCTGCGGCAGGCCGCGGACCGCGCGAATGGTCACGTCGGTGCTCTCTGTCACCGTCAGATCGCCACCGGCAGCACGCACAGTGGCGGCAACGCCTCCCGGAATGTTCAGTGCGGTGTCCAGCGTCTTCGCCTCGCCGATGGCGATGACGTTGTACGGGGCCGTGAGAGCGACGTTATCGATAGTGATGGCTCCAGGTTTGCCGCTGAAGGCGGTACTCGTGGTGACCCTGTCGCCGCCGAACTGGATGGCCTCCGCACCGGCACCGCGCAGCTCCTCGATGACGTCGAGCAGGTCCTCCGGCGTCAGCGAGCCCTGGGGGTCGGTGATCGTCACCTGGACGCCGGGGCCTGCCGCCGGCAGCGTCCCCAGGAGCACACCGAGCGCCGCGGCATCCTGGATGGCCTGCTGTTTCGCCGCTGCGGCCTGGTCGCCGCTGTCCTGCAGGCGCCGCACCGTTTGCTGGAGGTCGGCGATCTGCTGTCGCAGCCGGTCGCTGTGCGCACTCTGGTTGTCCAGAATTCCGATGAGGTCGTCGTCGCGCAGCGTGCTGAGATTGTCCGACGTCGAATTGGCGTGCACCTGCACCGCTATCGCGAAACCCAGCACGGCGACCAGCACGCCGATGAGCGCGCCCGCGCGATGCCGGGCACCGAAGCGCCGGGGGTGGTCGTCGACGGCTGCCGCGCCGTCGCTGGGCTCAGGCACGGAACAGGTGCCGCCGGATCGCGGCGGCGTTGCCGAAGATGCGGATTCCCAGAACCACCACCACGGCCGTCGACAGCTGGCCACCGACACCGAGCTTGTCGCCGAGGAAGACGATCAGCGCAGCGACGATCACGTTGGAGATGAACGACACCACGAACACCTTCGAGTCGAAGATGCCGTCCAACCGGGCACGCACTCCACCGAAGACCGCGTCGAGCGCTGCGACCACGGCGATGGGCAGGTACGGCTCGAGCCACGTGGGGACGGTCGGCCGCAGCACGAATCCCAGCACGACACCGGCGATCAAGGCCAGAGCGGCGATCATCGCGAGGTTCCCGTCGGCGTCGGCGATGCTGCATGCGCCAGACTCGGCAGCACGCCGGCATTGGCGGGCAGGTGCATCGACGTGTGTTCGCTGAAGCCGAAGCCGATGCCGTCCGCGCTCGCCAGCGTGTGGTAGCGGCTGGCAACGGCGCTGGAGGCGAAGCCGGTCGCCAGGTCGTCGGCGTTGCCGATCGCCCTGATCACGTAGGGCGACGTGATCGGCTGGAAGTCGACCAAGACAGCCTCCCCTGCGAATCTGATGGCCGAGGTGGGTGTGAGCCGCACATCGTTGATCGAGATGGCCTCCGCGCCGTCGGCCCACAGTTCGTTGACGACGCTGCGCACGTCCCGATCGGTGAGGATATGCGTCGCGCCGATGGGAGTGGCACCGCCGCGCCCCGGGGTCGGCGAACTCGTCGCGCGAGGCGGTTCGGAGAGGTCGACCTCAAGCCCCGGGCCGGATACGGCCACCTGGCCGGCAAGCAGTTGCTCCTTGTCCAGTTCGTTCGTGAGCGAGCCGAGGCCCGCCGACGCACGCAGCCGCGACAGGGTCGCGTTCAGGGCCTCCGCGCTGGCGGCGAGACGCGCGTCAGCACTTTGTGCCGCACGAACGCGCGCGACGAGTCGATCGTGCACCTTCGCGGCCTGCGGCGCTCCGCGGTGGGTGTGGATGTAGGCAATCACCAACACGAATCCGATCAGCGCGCAACCGATGGCTACCGCGGGACGGTCGAAGCGCCGCCGAGACCCGCCCGAACCGCCCGCACCACGCCGCGCCGCCGCGGCGGCGTAACCGGGATCGAGGGTGTCGGTGACGAGATCGACCAGCAGCTGCGTCGTCAGCGGTCGCTGCGGCGACGAGCCGGTCATCGCGTTACCGCGCGCAACAGCGCACGGGCTTGGACGAGGTAGACGAGACCGGCGTACACGTAGAGCGCTGTTCCCCAGATGGTGAAGCCCCAGGCCGTCGGCCGCGCGATGTCCGGCACCGTTCCGTGATACGTGCCGATGAGCAGCAGCGGGAATGCGTACAGCAAGCAGAAGGTCGCTGCCTTCCCGATGTAGTGCACCTCGGGTGGCGCGTATCCGGCTCGGCGCAGCAACGCGAGGGAACCGGCGAGCACGACGTCGCGTCCGATGATGACGACCGCGAGCCACAGTGGAATGACATGCCGCAGGACCAGCCCGACGAGCGTGGCCAGGATGTACAACCGGTCGGCGAGTGGATCGAGCAGGGCGCCGATCCTGCTGGTCTGGTTCAGCTTGCGAGCGAGCACGCCGTCAGCCCAGTCGGTGAATCCCGACGCGCCGAGGACGGCAAGGGCCCAGCCATCCTGATGCGGGCCGAGCAGCAACCAGAGAAAGACCGGAACTCCGACCAGCCGTAACGCACTGAGCGCGTTCGGGATGGTGACGATGCGATCCTCGGCCCCGCCGGCGCCGGGGGGCGTTGCCGCCACTTCGCCTCCTCGTGGACACCGTCGCGAACCCTAGAACGGCGGGCCTTCCGACAACCCCGGACTCTAGCGAACCCGCGAATCAGGCCGGGTCGCCGCTGACACCGTCCAGGTCGTCGAGCACGATCTGGGCTGCGTGCTCGAGCTGGCCGCCGTCTTGCTCGGCGAGCCGGTGAAGTTCTTCGAGGGCAGCTTGTGGGGTGTAGCCGCGTGCTATGAGGACCCCGAGTGCTTGATTGATCGCGGAGGGGCCGTCGAGGGGAGTCGTGCCGACGTCGTCGACAGCGGGTGCCGGGTGGCGGTCGAGGACGAAGGTGGCCGGCGTGACGCCCGTGGCGTAGCTCAAGTCCGCGGCGAGATCGACGAACGCGCCCGGAGTGGTTGCGTACAGGATCAGGACGCTGCCCTGCCGAGCATCGGACACGACCTCGAGTGGGATCAGCAGGCTCGTTGCGACAGGACCGGCCGCTGTTGTAGGTCCGAGGGTGAACGTGGCGTCATGGTGGTCGAGGGCGATCGTCACGCTCATGGCGACGCAGGACGGAACTGCGGCGACGACGGCCATGCGCAGAGCGTCGAGTTCGGTGTAGAGGCGGCGGTCATCCTGGTCGAGCGCCTCGCTCAGGCTGGCCAGAGCAGCCGCGAGGTCTGGTGCAATTTCCACGGCCGACTCCGGCGAACCCGACCGCTGCATGCGTGTACCGGATCGGATCGCAACCCGACGCCGCGTCCGTCTGCATGATGCCTCGGGCCGGGTCGAGCCCCGGTCACGGCGATCACGCTAACCCGACCCTACGCTCGATGAGGCGCCGCGGCGCCTACTCTCGGTGCCGGGTCTGGGCTCGATGAACCGCCTCGTCGACCAGGTTCTGCGCGACGGCACGCAGCTTCTGGTTGGCGCCCTGGCTGATGTTGCGCAGACGATCGAAGGCCTCGGCTTGGCTGCAACCGGTGCGGCTGCGGATGATCCCGATCGCCTGGTCGATCACCGCGCGGTTGATCAGCGCGGACTGCAGCTCGCCCGCGAGCCGCCTCGTCTGGGCCAGCACCTGGGCGTTCTGGACCGCGATGGCGGCCGGAACCGCGAAAAGCTCCCCGATCGAGACCGATCGATCATCGAACGCATCCCGCTCATGGGCGTAGATGTTCATCGCACCCAAGATCCTGTCGCCGGCGAGCAAGGGAAGAGACAGCGCGCTGTGCACTCCGAACTCCTGCTGGACTCGTGCGCCGAACCGCGGCCACTGCCCGTCGGACCCGAGAGAAGCCGAGCGCATGGTGCGGCCCGTCTCGGCGGCGGCGATACATGGACCCTCGCCGATGCCGTACTGAACGGCGTCGACCTGTTCAACAAACGGCGCGCTCGCGACGATCGTCTGCGCGCCTGCGCCCTCCATCAGTGTCAGACCGGCGCCGTCGGCCCCAGGGACCGCCCGCACCGCGAACTCAGCGACCCGAATCAACACCTCGGACAGCTCCATCTGACCCGTCGCGAGTTGTGACAACCCGGTCAGACTGACCCGGAGGTCCTCCTCTTCGGCCACGGCCTCGGCCTGTATCTCAGGGGTGGACGGGCTCGCGACAGGCTCGGCACTGCGCTCGCCGGAGTTCCGGCCTTCCTCGACACTGCCCGTGTCTGCGTTCATGACCAGGTCACCGCCTCTGCGCATGCCCGAGATGCCTGCCGCTCACGGTACGGCAGCAGCTGCACCGACGTGGAAGTCCGTTCGATCATCGAAGCGGGCGCCGACACCCTCGCCGAGATCGCGGTCAGCCGGCACACCGCCGGCTGGCAAATCTGCTCTAACGAATTGTTCGGCTGTGACTGGTCGGGACGGCGGGATTCGAACCCACGACCCCCTGACCCCCAGTCAGGTGCGCTACCAAGCTGCGCCACGTCCCGTCGTGCGTATGACCGTCGGCTACCTTATCGCAGCGTTGCTCGCGACCAGGGCGTCGCTACCGGTCACCGGCCGCCCCCCGAACGCTTCTCGCGCACGCGAACCGAGATCTCGATCGGCGTGCCGGTGAAGTCGAAGTCCTCACGCAAACGGCGCTCGACGAACCGGCGGTAGCCAGCCTCGAGGAACCCTGTCGTGAACAGCACGAACCGGGGCGGTCGCGTGTCGGCCTGGGTCGCGAAGAGCACGCGCGGTGCCTTGCCCCCGCGCGGCGGAGGAGGGGTCTCTGCCACGACGTCGCCCAACCAGCTGTTCAGCCGGCCGGTGGGGATGCGCTGGTCCCATGACCGCAAGCTCGCGCGCAGCTGCACCGCGAGTTTGTCGACCGCGCGGCCGGTGCGTGCCGACACGTTGACGCGCGGAGCCCATGCCACGCGGGCCAGATCGCGCGAGATCTCGCGCTCAAGTTGATCACGCCTGTCCTCGTCGAGCAGATCCCACTTGTTCAGCGCCAGAACGAGCGCACGCCCGGCATCGGTGACCTCGGCAATCACCCGCTGGTCTTGTTCGGTGATCGGCTCGGACGCGTCGAGAAGCACGATCGCGACCTCGGCAGCTTCGATGGCGCCCGCGGTGCGCAGGCTCGCGTAGTACTCCATACCGCTGGATTGGTTCACCCGCCGCCGAAGGCCGGCGGTATCCACGAAGCGCCAGATCTCGCCGTCGAGTTCGACCAGGCTGTCGACAGGGTCGACGGTCGTTCCCGCCACCGCGTCGACAACGGAACGCTGCTCGCCGGTGAGCTTGTTGAGCAGGCTCGACTTGCCGACGTTCGGCCGCCCGACGAGCGCGACTCGGCGTGGTCCCCCCTCGGCCATGTCGTCACGCGGGGCGTCCGGGAGTTCGGCGAGCATCGCGTCGAGCAGGTCGCCGCTGCCGCGCCCGTGCAGACCACTCACCGCGAACGGCTGCCCGAGCCCGAGCGACCAGAGTTCGGCGACGTCGGGTTCGGCACGCTCGTCGTCGACCTTCGTGACGGCGAGGATGACGGGCCGCTTTCCTCTGCGTAGTGTCCGCGCGACGGTGAGGTCGGTTTCGGTGGCGCCGGTGCGTGCGTCGACGACGAACACGACGAGATCGGCTGTCGCCACGGCCCGTTCGGCCTGTGCCGAGACCATCGCCTGCAGCCCGCGGGCATCTGGCTCCCAGCCGCCGGTATCAACGAGGGTGAAACGGCGGCCGGACCAGACGGCGTCATAGGCGACCCGGTCGCGGGTCACTCCGGGGATGTCCTGAACGACCGCTTCACGGCGGCCGAGGATCCGGTTCACCAGTGTCGACTTACCGACGTTCGGCCGACCGACCACCGCGACAACCGGGACGCTGGCCAGCGCATCACCCTGCGCCTCGTCGGTGCCCGGGTTCGCCTCGTCCCGCTCGTCACTCATCGGAGTCCGACGATCTCACAATGTCGACAAGCCGCTTTACCACGTCATCGACACTCAGTGTCGTCGTGTCGACATCGATGGCATCCGCGGCTCGCACCAGCGGACTGGCCGCCCGGCCACTGTCCAACCGGTCACGACGCTCGATGTCATCCGCGACGGCGGCGACATCAACCGCACCAAGCTCACCCGCCCGACGCTGGGCACGGGTGGCTGCGCTGGCAGTGAGGTAGATCTTCGGCGCCGCTGCCGGCCAGACTACGGTCCCGATATCACGACCCTCGACCACGATTGCGCCAGAGCCGATGAGCGCACGCTGGGCCGCGACAAGCCATTCACGAACCGCAGGGACGGCCGACACCGCACTCACTGCGCCGGTGACGGACGCCGACCGGATCTCCGCGTCGACGGACCCGCCATCCAAAGTGATGGCCGGGTGTCGAGGATCCGTCGATATGTCGATATGACGCGATGTCGCGACATCGGCAATCGCCTCGGGCACCTCGAGTCCCACGCCGGCTCGGATGACTGCCAGCGTGGCGGCACGGTACATCGCCCCGGTATCGAGGTAGCGAGCTCCCAGTTCGATCGCGAGCCGCCGGGCGACGGTCGACTTGCCTGTGCCGGAGGGGCCGTCCATCGCCACCACTCCGGTGAATGGACGCTGGGTGCGACCGGCGGCGGTCATCGTGGCATGGCTCCTCGGGTCCGGCTGAATCGTTCGATTGAGCGCTGCGGGCCCACGGCTTCGTGGCAGTCCTGTCCCCGTCGAGGACGGACAGGTCCACGACAACAGCCAACGCTCAGAATACGGGCCCGGCGGGCTGGACCGGGGCCGGGGCTCAGGAGCGCTCCTGCACTCGTGGCCGAATACCTCGACCCAAGACTGAACGTGCAGCCGAGAGTTAGGTT
>DASYGT010000020.1:0-9505 GCA_035999365.1 Jatrophihabitantaceae bacterium
CGACCGCCTCGCGAACGACGACGAGCTGCGATGGGCGATCATCGAGACGCTGTCGGCTCACGGCAGCATCGGCGGCGCCGAGATCGCGGCCGAGCTCGAGCGAGACCCGTCCGCTGCCGGCCAGCGGCACGCCGCCACCGCGCGCGCGCTGCAGCCCACCGCCGAGGCCAAGGCGGAGGCCTGGCGACTGGCCGTCGACGACGACACCCTGCCCAACGCGATGCAGGAGGCCGTCATCGCGGGCTTCGCCCACCCCACGCAGGGAGCGCTGGTGGCGCCCTACGCCGACCGGTACTTCGCCGAAGTGGCCGACGTGTGGACGCGGCGCACGAGCGAACTGGCCCAGAATGTGGTCGTGGGGTTGTTCCCGATGTGGACCTCCACCATCTCCCCCGCGACCGCCGCGGCCGCCGGGGAATTCCTGGAGCGGCCCGACCTTCCCGCTGCCCTCCGGCGGCTGGTGAGCGAGGGGCGCGCCGACGTTCAGCGGGCTCTGCGGGCGCGTGAGGTCGACGCAGCCGCCGATTGACACTTAACGCGTATCCAACAAGCAGATATGCTCGTTGGACGGGGGTAGACGCAGATTCACGCAGCCCTCGGAGTCCCGCACATGAGCGACACGCCGCACCGCCCGGCCCGACACGCCCGTCCCCGCCGATCCGGGCCGTACCGCCCGAAGTACGCGATCGTCGACCAGCCCATCAAGGCGCCGGGCTTCGCCGCCTTCTCGCGGCGGCACCCGGAATCGGTCCGGCAGGCAGGCATTGCCGCCATCGCCGGTGGGCTGGTCGTCTTCGCGGTGGCCAGTGCCGTTGGTGCCAGCGCATCGCCCACCGCCCGCCCGAAGCATGCGGTGGCCGCGCCGGTCACCACCCCCGCCCCTCAGTTCGACGTGCTCCCCCCGACGAGCGCGCCGGCGATCGTCCCCGTCGTCGCGGCCAAGCCGAAGCCCGCTCCCGTCAACAACGCAGTGATCAGCGGTCTGGCGGCAAACGGCATCCCCACGGTCGCCCTGAACGCATACCGCGTCGCCGCGGCGAGGCTCGCCCACGCGCAGCCGGGCTGCGGGATCGACTGGGCGTTGCTCGCCGGGATCGGCCGCGAGGAGTCCGACCACGGACAGTTCGCGGGCGCAGTGCTGCACGCCGACGGAGTTTCGACGCCGCGCATCATCGGCATCCCTCTGAATGGCAACGGCACCGCTCTGATCCGCGATACCGATCACGGCGTCCTCGATGGCGACACCGTCTACGACCACGCCCTCGGCCCGATGCAGTTCATCCCGTCCACGTGGGCCATCTACGGCACCGACGCGAACGGCGACGGCAAGGCCGACATCTTCAACATCAACGACGCCGCGCTGACGGCCGCCCGCTATCTGTGCGCTGCTGGAGGCAACCTGCGCACGCACGCAGGTCAGGTTGCCGCGGTCCTCGCGTACAACGATTCGGCCCAGTACCTCGCGCAGGTCTTGGCGCTGGCCGACGCCTACCGGCGTGGTGTCTCGATCAGCGGGCTGCCGGTGGGCAACGTCAGCGGCACGCTGCCGCCGGTCGGAACGCATGGCGCCCCACCGCCGGCGAACCCCGGCGCTCCGACCGCGAACGCCGCGTCAAGCAAGCCGACGGCCACCGCACCGACGGTTCCAGGTGCGGCGAAGGCCGGCTCCGGCTCGCCGGGGGCTGCCGGCGGCACCGCCCCAGCCGGTCCCGGTGGCTCGGCGAGCGGCACCTCAGCGCCCGCCGCACCGGGGGCCCCGGGATCGAGCGCACCGGCGCCGGCGAGTACCCCGGCACCGTCACCGACCACGACGAAGTGCGTACTGCCTGATCTGCTCAACCCAGGAAAGTGTGCGATCCCGGGCAAGTAATCGCTTAGAGCGTTCCGGCCGAATCGGCGAGCATGCGTAGTCCGGTGACGATGGCGCCGAGCAGATCGCCGTTGCTGAGCGAGGCGCGCATCGCGAGCGCCGCAAGCGCGCAGGCCCGGTTCGGCAGCCGGCGTGACGAGCCGGGACCGGTCACGATGTGCAGCACCCGTTGGGCCGGCGACACCGCGACGAGGACGGAGTCGTCGCTCAGCCGCTCGAACAATGCCTCGGCGTGAGCGCGCGTCGGAGCTCGCAGCTCGCCCACGTAGACAGAGAAGATCAGGCCGGACTCGCGGCTCGACAGCGTGAGAGCTTCGTCCAGCCGGGTGAGCTGGCGTGCCGTGAAGCCGTTCTCGCCGACGTCGTGACCGACGGGGCCGTGCTGCGTTCCCGCGTGCTGGACCCGAACCTCACCACTCACCGCTGGCACCCCCGACCGCCGTGGTGGTCGTCGTCGAGCCTGCGTCGAGCTGGGGCCGTGCGCCGCCTGTTGGGACCACAGCGTCAGGGTGCGGGACGAACCATGCGGGCGCGTAGTTCCACGGACGCCCCGGTCGGTACCGATTGGGCTGGTGCAGCATCGACTTGCCGTACACGGCAAACGTCAGCGCGGCGACGATTGCCGCGGGGATGCCCGCGAATACCAGCACGGTCTGGACGACTGTCATGCCAGAAACGGTAGCCGACGATCGCGTCTCGGCACGCACGGGGCTGCGCCGTTCAGGCATCGTTCAGGCGTCGCGGATGGGGGCTCGCCGATCAGCCCAAGGCAGAGCCCGTTCCAGCTGCGCCGCGAGGGAGAACAGCGTGGCCTCGCCGGCGCGGCGACCGACCAGCATCATCCCGATCGGCAGTCCCTCGCTGCTGTGGTACATCGGCAACGACACCGCCGGCTGACCCGTCGCGTTGTACATCGCCGTGTAGGGCGTGAATCTTTTCTGCCGGTCGAAATCGGCGGCCGGATCGCCGTCGTCGCCGATGAACCAACCGACCGGTCGCGGAAGCAATGCCAGCGTCGGGGTGAGCACCACATCAAGGTCGGCCGATGACTCGATGGCCCTCCGGGCGAAGAGATTGAGCTGGCCGACCGCTGCCGCGAACTGCGGACCGGTGATACCGCGCCCACGCTCGCGCAGGTGGCGGGTGAGTGGACGCAGTAGCTGTTCCGATTCCGTCGCCACGGGGATCGTCGCCGCCGACACGCACCACACCGTTTCGAACGCGGGTATGGCTTCGGCGGGAAGCGGCGCGTCGACGTCGACGATCTCGTGGCCGAGGGCGGACAGCAGCAGCGCCGCCGATTCCCATGCGCCGCGCACCTGCCGATCGAGTTCGGATTCCATCGGCGAGTCGGCGAAGCGTCCGATCCGAAGCCTCGGTGGCTCGCGGTCGCACCAACCCAGGAAGCTCTCCCCTGGCGGCAACGGGGGCAGCGGGTCGGGATCGCCGGGCTGCGGTATCGCGACAGCGTCGAGGAACGCGGCGGCATCACGCACGGTTCGTGCGAGCGGCCCCATCACACCGAGCCTGGTCGAGTCGATGTCCATGGGCCCTCTCGAGACCCGTCCACGCGCGGTCTTGACGCCGACCAGCCCGCACACGCTCGCGGGAATCCGGATCGAGCCGCCACCATCGGAGCCCTGGGCGAAGGGAAGAAATCCGCTCGCGACGGCGGCGCCGGCGCCCCCGCTCGATCCCCCCGCCGAGCGCGACAGGTCCCAGGGCGTACGGGCCGGTGGGCCCACGTCGGTCTCGGTATAGCAGGGCAGGCCGAACTCCGGAGTCGCAGTCTTCCCGATGCTGATCGTCCCGGCACGGCGCAACAGCGTCACCACGTGATCGTCGAGGGCCGGCACGAAGCCCTCCATCGCACGGGACCCGAACTGGGTGGAGATTCCGGCCGTCATGTTCAGGTCCTTGATTGCCGTGGGCACACCGATCAATGGCGGCAGATCGCTCGGGTCCGTGCTCGACATGACTCGCTGTTCGGCCTCCTCGGCCTGCTCGAGCGCGAGGTCCGCCGTTACCGTGACGAAGGCACCGACCTGCGCGTCGAGTCGATCGACCCGTTCGAGTGCGTGCGCGACCAGCTCGACCGGGCTCACCTCGCGCCGCCGAACTGCGGCGGCCATCTCGAGCGCCGTCAGATCATGGAGTTCGGTCATCAGACGGCCGGCGCCACACCCGCGTCGAGGCCCGACCAGCTGAGGTAGCGCTGCCAGGCAGGGTCGCGCTTGGCCCAGCCCATGACGACAGCCACCGTCGCCGGTGGCTGCTGCGGTGGAGCCGGGAGGTGCCAGCCGAGCTCGCCGAGAAGCCGGTCACCCTTGCGATGGTTGCAGCGTGCGCACGCCGCCACCACATTGACCCACACATGCGCGCCGCCGCGCGAGCGCGGGCGAACATGGTCGATGGTGTCCGCGCGGCAGCCGCAATAGACACACAGATGAGCGTCGCGGTCGAGTACCGCGCGGCGCGTCAGCGGTACCTCGCGCCGGTAGGGCACGCGGACGAAGTGTGACAATCGCACCACCGTCGGCACCGGTATCGAGGTGCGCTCGGAGTGCATGACCTGGTCGCCGGCTTCGACGATCACGGCCTTCTCGGCCAGGACGAGGACCACGGCGCGCCGCAGCGGCACGACGCACAGGGGCTCGTACGTCGCGTTGAGAACCAACGCCCCTGACACGAGGATCATCACCTCCGACGCCATAAGTGAACCGGACGCCGCGCCGCTGCGCACGTCTGCCCCTCGTGGCAGGGTATTCAGCCGTGACCTCCGCGCTGCCGCAATACGTCCATGACCACAGCAAGTGGATCATCGAGATCCCCGTCCGCATCGGCGTGATCATCCTCGTGGGGCTGGTTCTACGGGCCGTGCTGCATCGGTTGATCAACCGGATCGTCCGCCCGATGCACGTCGGGGAGGTGCCTCGGATCCTGCGTCCGTTCAAGGAACGCGCCGAAAACAGCGCACTCTGGGAGTCCACCGGCCTGCTGTCCGAGCGCCGCACGCAGCGGGCAGCCACGATCGGTTCGGTCCTCAAATCGGCGGTGTCCTTCACCCTTCTGGTGATCTGCACGCTGCTGGTGCTGAGCGAGTTGCAGATCGACCTGGCACCGTTCATCGCGGGCACGTCGATCGTCGGTGTCGCGCTCGGCTTCGGCGCCCAGAACATCGTGAAGGACTTCCTGTCCGGGATGTTCATGATGCTCGAGGATCAATATGGCGTCGGGGACGTGATCGACTTCGAGAAGGCGACGGGGACCGTCGAGGGCGTGGGTCTGCGCACTACGCGCCTGCGCGACGTCAACGGCACGGTCTGGTACGTGCGCAACGGCGAGGTCGTTCGCGTCGGCAACAAGAGCCAGGGCTTCGCCCAGGTTGTGCTGGACGTGCCGATCGAGGCACGTGCGGACATCGACCGCGCCACCCGCGCCATGCAGGATGTCGCGGCAGCGATGCGGCAGGACGCGGACTGGGCGCCTGTGTTCATGAATGATCCCGAGGTGCTCGGCGTCGAGCGGATGACGCGCGATGAGACCGTGATTCGCCTCGTGGCCCGGGTGCGGCCGCTGGAGCAGTGGCGGGTGGCGCGCGAGCTACGTCGGCGCATCCGTGAGCGACTCGAGCATCTGGACATCGAATCCGCCCTGCCGGAGGAGGAGCCCACCGAGACGGCCCCGCCGGTCGAGTAACGCGCCCTCAGGCGAGCGAACGCACGGCGTCCAGAACCGCGCGGTGCAGCGTCGGGTAGGCGTAGTGCATCGAACGCAGCACGGGAACCGGGACCTGGGCGTGCACCGCGACCGTCAGCAGACCGAGGATCTCGCCTCCGTATGGGCTCACGACAGTGGCGCCGACCAGAACACCTCGATCCGCGTCCTCGACGATCTTGACGAAGCCGTCGTTGCCGGGCCCGTGTATCCAGCCGCGGCTCGAGGACGGGATCGGCTCGCCCCCCGTACGCACCGACAGGCCCTTCTCGCGCGCCTGCTGCTCCGACAGTCCGACTCTGCCCACCTCGGGATCGGTGAAGGTCACCCAGGCCAGTCCGTCGTACCCGCCGAAAGGCTCGTCGGTACCGAGCATCGCCGCGATCAGCGCTCGGGCCTGCCAGACCGACACGTGCGTGAAGGCGCCGCGGCCGGTGATATCACCAACGGCCCGCAGCCCCTCGACAGCGGCCCCATGGTGCTGCACGCGCATCTGGTCGTCCACCGGCAACGTCCGCGCTGATGGGTCAAGTCCGATGGAGTCCAGACCGATGTCATGCAGGTTCGGGCTCCGGCCCGCGGCCACCAGCAGCTTCTCTCCGGTGACCGTAGAACCGTCGGCCAGCACGACGGTTACCCCATCGCCACCGCCACGGACCGACTCGGCACCGACTCCTTCGCGTACGTCGATGCCCTCCCGGCGGAACACCTCGGCAAGCACCCGGCCGGCTTCCGGCTCTTCTGGCATCAGCAGGTGCGGAGCAGCTTCGATCACCGTGACCCGGCTGCCGAATCGCGCGAAACCCTGAGCCAACTCGCAGCCGATGGCACCGCCGCCGAGCACGACGAGCGACGCAGGTACCGACGTCGTCTCGACCGCTTCCCGGTTCGTCCACACCGAGTTCGCCGGGCCCGTGCCGCTCCCCCGAAGTGCAGCGAGACCGTCGATGGGCGGCAGAGCGGGTTCGGTCCCGGTGGCCACGACCACGGTGTGCCCGGTGTAGTCATCGCCGCCCACGACGACACGCAGCCGTCCGTCGGGCTCGCGGCCGGCGATCGCAGCGTGCCCGCGCACAAACGTGGCGCCGGTGGCCTCGAGCCGGTCGACGGCAACCTGGTCGTCCCAGTTGTCGGTGGCCTCGGCCCGGATCCGTGCCGCGACCGGCGCCCAGTCCGGGGTGATATCGGCGCGCCCGGCCACGCCGTCGATGCGGCGCCCCTCGGCCAGCAGCCCCGCTGCGCGCAAGATCATTTTTGAGGGGACGCAGCCGTAGTAGGGGCATTCGCCACCCACCAGCCGTTGATCGATGCCCAGCACCGAACGGCCGGCTTCGGCGAGTCGGCCGGCGACCTCTTCCCCGCCGGGTCCGAGGCCGATCACGATCACGTCGAAGTCGGTGGTCATGGGCCCGACCGTAGTCGTGCGTTTCGGCGGGTACGACCGCGAGATGGGACAGCATGGACAATGGAGGCGTGCCGTCTGAATCGCTGCCCGAGCCGACGACGGTCCGCGCCGATTCGTTCTTCGCAGCCGTCGGCGGTGAGGAGACCTTTCGACGGCTCGTCGAGGCCTTCTACGCCGGCGTGGCCGACGACCCGATCCTGCGGCCGCTCTATCCCGAGACCGATCTGGGCCCTGCCGCCGAACGGTTACGTCTGTTCCTGATTCAGTACTGGGGGGGCCCGACCACATATTCGGACGAGCGCGGCCATCCCCGCCTGCGGATGCGGCACGCGCCGTTCGCGATCGGCGTGGCCGAACGCGACGCGTGGCTCGAGCACATGCACCGGGCGCTGCTCTCCTTGGACCTGCCCGCCGCCTACGCGCAGCAGCTGTGGCAGTACCTCCACACGGCCGCCGACTCGATGCGCAACGTGGCCGACTGAGCATTCCCGCAGCGAGCAGGCACAATGGCGCGGTGACCCAAAGCGCTTACAGCGGCCCGTGGTGGGCCTCGGCCGTCTTCTACCAGGTGTACCCCCGCAGCTTCGCCGACGGCAACGGCGACGGCACCGGCGACCTGATCGGCGTGCGCCAGCGGCTCGAGCACCTCAGCGATCTCGGCATCGACGCGATCTGGCTCTCGCCGTTCTACCGGTCTCCGATGGCCGACGGGGGCTACGACGTCGCCGACCCGTGCGACGTCGACCCGCTGTTCGGGACGCTGGCCGATTTCGATGCGCTGGTCGCCGACGCGCACGCGCGGGACATCCGCGTGACGGTGGATGTCGTGCCGAACCACTTCTCCGCAGAGCACCCGTGGTTTCGCGAAGCCCTCGCCGCAGCCCCTGGGAGCCCGGCGCGGGACCTGTTCATCTTCCGACCCGGGCGTGGCGCGTCCGGCGAGTTACCGCCCAACAACTGGCCCTCTGCCTTCGGCGGTCCGGCGTGGACGCGTGTGCCCGACGGCGAGTGGTACCTGCACATGTTCGCGCCGGAGCAGCCGGACCTGAACTGGAACGACCCGCGGGTACCCGCCGAGTTCGAGCGCATCCTGCGGTTCTGGCTCGACCGGGGTGTCGACGGCTTTCGCATCGACGTCGCGAACGCGATGGCCAAGGAGCCCGGCCTGCCCGACCTCGACCTGCGTGCGCTCGTGCGTTCCGCCGACGCCGCCGTCATGCCGACCAAGCAGGACATCCGCTGGGACCGCGACGGCGTGCACGAGATCCATCGGGCCTTCCGGCGGATCCTCGACTCCTATCCCGGCGACCGGATGGCCGTCGGTGAGGCATGGGTCCCCGACCCGGAGCGGCTGGCGCGCTACGTCCGGCCGGACGAACTGAACCTCGCGTTCAACTTCGAACTGACCGAGACCAAGTGGAGCGCGACGGCCTTCCGCACGGCGATCGAGCGGTCGCTGCACGCGATGGCCGGCGTCGGCGCGCCGTGTACGTGGGTGCTGGACAACCACGATGTCCAGCGCAGTACGACGCGTTTCGGCGGAGGCGCGCGCGGGACTGCGCGGGCACGGGCTGCGGCGTTGATGCAGCTGTCGCTCCCCGGCGCCGCGTTCGTCTACAACGGCGACGAGCTGGGGCTGCCCAACGTCGAGTTGCCGGACTGGGCGCTGCAGGATCCGACGTGGGTGCGCAGCGGGCATACCGACCGGGGGCGCGACGGCGAACGGGTGCCGATGCCATGGGCGGGCCAGAAGCCGCCCTTTGCCTTCACGACCGGCGACACCACATGGCTGCCGATGCCGGAGGACTGGGACGGCCTCACCGTGGCCGCCCAGGCAGCCGACCCGGACTCGACACTGTCGCTCTACCGCCGGGCACTGGCATTGCGGGCAGCGACGCCGGACCTGCACGGCGCCGACTTCAGCTGGCTCGACGCACCCGCCGAATGCTTGTCATTCCGCCGAGGCGATGTCACGGTGCTGGTGAATGCGGGGCCGGAAGCGGTGCCGTTGCCGAACGGCACGGTGTTGCTCACCTCGGGTCCCGTCGCCGACGGCCAACTGCCCCCCGACACGGCCAGCTGGACGTCGGCTCGCTCCGCGGTCTAGTGCCGCGACTGGTGAGTGTGCGGCCCGGGTTGCTGCCTTACCGTCGGACGAGCTGGGGAAGCGACCAGGTTGAGACTGTGGTCGGGGCGTTCTGAGTACACCGACCCATATTCGCCGGCGACTCGGGTCCAGCGTCCGGCGACGGCGACGGCGATGTGCGAACCGCGGGGCAGGAACCCCATCCTGGTGAGCGCGCTCAGGGCGCGCAGGGTGATCTCGGCGGTGGGTGTTTCCTTGCCGCTGACCGTGAGCACCACCGAGTCGAGCAGTGCGTCAGCGACGTCCGCGCGCGGCTGGGCGCCAGGAACGCCCTCGCGCTGCGCTGCGTCCTTGAGTGCGAGGGCTCCCTGGCGCACGAGGCTGCGGACGACATCGTCGGGGACGGTGTCGACGCGTTGCCACCCAC
>DASYGT010000056.1:0-16270 GCA_035999365.1 Jatrophihabitantaceae bacterium
AGGCAGCGTCTTTCGGGTGTCACGCACGGCGGCGCCCGTACCGGCGACGGCGTCGACCCATTGCCGGGTCAGGGTGGCGATGCCGCTCAGGTGTCCGAGCAGATTCAGCGCGGTGCGTTCGGCGGTCAACAGATCCCGGACTGGTCCGCGCACCGTCGCCAGCACCTCACCGGGGGATACCCGCGCGCCGTCGGCAGTTCCGAACTCCGTGCGCAACCTCCCGCTGCTCACCACGTCGAAGACGTAGGCGGCGATCGGCAGGCCGGCGACGACACCCGCAGTGCGCGCGACAAGATCGGCCGCCGCGGTCGCGCCCGGTGCGATCGTGGCTGCCGTCGTCACGTCTCCCGCGGCGCCCAGGTCCTCGTCCAGCGCCCGCGCGACGACCTGCTCGACGACATACCGCGCAAGTCCGGGCGCCATCTCATCGCTCACCGGGTCACGTCCTTCCGGAAGGTCACCTGCAGGCCGCCGTCGTGCAGAACGGCGTCGATGTGTCCCTTCCACGCAGCGTCATCGCGATCCGGGAAATCCTCGCGCCAGTGGGTGCCGCGTGTCTCCTCGCGGAGCCGGGCTGCGCTGATCAGCACAGTCGCGACGGTGAGCAGGTTCGTTGCCTCCCACGCGTCTGTACCGGGCGGGCCCGGGTGCTCGGCCGGCAACGCGTTCAGCAGGCGCTCGGCCTCGTCGAGGCCCTTGCGATCACGCAGGACGCCGGCGAATCGAGACATCACCTGCTGCAGGTGAGCTCGGGCCGTGTCGGCGAGCATCTCCCCCGCCGAGTCGGGCGGGTCGACGGGCGCCTCCGCGACACCGCCGGCGGCCAGGCGTTCGACGATCGTCTCGGCGATGCGGCGGCCGAACACCAGCCCTTCGAGCAGCGAATTCGACGCCAGCCGGTTGGCGCCGTGTACGCCGGTGCAGGCCGACTCGCCGCAGACGAACAGCCCCGGCACCGACGACTCGCCATGCAGGTCGGTACGCACCCCGCCGCTCGCATAGTGGCTCGCCGGCACGACCGGGATGAGCTCCCGGACCGGATCGATACCCAGTGACAGCAGCGTTTCGTAGATCGTGGGGAAGCGCACGCGCCACTTCTCGGCCCCGAACTGCCGCGCGTCGAGCCACACGTGATCGGCGCCTGTCTCGGCCATGCGGCGCACGATGGCCTTGGCGACGATGTCACGCGGCGCGAGATCGGCCATCTCGTGCGCGCCCGTCATGAATCGCGCACCTGAATCGTCGACGAGGAACGCGCCCTCCCCGCGCACCGCCTCGCTCACCAGCGGCTGCTGCCCACGCGAGTGCGCGCCGAGCCACGCGACGGTCGGGTGGAATTGCACGAACTCCAGATCACGCACCACGGCTCCGGCACGCAATGCGGCGGCGACGCCATCGCCTGTCGACACGCTGGGATTGGTGGTCGCAGCGTAGATCTGCCCGACGCCGCCCGTTGCCAGCACCACGGCTCGCGCCCGTACGGCACCGACGCCGTCGCGCTGCCCTTCGCCCATGACGTGCAGGGTGAGACCGGCCACCGTCCCGGACGGGCTGCGCAGCAGATCGAGTACCAGTGCGTGCTCGATCACCTCGACACCGGTCGCGTCGAGTACTCGGGCCACGAGGGCGCGCTCGATCTCGGCGCCCGTGGCATCACCGCCGGCGTGCGCGATGCGGTCACGACGGTGTCCGCCCTCCCGCGTCAGAGACAGGCTGCCGTCACGGGCCCGGTCGAAACGAGCGCCGATCTGGGCGAGTTCACGCACTGCGGCAGGACCTTCTCGCACGAGCACCCGGACCGCCGCCTCGTCGCACAGCCCGGCGCCCGCGATCACGGTGTCGCTGAAGTGCTCCTGCGGAGAGTCCCCCGCGCCCAGCGCCGCGGCGATGCCGCCCTGCGCCCATCGGGTCGACCCGGCAGCGATCAGGTCCTTCGTGACCAGCAGCACTCGCGCCGCGGAACGCCTGGTGATGTGCAGAGCCGCGGTCAGCCCCGCGATACCGGAGCCCACAACCACGACGTCGGTCTCGATCGTCCATCCCGGCGCCGGTGCCGGCAGTCGCACCGGCAGCCGCGGTGACGTCACACCGTCACTCCGACGTTGTCGATGAGGCGCGTGCTGCCGACGCGCGCCGCGACGAGCAGCCGCGCGTCACCGGTCTCAGGCGGTGGCCCCAGCTCCGGACTGCGCAGTTCGAGGTAGTCGACGTGTATCCGCGGTTCGGCGTCGAGGACCGCACGTGCGGCAGCGACGACGGCGTCAGCACCGCCATCAGCCGCTTCCCGTCCTGCGGCGAGCGCCTGCGACAGGGCGAGTGCCTGGCGGCGCTCGTCGGTCGACAGGTAGACGTTGCGGCTGGACAGGGCAAGACCGTCTGGCTCGCGCACGGTCGGAAGGCCGCTGATCTGCACGCCGAGATCCAGGTCAGCCGCCATGCGTCGGATGAGGGTCAACTGCTGGTAGTCCTTCTCACCGAAGAAGGCCTGATCGGGGCGGACGAGGTTGAGCAACTTCGCGACCACGGTAAGTACGCCGGCGAAGTGCGTCGGGCGCACGAGTCCTTCGAGTTCACTGCCTAGGGCGCCGGGGTCGACGGTGACCATCGCGTCGCCGTGCGGGTAGACGTCGCCGACAGAGGGCGCCCACACCAGCTCGACGCCGGCCGCACGGCACATGTCCAGGTCTCGCTCCAGCGAACGCGGATATCGCGCCAGATCCTCACCGGGGCCGAACTGCATGGGATTGACGAACACGGTTGCCACGACGGAATCGCACGCCTCGCCAGCGCCTCTGAGTAAGGCCGCGTGGCCGGCGTGCAGGGCACCCATCGTGGGGACGAGACCGATCGGGCTGCGCATCTCGCGGCGGGCGGCCGCGAATTCCGACCGGCTGGTGACAACCTTCATTCGTGCTCCAGTGCGCGGCGGATCGCGTTGGCCTGAGCCGGATCGAGCTGTCCGGCCGACTCCGCACGCTCGGCAGTGCGCAGCGCCATCGCGACGTACGCTGCAAGCGCCTCGGGCGCCTGTGCCGCGATGGTGTGAACGTGGGCAGCGACGGTGGCTGTGTCACCCCGCGAGACCGGGCCGGTGAGCGCAGCATCGCCGAGCCGCAGCACGTTGTCGAGAGATGCGCTCAACAGCGGCGCGACAAGACGGGCCGGCTGCTCGACGCCCGCGGCGGCAAGGAGTGACAGCGCATCGTTGACGAGCGTGACGAGGTGATTCGATCCGATCGTGAGTGCTGCGTGATAGAGCGGCCGTGCCGATTCCGGCACCCACACGGGCTCGCCGCCCATCTCGATCACCAGAGCCTCAGCCACCGGGCGCATGTCGTCGGTGGCGGTGACGCCCCAACTCGCGCCGGTGAGCCGATCGATGTCCTCGGCGCGGCCGGCGAAGGTCATCACCGGATGCAACGCGAGAGCGACGACACCACGGGCCGCCGCCGGGTCGAGCACGTCGATGCCGTGCGCACCCGATGTGTGCGCCACGAGCTGGCCAGGGCGCCACGTCTGCGTGGTTGCGAGTCCGGTCACCAGAGAGCGCAGCGCGTCGTCGGGAACCGCGAGCACCACGAAATCTGCAACGGCGACGACCTCGTCCGGTGGGAGGAGGGGCACACCCGGCAGCATCAGCTGGGAGCGGCGCACCGACATCGTCGACACGGCGCTCGCCGCGACGACATCGTGGCCCGCACGCGAGAGCGCTGCCCCGAGGGCGGCACCGACTCGCCCGGCACTGACGATCCCGACGCGTAGCCGTGCGGGACGAGCGCCGCCGGTCGGGGCCGGGCTTGCGGTGCTCACCGGAAGTGGTCCTCGAATCGTCGGCAGGACGTCCGCCCGCACTGGAGCGGCCGCTGAAAAGCTGCACTTGCTGAGCGAGCAATATCGCTCGGGTCTCGCCGGAATCGTACTGGGACGTTAGGTTGGCGGGTCGTGAGTGCTGACTTGCAACAAATCGTCGCCCAGAGTGCCGACAGCGCGGACATGCATGCGACCGTGCCGACGTTGCTTCTCGAACTGCAGATGCTGCTCGGATCGCTGACGGCGAGCGCCACCGCGAGCACCGAGCGGGGGCGGCGCCCATTTCGGCCCGGGCCGGATTGGCCCCAACGGCTGGGCGAACTCGGTTACGCCGTGTTCTTGCTCGCAGACCAGAGCGGCGTGGACGTGACGCAGGCTGTGATGGCCACGGCTGGGCGGATGCACCGGGGCGCGCCGCGTCCCGATGCCGATCAAGGCTGGCCGTTCGACAGCCACTGACCGAACGGAGAAATGCCTTGTTCCGTAAGCGCATCCTCATCACCGGAGCTAGCTCCGGCCTCGGCGCGGAGATGGCCCGGCAGTTCGCCGCCAAGGGTCACGACCTGGCGATCTGCGCGCGCCGTCTCGATCGGCTTGAGGAACTTCGCGAGGAGATCCTGCGCTCGCATCCCGATCGGACCGTGGTCGTACGCCCGCTCGATGTCAACGATCACGACGCCGTGTTCGTGGTCTTCCGTGATCTGGCCAGCGATCTCGACGGGATCGACCGCGTCGTGGTCAACGCGGGGCTCGGTAAAGGCGCGCCCATCGGCACCGGCCGGTTCGACGCCAATCGTGAGACCGCAATGACGAACTTCGTCGCCGCACTCGCCCAGTGCGAGGCGGCCATGGAGATCTTCCGCAAGGCGAATGCAGGTCACCTCGTGGTCATCTCGTCGATGGGGGCGATGCGAGGTCTGCCGGGAGCGCTGACCACCTACGCGGCAACCAAGGCGGGCATCGCCCACCTGGCCGAGGGGATACGCGGCGATGTCCTCGGCACCCCGATCGCGGTCACGACGCTCTTTCCGGGCTACATCGCGTCGGAGATGAATGACCAAGTAGCGCAGAACGCACCGATGATGTCGGACACACCGTCGGGCGTCCGCGCCATGGTGCGCGCAATCGAGCGCGAACCGGCAACGGCCAAAGTGCCACCGTGGCCCTGGATTCCGCTCTCGGTCGTGCTGCGGCACGCGCCGATGTCGATGATCCGCAAGTTCGGCTGAGCTCTTGGCAATGCGGTAAGGCGCCCTGTCGGCACACCGATCCCCTCGGTAGACAGGGGATATGGCACCTTCGCGACTGTTCTTGGATGACCGAGCACCGGTGCGCGCGGCCCTGCGTGCTGTCGAAGCACGAGTGAAGCCGGATTTCCGCCGGGCCGTGGCATTCGCCGTCCTTGCCTTCACGCTCGACGGCGTTACGCATGGCATCGGCGGCGTGCACGCGCACAGTGCGAACGTCCGCCTCATTGCGTACGGGTGCGGTGCGTTGTACGTCGCGTTCGGAGTGCTCGCTACGCGTAGTGCGGCCGAAGAGGTGACGCGCGTGAGCAAGCAGCGCGCCGGGTCAGCCGCGGCTACGCCCCTACGCCTGGCGATCCTGCTCCTGGGGTACTTCGCTGTGCTGTTGGTAGCTCTGGATCTGTTCCAGGTGCCGGTCGGCCACTTGCTTGTCGGCGGTGCCGTCACCGGCGTGATTCTCGGCATTGCAGCCCAGCAATCCCTGGGCAATCTCTTCGCCGGGCTCGTCCTGCTGTTCTCGCGTCCGTACGTGCCTGGAGAGCGAATCCGGGTTCGCTCCGGAGCACTCGGCGGCACTATCGACGGAACCGTCACCTCCGTCGGGCTGACGTACACAACGATGGAGACCGCAGACGGCGTGGTGAACATTCCGAACAGCGGGCTGCTGGGCGCCGCCGTCGGGCCGCTTCCCGATCCGGATCGAACGGCAGAGCTGGCGCGCCTCGCCGAGGTCTCGCGGCACCCGATGCCGTAGCTCCCAGTCGGCGGCACGCTCGCGCTTTCGAGAGTTGCCCCGGCCTAACCGGAGCAGGTCATCCGCCCGACTTGGCCCGTCGACCCCTCCGAGAAAAAAGCAAGCGTCATTGCTTTATTCAGGTCGAGCTGCGACCCTCGGCAGGTGGCTGATGCAACCCTCGTCATAGCCGACCTGCGCGCCGAGTGCTCGGCACTCGACGCCGTCGTGGCCCCACTCGCCGAGGCCGACTGGGCCAGGCCGACGCCGGCCGACGGGTGGACCATCGCCCACCAGATCGGCCATCTGGCCTGGACGGACGACGTCGCAGCGCTCGCCGCGACCGATCCGGAGGAGTTCCACGCCGAGCTCAACCGCGCGCTGGCCGAGTTCGACGGCTACGTCGACCGCGCCGCCGCCGAGCGTGCCGCAGCGCCGCCCAAGACCTTGCTGGCCGACTGGCGGGCCGGGCGGGACACGCTCGTCGACGCCCTTGCCGGCGTGGCGCCGGGAACCAAGATCCCCTGGTTCGGGCCACCGATGAGCGCCACGTCGATGGCCACTGCCCGGCTCATGGAGACCTGGGCGCACGGGCAGGACGTCGTCGACGCGCTCGGCGTGACACGCGAGCCGACTCCGCGGTTGCGGCACATCGCGCACATCGGGGTGCGCACTCGCGACTTCGCCTTCCTTGTCCGCGACCGGGCAGCACCCGCCGAGGAGTTCCGGGTGGAACTCGATGCGCCGGACGGCGAAACGTGGACGTGGGGGCCGAGCGATGCCGCGCAGCGGGTCAGCGGCCCGGCACTCGACTTCTGCCTGCTCGTCACCCAACGCCGGCACCGCAGCGACCTCGCGCTGCTGGCCGACGGCGACGACGCCGGCGCATGGCTCGACATCGCTCAAGCCTTCGCCGGTCCGCCCGGACCGGGCCGAGCGCCGTCGGTTCCCGCATGACGGCGGACCGTCCCGCCGGCGCCGTCCGCGATGTCATCCGCATCGGCAATGCATCGGGGTTCTACGGCGATCGCGCCTCGGCCATGCACGAGATGCTCACCGGGGGCGAGCTCGACGTGCTCACCGGCGACTACCTCGCCGAGTTGACCATGCTCATTCTTGCCCGTGACCGGCTGAAGGACCCGTCGCTCGGGTATGCGAAGACGTTCCTGCGCCAGCTGGAAACGTGCCTCGGTGAGGCGACCGACCGCGGAGTGCGGATCGTCGCGAACGCCGGTGGGCTGAATCCAGCAGGCCTCGCCGGCGCGGTACGCACGCTCGCCGACCGGCTCGGCATCTCCCTCGTGGTCGCCCACGTCGAGGGCGACGACCTGCGTGAGCGTGCGTCGGAGCTGGGACTCGGCGAACCCCTGGCCGCGAACGCCTATCTCGGCGCCTGGGGCATCGTCGAATGTCTGCGCATGGGCGCCGACATCGTCGTCACCGGTCGGGTGACCGATGCATCCCTCGTGGTGGGCCCCGCAGCCGCGCACTTCGGCTGGTCGCCCACCGACTACGACGCGCTCGCCGGCGCCGTGGTGGCCGGGCACGTCATCGAGTGCGGCCCGCAGGCCACCGGCGGGAATTATGCATTCTTCGCCGAAGAGATACCGGATTTCGGCCGCCCCGGGTTCCCCGTCGCGGAGGTGTATGCCGACGGTTCCAGCGTGATCACCAAACACCCAGGAACGGGTGGCGCGGTGACGGTCGGCACGGTAACGGCTCAGCTGCTCTACGAGATCGGCTCGCCGCAGTACGCCGGGCCCGACGTGACCGCACGATTCGACACGATCTCCCTCGCGCAGGAGGGAATCGACCGCGTCCGCATCGGCCAAGCGCAGGGACAGGCGCCGCCGCCGACGGTGAAGGTCGGGTTGAACAAGCTCGGCGGGTTCCGCAACGAGGTCACGTTCGTGCTCACGGGCAATCACATCGAGGCAAAAGCGGCGTTGATCAAGGCGCAGCTCGCACATCTCGACGCGACGTGGACGCTCGCGCGCACCGGTCATGCCGACGCCGATGTGCAAGAGGAAGCAGCCGCCCTGCTGCACTGTGTGGCACGGGGCAACGACCCGAAGAAGGTGGGGCGAGAGTTCTCGGGTGCGGCCATCGAGCTGGCGCTGTCGAGTTATCCGGGCTTCCACGTCACCGCACCGCCGGGCGACGCGACGCCCTACGGCGTATTCACCGCTGCCTACGTCGACCGCTGGAGCGTCCCCCATGTCGCAGTGCTGGCCGACGGCACGCGGGTGGACATCGCCCCAGCATCCGAGACCCGGCCGCTCGACGCCGATTCTGTCCGATCCGGACCGGCAGGTGGTCAGGATCGGACACGATCGGGGCCTTCGCGGCGCGTACCGCTCGGCACGGTCGCCGGCACCCGCAGCGGCGACAAGGGCGGCAACGCCAACGTCGGCGTCTGGGCGCGCAGCGAAGAAACCTGGTCGTGGCTGTCGACCGAGCTCACCGTGGACAAGTTCCAGGAGCTGCTCCCCGAAACGCAGCCATTGCGCGTCACTCGATTCGAATTGCCGAACCTGCGGGCGCTGAACTTCGTCATCGAGGCAATTCTCGGTGACGGCGTCGCGTCGAATGCGCGGCATGATCCACAGGCGAAGGCCCTCGGTGAATGGCTCGCCTCACGCGTCGTCGATGTCCCGGAGGAGTTGCTGTGAGCGCCTTCGACACCCCCGAGCGACGCGCGCTGCGTGAGACGGTCGGCAAATTTGTACGATCCGATGTCCTGCCTTATCTCGACGATTGGGAACGCATCGGGGAACTGCCGCGAGCGCTGCACAAGCGGGCAGCCGAGCTCGGGCTGATCGGGCTGTCGTACCCGGAATCGGTCGGCGGGGGCGGTGGCGACGCCATCGACGGCGTCGTGCTCTGCGAGGAGCTCCACTACTCAGGCGCGTCGGGCGGCCTCTTTGCCTCACTGTTCACATCGGGGATCGCGTTGCCGCACATCGTCGCGGCCGGAGACCCGGCGCAGATCGATCGCTGGGTACGGCCGACTCTCGCCGGCGAGCTCATCGGCTCGCTAGCCATCACCGAGCCCGACGGCGGATCCGATGTCGCCGGCGTCCGGACCACGGCCAAGCGCGACGGCGATCACTACGTCATCAACGGCGCCAAGACCTACATCACGTCAGGCGCGCGGGCCGATTTCATCGTCACCGCGGTCCGCACCGGCGATGCGGGAGCTCACGGAATCTCGCTCGTCGTCGTCGAGAAGGGCACTCCGGGATTCACGGTGACGCGCAAGCTCGACAAGATGGGGTGGCTCTGCTCCGACACCGCCGAGCTGTCGTACACCGATGTGCACGTCCCCGCCGAGAACCTGGTCGGCCACGAGAACACGGGGTTCGTGCAGATCGCGCAGAACTTCGTGAGCGAGCGAATCGGTCTTGCGGTACAGGCATATTCCAGCGCGCAGCGGTGCCTCGACCTCGCCGTCGATTGGTGCCGTATGCGCGAGACGTTCGGCCGCCCGCTGATCAGCAGACAGACCGTGCAGCACACCCTCGCGGAGATGGCCCGGCGCGTGGAGGTCGCTCGCGTCTACACACGGTCGATCGCGGAACGCGCCGCGTCGGGCGAGAACGACCTCGTCAAGGAGGCGTGCTTCGCGAAGAACACCGCGGTTGAGACGGGCATGTGGGTGGTCGACCGCGCGGTACAACTTCACGGCGGGATGGGATACATGCGCGAGGCGGAGATCGAACGGCAGTACCGAGACATGCGTATCCTCGGTATCGGCGGCGGGACGGACGAGATCCTGACGGGCCTCGCAGCCAAGTTGCTCGGGTACACGGCATGAGCGTCCTGCGCAGCGCGGTGGATCCGCAGTCGGCCGACTTCGCTGCCAATCGTGACGCCATGCTCGACAAGCTCGCCGGGCTGGAGGCCGAACACGCCAAGGCGGTAGCCGGCGGCGGCCCGAAGTACGTGGACCGGCACCACGACCGCGGCAAGCTCACCGTGCGCGAACGCATCGAGTTGCTCGTCGATCCGGGCTCGCCGTTCCTGGAGTTGTCGCCCCTCGCGGCGTGGGGCAGCGACTACACCGTCGGCGCGAGCGTCGTCACCGGTATCGGCGTTGTGAGTGGCGTCGAATGCATGATCAATGGCAGCGACCCGACGGTGCGAGGTGGCGCGTCGAACCCATGGACGTTGAAGAAGGTGCTTCGCGCGGCCGAGATCGCGCATGAGAACCGCCTGCCCTCGATCGGTCTGACCGAGTCCGGCGGCGCGGACCTGCCGACACAGAAGGAGATCTTCATTCCGGGAGGTCAGATCTTCCGGGATCTGACGCGAGCGAGTGCGGCAGGGATCCCGTCGCTGTCACTCGTTTTCGGCAACTCGACTGCCGGCGGTGCATACATCCCGGGCATGAGCGACTACGTGGTGATGGTCAAGGAACGGGCGAAGGTCTTCCTCGCCGGACCACCACTGGTGAAGATGGCGACCGGTGAGGAGTCCGACGACGAATCGCTCGGCGGTGCCGAGATGCACGCACGACGGTCCGGACTGGCCGACTACATGGCCGCAGACGAACAGGACGCGATCCGCATCGGGAGGCAGATCATCGCGCGGCTCAACTGGCGAAAACGGGGACCTGCCCCCAAGCCCGAGCCTGCCCCCCCGGTGCACGACCCTGAGGACCTGCTCGGCATCGTCCCGTCCGATCTCAAGATCCCGTTCGATCCGCGCGAGGTGATCGCCCGGCTCGTCGACGGATCGGACTTCGACGAGTTCAAACCGCTCTACGGCACCAGCCTGGTGACCGGATGGGCCGATCTGCACGGCTACCCGATCGGCATCCTGGCGAATGCGCGCGGCGTGCTCTTCAGTGAAGAGGCGCAGAAGGCGGCGCATTTCATTCAGCTGGCAAACCGTGCGGACACCCCACTGCTGTTCCTGCAGAACACGACGGGGTACATGGTCGGCAAGGAGTACGAGCAGGCGGGCATCATCAAGCACGGCGCGTTGATGATCAACGCGGTATCGAACTCGCGGGTGCCGCACCTGACCGTCACCATGGGCGCGTCCTACGGCGCGGGGAACTACGGCATGTGCGGGCGCGCGTACGCACCACGGTTCCTGTTCACCTGGCCGAACGCCAAGTCGGCCGTCATGGGACCTGCGCAGCTGGCGGGGGTTCTCTCGATCGTCGCTCGGCAGGCCGCGCAGAGCCGCGGTCAGGAGTACGACGAGGGGGCAGACGAGCAGATGCGCCAATACGTCGAGGCACAGATCGAAACCGAGTCGCTCGCCCCGTTCCTCTCCGGACGTCTGTACGACGACGGCATCATCGATCCGCGCGATACCAGGACGGTGCTCGGCATCGCCCTGTCGGCGATTCACACCGCGCCGGTACAGGGCGCCGACGGCTACGGGGTGTTCCGCCTGTGAACGCCTCGACGGGCGACACCCGCCCGATCAGCTCGGTACTGGTGGCGAACCGCGGTGAGATCGCCCGCCGCGTATTCCGCACGTGTCGCGATCAGGGCATCGCCACTGTCGCGGTGTTCTCCGATGCGGACGCACAGTCGCCTCACACCGTCGAGGCCGACGCCGCCGTCCGCCTTCCCGGCAGCACCCCCGCGCAGACCTATCTGCGAGCCGAGGCCGTCATCGACGCTGCCCGCCGTGCCGGCGCCGATGCCGTGCATCCGGGCTACGGCTTCCTCTCCGAGAACGCCGGGTTCGCCCGCGCGGTCATCGCCGCCGGGTTGACGTGGATCGGGCCGCCTCCGGACGCGATCGCCGCGATGGGGAGCAAGATCGAGTCAAAGGGACTTATGGCGGCAGCCGGGGTCCCCGTGCTCGACGAGCTTCGGCCCGATGCCGTGACGGACGCCGATCTACCCGTTCTGATCAAGGCATCTGCGGGTGGAGGCGGCCGGGGCATGCGAATCGTCACCGACCTTGCTGAGCTCACGCGCGAAGTCGAGGCTGCGAGCGCCGAAGCCGCCAGTGCATTCGGCGATCCCACCGTGTTCTGCGAGCCGTATCTCGCCACGGGTCGGCACATCGAGGTGCAAATCATGGCCGACATGCACGGCACGGTCTGGGCCGTGGGCGAGCGCGAGTGCTCCATCCAGCGGCGCCACCAGAAAGTCATCGAGGAGGCACCGTCGCCTCTGGTCGAGCGCGTCGACGGGATGCGCGAGAGGCTGTTCGACGCCGCACGCTCGGCGGCGAAGGCGATCGGCTATGCAGGTGCGGGTACCGTCGAGTTTCTCGCCGACGAGCAGGGCGAGTTCTTCTTCCTCGAGATGAACACCCGGCTGCAGGTCGAGCACCCCGTCACGGAGTGCACCACGGGCTTGGACCTGGTGGCGCTCCAGCTGCTCGTCGCAGGTGGTGGGGCGCTCGAACCAGAGCCGCCCCCGGTGCATGGTCACGCAATCGAAGTACGCCTCTACGCCGAGGACCCGGCCGCGGACTGGCAACCGCAAAGCGGGGTCGTCCATCGACTGCGGGTACCGGGCGCGGACATCGAGTTCGCGGTCGGAACCGCGGACTCCGGAATACGTCTCGACAGCGGTGTGGTCGACGGGACGGTCGTCGGCATCCACTACGACCCGATGCTCGCCAAGGTGATCGGATGGGCACCGACGCGCGAACACGCGATCACGCTGCTGAGCGGCGCGTTGCAGCGGACAGCGCTGCACGGGCTCGTCACCAATCGCGACCTACTGGTGAATGTCCTTCGCCATCAGGCATTCCGGCGCGGCGACACGACAACTGCTTTCTTCACCGATCATGGGCTGCCTGAGCTGGCCGCACCGCTCGTCGGCGAGCAGGCCGAGCGCCTGGCGGCTGTCGCGGCCGCCGTCGCCGCGGACGCGGGCGCGCGGGCAGCTGCTCCCGTGCTCGGCGAAATCCCCAGTACGTGGCGCAACGTGTTCAGCCAGCCGCAGCACACCCTGTTCACGGGACCGTCAGGCCCTCACGACGTCGTCCACCGCGGCACGCGCAACGGGCTGCAGATCCTCGACGACGCAGTCGCGGTCGTGTCGAGCACCCCGGACGAGGTCGTCCTCGACGTCGACGGTGTGCATCGACGGTTCAGCGTCGTTCGCTACGGCGAGGACGTGTACGTGGATTCCCCGATGGGCAGCGTCCATCTGGTCGCCGCACCCCGGTTCGCCGACCCGGCGGCATCCGTCGCAGCGGGGTCCCTTCTGGCCCCCATGCCGGGATCGGTCCTGCGCATCGGCGTCGCCGTCGGCGACATCGTGTCTGCTGGTCAACCGATCCTGTGGCTCGAAGCGATGAAGATGCAACACCAGATCAATGCGCCGGTCGACGGGAGGGTCGCCGAATTGCTGGTACGTGAAGCCGAGCAGGTCGATGTCGGCGCAGTCCTCGCCGTCGTGACCCAGAACGTCAGTACGCAGGAAGAGGAGACATCGTGAACTTCACCGAGACGGACGAGCAGAAGGCGTTGCGTGACGCTGTGGCCGAGCTCGGCGGGCGCTACGGGTACGAATACACCCGGGCGAAGGTCAAGGCAGGCGAGCACACCGACGAGCTGTGGGGCGAGGCGGGCAAGCTCGGCTTCCTGGGGGTCAACCTGCCGGAGGAGCACGGCGGCGGTGGCGGTGGGATGTACGAGCTGTCGCTGGTCGAGGAGGAGCTGGCGGCGGCCGGCAGCAGCCAGCTCATGATGGTGGTCTCGCCGGCCATCTGCGGGACGGTGATCGCCCGCTTCGGCACATCGGAGCAGAAGCAGCGCTGGTTGCCCGGCATCGCCGACGGCACATTCATGATGGCGTTCGGCATCACCGAGCCGGACGCGGGATCGAACTCGCACAAGATCACCACGACGGCGCGCCGCGACGGTGCCGACTGGCTGCTCTCGGGGCGCAAGATCTACGTGTCCGGTGTCGACCGCGCTGACGCCGTTCTGATCGTCAGTCGAACCGAGGACGCCAAGACCGGGCGGCTGAAACCCGCGCTCTTCGCGATGCCCACCGACGCGCCGGGCTTCGAGTTCCGTGCGATCGACATGGACATTGCCATGACCGACAAGCAGTTCCTGCTCTACATGGACGACGTTCGGTTGCCCTCGGATGCCCTGGTGGGCGACGAGGACGCAGCCCTGGCGCAGCTGTTCGCCGGTCTCAATCCCGAGCGGATCATGGCAGCATCCTTGTCGATCGGCACCGCACGGTACGCGCTCGACAAGGCCGTCAAGTACGCCAAGGAACGCACCGTATGGGACGCACCGATCGGTTCACACCAGGGTCTCGCCCACCCGCTCGCACAGGTGAAGATCGAGCTCGAGCAGGCCAAGCTGATGATGCAGAAGGCTGCGACCCTTTACGACGCGGGCGACGACCTCGGTGCGGGCGAGTGCGCGAACATGGCGAAGTACGCGGCGGCAGAGGTTGCCGTTCGTAGCGTCGACCAGGCCGTGCAGACCTTGGGCGGCAACGGCTTCGCCAGCGAATACGGCCTCGGTGCGCTGCTCGCCAGTGCGCGGGTCGGCCGCGTGGCGCCGGTGAGTCGCGAGATGATCCTGAACTTCGTCGCCCAGTTCAGCCTCGGGCTGCCGAAGTCGTACTGACCGCTGTCCGCACACCGCCCTGGAGTCGTCGTGACCGAACTCGTGCATTACAGCGTCGACCGTGCCGTTGCGACGCTCGTGCTGGATTCGCCCGAGAACCGCAACGCCCTGTCTGCACAGTTGGTCGGTGAGGTGAGTGCACATCTGCACTCGGCTGCGTCGGACGCCGATGTGCGTGCAGTTGTGCTCGGCCACACCGGTACGACGTTCTGCGCCGGCGCAGACCTGAAGGAGTCGGCTGCCGAGGGTGGCCCGGCGGCAGGCACGACGCGAATGCTCGATCTGCTCCGCGCGATCGTCGCCCTGCCCAAGCCGGTGATCGCACGCGTCGACGGCAACGTTCGCGCGGGCGGTCTGGGAGTGGTCGGCGCGTGCGACATCGCCGTGGCCGGCCCGTCATCGACGTTCGCCTTCACCGAGGTACGGCTGGGATTGGCCCCGGCCATCATCTCGGTCACGACGCTCGGACGGATGACGCAACGGTTGGCCGCTCGCTACTACCTGACCGGCGAGACGTTCGACGCGGCCGCCGCGCAGGCCTGCGGGCTGATTACCTGCGCGGTCGCAGATACGGGCGTGGAGATCGAGGCGATCGCCAACTCGCTGCGGCTCTGTTCTCCGCAGGGGCTGGCGGAGACCAAACCGCTGACGACGCGATCGACGCTCGCCGCATTCGACGAGCGCGCCGGGCAGCTGAAGGAGCAGTCCGCGCGGCTGTTCGGCTCGGACGAGGCGCGCGAAGGCATGCTGGCTTTCCTGGAGCGCCGCCCACCCGCCTGGGCCCGGCAGTCATGACCGTCGTCACGACACGCGCGCCGCAGCAGGACCGCAGCCGTGCGACGCGTGCCCGATTGCTCGAAGCAGCGATCACGTGCCTCGCCGAACTCGGCTGGACAGCCAGCACGGTGGCGGTGGTCGCCGAACGAGCCGGGGTCTCGCGGGGCGCCGCACAGCACCACTTCCCGACCCGCGAATCACTATTCACCGCTGCGCTGGAGCACGTGAGTCAGGAGCGCGCGTCCAACTTGCGCGCGGAACTGGCCGAGCTGCCCGGCTCGCCCGACACAGCGCGAGTGGTGGACGTGGTGTTCGGGCTGTTCAGCGGCCCGCTGTTCCGCGCCGCCCTGACCCTGTGGGTTACCGCCGCGTCCGAACCGCAGCTCCGCGAACAGATCGTCCCGCTGGAGGCGCGAATCGGCCGCGAAATCCACCGCATCGTGGTCGAGTTGCTCGGCGTCGACGAGGCCGAGCCGGGCGTGCGCGAGACGGTGCAGGCGACGCTCGACCTCGCGCGCGGGCTCGGGCTGGCGAACCTGCTGACCGACGACAGCAAACGGCGCGGACGGATCGCCGCGCAGTGGTCGCGGATCCTCGACACCGGACTCGCAACGGGATCGTCGGTGCGCTGAGCACCGGTCAGCTGCGCTGACCTTCCCGACGCAGGATTTCGGCGAGGATGTCGACCCCGTCGTCGTCGTCCCGCCGTCGGCGGCGCCCACCCTCGGGACGGGCTGTCGCCCAGTCCGCCTCGCCGCCTGCGTGGCGACCGCCGGGCAACGCCGGCCCTTCGCCTGCGCTGCGGCGCCGACCCGCATATCCCGCGTCGTTCGTGTCCGTCTCGTCGACGTCGGCGTCGGCGAACGGAGTGATGTGCGGCATCGCGGCGAACGGGTCACCGGGGCGGTGCGGCACGTGCGAATCGTCCTCTGGGGCAAGCGGCGCAACGATAGGCGACATCGCGACGGTCATCGGCTCCGGCGTCGCGGGCTGCTCGCTCGCCGTCGGGGACAGCTCGACCTCAGCCAGTTCGACCTCAGCCAGTTCGACCTCGGCGACGTGCGCCGCCAACTGCCGCAGCCGCTCCGCGTGCTCGGCCTCTGCTGCAGCGAGTTGGCGTGCGAC